>DXCC01000030.1 GCA_019116245.1 Candidatus Tidjanibacter faecipullorum
TCAAAAGGAAATACTTACAGTTGTATCTCAACGAGTTTATTTACAAATTAAACAGACGGTATTTTGGAGACAAACTCTTTGACAGACTAGTAATTGCGAATATAACAGGTGCATAAACGGATAATCAGAAATGCAATAAACTTTTTCGCGCCTCGTTAAAATTGCGTAACTTTGTGCGCATTTGCATGATGCGCGCCTGCCGTAATCTTTTCACGCCATGACCAGAACCGCCCTGAAAATAGCCGTATGTCTCGCCGCACTGCTGGCGTCGGGCTGCAGCGGCTACAACAAACTGCTCAAGAGCAAGGACCGCGAGCAGATGTACCAGGCCGCGCTGCGCTATTTCGACGCGGGTCAGTTCGACAAGACCCTCACCCTGTTCGAAGAGATCTCGCCCTACTACCAGGGCACGGCCCGCGAAGATACGATCCTCTTCTACACGGCCGACGCCCACTTCCGCTCGCAGGACTACGAGAACAGCTGCATGGAGTTCGACGACTACCGCCGCCGTTTCGGCCGCGGCCCCTTCGTCGAGGAGGCGGAATACAAATATGCCATGGGGTACTACTACATGTCGCCCGAACCCTACCGCGACCAGACCCCGACCTACATGGCGATCACCACAATCAACGATTACCTCCAGCGCTACCCCAACTCGCTCAAGCGGCAGTTGTGCCTGCTGCGGCTGGACGAACTGCAGAACAAGCTCTACGACAAGTCATACATCAACGCCCGGACCTACTACAAGATCGGCCGTTACAAATCGGCCGTCGTGGCGCTGCGCAATGCGCTGAAGGAGTATCCGGAGACCCCCCACCGCGAGGAGATTCTCTACCTGACCGTGAAGTCGTGCCACGAACTGGCCACCAACTCGGTGCGGGCGCTGCAACGCGACCGCTACCTCGACATGCTGGATGCCTACTACACGTTCGTAGCCGATTTCCCGGAGAGCAAATACCGCAAAGAACTCGACCGGCTTCAGAAAACCGCCAGACGCTACCTCGCCGAACATCCCGCCGAGGCTGTCGCCACCCAAACCGATCAAAACAACGAATAACGGATATGGATATCAAAAAGAACAACGTCCCCAACAACACGGTGACGCGCAAACTGACCGACCTCGACGAACAGACGGGCAACATCTACGAATCGGTCGTTATCATCTCCCGTCGCGCCAACCAGATCGCCTCGCAGCTCAAACAGGAGCTGAACCGCAAGCTGGCCGACTTCTCCACGACGACGGACACGCTCGAGGAGACCTTCGAGAACCGTGAGCAGATCGAGATCTCGCGCTACTATGAGCGGCTGCCGAAGCCCACGCTGATGGCCACCGAGGAGTTCCTGCACCACGAGGTCTATTTCCGCGACGCATCCAACGACGACAAACAAGAGTAACCCTGTCGGGACTTGTTCCGTTGCCGCTCCGCCCTGCGCCTGCCGCCGGATACCTTCCGGTTCCCCGCATCCGCACGAGCGCGCACCCATCCAGACGAACGGCACCCCGGGCCGTTCGTTTTTGCATGCGGCGCAACGTCCCGCCTCCACTCCGGAACCATGAATGACACTACCCTGAAAGGGCGCCGCATCCTGCTGGGCGTCACCGGCAGCATCGCCGCCTACAAGGCCGCCCTGCTGGTGCGCGGTCTGGTCAAGGAGGGCGCCGACGTACAGGTCGTGATGACTCCGCTGGCCAAACAGTTCATCACGCCGCTGACGATGGCCACCCTCTCCAGACACCCGATTCTGGTCGAATTCTTCGACCCCGAGAACGGCGCCTGGACCAGCCATGTCAGCCTCGGCGAATGGGCCGACCTCTACCTCATCGCCCCGGCCACGGCCAACACGCTGGCCAAGATGACCTACGGTATTGCCGACAACCTGCTGCTCACCAGCTACCTCTCGGCCCGCTGCCCGGTAGCCGTGGCCCCCGCCATGGACCTGGACATGTTTGCCCATCCGGCCACCCAGGAGAACCTCGCCCAGCTGCGCGAACGCGGCGTGGCGATCATCGAACCCGGCTCCGGCGAACTGGCCAGCGGCCTCTCCGGCAAGGGACGCATGGCCGAACCGGAGGCGATCATCGAACAGATCCGCCCGCTGTTCCGTTCCACCCAACCCGACCGGAAATGAGCGCACTCGAAGGTAAAACCCTGATCGTCACGGCCGGGCCGACCATCGAACCGATCGACCCCGTGCGTTTTCTCTCGAACCACTCCACCGGCAAGATGGGCTACGCCATCGCCGGTGCGCTGGCCGCCCGCGGCGCCCGGGTGGTGCTCGTCAGCGGCCGCACGGCACTCGACACGCCCGCCGGCGTGGAACGGGTCAACGTGCTCTCGGCCGAGGAGATGTACCGGGCCGTCATGGAGCGCTTCGAGGCATCGGACGGCGCGGTGATGTGTGCGGCCGTAGCCGACTACACGCCCGTCGAGGTAAGCCCCGTAAAGATGAAGAAGAGCGACGACGACCTGGTGATCCGCCTCAAGCGGACGAAGGACATCGCCGCCGAGGCGGGACGCCGCAAGGGCGACCGGATGCTGATGGGCTTTGCGCTGGAGACCGACCACGAACAGGAGAATGCCCTGGGCAAACTCCGCCGCAAGAACCTCGACTTCATCGTACTGAACTCGCTGCGCGATCCGGGAGCCGGATTTGCGGGCGACACGAACAAGATCACGATCATCGACCGGCAGGGCGAAATCACCGACTGCCCGCTCGAATCGAAACGGGCGGCGGCCGAACGCATCGCGGACCGCATCGAGGCGTGGTTTGCGGCGCGCGGCTGCTGAACCCGCCCCGCCTCAAAACTCACCGAACCATGTACATCGCACAAGCGAAACGCAAGGAGAACATTGCGGAATATATCCTCTACCTGTGGCAGCTCGAAGATCTGCTGCGCGCCCTGCAATTCAGTCCGGAGGCCATCTGGACCCAGCTCGTTGCTCCGCAGGCGGGCGACGATCCGCGCCGGCAGAACGACCTGCTGATGTGGTACGTCGACCTGGGCTCGCTCCTGCGCGAGGAGGGCAAGACCCGGTCGGGCCACCTGGACCACACACTGCACCTGATCGCCGACCTGAACGACCTGCACACCGAGCTGCTGAAGGCGCCGGCCGGCGCACGCTACCGGGCGCTCTATGCCCGGCTGCAGCCCGAACTGCCCCGTCTGCGGGCGCTGATCGGCAAGGCCGACCTGTCGGACACGGAACTGGCTTTCCGGGTACTGTATGCGGCCATGCTCTACCGCATCAAGGGCGACGATGCCCACCGCAAGGCGGTGACGGACTCTCTCGAACTCGTTTCGCCCGTCATCGGCGAACTGGCCCGCATCTTCCACCTGGTCGAAAAAGGCGAACTGGACATCTGGAAAGAGCCCGACGACGAAAAAGACGCCCCGTCGTGCTGACGGAGCGTCTCGTATCATGAAGCGCTGCCCCCTCGCGGCCGGACGGTCCCGACGGGGGGCCCGTACCGGCAGAAGCTACAACTGTTTCTCCTTGAAATATTCGGCTACGGCCTTTTTGAAATTCTCGATGGTCTTGTCCATCGGCTCGAACGACTTGCCGCCCGACGCATTCTTGTGACCGCCTCCGCCGAAGTAGCGGGCGGCAAACTCACTCACATCCACGTTGCCCTTGGACCGGAACGAGATCCGGATAAACTTGCGCGTCTCGAGGAACATGGCCGACATCTGCACGGAAGTTACCGAGAGCGGGTAGTTGACAAACCCCTCGCTGTCGCCGATCTGAAAGTCAAAGCGGCGCAGCTCATGCTCCTGCAGACCGATGTAGGCAATGCGGTTGTTCTCGATCAGCTGCATCTTCTGCAGCAGCACGTATCCCAGCAGCCGCATGCGTCCCTCGCTGTAAGCGTTGTAGACCCGCGAATTGATGCTCGGCACGTCGATTCCCTTCTCGATCAGATCGGCCACGGCGCGGAAAAGGCCGGGCGTCAGGTAGCTGAACGAAAAGTTGCCCGTATCGGTCATGATGCCGACATAGAGCGCCTCGGCCGCCTCCCGGTCAAACACCTCGACGCCGGTGAGACGCTCGGCAATGCGATAGACCAGATAGGAGGTCGAACAGGAGGTGTGGTCGGAAAAGGCCAGCGCGTACTCTTCCAAAGGCGGATCGAGGTGATGATCGATCAGAATCCGGACCGCCTTGCTGTTGTTGACGATGTGGGTGCTCAGGTTCTCCAGCCGGTCGATCCGGTTGAAGTCGAGGCAAAAGATGATGTCGGCCTCGTCCACCACCCGTTCGGCCTTTTCGTTGGCCTCCTTGGCGATAATCACGTCGGCGATGTCGGGCATCCAGGCCAGGAAATTGGGATAGCGGTTCGGCACGAGACAATTCACCGTATGCCCCATGGAGCGCAACACGGCCGCCCAGGCCAGCGACGAACCGATGGCATCGCCGTCGGGATTGGTGTGGGTCAGCACGGCAATCCGCTTCTCGCCGCTCGAAAGGTACTCTTTGAGCTGTCCTATTTTGGCATCCAGTGCATTCATTTTCATAGACTTACTGTTTTGCCGCCATTCCGGGAATTCCCGCATACCGGACTGTTTAACGTACGAAGTTACTCATTTTGATTCAAATAAAAAAATCGGCCCTCTCCATACCAACCGTTCCGGCACATCACCGCCGGGCACGGATACCGCCTGCAGCCCCTTCTGCGGAAACTCCGGCCGGTAGCGGGTTTCTGCGATATTTTTGTAAATTTGTCGAAACTAACGCATCGCGCAGGCTGGCCGCAGCTCCGCGCACGACACGAAGGACAATGCTTTATCCTCTGAAATTCAAGCCGATACTCAAGACCGCCATCTGGGGAGGACACCGTCTGCCCGCAGCCGGCAAGAAAGTTCCCCGCCGACTGGCCGCATCCGCCGACCGCATCAGCGAAAGCTGGGAGATCTCCGGCGTGCGGGGCAACCTGTCGGTAGCCGCCAACGGCTTCCTGAAATCCAACAACCTGGAGGAGCTGACGGAAGTCTACATGGGCGATCTGGTCGGCGACAAGATATACGAACGCTACGGACTGGAATTTCCCGTCCTGGTCAAGTTCATCGACGCCCGCGAACGCCTCTCCCTGCAGGTGCATCCCGACGACGAGCTGGCCGCCCGCCATCACGGCTGCCGCGGCAAGGCCGAAATGTGGTACGTGGTCGACTGTGAACCGGACGCGGCGGTCTACATCGGCTTCAACCGCCCCGTCTCGCGCGAGGAGTACCTGCGGGCCGTGGCCGACGGCACGCTGACCAGCCTGCTGGGCCGCTACCGGGTCCGCAAGGGCGACATCTACTACGTGCCGGCCGGTACGATCCACACGATCGGCCCGGGCATCCTGATTGCCGAGATCCAGGAGACCTCGGACGTCTCCTACCGCATCTCGGACTGGGACCGCGTCGATGCGGACGGCTGTCCGCGTGCCCTCCACACCGAGGAGGCCGCCGAAGCCATCTCGTTCGGCCATACGGACGAACACCTCTACATGGTGCCCGCCCAACCCAACGCGCCGCGCGAAGCGCTCTCCACCCCCTTCTTCACCACCAATCTGATCCGGGTGCAGGGGACCATGCAGCGCGACTACGGCGAGCTGGACTGCTTTGTGATCTATGTCTGCACGGAAGGTTCCGTCACCGTCCGCACGGAGGGGGGCGAGGAGCGCATCGGCGCCCTGGAGACCCTGCTGCTGCCGGCCGAGCTCGACGAAGCCCGGCTGACGGGCGACGGCACCCTGCTGGAGATCTACATCAAATAATCCGCCCGCGCACCATCCGGAAAATGACCCTACGATGAGAACCGAAGAACGATACCGCGGCGTGATCGGCTGGTTCCAGGAGCACATGCCGGTGGCCGAAACCGAACTCCGCTACACGTCGCCCTACGAACTGCTGGTGGCGACCATCCTTTCGGCCCAATGCACCGACAAGCGGGTAAACATGACGACACCCGCCCTGTTCGAACGTTTCCCGACCCCGGAGGCGATGGCCGAGGCCTCGGCCGAGGAGATCTTTCCCTACATCCGGAGCATCTCCTACCCCAACAACAAGGCCAGGAACCTGGCCGCCATGGCCCGAACACTCGTGCAGGAGTTCGGCGGCACGGTGCCGGACAATGTGACCGACCTGCAGAAGCTGCCGGGCGTGGGCCGCAAGACGGCCAACGTGGTGGCCTCGGTGGTCTTCCACCGCGAAGTGCTGGCCGTCGACACGCACGTGTTCCGCGTCTCGCGGCGACTGGGGCTGACCCGCAACGCCCGCAATCCCCTGCAGGCCGAACAGCAACTGACGGCCCACATTCCCTCCCGGCTGCTGCCGACCGCCCACCACTGGCTCATCCTGCACGGCCGCTACGTCTGCACGGCCCGCAATCCGCACTGCGGGGAGTGCGGCCTGCTGCCTTGGTGCAAGTCGCCCGTCCATCCGCCCGAAAAGGGGGAATAGTCCGGCGGGCCTTGGCCGTTCGCGCGGTTCGCCCTATATTTGCACAACGATTTGCAACGCAATTTGAAACAACTGACATAGAACGATGAATTTCGTAGAAGAACTGAAATGGCGGGGCATGGTCCACGACATGATCCCCGGAACGGAAGACTACCTCAAAGAAGGCATGGCAACGGCCTACCTGGGCTTTGACCCGACGGCCGACTCGCTGCACATCGGCCACCTGGTCGGCGTGATGATCCTCAAGCATTTCCAGCGGTGCGGACACCGTCCCGTGGTGCTGATCGGCGGCGCAACCGGCATGATCGGCGACCCGTCGGGCAAATCGCTCGAGCGCAACCTGCTCGACGAAGCCACCCTGCGCCACAACCAGGAGGCCATCCGCAACCAGCTCTCCCGCCTGATCGACTTCGATACGCAGGCCCCCAACGCCGCCGTCCTGGTCAACAACTACGACTGGATGAAGGACATGGGCTTCCTGGAGTTCATCCGCGACATCGGCAAACACATCACGGTGAACTACATGATGGCCAAGGATTCGGTCAAGAAACGCTTCAACGGCGAGGGCGACGGCATGTCGTTCACGGAGTTCACCTACCAGCTCGTCCAGGGCTACGACTTCATGCAGCTCTACCGCCGCTACAACTGCCGCCTGCAGCTGGGCGGTTCGGACCAGTGGGGCAACATCACCACCGGCGTCGAACTGATCCGCCGCATCGACAACGGCCAGGTGTACGGCATGACCTGTCCGCTCATCAAGAAGGCCGACGGCACCAAGTTCGGCAAGACCGAGAGCGGTAACGTATGGCTCGACGCCCGCTACACGTCGCCCTACAAGTTCTACCAGTTCTGGCTGAACGTCAGCGACGAGGATGCCAAGAGCTACATCAAGATCTTCACCTTCCTCGGCCGGGAGGAGATCGAGGCGCTCATCGCCGAACACGAGGCCGCACCCCACGAGCGCAAACTCCAGAAGACGCTCGCTCGCGAACTGACCTGCATGATCCACTCCGAGGCCGACTACGAACGGGCCGTGGAGGCTTCGTCGATTCTCTTCGGCGGCGCAACGGCCGATGCACTCCACCGGCTGGACGGCGAAACGCTGCTGCAGGTATTCGAGGGCGTGCCGCAGTACACCGTTCCGCGCAGCGCCATCGAGGCCGGCGTGCCGATCCTCGACCTGTGCGTGGAGAAATGCCCCGTCTTCCCCTCCAAGGGCGAGCTGCGCAAGCTGATCCAGGGCGGAGGCGTATCGCTCAACAAGGAGAAGATCGCCGCCCCCGACCGCACGGTGACTGCCGACGACCTCATTGCCGGCAAATACCTGGTCGTACAGAAAGGCAAGAAAAACTACTTCCTGCTGATCGCCGAATAGCCGGCAGCAGGTTCACTCACACGGGAAAAGGGCGGTCTGCAACTCCGCCCTTTTCCACATCCCGAATCCAACGTCATGAAGAGAAAAACGATCCTGTCCGTGCTGTGTCTCGGACTGTGCGGCCTGACTGCCGCCGCCCAGACGCTCCCCGATCCGACCCTGGAGGAACGTCTGCGGCTTCACGTGGAGACCCTGACGGCCGACAGCCTGCTGGGACGCGAGGGAGGCAGCGAAACGGCCCGGCAGGCCGCCGCATACATCGAACGCGCCTTCGAGGAGATCGGTCTGCAGCCCGGTTCGGCCCGCAAGGACGGCGACCACTCCTTCGTCCAGCGGTTCGAGCGCCACAACACGCGCTACGCCAACATTGTCGGCTTCCTGCCGGGCAATGATCCCCGTCTGCGCAACGAGTACATCATCCTGGGGGCTCACTACGACCACCTGGGCTTCCGCGTCAAGGGACAGGATACGGTCATCTACCACGGTGCCGACGACAACGCCTCGGGCACGGCCGTGCTGATCGAAACGGCCCGCCGCCTCAAGGAGCGCGAGCACGAACTGAAGCGGACCGTCCTGCTGGTGGCCTTCGACGGCGAGGAGGAGGGACTCTACGGTTCCGAAGCGATGGTGGAGAACATGGCCGCCGACAACGTGAAGTTCATGGCCAGCATCGACATGGTGGGCTGGCTGCGGGGGGCCGAGACGCTGCAGATCAAGGGCGTGGGCACACTCCGCGACGGCGAAGCGCTGTTTGAGGCCATTCCGCACGAAGGACTTACGCTGCGCACGCGGCGCAGTCCGAACGAAACCTTCACCGCTTCGGATCACAACGCCTTCACCGCCCGCGACATTCCGGCCGTTCTGTTGACCACCGGATCGAAGTCGCCCTACCACCGGCCCGAAGATACGGCCGAAAAACTCGACTACGCCGGCATGGCGGCCATCACGGACTACACCACGGAGATGGCGGTCGAGCTGGCCACCTGCCCCGAAATCGCCCCGCGGCCGCTCCGCGAACTGCGCCGGGAGCGCTTCAACGGCGGTATCACGGCCGGCATCGGCTCCTCGGCGCTGGTCATTCCCCACAGCGCCCTCAACGGCCGGGAGCGCTTCTCGTGGAATGCGGGCCTCACGGGACAGTACAACCTCAACGACCACTTCACCCTGCGGGCCGACCTGCTCTACCACCACCGCACCTTCCGCTTCCCCGAAGCCGATCCGGCGACCGGCAACCTGATCGTCAGCCCCGGTTTCCGCAAACTGGAGATGTCGTCCCTCACCATACCGGTCGCCTTCCTGCTCACAAGCGACCTGTGGGGCACCCTGGACGGCTACCTCTACCTCGGTCTGGGCGGCTACTACTCCTACACATTCGGCAGCCTGATCAACGGCGCCGACACCGCCTTCAACCCCCACGCGGGCGGCATCGACTTCCAGTTTGGCTGGCAGTTCGGCCATCTCGGCATCGGCTGCACGGTGCTGGGCGAACTGTCGCGCCTCTTCCCGAAGGGTACGATGGCCATGCGCGGCACCTCGACCTACTTTACGGTCACCTACCTCTTCTGATCCGCGACCGGTCCCGACCAATACAATACGAGGGGTTGCACCGCGATGGTGCAACCCCTCGTTCATTCATCCCTCCGCCCCGCGGGTCAGATGGAGAGCATCTTGATCGTCTGCAGCAGATTGCGGTTGATCGGCTTGTCATCCCGGATCGCCTTCGAGAAAGGCACATACACCAGCTGGTCGTTCTGAATGCCGACCATGACGTTGCGCTGCCCCTCGGTGAGCGCCGTGATGGCCGCCTCACCCATGCGGGTTGCCAGGATGCGGTCGGCCGCCGTAGGCGATCCGCCGCGCTGAACATGACCCAGAATGGTCACCCGCACGTCGTACTCCGGATACTCCTTCCGCACCCGGTCGGCCAGTCCCATCGCACCGCCGGTCACCTCACTCTCGGCCACCAGCACGATGCTGCTGTTCTTGTGATGATTGAAGCCGCTGCGGATCAGTTCGCCGAGCTGATCGACCTCCGTGGCGATCTCGGGAATGATTGCCGCCTCGGCGCCCGTGGCAATCGCACCGTTCAGCGCCAGGAAACCGGCATTGCGCCCCATCACCTCGATGAAGAAGAGCCGCTCGTGCGACATGGCTGTGTCGCGAATCTTGTCCACCGCCTGCACGATGGTGTTCAGCGCCGTATCGTACCCGATCGTGGTATCCGTACCGGAGAGGTCGTTGTCGATCGTACCCGGCAGGCCGACGATCGGCAGATCGAACTCCGCCGCGAACTCGCGCGCTCCGGCCAGCGAACCGTCGCCGCCGATCACCACCAGGGCGTCGATGCCCTCCTTCTGCATGTTGTCATACGCCCGGCAACGGCCCTCGTAGGTCATGAAGGCCTGGCTGCGGGCCGTCTTCAGAATCGTACCGCCGAGCTGGATGATGTTGCTGACATTCTCCGAGCGGAACGGTACGATCTCGCCCTCGACCAGCCCCTTGAAACCGTGATAGATGGCCCTGACCTCAAAGCCGTTATACAGGGCGGTGCGCGTCACGGCCCGGATGGCGGCATTCATGCCGGGGGCATCGCCTCCCGACGTCAGTACACCGATGCAATTGATTCCGTGCATATCTCTCTGTATTATGTTCCTTCAGCGATTCGGGGTGCAAAAATCGTGCAAACCCGTTCATAAAACGGTACGGCAACACCGATTCGCATGTGCAGCCGTCCGGAAACCGTCCGAAAACCTATTCGCGGCCCTTCGGATAGACCACGCGGTCGAGGATGCCCGTCAGGCGGGCGATCGTGACCCCGTAGTTGGTCATCGGCACGCCCTGCGCCTCGGCTCTCGCCAGCCGCGACAGCACGTGGCGCCGGTTGAACATGCAGGCTCCGCAATGGATCACCAGATCGTAGGGGGTCAGATCCTCCGGAAAGTCGGTGCCGCCCACCACGTCGATCCGCAACCCTTCGCCAACCCGCTTGCGCAGCAGATTGGGAATCTTTACGCGGCCGATGTCTTCCGTGGCCGGCGCATGCGTGCACGCCTCGGCAATCAGCACGCGCGACTGTTCGGTGAGGCGGTCGATGGCTGCCGACCCCGCCACAAAACTGTCGATGTCGCCCTTGTAATGCGCAAAGAGCACCGAGAAGGAGGTGAGCAGGCTCTCGGCCGGCGTCATGCGGCTCACGACCCCGAAGGCCTGCGAATCGGTAATGACCAGTTTCGGCGCGGCGGAAAGAGCCCGCAACGCCCCTTCCATCGTATCGGGCGTACAGCTCACCACAATGCACCGCTTGTCGAGCAACTCGCGGATGGTCTGCACCTGCGGCAGGATCAGACGCCCCTTGGGGGCCTGCGCATCCTGCGGCATGATCAGCATCACCACATCGCCTTCGGTCACCAGATCGCCCGTAATGGTCGCCTCGTCGGCCGCACCGCGGCCCAGTTCGCCGAGACGGCGGATGAGCTTGTCGATGCCCTCGCCCGTGCGGGCGCTGACGGCCACCGGCTCCATGCCCGTGCGGCGGCGCATCCGCTCGATGAACTCCTCGCGGTTCTCGATGGTGTCGATCTTGTTGAGCACGGCCACTACGGGAACGTTGCGCTGTCCGAACATGCGCACCCAGGCATCCTCCGTCTCGCTGTCACCAGTGCCGTATACGACCAGGGCGATGTCCGTCCGGTCGGCTGCCTTGCGGGTCTGTTCGAGGCGGCGTTCGCCCAGTTCGCTGTCGTCGTCGAAGCCGGCCGTATCGATGAACGTGACGGCTCCCAGACCGGGAACCTCCATACTCTTGTTCACCGGATCGGTCGTCGTGCCGGGCAGTTCCGAAACAACGGCCGTCTGCTGGCCGGTGATGGCGTTGATGAGCGACGACTTGCCGCTGTTGCACTTGCCGTAGATGCCAATGTGTACGCGATTGGCGCGGGGTGTACTTTCCATGGAAGTGAGGTTATATTGTCAGGTTTTACATGTTGGCTTGTTGGGATCAGACCCGGGCAACGTTTCCGTCAGAAGCGGAAATCGCGCTCGCCCTTCTCGATGGCGTCGAGGTTGGCCGTGGCCCGCTCGCGCACCTTCTCGTTGGGCACCTTGGCCATCTGCTCGCGGATCATCCGCTCGCCCTTGGCACGCGTCTGGGGCGAAGCATAGTCGACCAGATACTCCTTGAGGGTCATCAGGGCGTTCGGCGCGCAGCAGTTGGCAATCTGTCCCGTCTTGACGAGCGACATGAAGCGGTCGCCCGTACGACCCAGCCGGTAGCAGGCCGTGCAGAAACTCGGCACATAACCGAGGTCGATCAGCCAGGCAATGATCTCGTCGAGGGTGCGGTGGTCGCTCACGTCGAACTGCGTGGTATCGGTCTCGGTGCGGTCGCTCGCATCATAGCCGCCCACGCCCGTATTCGAACCGCCGCTGATCTGCGACACGCCCAGCTCCAGCACCTTCTCCCGCGAAGCCTGCGACTCGCGCGTGGAGATAATCATGCCCGTGTAGGGCACCGTGATGCGGATGACGGCCACGATCTTGTGGAAGATGTCGTCCGGCAGGGCATTCTCGAAGTCGGCCACATCAATGTCGTCGGCCGGGCAGATGCGCGGTACGCTGATCGTGTGGGGACCCACGCCATGCGCCGCCTCGAGGTGCTCGGCGTGCATGATGAGGCCGATGAAGTCATAGAGGTAGCCCGTCAGGCCGAACAGCACGCCGATGCCCACGTCGTCGATACCGCCCTCCATGGCGCGGTCCATGGCCTCGGTGTGGTAGGCGTAGTTGCTCTTCGGCCCGTAGGGGTGGAGCTTCTCGTAGTTCTCCTTGTTGTAGGTCTCCTGGAACAGGATGTAGGTACCGATACCCGCATCGGCCAGCTTGCGGTAGTTCTCGACCGTCGTGGCGGCGATATTGACGTTCACGCGGCGGATCGCACCGTTCTTGTGCTTGATGCCGTAGATGGTCTTGATGCTCTCCAGAATGTACTCGATCGAGTTGAGCGGGTGCTCGCCCGCCTCCAGCGCCAGCCGCTTGTGGCCCATGTCCTGCAGGGCGATCACCTCCTTCTCGATCTCCTCCTGCGTGAGCCGCTTGCGCAGCATGGTCTTGTTCTTGGCGTGGTAGGGGCAGTAGGTGCAGCCGTTCACGCAGTAGTTGGAGAGGTAGAGCGGCGCGAACATCACGATGCGGTTGCCGTAGATCTTCTCCTTGATCCGACGGGCAAGGGCAAACATGCGCTCGTTCAGATCCTCCAGATCGCACTCCAGCAGCACGGCCGCCTCGCGGTGGGTGATGCCTTTGGCCGCCTCGGCCTTGTCGAGAATGCTCTCGATCAGGGCGCGGTCGTGTTTGTGGGCCTGCGCATAGGCCATCGTATCCAGTATCTCGCCATGGTCGATGAACTCCGTGGCGACTTTCGATTTCACATCGTACATATCCGTATTTTTTTAGCCTTTTCTTTCCGTTATCGTATCGTTTGCGGAGCAGCGTCCGGCTCCGTCTTCGCTTCGTAGTCGCCGCGGTCGTAGCAGATGTGGTAGCCGATCGCATTGAATTGCGCCTCCAGCCCGCGCAACCCTTCGGCCGCTTCGAGTCCGGTGGCTTTCTTGTTGTTGTAGAGGGCATATTTGGCCCGCGTATCGGCAGGCGAGAGGTTGGGCATCACCACGTTCGCACCGGCCAGGATGCCCTGCTCGCGGCCGTCGGGCGCAATGGAGGCCAGTGCCGTCGTTGAGGGAATCAGCGCATCGGGAAACATCAGCCGGAAGATGGCCAGCAGCATGAGCGTCGTGCGGATATCGCCGGCCGGACATGCCGCAAACGGGGTATCGCGCTGCGGGATGTAGGGGCCGAGACCGATCATCTGGGGCCGGAACCGCTCAATGAAGAGAATGTCCTCCACGATCGTATCGACCGTCTGGCCGGGGCTGCCGACCATGATGCCCGTACCGGTCTGAAAACCGATCTCACGCAGGTTCCGCAGACACTGCATCCGGTGTTCGAGCGACATGCCGGCCGGGTGCAGGCGGGCGTAGTGGGCCGCATCGGCCGTCTCGTGCCGGAGCAGGTAGCGGTTGGCTCCGGCGTCATAGAAACGCTGGTAGGTCTCCCGTTCGTATTCGCCGAGCGAGAGGGTAATGGCACAGTCGGGGAATTCGGTCCGGATGGCACGCACCACATCGGCCACACGCTCCTCGGGGATCACCCCCTCGCCGCCCTGCATCACGAAGGTGCGGAAACCGAGTTCATACCCCATGCGGCAACAAGCCAGCACCTGTTCGCGGGTGAGCAGGTAACGTTCGACGTTGCGGTTGCTCCGCCGGATGCCGCAATAGTAGCAGTCGTTGCGGCAATAGTTCGTCACCTCGATCAGTCCCCGGATGTAGATGCCCTTACCGAAACGGGCAACGGCCACTTCGCGCGCCGCACGCATGGCCTCGTCGAGCGTCTCGCCCGAGGCGGCCTCCACGAGGCGGGCATATTCTTGGGGCTCCAGCCGGTGCTCCGAACGCAGTTTTTCGATCAGTTTTTCCATCCCTGCTGCCGGATTGAACTTTACATAATACAAAGTTATCGAGATAATTCGGATAAACAACCCCCTGCCGCCGCTGGATCAGGCTACTGCACTGATTGTCAATATTTATTCTAATTTTCTATATCTCTATAAGTTTTCCGGATATACCCCTCTACACCAACGACAAAACAAACGGGCGGAACGCATCCATCGTCCCGCCCGTCGCATAGATCGGTTCTGCCAGACCTACCGCCCGGCAACCAGCTTCCGGTTGCGGCGCCGCACAACCATCTTGCGGATCCAGAGATAATAGCCCGTCAGCGGCAGCGCAGCACCCAGCAGCGCCGCCAGACAGGTCAGCACGCGGGTCACCACACCGCCCCAGCTGCCCGTATGCACCGAGTAGATCCAGCCGCTCAACCGGCTTCCCGCTCCGCTTTCGCGATAGGGCGTCACGCTGAGGATCGCTCCGGAGGCCGGATCGAACGTATAGCTGTCCACCGCCCGGCGGTTGCCCAGCCGGTCGTGCGATACGGTGGCCTCACCGTCCGACACGGTAATCTGACGCCAGGCGGGATCGGCCTGCTGCAACGCATCGCACACCTGCTGCCACGAAACCCGGGAACCATCCGGCTCCTCCGACTCAATGCGGCCGTAACCGTAGCCATATCCCTGGCTGCCCTGGTTGCCCTGGCCCTGGCCATTCTGCCGTCCCTGGCCATTCTGTTGACCCTGACCGGCGCTTTCGACGCCAAACACCTTGTAGAATCCCGTCCGATACCACGTAAACGACCACGTCAGACCGGTCAGCGCCGAAGCCAGCAGGAACAGCATGGCATACATGCCGCCCGCGGCGTGCAGCCCGTACCAGAACGTGCGCCATCCCCGCTTCAGCGTAATCTTCAGGCTGTTCTTCAAGGCCCGCACGGTACGCGGCGCCCAGATGACAATTCCCGAAATGAGCACGATGACGAACATCATCGTACTGATGCCGACCAGCAGCTTGCCGACCGACAGGCCGCCGCCCGCCCCCACGCTGTTGTCCAGCAACCAGCGATGCAGCCGGAATACGGTGGCATAGAAAGGAGTACGCTCAGCCATTCCCTTGATCTCGCCCGTATAGGGATCGACCAGCATGGCAGCATGCCGCGGCTGGGAGAGATTGACCTGCCAGGTCCGCTCCGGGTCGGCATGAACCGTGACGCCCGTTACGGAGACGTTGGCCGGCAATACGGCCGCCACACGGGCCGCCAGTTCATCGACCGGCAGCGTTTCATCCGCCGTCTGTTCCACAAAATAGAGGTCGTGCCGCGCACTGCGCGTAACCTCGTCCTCAAAAACCAGCAGCGCGCCAGTAAAACAGGTCACCGCAATGATCAGTCCGAACGGCACGGCCAGCCAAAGATGGATGTTGTGAAAGAATTTTTTCATTGTCAGTTGATTTGGAGTGGGCCGCCAACGCCGCCCATCGGTCCGCAGGAAAGGCCGTTCCGCCGGAACATACCCTTCCCTGCAAGTTTAACCCAAAATCCCGTTTTTTCCGCGGACAAAAACGCTTTTCCAACCGTCTTTCGCCCCGCGCATTGCACCCGGCACCCGACAAAACAGGGGATCTACCCGCAGGCAAACCCCCTGTACAATAACCGGCAAAGGCCGTCAGTCCTGTGTTACGGTCTGCTCGGCCGGTACAATCTTGTAGAGCTTGTCTCCCCGGCGTACGGGCTGGGGTGTACGGATCGAACAGAAGACCCCCTGCGGCGCCACGTCGGCAGGCCGGTCGTCCACATAAACCTCCTCGACCGTTCCCTCGAGCGCACCGGTCGTCTCCCCCAGGATCACGTAGGAGGCCCCGCGCTCCAGCGGCGACGCCTCGACCTGCACCTCGGCCACGCCGATCTTCTTGAAGAAATTGGTGATCTTGCCCACATAGACCTTGCGCACGGTAGCCGACGAACCGTAATGGGCACTCAGCTCCACCACCGGCGCCCCCTGGTAGTAGCCGGCCCAGAAACCGCGGTTGAAAACCTCCGAGAGGCGCTCCACCCAACGGTCGGCCTTCTCGGCGGAGAAGGTTCCCTCCACGACGGCGCGCACCGCCTCGTCGTAGGTCTCGACCACCCGCTTCACATATTCGGCCGAGCGGGCCCGCCCCTCGATCTTCAGCACGCGCACGCCCGCACCGATGAAACGGTCGAGAAACGGAATCGTGCAAAGATCCTTCGGAGAGAGCAGGTAACGTCCCTCGGTGGCAATCTCCTCGCCCGTATCACGGTCGCGCAGCACATAGGAACGGCGGCAGATCTGCCGGCAGGCGCCCCGGTTGGCCGACTGGCCGCACTCGTGCAGGCTGAGGTAACACTTGCCCGAAATGCTCATGCAGAGCGCACCGTGGGCAAACATCTCGATCTTGACGGGACGGCCGTTCGGGCCGCAGATGGGCTCGCGGGTGATGTTGTCGTAGATGCGGGCAATCTGGTCAAGATTCAGTTCGCGCGCCAGCACCACCACGTCGGCCCACCGGGCATAGAAGCGCAGCATCTCGGTATTGGAGACATTGAGCTGCGTGGAGATATGCACCTCCATGCCGACGCTGCGGGCGTAGAGGATGGCCGACTGGTCGGCCACGATCACGGCATCGACCCCTTCGCGCTTTGCGCGGTCGATCACCTCGTGCATGGTGGCAATCTCCTCGTCGTACAGAATGGTATTGACGGTCAGATAGGTTTTCAGGCCGTGCTGGCGGGCGATCGCGACGATGCGTGCCAGATCGTCCAGCGTAAAGTTGGCGGCCGAACGGGAACGCATGTTCAACTGGCCGACACCGAAATAAACCGAATCGGCACCGGCCGCAATGGCTGCCATGAGGGATTCGTACGATCCCACCGGCGCCATGATCTCTATGTCGCTGCGAGTAAGCATTTTTCCGAACTTTTCAAATGGTTGGACGGGCGAGGGCTGTGCGGCCACGGATCAGTGCATGCGGCCGTTCAGGGCTGCGGCCAGGTCACGGAGCCGCCCCTTGCGTTCCTCCGGAGCCGACACGCCGGCCAGGGCCTCCAGCGCCGCCGCCGTATAGTCGGCCACGGCCTTCTCCGCACGCTCCCGAATGCCCAGCCGGTCGTAGATGTCCAGCACGCGGGCAATCTTCGTCTCGTCGAGCAGCTCCCGGTTGTGCAGCAGCCCCGCCAGTTTGAGGCGCATGTCGGCATCGGCCGTCTCCATGGCCGCCGTGGTCAGGAAGGTCTTCTTGCCCTCCAGAATGTCGCCGCCGATCTTCTTGCCGAGCGTTGCTTCCGTACCGTAGCTGTCCAGAATGTCATCACGGATCTGGAATGCCATGCCGAGCTGCATGGCAAAGGTGTAGAGCTTGCCGCGATCCTCCTCCGAAGCGCCGCCGATCACGGCGCCGATGGCCGTCGCACCGGCCAGCAGCACGGCTGTCTTGAGTTCGATCATGTGCAGGTAGTCGGTCATGGGCACATGCTCGAGCGACTCGAAATCCATGTCGTACTGCTGTCCCTCGCAGACTTTCAGCGACGTATCGTTGAAGATCCGCAGGATCTGCGGCAGCAGCGACGTGTCGGCCTGTTCGAGCAGGCGGTAGGCATAGATCAGCATGGCGTCGCCCGACAGGATGGCGCTGTTCACGCCCCATTTGCGCTGTACGGAGGGTTTGCCGCGCCGCATGGCAGCATTGTCCATGATGTCGTCGTGGAGCAGGGTGAAGTTGTGGAACACCTCGATGGCCGCCGCGCAGGGCAGCACATCGTCGATCTCCTCGCGGAACACGTTGCAGGCCATGGCCGCCAGCAGGGGACGCAGCCGCTTGCCGCCGCGCTCGAGCGAATAGACGATCGGTTCGTAAAGCGTATCGGGTTCCTGTGGAAAGGGCAGCGCCTGCATGTAGGCCTCGATCCGCGCGGAAAGTTGTTCTTTGTCGTACATCATGACACAGGGATTGATTGTCTCCGCAAAGATAAGGAAAGCGCGAAGAATTTTGTCTTACTCGACGGAATTGGATATCTTTACCGAGGCTGCCGCAGATGCGGCAGTTCCCAAAAATTCGGAACAACCATGAAACGACTGGCAACAGGCATCGACATCGGCGGCACGAATACGGTGATCGGCCTGATCGACGAAACGGGCACCATTGCGGGCCAGCGCTCGTTCAAGACACGGGACTACCCCGTTTTCGAGGAGTATGCCCAACGGCTCGTCGGCGAGATCGAGACGCTGCGCAGCCTCGCTCCCGACGCGGAGATCGCCGGCATCGGCATCGGCGCCCCCAACAGCAACCCCTTCACGGGCTTCATCGAGGACCCGGTCAACATCCGGTGGTACGAACGCAACGCCGACGGTTCACAGAGGGCCCCGCTGCGCCATATCCCGATCGTCAGCCACCTCAAACAATATTATCCCACCCTGCCGGTGGTGATCGACAACGACGCAAATGCGGCTGCCGTGGGAGAAATGATCTACGGCGGCGCACGGGGCATGCAGGACTTCATCGAGATCACCCTCGGAACGGGACTGGGCGCGGGCGTGGTGGTCAACGGCCAGCTGGTCCGCGGCCACGGCGGCATGGCCGGCGAACTGGGCCATGTGCTGCTCCGCCCCGGAGGCCGGGTGTGCGGATGCGGCCGGCGCGGCTGTCTGGAGACCTATGTATCGGCCACCGGCATTGTCCGCACCCTGCTGGAGGTCATGGCCGAAGATCTGCGCCCCACACCGCTGCGTTCCACACCGGCCGACCGCATCGACTCGCGCATGATCGCCGAAGCGGCCCGGGCGGGCGATCCGCTGGCCCAGGAGACCTTTGAACGCACGGGCAACCTGCTGGGCGAGGCACTGGCCAATTTTGTCGCCTTCACCCAACCCGAGGCCATCTTCCTGTTCGGCGGGCTCACGGCCGCCGGCCACCTGCTTTGGGCACCGGTGCAGCGCTCCATGGAGAGCCACATGATGCGGAACTACCAGGGCCAGGTCAAACTGCTGCCTTCGGGGCTGCCCCAGTCCGAAGCCGCCATCCTCGGCGCCTCGGCCCTCGTATGGCAGGAGCTCCACCACCCCACTCCGCAGCGGTAGCCGGTCGCCGGCACCTCCCGGACCGCCCGGCCGAGAGGTCCTCGGCCCGTTCAGAACGGGTCCGGAAAGGGGAAAGCGAAAAAAAATCGTTTCGGGGGGATCGGTTTTGGTGCAAATTGCAAATAATTTGTATCTTTGCAACCCGTAAGCGCCGGGGAATCCGCCGGAGAACGCTTGCGACATGGTATTGGAAAGATGCCGGAGTGGTCGATCGGGCCGCACTCGAAATGCGGTGTACGGGTAACTGTACCGGGGGTTCGAATCCCTCTCTTTCCGCTCTACAAAAATAGCGCTATCTCAAACCTTGCGCTGCAAATCCTCATCTTCTTCGCGTCCCCAACTGCCTGCATCTAACATTACGCCGCCCTTATGTGTTATAATTTTTAAAAATAAAATTATTTTTCACAAAAAACCATCAAAAATTTTGTTTACAACACTCCAAACGCTACATTCGCACATCACTTAACCCACTTGTACGATGAAACGATTAACTTTCCTTTGCTTATTTGCCTGCATGTTTGCTCTGTGCTCCTGCGAGAAAAAACCCTCCTACGGTGAACCCAGCAAAAGCACCCACAGTTTTTACGTCGAGAACAAACTTTCCGAGCCGATCAGAATATTGATATCGTGTGTTTGCGAAAAAGATCCATATAACGAACTATCACCCGACTATCAGTTGAATTTCTATGAGAAGGTCACCATCGAACCTAATCAAAGATTGAAGGTACGCTATTTCGATCGCAGCTTGTTTAAAGATTCCGAGGCCCTCAACGCTTTCATCTATGACAATGTCTTATATGTCACCGGAAAATATAGACATAGCTGCCTGTTGGTCAACGAAAACAGCCGTAAATCACAGTTGCAATTATGGTCGAATGACTATTGGGACTATACCCAACTCGACACATATAATGCAATATATACACTCGTAGTAGACCAGGCATTGTGGGACGCTGCATTCCCTGAAAAGTAGAACAATAACCTTGCTTCCAACTTTTATCATATAAACCAAAACCCCAACTTTATGAAACTAAGAATCATTTCTGTGGCATTAGTACCCCTAATACTGGGGCTTGCATGCAGCAAGTCACCCTCCATGTCCGAACCATCGGACTGCGTGCCTTTAACGGCCAACAACCACTACGACGAACTGATGAGCAATTTGGCTCAGGCAGTCAACAAAGCTGCCATCAATAGCCCCGAATTCCGTCAGATTGTTCATCAACAGGTAAACCAGCAATTCGACGGTGACTACGACTTGCTGTTGCAAACGGCTGCTCCGATCCAAATCACCCCGACAGAAGATTGCATTGTGACCCGTAGCAACGGTTCCTTCTCGATAGGAGACATGCTGGAGCAATACTATCCGGAACAAGCAACTCGGAGTTCGGACAAATCAATCATCGAGGAGTTAACCGAACAGTACCCCAATCTGCAAATCTCTATCCCCGTACATGCGGAAGAGTGGAATCCTGAAGAGTTTACCCCCAAAGTCTGCTTCATTCCTTCCGATTATGTCGATCTCAAAACCGAAACTGTTCCGGGCTATGACGCAGATGGCAATCCCATTATCATTGACGCCATCAACGAACCCGACGAACCCGTCATTGTAATCGGTCTCAACGAACGTGCCAACAGTAATATTGGCATTGGAGGCTGGGGCGGAGGAGGTGGAATCACTCCTCCTACGCAATCGGCTCCTATTGTAAGTGGTTCCTACGTCAATAACACAGTCGTCTTGAATTGGACTCAACCCTTATCAGTTGGCAGTACAGTATCTCAATTCAAAGTTTACCGATCGGATTTGACCAGCAATGGTGAATACGAGGTGATTGCAACCCTCGATGTATCTGCTCGCACTTATACTGATCGCAATGTTACCGCAAATCGCAGTTATGCCTACAAGGTAGCAGCCGTGTTTGGCTCATTTACCCTCAAGTACTCGACACCGATTGTAATCGAAACCAATTACTCCAAGCCTGATCCTGTCACCAATTTGACTGTCGACGCAATCGGCATGCAACGTCTAAAAGTAGAATGGGAGAATCCGGATGACGAGTTCTACACAACCCGTATCGAACGCTTGAATGGCAACGACAACCAACCATATCAGGTTATTGCTACGATTGATCCACAGGAGAACATCTATCTGGATACTAACATCGAACCGGGAGTAAAATACACTTATCGGGTACGCAAAATCGACAGTCAAGGCAGATTATCCGATGCTGTCACTAACTACTCTTATGCAACCTTCCGCAATCCTGACTCGATTTCCAAGATTTATCTGAAACAGATAACTTGCGATTTAAACGCAGTAGAAGGCTGGCTATTAGGAAAGCCTGAATTCCAGATCAAAGTAGCAGGACAGAATAACAACTTTGAAGCTGCCTATCTTAGTAGTGGCTATGTGAAATTCGACTCCCGTAGCAGTGCATCTCAAATTTTTGAAAATGTTCTGCTTTATAATTGGTCCTATTTCAATCACTTGGACTACTATCCGGCCCTTACTTTCGCAATTGAGGAATTAGACAACGGTCCTGCTAATACGGTCAATATCCGAGTTGCTTTCGCTATCAAAGCAGCAGAAGCAATCAATATCGAACTGTCTGCCGAAATTCCAATTACATTCGCAACTGAGGGAGAATATTGCGGTACCTGCTGGATCATGTATTTTGAAGATCCCGAAGCATGGTTAGATTATCCCAGCAACGGTGTCCGCATGCTCATCAGCGAAGAACCGTGATGCCCGTCATGCAATCACAGAAAAGCGGCTGTCTGATTTTCAGACAGCCGCTTTTATTATTTATCCATCGATTTTCCTCTTATCTTACCGCAGGGTAACGGTGCAGGGCGATGCGGCCGTCGGGTGACAGGGTCGCATAGGTGGGGTGCTCAATCCATTCCCCCAAAAAAACCGCCGTCGAGCGGTCGTCGAGCGGATAGACCTCGGCACAATGGTTGTGGCCGAAGATGAAATAATCGACCGGATGAGAGGTCGCATACTGGCGGGCAAAGTGCACCATGGGCTCCACTTCACCCAGAAAACGGTGCGCCACCGCCTTGGACTTGCGGCTGTGGGACGACCACGCGTGGCCGAAACGGAGCGCCAGATCGGGATGCAGCAGATGCGAGAAGAGCCACCGCATGGTCTTCGACCGGAAACAGCCGTTCATGCGGCGCGTCCAGAAGCCGTGCTCGCGGGCCGTGATGTCGTCGCCGTGCGTAATAAAGAGCCGTTTGCCGTAGCAGGTCATCTCCAGCGGCGTCGCATGGACCTGCACGCCGCACTCCCGCTCCAGGTAATCGTAGGCCCACATGTCGTGGTTGCCGGTAAAGAAATGGATCGCGATGCCCCGGTCGGTCAGTTCGGCCAGCGTCCCCAGCAGGCGGACGAACCCCTTGGGGACCACCCGCCGGTATTCGTACCAGAAGTCAAAGACGTCGCCGACCAGAAAGATCGCCTCGGCGTCGGTAGCCGCTTCGCGCAGCCAGCGGATCAGCAGACGCTCCCGCCCGGCGGTTTCCGCCGCGGGGGGCAGTCCCAGATGCATGTCCGACGCAAAATAATACATGGCAGGCGGGTTACAGCAGTTTGCGGATGGCCTCGCGCAGCTTGTCGGCCGGCACATTGCGGGCCACGATCTCCCCGTCGCGGTTGATCAGGTAGTTGGCGGGCAGAGAACGGACATTGTAGATGCGCGGGGCAATGCCTTCGGGTCCCTTGAAGTCGCAGACCGAAATCCAGGGCAGCGCCTGCTGCTGGACGGCGTTAACCCACACCGAACGCGACGTATCGAGCCCCACCTGGTAGATAGCCAGTCCCTGGTCGGCAAACTCGTCGTAAAGCTGTTTCAGCTCGGCATTGACCAGCGGCGAGGAGGCATCGGCCGCCGCCCAGAAGTCCAGCAGGATCACCTTGCCGGCCTGCGCCGACAACCGTTGGTCCTTGCCGTACATGTCGGGCAGTGCGAGGTCGGGATAGGAGGTAGGTGAGCAGAGACTCTCGCCCATCATGCGGACCAGTTCGTCATTGGAATCGATCCGGTCGATCTGCGATCGCAGGGCGGCCAGATAGGGCGAATCGGGGTAATGCTTGGCGACGGAATCGGCCACCATGCGGTAATAGACGATGTCCGTATTCTGACTGAAAAGCGCATTGTCGTTCGGCAGATGCTGGTAGAGGGCGAACAGCGCGGCCAGCGACCCGCTGTTGGAGACGATGAACCGAATCTGATCCCGCTTCAGCTGGCTGTACTCGCGCGCATACTCGCGCAGATAGCCCTCCCGGCGGGGATCCTCCTCCCCGGCGGCCGAGATGAGCCGCGACAGGGAATCGAGCCGTCCGGCGGCGCCGTTCATCATGTCGGTCAGCTCCTTGATCAGCACCGACTCCCGCGACCCGGACACGGTATATTCGGACGGTTTGCCGTACTGCGACTCGATCCGGACGCGCTCGCCCTTCGAGACGAAAAGCGGAATGCGGCATCCATCGACAGCCAGGTGATAGAACGTGGTCCCGGCCGGCAGCTTCCCGATGCGGATCCGGAAGTCGCCGTTCCGGTCCGTCCGGACCGAATCGACCACGACCGCACCCGATGCGGTGGTCTCCTCAAGCAATACGGAGCGGTCGGAAGCTCCCGCCAGCCGTCCCGAAATGCTGGCTCCGTCACGGTGACAGGAGACAGCGCCCAGCGCGGCCCAGCAGAGCAACGCCGGCATCAGCATGGAATTCCTCATAAAAACGGATCGGATTTCTCGCAACAAAAATAATCAATTACAGACAGAACGGAAAAGCAGCCCGCTTATTACGTACTTCCCTTCCGCTCCCCGTTCCCGACGGGCGCCCTCATTTCGAATAATTGCCCCCGAACCGGCCGTTCTTGCCGTTTTTGCCGTTCTTGCGCACGTAGCCGTTCTTGCGGTTGTTGCCGTTGCTGCGGGCCGCCGGCTGCTTGTACTCGCTGCGGATCATGCTCAGCGCCTCCTCGTCCACGGCCACCCGGTCGTCCCCCATCCGCTTGATGTCCTTGATGATCGTCTCGTTGTTGGGGTGCTCCTCGTTGTACTCGTAGCTCTTGGTGCGCATGTAGCGGGCAATGTCGCCCAGCGTCTCCTGCACGGCACGCTGATCTTCGACCCCCTCCAGCGACCGGATCATCTGCTTCACGTACTTGCCGTAGTGCTTCATGATCGCGTGCCGCTGCGGATAGGCCATCGGCCGGGGCACCGGCGTGAGCGACATGCTGGTCGGAATGGGATAGGGCGAATCGACGTCGAGCTTGAAGTCGGACATGATGAAGAGGTGGTCCCACAGCTTGTGGGTGAACTCGGGCGTATCGCGCAGCAGCGGATTGAGGTTGCCCATCACGCCGATCACCACGCGGGCCTTGCGGTTGCGTTCGTCCCGATCCTCGATCTCCATCAGGTGGTCCACCATCTGATGAATGTGGCGGCCGTATTCGGGCAACAACAGATTCTTGCGGTAGATGTTGTAGTTTTTCTCCATAATATATTCCGGCGGCCATTCCCGGTCCCTACACGGGCCGCATGACGGATCCCGTACAGAACAGATGTGTGTGAAAATGGGGAGAACGGACCGCTTACCGGACAGGATTAAAAAACGGTAATGTCCTTTGATAAGAAAACTAATTGCTTATCTTTGTACAAAGGTAGGGCATTTTTCCGGAAATGCAACCGAATTGACTATTCTCCCGACTTAAATATGGCAACCATTCTGGTCATCGATCCATCGCGCAGCATGCGCAGCTCGCTCAAGGAACGACTCGAACACGAAGGGTATGTCGTCGAAGTAGCCGAAGACACCATTTCAGGCATGACGGTCTATGCCAGCCGTCATTTCGACCTGCTGCTCTGCGGCCAACCCGACTCCCCCATCCGGACCGCAACCCCCTGGATCCGGCTCTCCCACGACAATACACCCGAAAGTGCACTGCTGGCCATGCGGCAGGGCGCCTCGGACTTCATATCCAAACCGATCAACATGAACCGGCTGCTGGCCGCGGTGCGGAAAAGCCTGACCGATCCGCCCCGCTACGCCGCTCCGGAACCGCCCGCCGAAGAGGCGGAGGAGCCGTGCCGACGCACCCGCTGCCGTCCCGGACACCCCGAACCGATCATCGGCGAATCGGAGCCGGCCCGCCACCTGAAATACCTGATCGACAAGGTGGCCCCGACCGACGCCCGCGTGCTGGTGATGGGCGACAACGGCACCGGCAAGGAGCTGGTGGCCCGCTGGCTCCACGAGGAGAGCCGCCGCAGAACGGGCCCCTTCGTGGAGGTGAACTGCGCGGCCATCCCCTCCGAACTGATCGAAAGCGAACTCTTCGGCCACGAGAAGGGGGCCTTCACCTCGGCCGTCAAGATGCGGCGCGGCAAATTCGAACAGGCCCAGGGAGGCACGCTCTTCCTGGACGAGATCGGCGACATGTCGCTGGCCGCCCAGGCCAAGGTGCTGCGCGTGCTGCAGGAGCGCAAGATCTCCCGCGTGGGCAGCGACCGCGACATCGACGTGGACGTGCGCGTCGTGGCGGCGACCAACAAACACCTGCCCGCCGAGATCGCCCGCGGCACGTTCCGCGAAGACCTCTACCACCGGTTGAGCGTCATCGTGATCCGCGTGCCGCCGCTGGCCGAGCGTCTCGACGACATTCCCCTGCTGGTCAATCATTTTCTCACGGCCCTTTGCGCGGAGTACCGCATGCCCGTCAAACGGATCGAACCCGAAGCCGTGGCCCGGCTGCAGACCATGACCTGGAGCGGCAACATCCGCGAACTGCACAACGTCGTCGAACGGCTCGTCATCCTCGGCGGCGATCCGCTGACCCTGGCCGATGTGGAGCTCTACGCCGGGGGACTGCAGTAATCCGGCCGGACAAGACACAGCGAGGGGAGCGAACCGATCGTTCGCTCCCCTCGCTGTTTGCGTAATCTGTATAAGGAATATAGCTATTTGAAATCAAGCAATTTAGAGGAATTACCTTATTTGGGTGATGATCTGGCAACCGTCTCAATTGCTGTGGTCTGCATTATTTTGCTTATTGTAGCAACTCTTATAATACTAAGCTAAGACTACCAATAAAAGAATGCAGTAGCAACCCTTGTTGAAAGTGATGTTACTGCATTGTGATTATTATTAATAATTATACGTTTAATTATATTTTATTAAAATTCCAAATCTCTTTTACCACATAAACAATCTTGCTAAAGCGTCTTTCAAACCTGAAAAATAACAAATATGAAATGTCATCGCATTATTCGAGATGTAATATGACGGCGGAATATACTGCCTTCGCCCAAAGCTCCCAATTTTTGATTTGTTTCCTGAAGACGCGCAACGGGATCGAGATCTGGTTGCTCATCAACTATATCTTCCTGCATCTCAAGTACTCCTGTTCCCATGACAGGAATGTATTCATCCCATTTAACAGGAACATCATAATAATTTTCATTGCTGCAGTATTTTGATATATAGTCTACCCGAGGCTCTGAACGGTAACCATACGCCCGCACCTGTACTTCAACAGTTCCGTCTTCTTTACGATTTTCCGTAGTCTTGAGGATAGAATGGGTGACACAGGATGCATCGGCAAATTTGTCTTCTCCCCAGAAATTGGCGAGAGACTCATGCTCCCAATAAGAACTTTGACGCGGTATATCGGTACCATAGATTGCAGATGCAGGACGAATCTGCTGATACATAGGAATACAGAGCAGAGGAGCAAATCCAAAATAAATAGCTCTAAAGTTTTCACATGTCGTTTCAATGAATATTTGCTTCGCGGCATCGTAGTTGTTATTCCAGAACATGCGCGGATTCATGTCAAGAGGAAGTTCTTGCATATGGTCTGCGGTAAGAGTGTTAAGCTTACGATGTTTCATAAATTGGAAATCATCACCATAACCATTCTCTTTATCGCGAATAATATTAATCATGTTCTCCTGAGCCAATGGGGTGAATAAAAGGAAGTACTGTTGATTATTATTACGATTAGTCGTGGTGAATAACACTTCAAACTCTTCGTTAGTAGCCATTGCAAAATCATTCTTCAAGTCGCGAGAGAAATTTTCTATCTCTTTGAGCTTACGTTTGTAAGAACGAGAGCCGACGGTGAGTTCGTCATCGTTTTTCTCCCGAGTGAAATTGAGATCCGGAGCTGCGGTATTACCATATATCAAGCGGGTCTTTTCAAAATATTCCGGATATGGCTTGTGCACACTGGCGCGGAGTGTTTCACTATGATGACGTGTGTGCTTTTTGCCATCCGAATCATACTCTACGGTTGTCCATTTTACAACTAATTCTCCTGTGTATTCTTTGGTTCCCCATTCCATCTTGCGTGTACGGGCAATGACAAATGGGTTGCCGTTGATTAGACCACTATGCGAGAATAACACAGAACGTTCCTTGCTGAAATTTTCATCCCATCCATAGCTATTAATAAGGTCAGCCAAGCGCTGGTTGGTAAAATAAGGGTCAAATTCGAGACGCGGGACAGCCTGTGTCATCATACGGTTGAATACACCCCAGTCGTAAAGCCGGTTAAGCGGAGCCATCATATCCCATGTCTCCTGTTCTTTGTTCTTAATTAGCTTCTCCTGCTCTTTCTTGATAGATTTATACTTTTTGATAATAGGGTGTATTTTCCAAAACAATA
>DXCC01000031.1 GCA_019116245.1 Candidatus Tidjanibacter faecipullorum
GAGCAGTACCGCCATGCGGAGGGGGTGGTGTTCATTGTGGATCCGCCATACCTGTCGACGGAGGTAGGGGCCTACAAGTGTTATTGGAAGCTGGGCGACTACCTCGACGTGCTGAAGGTGCTGGACGGCCAGTCCTATGTCTATTTTTCCTCGACCAAGTCGCAGATCGTCGAGCTGATGGACTGGGTGACGACCTCGACATTTTCCGGCAACCCGTTTGCCGGTGCCGAACGCCGCGAGCAAAGCGTCACGATCAACCACTCCTCGCACTACATGGACATCATGATGTTTAAAAAAGCAGGGCTATGTGGCGCCGAAAATGTGGCGCCGCCGCGAGTGTAGGGAGCATTTCGCTAATCTGATCAATAGTGTGGGCGGATACGCTGGAAATAATGAAAAAGCAAGGCCCAATGACCTTGCTTTTATTGTCTTAAATGGTTGTCCATTTGGTTGCCACTATTGGCTAACTTGCTGATAATCAGTATTAGTTAGTAGTTCCACCAGGAATCGAACCTGAATCTACAGTTTAGGAAACTGTCGTTCTATCCGTTGAACTATGGAACCGTAAGATACCATCTGCCGAATCATCCGAAGATTGGACGGCAGATGGTATTATGCGTTATGCGGCGCCGGAGAACACCTGCGTGTCCCGCGTTGCCAAAGGCTTATTTCGAGAAATCGCCGCCGTTGTAGGCCCATTTGAGGTAGATCGAACCCCATGTGAAACCTCCGCCGAACGAGGCGAGAATCAGATTGTCACCTTTGCTCAACCGGCTTTCGTAATCCCACAGGCAAAGCGGGATGGTGGCAGCCGTGGTATTGCCGTATTTCTCGATGATGAGCATGCATTTTTCGCGCGGCAGGCCGATCCGTTTGGCTACGGCATCGATGATGCGCAGGTTGGCCTGGTGGGGAACCAGGTAACGGATATCCTTCGCTTCGAGGTTGTTGCGGCGCATGATCTCCTCCGTGACGTCAGCCATGTTGGTCACCGCAGCCTTGAATACGCTTTGACCGTCCTGATGGGCATAATGCCACCGGTTGCGCACGGTTTCCTCCGTTGCGGGATAGGCCGAACCGCCTGCTTTCATGTAGAGGTGCTTGCCTCCGTTGCCGTCGCTGCGGGTAATGGAGTCAATGACGCCGTATCCTTCGGTGCTGGGTTCCAGCAGAACGGCGGCAGCGCCGTCGCCGAAGAGCGGCAGGGTGGTACGGTCGGTCGGGTCGATGATGGACGACATCTTGTCCGCTCCGATGACGACCACTTTCTTGTTGCGGCCCGTTTCGATGTATTGCGATGCCGTGACCAGCGCGAAGATGAAGCCGCTGCAGGCGGCCAGAGTGTCGAATCCGAAGGCATTCTTCAGACCGCATTTGGCAGCCGTCAGATTGGCGGTCGAGGGGAAGAACATGTCGGGCGTCACCGTGGCGCAAATGACCATGTCCACGTCGAGCGGATCGGTGTTGGTTTTTTCCAGCAGGTCGTTGACGGCCCTTTCCGCCATATACGATGTGCCGAGGCCTTCACCCTTGAGGATGCGGCGGGTTTTGATACCCACGCGCGTCATGATCCATTCGTCGGAGGTGTCCACCATCTTGCTCAGCTCGAAGTTGTCGAGTACGTAATCCGGCAGATAGGCTCCGACGCCTGTTATTGCTGCTGTAATTTTCTTCATCAGAAATTACGAAAAGTCTCCTGTAGTTTGGTAATCAGTCCGCTGCGGATCGTCTTTTCGGTTTGGCGGATCATGTTCTGAATGGCAAGGGAGGAAGAACGTCCGTGTCCGATGATTACGGTTCCGTTGATGCCCAGCACGGCTGTGCCGCCAACGTATTCGTAATTGAGCCGGTCGATATAGGCGTCAGACAGGCCGCGCTGGCGGGCGATTTCGTAGAAACCCTCCGTCTGTTTGAGGATGGTGTTTCCGACGAAGCCGTCGCAGACGACGACATCGGCTTTCCCGCCCGAAAAGATTTCGTTGGCCTCGATGTTGCCCACGAAATTGTACTTTCCGTTTTCGGCCATCAGTTCATAGGCGGCCTTGGTGGCAAGATTGCCCTTTTCCTTTTCTGCACCGATATTGAGCAAGGCGATCCGTGGGCGTTTCCGGTTCAGTACGGCCTCGGCATAGGTACTGCCGAGGAGGCCGTATTGATCCAGAACGTCGGGTTTGCAGTCTACGTTCAGACCGACGTCGAGCAACAGGAAACTGCTCCCGTCGAGTGTGGAGATCTGTGCGGAGATAGCGGGGCGGATAACGCCGGCTATCGCACCGACGGAATACATGGCTCCTACGAGCATAGCTCCCGTCGCTCCGGCACTTGCAAAACCGTCTATTTGCCTCGTTTTGAGGTAATCGTAACCTACCCGGATGCTGGAGTTCGGCTTTTGGTTGTAGGCCTTGGCCGGATGGTCGTTCATGCCGATCACTTCGGTGGTCGGCACGATGTCGAACATCGCATGCGAGGCGCCGTGCCGGTCCAGTTCGTGCCGGATGGCCTGTTCGTCGCCGAACAGCACCAGGCGGCAGTCGTCGCCGACCTGCTCGCGTGCAGCCAATGCGCCCTCGATGACGACTTGCGGTGCAAAGTCGCCACCCATTGCGTCGATACCGATCTTCAGCATGGGGGAATACCGGTTAGATCAACTCCCAAGCGGGATTATTCCGCTTTCTTCTCGATGGCGAGTTTGCCGCGGTAGAAACCGCACTCGGGGCAAACCCTGTGGTACTGTACGGCAGCGCCGCAGTTGGAGCAAACGGCAACGGTCGGAGTTGCTGCCTTGTAGTGCGTACGTCTTTTATCGCGTCTCGTCGAGGAGACCTTGTGTTTGGGATGTGCCATGGTTTTTTATTGAATTAATAGGTTATTCGTTGCGTTGTTGGTTGTCCTCTTCGGCTTCGAGCCGGGCCTTGAGCTGTTGCAGCTGTTCGTTGCCTTCGGCCCTGGCCAGCGTGCGGCTTTCGGCTTCGATAGCGTCGAATTCGGCTTCGCTGACGATGCGGAACCGTTCCAGCATGCGGGCGTCGCAGAGGGGATTGCCGTCGGCATCCTCGCCGTGAATCCTGCGGTAGGGCAGGCTCAGCACGATGCTTTCATAGAGATACTGGGCAAGGTTCAACTCGCCGTCGGTCGGATTGATCCACATCAGGTCGCCGTCGTAGTCCGTGATCTCGTCGGAGAACTTCACGGTCAGCCGGCCGTCGTAGTCCACCGGCAGAACCAGATCGGCCAGACAGCGGTCGCAGGGAACGGTCACCTCGCCTTCGAGATGCACGTCCAGCACCAGCATGGAAGCCGCTTTCTTAAGTTCCACCGCAGCCCGGACGGAACCATCCGTGATGTCGGTCTCTTCGAATGCCGCGAAGAAGGGGGCCTCCATCGTGAATTCGAAGCGGTGGCTGCCGTTCGACAGACTTTTCCACGGGATGATGTATGTCTTCAGTATATCCATATCAGCCCGCAAATTTAATAATTTTAATTGAAACGCAAAGGGATTCTTCCGATTCTTTCGCTTGGAGGGGCGTGGCGGAGGTTCCGGCCGGGTGCAGCTATGCCCGGCGGAGCGACAGGTCGGCCAGTGCAAGGGCCAGAGCCGCCTCGGCGACGACAGCACCCCGAAGGGCGATGCAGGCGTCGTGGCGGCCTCCGACGGTAAGCGGAGCGGTCGTTCCCCTCCGGGCGTCGAAGGTCTCCTGCGGCAGGGCAATGCTGGGGGTGGGCTTGAAGGCAACACGCAGGCGGATGTCGTTGCCGTTGGCGATGCCGCCGTTGATGCCGCCGTCATTGTTGGTGAAGGTGTGGCCGGAGCCGTCTGCGATCCGGTCGTTGTTGGCGCTTCCTGTGCGGCGTGCGGCCTCAAAACCTGCGCCGAATTCGACGCCCTTGACGCCGGGAATGGAAAAAAGCAGGTGGGCGGCCACCGATTCGACCGAGTCGAAGAAGGGTTCGCCCACGCCGCGCGCCACGCCCCGGGCGACTACCTCGACGATGCCGCCGGCCGAATCGCCCCTCCGGCGCAGTTCGGCGAGCAGTTCGTCGAACCGGGCGGGATCGCTCTCGCCGCCGATCTCGGTCAGCCGTGTGGCAAAGGAGACGTCCGGCAGCAGTTTCTTGGCGATGGCTCCGGCGGCCACGAGGGCTACGGTCATGCGTCCCGAAAACATGCCGCCGCCGCGCGGGTCGTTGTAGCCGCCGTATTTGACGGCGGCGGCCAGGTCGGCATGGGAGGGGCGGTAGTGGTGGCGCAGCGTGTCGTAGTCCTGTGAGTGCAGATTGCCGTTGGCGAACAGCAGGGTGAGCGGCGCGCCGGTCGTGTGGCCGTTCAGCAGACCGGAGACGATCTGGGGACAGTCCTGTTCGGCGCGCGGCGTACTGCCGGCGTGTCGGCCTCCCTGCCGACGGGCCAGGTCGGGGAGCAGTTCCTTGGCCGCGAGCGGTGTGCCGGCGGGAATACCGTCGATCACGACGCCGACGTACGGGCCGTGGGATTCGCCGAAAAGGGTGAGGCGGAGGGCTGTTCCTATGGTGTTCATGCCTGTTGCGGGGTGGTGAGCCGTTCGAGGTCGTCCCAGAACCGGGGATAGGATTTGGTGACGGCCTGAGCATTGGTGATGATGACGGGGCCTTCGGCGGAGAGCGCGGCGATGGCGGCGGCCATGGCGATGCGATGGTCTCCGCAACTGTCGGCTTCACCGCCGCTCAGGCGGCCTCCGCGTACGGTCATGACATCGTCGTCGAACGAGACGTCCATGCCCAGCCGGGTGTATTGCGTGTGGATCGCTTCGGCGCGGTTGCTCTCCTTGTAGATCAATCGGTTGACGCCGTGGATGTGGCTTTCGCCCTCGCAGTTGGCCGCCAGCACCGCCAGAATGGGGAAGAGGTCGGGACGCTGCGTGGCATCGAAATCGAAGGCGGTCAGTTCGCGGTGGCGGACGGTGATCTCGTTGGGCGTGGTGATGATGACGGCACCGGCCTTGGTCAGGGCCTCGATGATGGCCAGGTCGGCCTGCAGGGAGAGGGTGTTCATCGGCCTGGCGGTCACCTCGCCGGCGATGGCTCCCGCCACGAGCATGAAGGCGGCGCTGCTCCAGTCACCTTCGATGTGCAGTTTGGTGGGGACGTAGTGCTGGCCTCCGGGGATGAAAAACTCGCGGAAGTTGTTGTGCTCCATGCGGATCTTGAACTTGGCGGCCAGATCGACCGTGACGGCCAGGTAGGGCAGGCTGTTGGGCTGTTCGACATGGAGAATGGTGTCGCCGGCCGCCAGCGGCAGGGCCATCAGCAGGCCCGTCAGAAACTGGGAACTGACCTGGGCGTCCACATCTGTTTCGCCGCCCCGCAGCGGGCCGTGAACGGCGATGGGGAGGAAGCCGTTCGAGACGACCTCGACGCCCAGGTTGCGTAGCGGCTCGATCATCATGCCGATCGGGCGGCGCAGCATGGTACCGCTGCCGGTGATGGTGATTTCGCGGTCGCACAGGGCGGCTACCGGGGTGAACAGCCGGGTGGCCAGGCCCGATTCGCCCGTATTGATCCGGTCGGTGCGCGGAGCCAGTCCGCCCCGGATGACATACTCGGTGGGGCCGGTCTGGCGCAGTTCGGCGCCGAGATGGGTGATGACATCCATGGCATATCGGGTGTCGTCGCACAGTTCGATGTTGCTGAGCGTCGTTTCGCCTTCGCTCAGCAGCGCGGCGGCCAGGGCGCGCTGTGCATAGCTTTTGGAGCAGGGGGGGCGCACTTCGCCCGATACGTGCGAAGGCGATATGGTCTTGTCCATAGATGGCGGATATTATAAAAGGACGGGAATCAGCGGAGCTTGAAGTCCTGTCCCAGGTAGACTTTGCGGACCTGTTCGTCGTTGGCAAGGTCTTCGGCGGAACCGGCCTTCAGCACCCGACCCTCGAAAAGCAGGTAGGTGCGGTCCGTGATGCTGAGCGTCTCGTGAACGTTGTGGTCGGTGATGATGACGCCGATGTTCTTGTCCTTCAGCGTGCGGACAATGCTCTGGATATCCTCCACGGCAATGGGGTCCACACCGGCGAAGGGCTCGTCGAGCAGGATGAATTTCGGGTTGATGGAGACGGCGCGGGCAATCTCGGTGCGGCGCCGCTCGCCGCCGGAGAGCTGGATACCCTTGCTCTTGCGGACCTTCTGCAGGCGGAACTCCTCGATCAGATTCTCGACCCGTTCGCGCTGGTATTCTTTCGAGTAGTTGGTCATTTCGAGTACCGAGCGGATGTTGTCCTCCACGCTCAGGTGGCGGAATACGGAGGCCTCCTGGGCCAGGTAGCCCACGCCGAGCTGGGCGCGCTTGTAGACGGGGAGTTTGGTGATGTCCTGTGTCTGGCCCTCCTCTTCGAGGAAAATCTGGCCTTCGTTGGGCTTGATCAGCCCGACGATCATGTAGAAGGTCGTGGTCTTGCCGGCGCCGTTGGGACCGAGCAGACCGACGATCTCGCCCTGGTTGACGTCGATGGATACGTGGTTGACGACGGTGCGGGTTTTGTATTTCTTGACCAGTCCGGAGGTGTACAGTCTCATGGAAATTCTGAAAAAACTTTTGGACAAAGTTAGGTAAATATTGGAAAAAGGTTATATCTTTATGTTATGAAAGATTACTGGGTCCAGTAGATTTCTGCTGCGGCGTCTGCCGGAGCGGCCGCGAGGCACTCATCACGATCCAACGAGGAAGCGAGGAGAACATGAACGATCTGCATGACATGTTGCATGAGAAACTGAAACAATATTTCGGTTTCTCGACTTTTAAGGGCAATCAGGAAGCGGTCATCCGCAATGTGTTGGCCGGCAAGGACACGTTCGTGCTGATGCCCACCGGCGGCGGCAAGAGCCTTTGCTACCAGCTGCCGGCGCTGCTGATGGACGGCGTGGCGATCGTCATTTCGCCGCTGATCGCCCTGATGAAGAATCAGGTCGATGCCATGCGCACCTTCAGCCAGCATGAGGGGATTGCCCACTTCCTGAACTCGTCGCTCAACCGGGCTGCGGTCAATCAGGTGAAGGAGGATGTGCTGGCCGGCCGGACCAAACTGCTCTACTTCGCGCCCGAATCGCTCACCAAGGAGGACAACATTTCGTTCCTGCGCAAGATCAAGGTGTCGTTCTATGCCATCGACGAGGCGCACTGCATTTCGGAGTGGGGCCACGATTTCCGCCCGGAGTATCGGCGCATCCGTCCCATCATGAACGACATCGGCCGGGCGCCGCTGATCGCCCTGACGGCAACGGCGACTCCGAAGGTGCAGATGGACATCCAGAAGAATCTCGGCATGACCGATGCCGCCGTATTCAAGTCGTCGTTCAACCGGCCCAACCTGTTCTACGAAATCCGGCCCAAAAACGATGCGGCACGTGAGATCATCAAATATGTCAAGCAGAATCCCGGCAAGTCGGGTATCATTTATTGCTTGAGCCGCAAGAAGGTCGAGGAGCTGGCCGAACTGCTCGTGGCTAACGACATCCGGGCCTTGCCCTATCATGCGGGCATGGATGCCGCCACGCGGGCCCACAACCAGGATGCCTTCCTGCAGGAAGAGGTGGATGTGATTGTGGCCACCATCGCCTTCGGCATGGGCATCGACAAGCCGGACGTGCGCTTCGTGATTCACTACGACATACCGAAAAGTCTGGAGGGATACTATCAGGAGACCGGACGTGCCGGCCGCGACGGCGGCGAGGGACGTTGCATTACCTTCTATAGTTATAAGGATATTCAGAAGCTGGAGAAATTCATGCAGGGCAAACCGATCGCCGAACAGGAGATCGGCAAGTTGCTGCTGCTGGAGACGGTTTCCTATGCCGAGAGTTCCATGTGCCGCCGCAAAACGTTGCTGCACTATTTCGGCGAGGAGTACACCGAGGAGAACTGCGGCTGCTGCGACAACTGCGTGCATCCCAAACCCAAGGTGCACGTGAAGGAGGAGATGGGGCTGATGCTCGAAGCCCTGCAGACGATCGGACCCCGGTTCAAGATGGACTATCTGGTCAGCCTGCTGGTGGGCCGCACCACGGCCATGATCAAGTCCTACGGCCACAACACGACGGAGTGGTTCGGAGCCGGAAGCGATCACGACGACAAGTTCTGGGGGGCGGTGATCCGCCAGGCGCTGATCCTCGGACTGATCGACAAGAATATCGAAAACTACGGCCTGCTCTCCATCAATGAGGCCGGTGAGGCGTTCCTGGAGAAGCCCTATGACATCTCCATTACGTTGGATCACAACTATGATGAGGAGGAAAACGAAGCGGCTGCGGTGGCCATGGGCGGCCGGGGCGGTGACGGGGCGGCCGACAGCGAACTCTTTGCCATGCTGAAGGATCTGCGCCGTCAGGTGGCCAAGAAACACAGCCTGCCCCCCTTTGTGATTTTCCAGGATCCGTCGCTAGAGGATATGGCCATCCAGTATCCCGTCACGCTGGAAGAGATGCAGAACATCACCGGTGTGGGAGCCGGCAAGGCACGCAAGTTCGGCGCAGAATTTGTCAAGCTCATCAAGAAATACGTCGAGGAGAAGGAGATTGTCCGCCCGCAGGACATGGTGGTCAAGAGTGTCGTGAACCGGAGCGGCAACAAGGTGGCCATCATTCAGAGCATCGACCGCAAGATGGATTTCGAGGACATTGCGCGGGCGCGGGATCTGACCTACGAGGAGCTGCTGACGGAGATCGAGGCAATCGTCAATTCGGGTACCAAGTTGAATATCAATTATTACATCGAACAGACGATTGATGAGGACAAGGCCGAGGACATTTATCTCTATTTCAAGGAGGACGCTGAAACGGACAGCATCGAGGAGGCCATCCGGGAGCTGGGCAGCGATTACACCGAGGAGGAAGTGCGGCTGATCCGTATCAAGTTCATCTGTGAACAGGGTAACTGATCCGTGCGGTCGCCTTCGGTGTGAAGCAGGGGATGGAATTTCCGGTTTTGTACGTGAAGTTCCGTTTTTCAACACGTGATCGGAAGTATTGTTCCGTTTTTTAACCGGGTGTATAAAGCGTGCAGTGACAGTCGGTTACGTTGCAATTTATTTTCCGCGGACGCTTGCAGAAAAGAAAAATTTTTTTCAAATTTGTCAAGTCGCATTAAAATTTTATCAATCGGTCACTTCGAAATTCATAATAACCTTTAAAAACAGAACTTATGGAACTGCCATTCGCAGAATCTTGGAAAATCAAAATGGTTGAGCCGATCCGCAAAAGCACCCGCGAGGAGCGTGAGCGTTGGATGAAAGAGGCTCATTACAACGTATTCCAGCTCAAGGCCGAGCAGGTTTACATCGACTGCATCACCGACTCCGGTACGGGTGCCATGAGCGACCGTCAGTGGGCTGCCATGATGATGGGTGACGAGAGCTACGCCGGCGCATCGTCGTTCTTCCGTCTGAAAGACACCATCACCCGTCTGACCGGTTTCACCTACGTGATCCCGACGCACCAGGGCCGTGCTGCCGAGAACGTGCTCTTCAGCTACCTCGTAAAGGCCGGCGATATCGTTCCGGGCAACTCGCACTTCGATACGACCAAGGGTCACATCGAGAGCCGCAAGGCCATCGCGCTGGACTGCACGATCGACGAGGCGAAGGATACGCAGCTCGAAATTCCGTTCAAAGGTAACGTAGATCCGAAGAAACTGGAGAAAGCGCTGGCCGAGCACGCCGACAAGATCCCGTTCATCATCGTAACGATCACCAACAACACGGCCGGCGGTCAGCCCGTATCGATGCAGAACCTGCGCGAGGTACGTGCCATCGCCGACAAGTATAACAAACGTGTCGTATTCGACTCCGCACGGTTCGCCGAGAATGCCTACTTCATCAAGACCCGTGAGGAAGGCTATGCCGACAAGACCATCAAGGAGATCACCAAGGAGATGTTCTCGCTGGCTGACGGTATGACCATGAGCGCCAAGAAGGACGGTATCGTCAACATGGGCGGTTTCATCGCTACCCGTTGGGAGGACTGGTATGAGGGTGCAAAATGCTACTGCATCCCGTTCGAGGGTTATCTGACCTACGGCGGTATGAACGGCCGTGATATGGACGCTCTGGCTGTCGGTCTGGATGAGAACACCGAGTTCGACAACCTCGAGACCCGTATCAAACAGGTTGAGTATCTGGCTAAACGTCTCGATGAGTTTGGCATTCCCTACCAGCGTCCTGCCGGTGGTCACGCCATCTTCGTGGATGCCTCCAAGATCCTGACCCACGTTCCGAAGGAGCAGTTCCCGGCTCAGACCCTGACCGTAGAGCTCTACCTCGAGGCCGGTATCCGTGGCTGCGAGATCGGTTACATCCTCGCCGACCGTGACCCGGTAACGCGTGAGAACCGTTTCGGCGGTCTCGACCTGCTCCGTCTGGCTATTCCGCGTCGTGTGTACACCAACAACCACATGGATGTGATCGCTGTCGCTCTGAAGAACGTTTACGATAGAAGAGAGCAGATCACCAAGGGTGTGAAGATCGTTTGGGAGGCCGAACTGATGCGTCACTTCACCGTTCAGCTCGAGCCGGTGAAATAGTTCGGACACGATTCCGTAAACTTTGGGCCGGAGCGGATTTTCCGCTCCGGCTTTTTTGTGCTCTGCCGGAAGCGGAGGAGCACCGGCCGGAACCGGAGATGTGCCCGTGTCCTTATGCCCAAGTGCTTATCGGCCCGTCGGGGGCGGGATAGTCAAAGGACAGCGGACAGACTATCTGTGGTAACAGGAGCGATACGGTCGGCGGGGCAATTTATGGTACGGCGTTCAATGAGGCCGGGCCAGCAGACAGAATGTGCAGGACAGGGTGGATCGGCGCGTCCGATGATGGACGCGGGGCGGCATTGTGGAGCCATGCAGACGGGTAAAGGGAACGTCCGGCAGCCGCAGAGGCGGATCAGTCGAATGACTGCATGCCGCTGCGGGCGATGCGGATGAGCTGACGGTACTCCTCCGGAGTGAGCTCCAGGAAGAAATAGTGCAGCGGATCGACTGGCTTGCCGTTGTGGATCACCTCATAGTGGAGGTGGGGCAGGAGCGAGAGACCGGTGTTGCCCGACAGGGCGATGATGTCGCCCCGGGTAATGTTTTCGCCCGAGCGGACCAGGGCTTTGTTCAGATGGCAGTAGCGGGTCTTGTAGCCGTTGCCGTGGTCGATGGTAATGGTGATGCCCGAGGTCGAATTGCGCGATACGTCGGTCACCCGGCCGTCGGCGGTGGCGAAGACGCGTGAATTCTCCGGCACCGTGAAATCGACGCCGTTGTGCTGGACCAGACTGCGGTAGAAGGGGTGGATGCGCAGGCCGAAGGCGGCGGTGAGAAATGTCAGGTTGTCATTGATGACCGGTTGGATGGCCGGAATGTGGTTGGTTCGGTCCGGACCTTTGACGGCCGCCGTGTCGGCTGCTGCGGCCATGGTGCCGTAGAGGTGGCGGATGGCGCTCGTCAACCCTTCGGTACGCCGCCGGACCGAAGCGCCCAGTTCGGCATTGGAGGAGGCCAGCCGATGGCTCCGCTCCTGCTGGGAACGGACCAGGTCGGTGGTGTCCGGGTCGGATTCGAACATGATGTTGAAGACGTTCCGGTCACGTGCCTCGACGTTGCCGAGGACGGTTTCGATCGCATCCAGGCGCTCCTCCAGTTCGTCGTAGCTGCGCTCCAGAGCCCGGTTGGCTTCGCGCAGGCGATGCTCCTGCGGGGTGTCGAACAGGGCGGAAAAGACGAAATAGTACAGGGTGCCGGCTCCGAGCAGCACCAGTACGTTGATGGTGTTGCGGATGATCCGTTCCTCTTTCGGGGTGCGGCGGGCGGAGCGGCGGCGTATGGGGCGATTCTGTTTCATGGCCGTTAGTCGTTCGGTTCGTACGTGGTTTCACGCGCCGAACGGATGATGCGTTCGAAGTCTTCGGTGCTCATGTCACGGCGGAAGTAGTTGATCGGATTGACCGTATGGCCCCGATAGATTACCTCGTAGTGGAGGTGGGCACCGGTCGAACCGCCCGTATTGCCGACGCAGCCGATCTGTTCGCCGCGCCGGATCTCCTGGCCGGGACGGACGTCGATGCGCGAGAGGTGGGCATAGCGGGTCTGGTAGCCGAAGCCGTGGTCGATCAGGATCTGCTTGCCGTAGCCCCGGCTGCGCAGTCCGTTGTCGACCGAACGGACCACACCGTTGCCGGTCGCATAGACCGGATCGCCGATATGGGCCGGCATGTCGAGCCCTTCGTGTTTGATGTAGCGTTTGTAGATGGGGTGAAAACGGCCGCCGTATGCGCCGAGGCTGTTGCGCAGGTTGCGCTTGTCGATCGGCCAGATGGCCGGTATGGCCGTTGCCATCTTCTCCTTGTCGGAGGCCATGAGCTGGAGCGTGTCCAGCGAGCGGGACTGGAGGTAGAGTCGGCGCGTGAGGGCGTCGAGTGTCTGCCAGCTGGCGACGATGCGGTCACCGAACGGGCGGGAGGCCAGGGAGCGGTAGACCGAATCGGGATAGGAGGTGTAGATGCCCGCAATGTGGAGCGAATCGACGCCGAAGAGCGGCCGGTAGACATTCACGTCGCGGGCGTGCAGTTCGTCGACGCGGAGCTGGGCAGCCCGGATGCGGTCGTCGAGTGCTTCCATGCGCAGCAGCAGTTCGTCGCGTTCGGCGGCGATGCGGTTGGCCTTCGGCGTGCGGAAGACGAACGAGAAGATCAGGTTGACGATGCAGACCACGATGATGACCACCAGTCCCTTGCGCAACAGGCGATAGATGTGCAGGCGCAGGGGTTCTCCGTCGGAGGCGCCGGCTGCAGCGGCGTGTCGGGGGCTGAATGGAAAACGTACCATGATCGCGTAAAACGGCGTCCGAATGCTTTTTAAGAAACTGTATCGTACAAAATTAAGCGAAATTACGTACTTTTACAACCTCTTTTGTCGCAACCTTTATCGGAAACGGCAACACAATAACGGAATCAAAAATCGAAAAAGTATACAGATACCATGGAAGCGAATAAGATAAGGGAGACCTTTCTGGAATTTTTCCGGAGCAAGGGACACACGATCGTCCCGTCGGCTCCGATGGTGGTGAAGAACGACCCGACGCTGATGTTTACCAACGCCGGCATGAACCAGTTCAAGGATATTTTCCTCGGCAACAGTCCGGCCAAATATCCGCGTGCGGCCGATGCGCAGAAATGTCTGCGCGTGTCGGGCAAGCACAACGACCTGGACGAAGTGGGCCGCGATACCTACCACCACACCATGTTCGAGATGCTGGGCAACTGGTCCTTCGGCGACTATTTCAAGAAAGAGGCCATCGAATGGGCCTGGGAGTTGCTGACCAAGGTGTACGGTCTGCCCGAAGACCGCTTCTATGCCACCGTATTTGAGGGTAGCGAGGAGGACGGCGTGCCGTTCGACAGCGATGCCTATGAATACTGGAAACGTTTCCTGCCCGAAGACCGCATTCTGAAGGGCAACAAGAAGGACAACTTCTGGGAGATGGGCGATACGGGTCCCTGCGGTCCCTGCAGCGAGATTCACTACGATCTGCGTTCGGACGAGGAGCGGGCCGCCAAACCCGGCCGGGAACTGGTCAACCGCGACCACCCGCAGGTGATCGAGATCTGGAACCTGGTCTTCATGCAGTTCAACCGCAAGGCGAACGGCTCGCTGGAGGAGCTGCCCCACCACCACGTGGATACGGGCATGGGCTTCGAGCGTCTGTGCATGATCATGCAGGGCGTCCAGAGCAACTACGATACCGATGTCTTCCAGCCGCTCATCCGGCGCATTGCCGAGATGTCGGGCAAGCGTTACGGCGAGGATGCCATGTGCGATGTGGCCATGCGTGTGGTAGCCGACCACCTGCGCGCCATCTCCTTCTCGATTGCCGACGGCCAGCTGCCTTCCAACGTGAAGGCCGGTTATGTGATCCGCCGCATCCTGCGTCGTGCCGTCCGCTACGGTTACACCTACCTCGGTTTCAACGAACCTTTCATCTGCCGGCTGGTCGATACGCTGGCCGAACAGATGGGCGGTCAGTATCCCGAACTGCTGGCCCAGAAGAACCTGATCATCAGTGTGATCCAGGAGGAGGAGAGCGCCTTCCTGCGTACCCTGGCCACGGGCATCAACCTGCTCGACGGCGTGGTGCGCCGCTCCAAGGCCGAGGGTATCACCGAAATCAGCGGCAAGGATGCCTTCCTGCTTTACGATACCTACGGTTTCCCGATCGACCTGACCGAATTGATCTCGCGCGAGAACGGCATGACGGTGGACATGGCCGGTTTCGAGAAGGAACTGGCGGCTCAGAAGGCCCGTTCGCGCAATGCCGCCGCCGTCGATACGGACGACTGGGTGGAGCTCTATCCGATCGTGCAGAGCCGTTTCGTGGGCTATGACACGCTGACGGCCGATGTGCGCATTTCGCGTTACCGTCGTGTGACGACCAAGGGCAAGACCTTCTACCAGCTGGTATTCGACCAGACGCCTTTCTATGGCAATTCGGGTGGTCAGGTGGGCGACTGCGGCTACATCGAGAGCGAGCAGGAGCGCATCGCCATCGTCGATACCCAGAAGGACAACAACCTGACGGTGCACATTGCCGAACGGCTGCCGGAGGATCCCTCGGCAGCTTTCGTGGCCGTGGTGGATGAGAAGCGCCGTACGGCTTCGGCCAACAACCACTCGGCAACCCACCTGCTGCATCACGCCCTGCGCCGCCTGCTGGGCACGCACGTCGAGCAGAAGGGTTCGCTCGTCAATCCCGACTACCTGCGTTTCGACTTTTCGCATTTCCAGAAGGTAACCCCCGAACAGCTCCGCGAAGTGGAGCGCATGGTGAACGCCATGATCCGCGCCAACTATCCCCTCGAGGAGAATCGCAACAGCACCATCGAGGAGGCCCGCAAGCAGGGAGCCATGATGCTCTTCGGCGAGAAATACGGTGAGGTGGTGCGTACGATCCGTTTCGGCTCGTCGATCGAGCTCTGCGGCGGTACGCACGCTTCGGCTACGGGTAACATCGGTTATTTCCGGATTGTCTCCGAGAGCGCCATTTCGGCCGGCGTACGCCGCATCGAGGCCGTGACCGGCGAGAAGGCCGAGGAGATGGTCTATCTGATGCAGGATACGATGCAGAATGTACAGCAGCTGCTCAACAGCCCGTCGATCGTGCAGTCGGTCAAGAAGCTCTTTGACGAGAATGCCGAACTCAAGCAGCGGACCGAGGCGCTGGTCAAGGAGAAGATTGCCGGACTGGCCGATCGGATGATGGCCGAATTTGCGGCATCGGCCTCTCAGGAGGAGGTGATCGTGCATGCCATGGAGGTGTCTTTCTCGCCGGATCATCTGCGCGACATCGCCTTTGCTCTGCGCTCGCGGCTGAGCAATATTGCCATTGTGCTGGGAACGAAGGCCGAAGGCAAGGTCAATCTGGCCGTTGTGCTGGGTGACGATGTAGTGGCCCGCGGCCTGAATGCGTCGCAGATCGTGCGCGAGGCGGCCAAGGCCATCCAGGGTGGTGGCGGCGGTCAGCCTTTCTTCGCCATGGCCGGCGGCAAGAAGCCCGAGGGACTCGCCGAGGCGATGGATGTCGCCCTGCGGCTGATCCATGACCAGCTCGCAAAATAAACGGCGGGCGGGGAACGTTAGTCAATCGACGTTTTATTGTAAAAACAAGCGGAATTTATGGAACACAATAAGGTATTGCTGATGATCCTCGACGGATGGGGTATCGGCAATCATTCCAAGGGAGATGTGGTGTGGAGCGCCCATCCCGTTTACCTGAACGGGCTGGCGGAGCACTATCCCCATGCACAGTTGCGTACCGACGGTGAGAATGTCGGTCTGCCCGACGGACAGATGGGCAACTCGGAGGTGGGACACCTCAACATCGGAGCCGGTCGCGTGGTTTACCAGGATCTGGTGAAGATCAACCGGGCGATTCGCGACAACTCCATCATGGAAAATCCCGAAATCAAGGCCGCCTTCACCTACGCCAGGGAGAAGGGGGTGCGGGTGCACTTCATGGGACTGGTGTCGGACGGCGGCGTACACAGCTCGCTTGACCATCTCTTCAAACTGTGCGACATCGCGCAGGAGTACGGCATTCACGATGCGTTCGTGCACTGCTTCATGGATGGCCGTGATACCGACCCGATGAGCGGCAAGGGCTTCATCGAACAGTTGCAGCGTCACATCTACGGTACCAACGTGAAGATCGCTTCGATCATCGGCCGTTACTATGCCATGGATCGCGACAAGCGCTGGGAGCGTATCAAGGTGGCTTACGACCAGCTGGTCAACGGCGTGGGCGAGAAGTCGACCGATCTGGTGGCTACGGTGCGCAAATCGTATGACAACGGCATCACGGACGAGTTCATCAAGCCGATCGTGGCGGTGGACGACCACGACGAGGCGATCGGCACCCTGCAGGAGGGCGACATGGTCATCTTCTTCAACTTCCGCAACGACCGGGCCAAGGAGCTGACCATCGTGCTGACGCAGGAGGACATGCCCGATGCCGGCATGCACACCCTGCCGCTCTACTACTGCACCATGACGCCCTACGATGCCAAGTTCAAGGGCGTGCACATCCTGTTCGACAAGGAGAATGTCAAGAATACGATCGGCGAATATGTCGCTTCGCTGGGGCTGACCCAGCTGCGCATTGCCGAGACCGAAAAATATGCCCATGTCACCTTCTTCCTCAACGGCGGTCGCGAGGATAAATTCGTCAATGAGGAGCGCATTCTGATTCCTTCGCCGAAGGTGGATACCTACGACCAGAAGCCGGAGATGAGTGCCTACGAGGTGAAGGATGCCCTGGTGGGCGCCTTGAATACGGGACGTTTCGATTTCATCGCGCTGAATTTCGCCAATGGCGACATGGTGGGCCACACGGGCGTGTACGATGCGATCGTGAAGGCCGTGAAGGCGGTGGACCAATGTGCCGGCGAGGTGATCGAGGCGGCCAAGAAGAACGGCTATGAGGTGGTGGTGATTGCCGATCACGGCAATGCCGACAATGCCATCAATCCGGACGGCACGCCCAATACGGCGCATTCGCTCAATCCGGTGCCGATCATCGTGGTTTCCGACCGGGTGGCTTCGGTGCGCAACGGCGTGCTGGCCGATGTGGCGCCGACCGTACTGGCGCTGATGGGGCTGCCGCAGCCGGCCGAGATGACGGGCCAGTCGCTGGTGACCTTCAAGTAGCGGTCTGACCCTGCAATGAACGAGGGAAATTCCGGTTTGCCGGAGTTTCCCTCGTTTTTTTTGTTGCCGCAACCAGCCCTCGGGGGTGGGGTCATTCGTCGGCCGCCCGGCGGTTTCGGTCGATGAAAGGAGGCTCTCTGTCGATTCGGATTGCGCAGGCGTCGTGCAGGCCGTAAGTTTACGGCAAATCCGAAGACGATGAAACGAATCTTGCTCATACTCGGCGCCTGGCTGCTCGGCTGGCAGACGGCAGCCGCACAGGACCTGCCGAAGCGGTGGACGCTGCAGGAGTGTCTGGACTATGCGCTGGAGAACAACATTCAACTCCAGCAGAGCCGTAACGACCACCTCTCCGGCCTGGAGGACACGGAAGCGGCCAGGGCGGCCATGCTGCCTTCGCTGTCGGCCTCGACGACGCAGGCGTTGACGAACTATCCCTCGGCGGAGGCGGTCGACAACAACAGCTATACGGGAACCTACGGCATAACGGCCGGCATCACGGTTTTCGAGGGCGGGCGGCTGCGCACGGCATTGCAGCGCCAGCAGACCCAGAACCGGATGGATGCCCTGACGGTGGATGAAACAGCCAACGATATCCGCATTGCCATCGTGCAGGCCTACATGCAGACCCTCTATGCGCTGGAGGCGGTGGAGGTGGCGCGGAGTACGGTCGAGGTGTCGTCTGCGCAGCGCGACCGGGCCGAGCAGATGCTGCAGGCCGGTTCGATCAGCAAGGTGGATCTGGCCCAGCTGGAGAGCCAGCTTGCCTCCGACCGCTACCAGGTGGTGGCGGCGCAGGCAACGCTCGACGACTGCAAGCTGCAGCTCAAGCAGCTGCTCGAACTGGACATCATGGATGAGATCGAGGTGGTGTCGCCCGACCGGAGCTATGCGGAGGTGATGCGGATGCTGCCCGACAAGGCGGCCATTTATGACAAGGCGCTGGAAACGATGCCGGAGATCGCCCGGGGGGCGCTGGCCGTTGAGGCGGCCGAACTGGATGTGAAGCAGGCGCAGGCGGGGTATTGGCCCTCGGTGTCGCTCACGGCAAGCCTCGGCACCGGCCACATTTCCGGCGAAAACCAGCAGACCGGCACGCAGGTGTGGAACCGCTTCAACGAGAGTCTGGGCCTGACGATCAGCATCCCGATTTTCTCCAACCGTCAGAACCGTACGGCCGTCAACAAGGCCCGGCTGGCTGTGGAGAACAGCCGCCTCTCGCAGCTCGATCTGGAGAAGACGCTGCTGCGCGAAGTCGAGTCGGCCTATCTGGATGCGGTGTCGGCCCAGTCGCAGTATGTGGCTGCCGTGGAGAAACAGCGCTATGCCCAGCAGAGCTATGACCTGACCGACGAACAGTTCCGGGTAGGCATGAAGAATACGGTCGAACTGATTACGGCGCAGAACGAACTCACGGCGGCCCGTCAGGAGGTGCTGCAGGCGAAATACATGGCGCTGATGAATCTGAATCTGCTCGACATCTATCAGGGAAATGAAATCCAATAAAATCGCATAAGAACATGACAAGGAAAACGAAAAGGACGATCGGCATGCTGGCGGCGGTTGCGGTAGCCGCACTCGTGCTGTGGCTCGTGCTGCGTCCCGGCCGGAAGGACGCGATCATGCTGGAGACGGCGCCGGTGGAACGGATGACCGTGCGCAACTCGGTGACGGCCACCGGTACGGTGGAGCCGGTCACGGAGGTGGAGGTCGGTACGCAGGTGTCGGGTATCATCGACCGGCTCTACGTCGACTACAACGATGTGGTGAAGGCCGGACAGCTGATTGCCGAGATGGACAAGGTGACGCTGGAGGCCGAATTGGAGTCGTCGCAGGCCGATCTGGCCAGCAGCAAGACCGAGTACGAGTACCGGCTCAAGGAGTACACGCGTACCAAGACCCTCTACGAAAAGGGGCTGGTGAGCGATTCGGAATACGATCAGGCCTTCTACATGTACGAGACGGCGCGCAACACCTACCAGCGCAATCAGGCCGATATCGTGCGGGTGCGTCAGAATCTGGAGTATGCCACGATCACTTCGCCGATCGACGGCGTGGTGATCAGCCGGGCCGTGGAGGAAGGGCAGACCGTGGCGGCCGGTTTTGAGACCCCTACGCTCTTTACCATTGCGAACGACCTGACGCAGATGCAGGTGATTGCCGACGTCGACGAGGCCGACATCGGGCAGGTCAAGGAGGGGCAGCGGGTCGAATTTACGGTCGATGCCTATCCGGACGATACGTTTACCGGTACGGTCGAGCAGGTGCGGCTGGAGGCCACGACCGAATCGAGCGTGGTCACCTACGAGGTGGTCATTACGGCCTACAATCCCGATCTGAAACTGAAGCCGGGTCTGACCGCCAATGTGACGATCTATACCTTCGAGCAGGAGAACATGCTGACGGTCCCCACGAAAGCGCTGCGCTTCGTGCCGGACGAGGAGTTGCTGTCCGAGATCGGTGTGACGTTCCGGCCCGATACGGAACAGGCCCCGAGCGGCACCCGTCAGGTGTAGGTCAAGGAGGGGGCTGCGCTGTCCGTACGCAACATCCGGTGCGGCGTGGCGAGCGGTGACCGTACCGCCGTCCTAGAGGGATTGACGGACGGCGAAGAGGTGGCGGTCGGCCTGACGGCTGCCCAGAAACCTGCCGCAACGGGGGCGGCCGAACGCAGCCCGTTCATGCCGACCCCTCCCGGAGGTGGAAACAACAAGAAATAGCCATGAAAAAAGAGGTCATTCGTTTGGAGAACATCGGCCGAGACTTCCGGGTCGGGGACGAAATCGTACATGCCCTGCGCGGGGTGTCGTTCTCGATCGACGAAGGGGAGTTCGTGACCATCATGGGTACGTCCGGGTCGGGCAAGTCCACCTTGTTGAATACCCTGGGGTGTCTGGATACGCCCACCTCGGGCGAGTATTACCTCGACGGGGTGGCGGTCAGCACGATGGACAAGAACCAGCGGGCCACGCTGCGCAACCGAAAGATCGGTTTCGTGTTCCAGAACTACAATCTGTTGCCGAAGACGACGGCCATCGAAAATGTCGAACTGCCGCTCATGTACAATCCTTCCTGTTCGGCAGCCGAACGGTATGCCCGGTCGGTCGAGGCGCTGAAAGCGGTCGGCCTGGGGGACCGGCTGCTACACAAGAGCAACCAGATGTCGGGCGGACAAATGCAGCGTGTGGCCATTGCCCGGGCGCTGGTGAACAATCCGGCGGTCATTCTGGCCGACGAGGCGACCGGCAACCTCGATACGCGTACCAGTTTCGAGGTGCTGGTGCTCTTTCAGCAGCTCCATGCCCAGGGGCGCACGATCATCTTCGTGACCCACAACCCCGAGATCGCCCAGTACAGCAGCCGCAACATTACGTTGAGGGACGGACGCGTCACGGCGGACGTACGCAACACACAGGTGCTGAACGCGGCCGAGGCGCTGGCGCAGCTGCCTAAACCGGAGGAGTAGAACATGAACTTTGCCAATTTATTCAAGATTGCCGTCAAGGCGCTCAGCAACAACAAGCTGCGCGGATTCCTGACCATGTTGGGCATCATCATCGGCGTAGCCTCCGTCATCACCATGCTGGCCATCGGCCAGGGCTCGAAGAAGAGCATCCAGGCCGAGATCAGCGAGATGGGCTCGAACATGATCATGATCCATCCGGGCGGTGACATGCGGGGCGGCGTGCGGCTGGATGCGGACGACATGGAATCGCTCAAGCTGCAGGATTTTGAAGATATCCGGGACAAGACCCGCTATGTCAGCTACGTGTCGCCGGCGGTCAACAGTGCCGGACAGGCGGTGTACGGAGCGAACAATACGCCGACGACGGTCTACGGGGTCAATCTCGACTACCTCGAGATTCGCCGCTACCGGGTGGCCGACGGCGAACCCTTTACCGATCAGGATATTCGGGTAGCCGCCAAGGTGTGTCTGGTGGGACAGACGGTGGTGGACGAACTCTTCCCCGACGGGGAAAACCCGATCGGCAAGGTGATCCGTTTCGGCACCATCCCGTTCCGTATCGTCGGCGTGCTGGAGAGCAAGGGCTACAACAGCATGGGCATGGACCAGGATGACCTGATCATTGCCCCCTACACGACTGTCCAGAAACGTATTCTGGCCATCACCCACCTGCAGGAGATCATCTGCTCGGCCCTGAGCGAAAGCTATACGGAGGAGGCGATTGATGAAATTGCCGACATTCTGCGGACCAACCATCGGCTCAAGGCGACCGACGAGGACGACTTCTCGATCCGTTCCCAGCAGGAGCTCTCCTCGATGCTCACCTCCACGACCGACATGATGACTGTCCTGCTGGCGGCCGTAGCGGGCATTTCGCTGCTGGTCGGCGGCATCGGCATCATGAACATCATGTATGTTTCCGTTACGGAACGCACGCGCGAGATCGGTCTGCGCATGTCGATCGGGGCCAAGGGGCGCGACATTCTGGCCCAGTTCCTGATCGAATCGATCCTCATCAGCGTGACCGGCGGTCTGATCGGGGTGCTCTTCGGCATCGGGGCGGCGATCGTGGTCAAGGTCGTGGCGGCCTTCCCGATCTACATTCAGCCCTGGAGTGTCATCCTCTCCTTTGCCGTATGTACGCTTACGGGCGTCTTCTTCGGCTGGTATCCCGCACAGAAGGCGGCCCGACTCGATCCGATCGAAGCCATCCGTTACGAATAATCCGCAAGAATCGCTACATTTGTGTATATGGCAGTGTTGCAGGCAAAACATTCCGGGTGGCTGATTCATCTGACGGCCTGGGCCGTGGTGCTCGGCATGCCCCTGTTCGTCATGGGACCCGACCGCCCCATGATGGGGGGCGGCGACTACCTGCGTGCGCTGCTGGTGCCGCTGTCGTTCATCGTCGTCTTTTATGTCAATTACTTCGGACTGATCGACCGCTTCCTGTCCACGCGTCGCATCGGCCGCTTTCTGCTGTGCAATCTGTTGCTCGTCGTGGTGGTCATGTGGGGAGTCGGTCTGTTGCTGCGCCATGTGTTCGTGCCGTCGGAAGCTCCCACGCATCCCGTACCGGCCGGTTGGCAGGATCATCTCCGTTTCTTCGTGCACAATGCCGTCCTCTATCTGCTGGTCGTCGGCGCCAGCGTGGCGGTCCGGATGACGGGCAGCTGGTATCGTACCGAAGCGGCCCGCCAGCAGTTGGAACATGCCCATACCGAAGCCGAACTGCAGAACCTGAAGAGTCAGCTCAATCCCCATTTCCTGTTCAATACGCTCAACAACATCTATTCGCTGATTCAGATCGATCCCGTGCGCGCCCAGCAGGCCGTGCATGATCTGAGCCGGATGCTGCGCTACGTGCTCTACGACAGCAGCCAGGCGACGGTGCCGTTGAGCGAGGAGATCCGTTTCCTGCGCGACTACATCGGACTGATGCGTCTGCGGCTGCCTCGTCATGTGGAGCTTACCGTCGTTTTGCCCGAGGAGCCGTCGTCGGCCCCGATTGCGCCGCTGCTCTTCATTTCGCTGGTCGAGAATGCGTTCAAGCACGGTGTCAGCAACGATCAGCCCTCCTGGATCGCGATCGAAATTGCCGAGCAGGAGGGGCGGCTGACCTGCCGCATCCGCAACAGCGCATTTCCCAAGACGGCGGAGTCGGATCACAGCGGGTCGGGTATCGGCCTGCAGAACCTGACCCGGCGGCTGGAGATGCTCTATCCCGGCCGGTACCGGTTTGTCTGCGGACCGGTGGGGACGGAAACGTATGAGGCCCTGTTGACCATAGATTTGTATGAAGCATGAAGTTGCGTTGTGTTGTGATCGACGACGAGCCGTTGGCCGTCGAACTGATGGAGAGTTATGTGCGCAAGACGCCGTTTCTGGAACTTTGCGGCTCCTACGGCAGCGCCTCGGCAGCGTTCGAGGCTTTGAGGGAACAGCCGGTCGATCTGCTTTTCTGCGATATTCAGATGGCTGGACTGAACGGCATGGAGTTGGCGCGCATGCTGCCCGCCACCACGCGCGTCATCTTTACGACGGCCTTCAGCCGCTATGCGGTGGAAGGCTTCCGGGTCAATGCGATCGACTATCTGCTCAAACCGATCGACTATGCCGATTTTCTGGAGGCGGCCAACAAGGCGTTGGCGTGGTTCGAGATCCGCGACCGGGCCGAAACCCGGGACAACCGAGTGGAACCACCGGCCGCAGCACCGAAGCCGCAGCGCATTTTTGTCAAGACGGAGTATCGCCTGCAGCAGATCGAACTCGGACGGATCAATTATGTCGAGGGGTGGCGGGACTATGTGAAGATCCATGTGGAGGGGGAGGCGCAGCCCGTGCTCTCGCTCATCAGCCTCAAGGCCATGGAGGCGCAGCTGCCGGCCGACGATTTCGTGCGGGTGCACCGTTCCTTCATCGTGCGGCTGGATGCCATCCGGATCATTGAACGCAACCGCATAGTCTTCGGCAAGGAGTATATTCCGATTTCGGACAGCTATCGGGCGGCTCTGTTTGACCGACTCGCGCAGCGGGCGGTGATGCCGACGGGGGAGCGGTCGTAACGTCGCGGCGCACGAAAAAACGAAGAAAGCCGGTTCTACGCTATGCAGAACCGGCTTTTTCTTTGGCGGAAAGAGGGGGATTCGAACCCCCGGTACAGGAATTCCCGTACGTCAGTTTAGCAAACTGGTGGTTTCAGCCACTCACCCATCTTTCCGGGCTTGATTGCCAAATGCGGATGCAAATATAGAAAAGAAAAACGATTTACCAAAACTTTCCTCCCGGTCGATGGCGAAAAAATGCTCCGTACAGGCGGGGCTGCAACCTCCGGGACGGGGGCGACCGACCGGAAACGGATTCAGGGTGAGCGGAAAAGGGAAGAGAGGAACGCATGGGCGGACGTGCGGAAGAAAATATTTGCAGAATTGATCCGGCGGATGGAGGGAATCCGGGGCGAAAGTGGTATCTTTGTATCCTGTCAAAACAATGCAGTTATGATTGAGAGATACAGTAGGCCTGCCATGCGGGCCGTATGGACCGAACAGAAAAAATTCGAGGCCTATCTGAAAGTCGAGATCCTCGCCGCCGAGGCGTGGAGCGAGCTGGGCGTCATTCCCAAGGAGGATGTCGCCAAGCTGTGGGAGAAGGCTTCGTTCAGCATAGACCGGATCAAGGAGATCGAGGAGCAGACCCATCACGATGTAGTGGCCTTCACGCGTGCCGTCAGCGAGACGCTGGGCGAGGAGCGCAAGTGGGTGCACTACGGACTGACCAGCACCGATGTGGTGGATACGGCCAACGGCTACATCATCAAGCAGGCCAATGCGATTCTGCTCAAGGATATCGAGGACTTCATCGAGATGCTGCGCAAACAGGCGCTGCGGTTCAAGAATACCCCCTGCATCGGCCGTACGCACGGCATTCACGCCGACATCACCTGCTTCGGTCTGAAATGGGTGCTGTGGCATGAGGAGATGATGCGCAACCTGGCCCGTTTCAAGGAGGCCGCCCGCAACATCGAGGTGGGCAAGCTGAGCGGTGCGGTGGGCAACTTCGCCAATATTCCGCCTTTCATTCAGGATTACGTGTGCGAGAAGCTGGGCATTCAGAGCGCCAACGTCTCGACGCAGGTCATCCAGCGCGACCGGCATGCCTACTACATGGCTACGCTGGCCGTGATCGCCGCTTCGCTGGAGCAGATGGCCTTCGAGGTGCGCAACCTCCAGCGCACCGAGGTGCACGAGGTGGAGGAGGCGTTCAGCAAGGGACAGAAAGGTTCGAGCGCCATGCCCCACAAACGCAACCCGATCAGCAGCGAGAACATCACCGGCTGCGCCCGCGTGATGCGCGGTTACATGGTGACCTTCTACGAGAACGTGGCCCTGTGGCACGAGCGTGATATTTCCCACTCGGCCACCGAGCGTATCATTCTGCCCGATTCGACGATGCTGCTTGACTACATGCTCAACCGTTTCCGCGGCGTGCTGGAGAACCTGACCGTTTTCCCCGACGTGATGCTGGAGAACATCTACCGTACCCGCGGCGTGATCTTTGCCCAGCGTGTGATGAATGCGCTGATCGGCAAGGGCCTCTCGCGAGAGCAGGCTTACGATACGGTGCAGCCGATTGCCATGCGGGCCATGAGCGAACGCCGCGACTACCAGGAGCTGTTGCGCGAAAGTCCGGAGGTGATGCGCTACCTGACGCCCGAGGAGCTGGACGGCTGCTTCACGCTCGACTACTACATGAAGAACGTGGACTACATCTACAACCGCGCAGGCGTCAAATAACAAATCAACGCAGACTACACAACATTCGATATGAAGAACAGGTTGGTTGTCGTCGGAACCCAATGGGGAGACGAGGGAAAAGGCAAAATCACCGACTATTTCGCCCAGCAGGCCGATGTGGTCGTGCGCTACCAGGGCGGTAACAATGCCGGTCACACGATCGAATTCGGCGGCCAACGCTATGCCTTGCAGAGCATTCCGTCGGGTATCTTCAACCCGCACATCAAGAACGTGATGGCCAACGGTATGGTGGTCAATCCGGTGAGCGTGGTGAGCGAACTGGAGACGCTCGAGTCGCGCGGCGTGAAGGATTACAAACTGTTCATCTCCGACCGGGCGGCTGTCGTCATGCCTTACCACTCCGTGCTGGACGGTGCGGCGGAATCCCTGAAGGGAGGCAAGCAGATCGGTACCACCAAGAAGGGTATCGGTCCGGCCTATTCCGACAAGTACGACCGGATCGGCATCCGGATGGGCGATCTGCTCGACGGCGATTATTTCGCCTCCCGGCTGCGCGATGCGCTGGAGATCAAAAACCGCGAACTGGCCATGTACGGCTGCGAGCCCATGTCGTTCGATACGATCTATGCGCAGTACATGGAGCTGGGCCGCCGGCTCGGCAAATACATCTGCGACACGTCGGTCCTCATCAACGAGGAGATCGAAAAGGGGTCGCGCGTGCTCTTTGAAGGAGCGCAGGGCGTAATGCTGTGCATTGACCACGGCACCTATCCCTATGTTACCTCGTCGAGCCCCACGGCATCGAGCGTACCGCAGAATACGGGTATCGCACCGCGTTACGTGGACAATGTGATCGGTGTCTGCAAGGCCTATACGACCCGTGTGGGCGAGGGTCCCTTCCCGACGGAACTGGAGGGCGAAATCGCGCACAATATCCGCGAACGGGGTCACGAGTACGGTACCGTAACGGGACGTCCTCGTCGGGTGGGCTGGCTGGACGCCGTCGTGCTGAATCACACCCGTCGCGTGAGCGGCATCGACTACCTGGCCCTGATGCTGTTCGATGTGCTTTCGGGGCTGGACACGGTGAAGATTTGCGTGGCTTACGAATTGGACGGTCGGCGCATCGAGACGATGCCGGCCACGATTCCGCAGTTCGAGCGCTGCAAGCCGATCTACGTCGAGATGCCCGGCTGGAAGGAGGACATCTCCGGCATCCGGAGCTTCGACGAACTGCCCGAGGCTGCCAAGAATTATGTGCGCAAGATCGAGGAACTGACCCGCATCAAGGTGGCCGTCCTGTCGGTAGGTCCCGACCGGACCCAAACTGTTCTGCTGCACGACGTCTTCTGATCGGCACGCGGATCACGGAAAACCAATTGAAAAGGCTGCCGGCATGCGTGTCGGCAGCCTTTCTTTGTGCCGACGGAGAGGCGGCAACTGCGCAGAAAATAGTACATTTGTAGAGTCGCCGCAACGGATTGCGGCGGCAGAGTATCAAAAACGGGATAACGATGATTTTCAAATTGAGAATGTTGAGCGACGAATCCGACAACTTCGTGCGGGAGTACGAGGTGCCCTCCAATACGGATTTGTTGCAGTTGCACGATACGATCTGCCGGGATCTCGGCCTGGACCGGTCGAATTTCTGTTCGTTCTTTACGGCCAACGAGCGGTGGAACAAGCTGCAGGAATATACGCTGACCGACATGTTCGACGATGAGGAGAGTGTGGATGCGCAGCCCATGGAGGATGTGCGGCTCGACGAACTGGCCGCGGCGGGGGCCTCGCGTCTGATTTTCGTCTTCGATCTGTTGTCCGGACGGTCGCTCTACCTGTCGATTGCCGATTTCGGCCGGGAAGCGGAAGGGGAGAGCTATCCCCGGGTGTTGTTGTCGGAGGGCGAGCTGCCCGAAGGGGCTGAGAACGGCCTGCTTGACGAAGAGGATGAGGAGGATCCGTTCGGCGACATGATGGCCGAATTTGCCGATTTCGAAGGGGCCGAGGACGACAGCTATTCGGATGAGTACTGATCGCAGAGGGACGCTGGTCGTCATTGTAGGGCCGACTGGATCGGGCAAGACGGCGGTGGCCGTGCAGTTGGCGCAGCGGCTCCATGCTCCGATCCTCTCGACCGATTCGCGACAGGTGTTCCGTGGTCTGGCCATCGGTACGGCCCAGCCGTCGGCAGAGGAACTGGCGGCCGCTACCCACTACTTCATTGCCGACCGCGACGTGTCGGACGATTACAATGCGGGGCGTTTCGAGGTCGAGGCTCTGGCGTTGCTCGAACGGTTGTTTGCCGACCACGACCATGTCATTGCCGTCGGTGGCTCGGGGCTGTACGTGGATGCGCTCTGCAACGGCTTCGACCCCTTGCCCCAGGCCGATCCGGCGTTGCGGCAAGCCTTGGAGGAGCGGTTGCTCCGGGAGGGATTGCCGGCACTGGTGGAGGAACTGAAGCAGCTGGATCCGGTCTATTGGGCAGCGGTTGATCGCAACAATCCGGCCCGCGTGCTGCGGGCGCTGGAGGTGTGCCGGCTGACCGGGCAACCCTATTCGGCCCAGCGGAAGGGGGTGCAGCGTGAGCGTCCGTTCCGGATTGTGAAGTTGGGCATCGATACGCCCCGTGAGGAGTTGTACGACCGGATCAACCGGCGGGTGGATGCCATGATGCAGGCCGGCCTGTTGGCGGAGGCCGAGCGGATGTTTCCGCTGCGTCATTTGAATGCGTTGCGGACTGTGGGGTATCAGGAACTGTTCGCCTTTCTGGAAGGGCACGGTACGCTGGAGGAGGCGGTGGAACTGATCAAGCGCAACTCGCGCCGGTATGCCAAACGGCAGTTGACCTGGTTCCGGCGGGATGCGTCCATCCGCTGGTTCGGCAGGGAGGAGGTCGAGGCGATGAAAATTTATTGCGAAAAGTTTGCAGAAACGTAAAACCTGCTTATCTTTGCACTCGCAAACGGGACGGATGTCTCACCGAATGCGGAAATAGCTCAGTTGGTAGAGCACAACCTTGCCAAGGTTGGGGTCGCGAGTTCGAGTCTCGTTTTCCGCTCACAAGGCAGTCAGCAATGACTGCCTTTTTTGTTTCCGGCTCGGAAGGGAGTCAGAGGCCATAAAAAACGCCTGCCGTTTCTACGGCAGGCGTTTTTGTGGGGACGACAGTAGCCGGTTACTTCTTCGGCTGGGCGGCCAGCAGTTTCCATACGCCGGCACTCAGCGCGGCGCCGACAAACGGGGCTACGATGAAGAGCCACAGCTGCGACAGGGCCTGCCCCCCTTCGAACAGCGCCGGGCCGATCGAACGGGCCGGATTGACCGAAGTGCCCGTGATCGGAATGCAGACGATGTGGACCAGCACCAGCGTCAGACCGATGGCCAGACCGGCCAGATTGCCCGCACCGCGTTTGGGGTCCGTGGCTCCCAGCACAACCAGTACGAAAATGCAGGTAAAGACCGCTTCGGCAATGAAGGCCTGCAGCATGGTGCCTTCGGGGAAGCTGTTGGCACCCGTAGTCGTAGGTCCGCCGTGCAGGCCGGTCGATACAAGGGCGTAGAGAATGGCCGAACCGATGATGGCGCCGATGACCTGGAAAATCATGTAGCCGACGGCCTCTTTGCCGGACATGCGGCCCGAGAGATAGACGCCGAGGGTGATGGCCGGGTTGATGTGGCAACCGGAGATGTTGCCGATGGTGTAGGCCATCGCCACAACGGAGAGGCCGAAGGCCAGGGCGACACCGATGGTGCCGACTCCGGCGCCTACCGTACCGGTGACGCTGCCGGCGAAGACGGCGCTGCCGCAACCCATCAGGACGAGAACCATCGTCCCGATCATTTCTGCAAGGTACTTTTTCATGTTCATACAGTTAGTTGAAGTTAGTTGAAGTGAATGAGGTATACTTAACTCTTTAAAATTAACCATAAAAAACGGAACAAACAAATTCCCGGGATAAATCCCGGATGTGAGCAGGGGGGAATACGCATATGGAGGAGGCACAGGAACTGCCTTGCGGAACGAGGACGGGTGGGAGCGTGTCCGGTCCTGCCGGGGGTGCAATCGGATCGTCCGGTGGCAGGTTGAGTGTACTGTTCGACGGTCGAACGGCAGAAGTCCGGGGGTGCCGGCAGGAACAGGTATGGAACCGAATAGCCTCCGTTCATGCCGGTATGCCGGTTGTTGGCAGCCATGAAACGACAGCAGGGGCCGGTTCGAGTAGGCAAGGAAAGCGAGAAAAGGCTCCACCTGCACGAACTGTTGGCTGTCGTAACAAAATCTTCATCGAATCGACACGAATGCGTTGCGTTGCGCCGCTTTTTTTGTCGCCGAAAATCATAGTGAACATGAAACATCTTTTGCCCGTATGCTTTTGTCTGGCGCTGAGTTTGACGGCCAACGGCCAAACGCGCAAAGAGACGGCCTACGATGACGGATCGAAAAAATGGCCGGCCAAAGCCTATTTTCAGGGCGGCAAACTCCATTTCAAATCCGCCAACGACAAATTCCATCTTTGGTTCGACAACCGCATCTATATTGACGGTGCCTATTACGATCCCACGACGGACGTCAGCACGCTGCAGTCGAAACCCAACAAGGATCTCGAAACGGACGACGGCCAGTTCCGGTTTGACAATGGCTTCGTCATCCGGCGCGCCCGGTTTGCCGTCAAGGCGACGCTCTATGAGCGCTGGTTCGCCGAGCTGGATCTCGATTTTGCCTACAACGAGGTGGAGATCAAGGATATGTTTCTCGGTTATCAGTTCAACGACCGCTTTTCGATCAAGGCAGGAAACTTCAAGGAGCCCATGTCGATGGAACGCATGACCTCGTCGAAATACCTAACCTCCATGGAGCGCCCCATGGTGATCGACATGTTTGCCGGCGGCCGTCGCCTTGGTGTGGCCGCAACCGGGTGGGGTAAGCATTGGTGGGCCTCGGCCGGCCTGTTCGGTCGCGAGGTGGACATCATCCAGAAGGAGAAAAACCGGGGCAGTGACGGCTACGGTGTATCCGGGCGCGTGGCCTGGTCGCCCATTCTGCGCGACGACTGGACCCTCCATATCGGTGGATATGCCTCCTGGCGCCGCCCCGATGCTACCGGTACCCGGGACCGGATGGTCGAGTTCCGGACCTTCCCCGAAAGCCGCGTCGATCGCCGGCGGTTCGTGCGGGCCGAAATTGAGAATGTCAACAACTATGCGGTGCTCGGCCTCGAACTGGCCGCCCGGTGGAACAAGCTGCTCCTGTACGGTGAGTATGTCTATACGACCCTGTCGCGGTATGGCTATGAGAACGGCAGCAGGGTGCCCCTCAAAAACGCCGTATTCAACGGCTGGTATGTGACCGCTTCCTACATGATCCTCGGCCAAAACCGGCAGTATGCGCCCGAGGATGCCGAATTCGGCCCTATGAATGTCCGGAAGAAGGGTGGAAACCTCGAGTTGGCAGCCCGCGTAAGCACCGTGAACCTCAATGATTTCAATGATCCGACTGCCTATATCACCGGCGGCAAGGCCATCAACTACAGCGCATCGCTCAACTGGTATCCCGTGCGGAACGTTCTGGTCGGACTGAACTACACCTTTGTGGACAACGACAAGTATGCCGATGACAAGGGGCATATTACCTGCAACGGCAGGCCGCTCAGCCAGAGTCTGCGGAATGGGTTGGACTTCAGTGTCTTCCAGATGCGGCTGATGGTTTCGTTCTAAGTGAAAATTTTTCCAAAACACATAGCATCATGAAAATTGCAAATTGGTTTATGGCCCTGACGGCTGTCGCCATGCTGGGCGTGGGCTGCAAAACCGACAAGGAACCGGTGATTCCCCCGGTGTCGGACGGTGACTATACCGGTGTCGTACTGAATGAAATCTGTGGCGGTGCGGCCGACAACAAGGATGACGACTGGGTAGAAATTTACAATATGTCGGATGTCACCGTCGATCTGACCGGCGTTCAGCTGATGAAGATCGACGAAGACAATCTTTCCGAAATCCTGTGCACCCTGTTGACCGGTACGCAGATTGCTCCCCGCGGCTATCTGGTGGTTTCCAAGCAGAGCGGCGCTTTCTCGGCCGGTATTTCCAATTCCAAGAAGGTGTCGATCGTGCTGATCACGCCCTCGGGCGAGAATGAAATCGACCGTTTCGATCGCGATGCGGCCGTCGGCGAGGGACAGAGCCACGAACTGGGCGGAAGTTATGCCCGCATTCCCGACGGCACGGGGGCGTGGACGATTGTGGCCCGGAGTACGCAGGGTGCTGCCAACAGCAATGAAGCGCCTCAGCCCGACGACACCGACTATTCGGGTCTGGTGCTCAATGAAGTGTGCGGCGGTGCGGTTGACAATGACGAGGACGACTGGATCGAACTCTACAACAACGGTACGGAAACCCTGGATCTGGCCGGTGTGAAGATTCTCAAGACCGATGAGGAGGGGGTTACGGAAACCATCGCCACGCTGCCCGAAGGAACGACGGTCGAGGCCGGCGGTTACCGCGTGTTCGGCAAACTTGACGGTCAGCTGTCCAAAAAGATTTCCAACTCCAAACAGGTGGTCATTGCCGTGATGACGCCGGCCGGTGAGCCGATCGACGCTTTTGACCGTGACGCGGAGGTGGGCACCGATCAGGGGCATGAACTGGGCGGAAGCTATGCCCGCATTCCCGATGTGACGGGCGGCTGGGCCGTTGTGGCACAGAGCACCCGCGGTGCGGCCAATACGGACGCGACGGTCGATCCCGATCCGACTCCTTCCTCGCCCTATGAGGGTTTGGCTCTCAACGAACTGAACGGCAACGACAAGTTCATCGAACTGTACAACGGGTCCGCGAGCGACATGGATATTTCGGGTGTGCAGCTGCGCAAGGATGACGAGGAGATCATCTATGTGGCTCCGCAGGGGACGACGATTCCGGCCGGCAGTTTCCTGTCGCTGGCAGGCAATGCCGAGGATTATGCGGACGGCTTCACCAGCGGTCTGTCGGCCGACAAGTCGGTGATGATCCAGCTGCTCGATCCGGAGGGCGTGCAACTCGATGTGTTCAAGAACCTGAGTGCTTCGCAGGGCGAAGTCTGGGGAGAGGATGACGGCCTGTACAACGGTAAGAAGCCCGAAAAGGTGTCGTTCGGCCGTTTCCCCGATGGCGTGGGCGACTGGTATCTGACGGCTCCGACCTCCGGGGCGGCGAACGGTGAAGGAACGGAAAAGATCGAGTGGTAATGAAACGGTTGTTGCTGACGCTGACCGTGATCCTGTTGGGCTTGCCGATGGTGCATGCCCAACAGATCCGTTTTGTATTCATGTCCGATCCGCACTATGGCCTGGAGCGCGAGTTCCGGGGACGGGAGGCTCGGGCCGAAGAGGTGAACCGGGTGATGGCCGGCGCAGTAGCTGCTCTGCCCGGCGAACGGCTGCCCGACGACGGGGGTGTCGGGGCGGGCGAGGCGATCGGGCCGCTCGACTTTGTCGTGTGCGGTGGCGACATAGCCAATCGTATGGAAGACGGCGTGCAGCCGGCTGCGGAGTCGTGGCGGGAGTTTGCCGCCACCTGGCTGGCGCCCGACATGCCCCGCGTGTGGATGCTGGCGGGCAACCACGACCTGTCGAATGCTATCGGCTATGTACGGCCCATGACGCCCGAACGGGATGCAACCTGTGCCGCAGAGATCTTCAACCGCACCATGCATCCCGATACGCTGCGCACGGCCGCCACGTTCGATTATGCGACCGACAAGGTCCACTATGTGGTGGATGTGTCGGGCGTCCGGTTCGTTTTTGCCGGCATGTGGCCCGATACGCCCACGCGGCGCTGGCTGGATGAAGCACTGGCCGGCAGCGATCGTCCCTGCCTGCTCTTCACCCATTCGGAGCCGGATGCCGAGGCCAAACAGTTCATCAACCCCTACGGCGACCACTCGATCAACGCTACGGACCGTTTCGAAAACTTGATCTGCGATACCTGCAGCGTGGCTCGCGGTGGAACGCCCCGCAGGGAGTATGGTCAGCTGGCTGCTTTTCTGGCCGGGCATCCGACGATCGTCGCCTGGTTTCACGGCAATACCAACTACAACGAATTCTATACCTGGGAGGGGCCGGATCACAAGGTGGCGGTGCCCGTTTTCCGGGTCGATTCCTCCATGAAGGGCGAAATATCCGGTACGGACGAGTCCATGCTCTCCTTCCAGGTGGTGTGCATCGACGTTGCCACCCGCCGGATGACGGTGCGCGAATATTTCTGGAACCGCACACCGGGCGAGTGGGGAGCATCCGCCACCGTGACGTTATAGACGGAGGAAAGTGCAGTCAGGGGACAGAAGGCGTGGCGTTCTGCCCCCTGATTGGTGTGGGACGCGTCTTGATCCGTTGCGGCGGGGGGGCGGAACCTGTAAAATAATCCTATCTTTGTTAGGTAAACTCCTCAGTATTTATGGTTACCGGCAATTTCAACTCTTTGGCCTTTTTCCGTGCCTACTACCACATTCCAGCCAGCCGGAAGCTGGCCTGGGCGCTGATCGTCGAACAGGCGCAGGGGCTCCAGAAGGTGCGCCTCGGCGTGGTCTTCTGTCAGCAGCCGCATGTATATATCGACGTGGCCATGCGTCGGTTCTTTACGGAAGCAACCATCGGCAACGGCATGCTGTCCCGCAGGGTGTTTCCGGCCCGGCGCATCGCGCGGCAGGACGAGTATCTCTACGTGACCGACAACGGACTCTCCGCCGCCTTCTCCAAATCCTATATCCGGGATATCTATTTTACCGCGGTCTATTCACCCGAACTGATGCGTCAGGTGCTCTATTGACCGGCGTGCACGATCTCGGCCGCCCCGGAGTGTGTCCTGCACGCCGGGGCGGCTTGTTTTGTGAGAAGCGTGGGGGAGTGAACGCGTCTGGCGTGATGTTGTGCGGTGAATAGTTTGAAATCAAACTATTTTCAAGTATCTTTGCGGCCCGATTACAGTATCTAGACCCGTTATGACCTGTTCCGTTCCCGAATTGTTTCATCAGATTCTGAAAGTGAGGGCCGCTTTCCGGTCCGCCATGGCCAAGAGCCTGAAGGCGCACGACATTGACTTGTCGTTCGAGATGCTGCAGATTCTGCACAAGCTCCGGCAGCGGCAGGGGGTGACCCAGCAGGCACTGGCCGTCAGTACGGTGCGGGACAAGGCCAGCCTGACCAGTCTGCTTAACAACATGGAGCAGCGGGGACTGGTGGAGCGGCGCACGCTGGCCGAGGATGGGCGCAGCAAACTGATTTTTTGAGCCGGCAGGGTGAGGAGCTGGCCCGGCAGGTACAGCCGCTGGTGGATGAGGTGTACGGCTATGCCGAGGCAAAGGTGAATGGAGAGGCCGTGGCAGCTGCCATCGCCGTATTGGAGGAGGTGTATGAGACGTTGGAGCGCTATTAGTCTGGGCCTGTTGCTGGGACTCTGTACGTCCGGAGCGGTCCAGGCGCAGCCGGCGGACACCATTCGGCTGACCGTCGAGCAGCTCTTCGACCGGGGCACCTCCTGCAACCTGCAGCTGCAGGCCGACCTGCTCAAGGAGCGCATGGCCGAGGAGCGTCGCAAGGATGCCCGCAAGCAGGCCTATCCGGATGTGGAAGTCGAACTGGCCGGCGGCGTGATCGGGCAGCCGGTGGTTTTCCTCCACGGCTTGACCGATCCGACCTATCCGGAGACGCCGGACTGGTCGCAGGATTACGGCATCGTGTTCCGGCAGCCCATCTACAAGTCCGGCAAGATTACGCTCGGCATCCAGAAGGCCGAACTGGAGCGGCAGATCGCCGTGCTGGAAACGGCCGAGGATGATGCCTCGGTCAAACTGGGGCTGTTGCAGCAGTATCTGAACCTTTTTTGCCTCTACAAACAGCAGGAGCTGCTGTCCTACAAGATCCGGGAGTCGGAACGGCGGCTGATCGACATCCGGCAGATGAAGCGCGAGGGGCTTATCACCAACAACGACGTGCTGCGCAGCGAGCTGCAGCTGACCGACGACCAGCTGGCGCTCACGGAGGTGAACGACGGCATTCTGCTGGTCTCCCAGCAGCTGGCCATTCTGCTGGCGCTGGACGAGGAGGCGGTCATCCGTCCCGACGAACAGTTTCTCGACCATGTGGTGCCGGAGGTGGAGGACTACGAACGGTATGTGTCGGCCGCCTATGCTGCCAATCCCGCCATGCAGGTGCTCGGCAAACGGATCGAACTTTCGCGCAACAACATCCGGTATGTCCGCTCGGATAATCTGCCTTCGCTCTATCTGGAGGGCGGCAACACCTTTGCCCGGCCGATTACGCGCACGATGGTGGACCTGTACAACAATGCGTGGCGGATCGGCCTGACGCTGAACATTCCCGTGTCGGCCTTCTACAAGAACCGGCACCGGCGGGCCGAGGCCGAGCAGCAGCTCCGGCTGGCGATCAACCAGGAGGAGCAGGGGCGGCAGCAGATCCGCATGCAGATCCGGACCGCCTTTCTGAAACACAAGGAGGCGCTCGAGCGGGCCGCCCGCATGAAACTCTCCATCGAACAGGCGCGGGAGAACTACCGCATCATGGAGAACCGCTACATGAACCAGCTGGTGATTCTGACCGACCTGCTGGATGCCAGTTCGCTCTACATGAATGCCGAGCTGCAGGCCATCACGGCCCGGACACAGGTCATCTATACCTACTACGAATTGCAGAAGATCTGCGGAAATCTTTAGGAAGAACTCGCTATGGCAAGAACGCATAACAAACGATACATCGCGCTGAAACGGCAACGCAACCGGAACATCATCCTCAATACCGTGTGTGCGGTGTTCTTTCTGGCCGGTGCGCTTTGGTTCGCCCGCTTTTTCCTGAACCATCTGCGCTACGAAATGACCAACAACGCCTACGTCGATCAGTACATCGTACCGGTCAATATCCGGGTGTCGGGGTTCATTCGCGAGATCTGTTTCTCGGAACACCAGTATGTCCACCGGGGCGACACGCTGCTGGTGTTGGATGACCGGGAGTACAAGATTCGCCTGCAGGAGGCCGTGGCCGCGCTGATGGATGCCGAGAATACGAAGGAGGTGCTCCATTCGGTGGTCAATACGGCGCGGATCAACGTGGCCGTGCAGGACGCCAACATGGCGGAGGCCCAGGCCCAGCTTTGGCAGACGGAGCAAGACTACCACCGCTACGAGCGGCTGCTGGCTGACGAGGCGGTTTCTCGGCAGCAGTTCGAGCAGATGAAGGCCTCCTACGATGCCTCGCAGGCGCGTTTCGAGGCGCTGAAGCAGCAGCGTGAGACGGCCCGCTCGCAGAGCGACGAGGCGGCCAAGCGGGCGGCGGGTGCCGATGCGACCATTCTGCATTGCGAGGCCGAACGGGACATGGCCGAACTGAATCTCTCCTACACGGTGGTGACCGCCCCTTTCGACGGATATATGGGGCGGCGTTCGCTCGAGGAGGGACAGTACATCCAGGCGGGGCAGAGCATCTCCTATCTGGTGCGCGAGAATCAGAAATGGATTACGGCCAACTACAAGGAGACCCAGATCGGAAACATCTACCTCGGACAGAAAGTAAGAATCAAGGTGGATGCCTACAAGGACAAGAAAATCATGGGGATCGTGACGGCCATCTCGGAGGCGACCGGATCGAAATACGCCCTGATTCCGACGGACAATTCGGCCGGCAACTTCGTGAAGATCCAGCAGCGCATTCCGGTGCGGATCGACCTGGTGGATGTGGAAAAGGAGGATCTCGACCTGCTCCGGGCCGGCATGATGGTTGAGGTGGCGGCGATCAAGCGATGAAACGGTACGTGCTGAATGTCCCGGTCCGGCCGTGGGTGCCGCAGTGGGTGGCGCTGGGGATGATGTTTCTCATCCTGCTCTCCGTACTGATGATCAACGGTGCCTATGTGGGCAGCAGTATTGATGTGTCCGGAGCGCTGGGCACCACCCGCGAGGATATCATGATGGCCTACTATGCCTGCTCGGTCGGTATGGTGGTGGCCAATCCATTTGTGCAGAAAATCAGGCAGATGCTGACATCCAAATCGCTGCTGCTGGCCGATATGGGGGCGCAGGTGGTTCTGGCACTGATCTGTGCACGGACCGATGCCGTGGAGATCATCATTCTGTGCAGTTTCCTGATCGGCGTGCTCAAAACGTTTCTGTTGCTGGAGTTCATCATTCTGATGACCCCGTTCTTCAGTCCGGGCAACGTGCGCAGCGAATGTTACTCGTGGTTCTATCCGATCGTGTTCGGAGGCGGCCAGCTGTCGGTACCGCTGACGGCCTGGCTGGCCAATACCTACCATTGGCAGTATACCTACTATTTTGTCATCGTCCTGTTGCTGCTGACCATGGCCTGCGTGGTTGTCTTCTTCCACAACGGCCGGTTACCGCGCATGACCGTGCTGCGGGAAATCAACTACCGGAGCCCCTTTCTGCTCAGCGTGGCTTTTCTGATGATCGTCTATGTGGGTACCTACGGAAAGAATGCCGACTGGTTTGCCAACCGCTACATCACGCTGTTTGCGGTGCTCGGTGCGGTGACGCTGCTGCTGTTCATCGTCAGTCAGCGCTATGCACGCCATCCGTATGTCAGTTTCCAGCCCTTCCGCCATATCAATTCGGTGGTGGGGTATCTGTTCACGTTTCTCTGCCTTTTTCTCAACAGCGACACCACGCTTGTCAACAGTTATGTGCAAAACATTCTGAATGTGGATAATGTGCATGCCAATCTCCTGGGATTGTTTACCATTCCGGGGTATGTGATTGCCGGCGTGATTGCCTTCTGGTGGTTTCGCTGGCAGCGGTGGCGCTTCCGCTATCTGATTGCGGCCGCCACGGGGCTGTTTGCCTGCTATTTCGCCTCCCTGTACTGGGGTATCGGACCCGACAGCCGCTATGAGGCCCTGTTCCTGCCCATGATTGTCAAGGGGATGGGAATGATGCTTTGCGTGATTGCCTTCGGCGTCTACACGGCCGAAAAACTGGATGCCCGCTACCTGGTCTCCAACACCTTCTTCATGATTTCCGTGCGGTCGTTGCTGACGCCGGTGTTTGCCTATTCGTTCTGCAACAACATGCTCTATCAGGTGCAGCAGCGGAGCATGGGGCGGCTGGTCGAACACCTGACGCTGACCGATCCCCAGGCCGTGCAGCGTTATGCCGAACTGATGCAGGGCGGCATGGGGCAGGGTTATCAACAGGCGGTGCAGATGGCCAACAGCAACCTGTATGCGCTGCTCCAGACCCAGGGACTGCTGTTGAGCCTGAAGATTCTGTTTGGCTATCTGCTGCTGGCGGCCGTGGTGCTGGCAGTGGCTTCGGCCCTGATTCCGTTCCACCAGACCGTTCGGGTGCCTGTGGTGCGCGCCGGAACCGACATGGCGTGAGCGGGGATGGTCGGCTGCGGCAAAAATCGCGGAGCGGATACTGGCCCGCTGTCCGGAATGTATTATCTTTGCATTCGGCCGAACGATCGGTCAGCAAAACACATTTACCTAATTTTATCTACATGAAAAAAACGCTCTCTTTGGCGGCGATGCTGGCCCTGGCGTGCGGTTTCGCAGCCGAGGCACAGACGATCTCGGACGCCGATATCAGGCAAATGCGTGACAGTTTCCAGCGGGACAATGCGACCGTCGCAGCGCAGAATGCGCTGACCTCCACGGCCAACATCCAGTCGCTGGTGCGCAACCACGAGCTGGATGGCAAGATTGACCACTACTTCAAATACCGTGTGGACGTGCAGGGCAGCATCACCGATCAGAAACAGTCGGGCCGCTGCTGGATGTTCACCTCGATGAACGTGCTGCGTCCGGCCGTGATGAAACGCTACGGCCTGGCCGACTTTGACTTTTCGCACAGCTATCTTTATTTCTGGGATATTCTGGAGAAGTCAAACCTCTTCCTGGAGAATGTGATCGCCACCGCTTCGCGCGACATGGACGACCGGGAGGTGGCCCGCTATTTCTCCGCGCCGGTGGATGACGGCGGCGTATGGAACCTCTACTACAATCTGGGCATCAAATACGGTGTGGTGCCTGCTACGGTCATGCCCGAGACGCCCCATTCCGAAAATACGGCCCAGATGATGGCCCTCATCAAGGAGAAACTCCGCCGGGAGGGCTATGCGCTCCGTCAGGCGGTCAATGCCGCCAAAGGCAAGCGGACAAAGGCTGTGGAGCAGCAGAAGGCTGCCGCGCTGAACGACATCTACCGCATGCTGGCGCTGTGTCTGGGCGAGCCGCCGGTCGAGTTCGAGTGGCGCTACCGCACGCAGGACGGCGAAGTGGTCTCCAAACACTACACACCGCAGGAGTTCTACGCCGAGATTACGCCGGATGACTATTCGCCGGAGAATTACGTCATGATCATGAACGACCCCACGCGCGAATATTACAAACTGTACGAGATTGCCAACTACCGCAATACGGTCGAAGGAGTGAACTGGGTGTATCTCAACCTGCCGAACGAGGTGATCAAACAGGCTGCGTTGGCCTCCATCAAGCATAACGAGGCCATGTATGCCTCCTGCGACGTGAACAAGTATCTGGATCGTGTGGCAGGTCTGATGGATCCGTCGCTGTACGACTACGAGGCGCTGTTCGGTGTGGAGCTGTCGATGGACAAGAAGGCCCGCATCCTGACCCGTCAGAGCGGCTCGAGCCATGCCATGACGCTGATCGGCGTCGATACCGACGAGAACGACGTGCCGGTCAAGTGGGAGTTTGAGAACAGCTGGGGCCCGCAGTACGGCAACCACGGCTATCTGACCTTCACGGATGACTGGTTCGACGAGTACATGTTCCGACTGGTGGTGCACAAGAAATACTTGGATCAGAAGTCCGTCGAGGCGCTCGACCAGGAGCCGGTTCAGCTGCCCGTGTGGGACTACATGTTCTGATCCGCCGCCGCGGACAGCATGCAAAAACGGGACAAGGCCGCAAGGCTTTGTCCCGTTCTTTGTTGTAGCTGTTGTATGTGCCCGTCCGGTGTTTTTGGGGGCGGCGGGGATCAGAAGTAGTCCGAGAAATAGGGCTGTCCGTCGGGAATGATCTCCTCCAGCAGGCGCAGTGTGCGGCGGTCGGTCCGGATGCGTTCGATCTTGGCCAGGTAGGTGGGGCGTTTGTACCCCATCAGCATGGTGGTGAGGGTCTGGATGTCCAGTTCGACCGACTTGCCGACCGGTTCGGCGGAGACGGCAATGCCGTTCGGGGCGTTCTTGTCGGCCGTGATGCCGAATACGCCGTTGTTCCAGTGGGCCATCGGATCGGTGATGACAAAGTGGAACGGGCGGATGGTCCCTTCGAAGGGGTAGGCCTGCAGGAAACGTTCCACATCGACGATGCGTGCCATGAAGTAGGGTTCGATGGTCTCCTTGATCTGGCTCTCGTCGAGCAGAAAGGCCAGCGGTTCGCTCGTATAGATGTCGCCGCGCACGGCGTCAATCATCGAATAGTGGGCCCGGATGAAGTTCCACAACCCCTTGCGAGCCTCCTGGGTGAGATAGACCATCTCGCGGATGTGGAAGATGTCGTCCTCCACCCAGTAGAGCAGGAAGCCCTGCGGAACGTTTCTGGCATCGTGGTAGATGGCGGCGATCCGTTCGTCCTCGTTTTCCCAGCGCCAGTATTCCACCCATTCGAAATCGTTGCGGATCAGGGCACCGTGTGTGGTGCGGGCGAAGCGGTCGTAGATTTCGCGTACGACGGGATTTCCTACCGTAGTGCGTTCCACGTGGCCCGGCACGTCGATGGCCTGCGGAATTTCCGTGTCCTTCAGCTCGAAGGTGATGTGGTCCGACATGATCTCCCAACCCTTGCGGCGGTAGTAGGGAATGGAGTAGGGGTAGAGGTAGGAGATGTACTGGCCGGCCTTGCGCATCTTTTCGAGCGCGCGGCGGATCAGGTCGTTCATCAGCCCCATGCCCGCAAATTCGGGATAGGTGCCCACGCCCGTGACGCCGCCCATCTTGAAGATGCAGTTGTGGATGTTCACCTCACAAGGGTAGATGCAGATTTGCGACACCAGCTGGTCTTCGGGCGTAAACCAGCCGAATACCTCGGCTTCCTGCAGAACGGGCCGCTTGGAGCGTTTCAGTTCGCCGTCTTCGTAGCCGCTCTCCTCCAGTTCGCGGTCGGTGACCTGGAAGACGTAGCGCAACAGCTCATTGTATTGGTCGAGGTATTTCAGCCCGACGGGTTTGACCCGGAGCGAATCTTTTATCTTGTGATCGGACATGACACGATGCTTTGAGGAAAGCAAAGGTACGGAAAATAGCGCAAAGGTAGGCGGCCCGCAGGGGGACGATGCGGAGAAATTGCGGACGATGGGGTTGTAACGTGTGGTGCGGGCGGCCGAGACGGTCGGGTATACCGAAAAAAGACGGTCGCCGGCGTGATGGGGCGACCGTCAAGAGACGTGTGGGCGGCACGGACTACCGGTCGGCCAGCAGCTCCTGCCACTCCGGATGGCGGTTCACATAGGCGACCGCAAAACTGCATTGCGGAACGATCCGCCGGCCGTCGGCACGCAGGGCAGCCAGCGTTCGGGCCAGGAGCTGGCTGCCGATGCCCTGACCTTCGTGGCGCGGGGGGACCTCCGTGTGGGTGAGGATGACGGCGCCGTCGGCGCGCACGACGTAGCAGGCCAGTGCGGTGGTGCCGTCCAGCAGGTCGAGTTCGAAACGATGTTCGGCCTGGTTATGGGTGAAAGGGTATTCGTTCATGGCGACAGCGATGTGTTTGTCAGAGATACAGCAATAATCCTGCCACGGCCGACAGAATGATGATCAGAATGGGGTTGACCTTCTTGATCGAGGCGATGAAGCTCACGGCCAGAATCACCCAGCTCTTCCAGTCGATGAAGGTGTCCGGCGTCAGCAACAGCAGGGCGGCGGCGATGATCATGCCGATCATCATGGGTTTCATGCCCTCCATGGCGCCTGCCACATAGGCGTTGGCGCGCAGCTTGATATAGAAGCGGGTGGCGGCCAGCATCAGGGTCAGCGACGGAATGCAGACGGCTATCGTGGCCGTAACGGAGCCCCAGATCGATCCCGTGATGGCGTAGCCCACATAGGTGGCGCTGTTGATGGCAATTGGGCCGGGGGTGACCTGCGAGACGGCAATGATGTCGGTCAGCTGTTCGGAGGTGAGCCAGCTGCGCTGCACGACGATCTCGTTGTGGATAAGCGACAGCATGGCATAGCCGCCGCCGAATCCGAAGAAGCCGATCTTCAGATAGGACCAGAGCAGTTGCAGGTAGATCATGACCGGGTGCCCTTTCCGGTGCCGGAGGCACCCTTGCGGTTGTAGAAGGTATAGAGTATGCCGCCGACGGCGCCCACCAGGATGAACCAGATGGGCGAGACACCCAGCAGCCAGACGATGAGGGCGGCTATGGCGGCCAGCCCGATTTTCCACCAGCCCATGCCCCGCGCCAGTCCGAAGACGGGGGCGGCGATGAGGGCCACCACGGCGGGACGCATGCCCTTGAAGGCGGCGTCGACATAGCGGTTGGTGCGGAAGTCGGTGAAATACATGGCGATCAACAGAATGATGATGAAGGACGGGAGCACGACGCCGGTGACGGCCGACAGTGCGCCGCGGTAGCCGGCAATCTTGTAGCCGACAAAGACGGCCGTGTTCAGCGCAATGGGCCCCGGGGCGGATTGGGCCAGGGTGAGCAGCTCCAGAAAATCGGTCCGCTCGATCCAGCCGCGGCGGTCGATCATTTCCCGCTCGATGAGGGGGATCATGGCAAAGCCGCCTCCGAAGGTGAAGGCACCGATCTTCAGAAACGAGGTGAAGAGGGCGGTGCAGGCATGGCGCCGGTCGGACGGTTGACCGGTGCCGGATGTCGGCGTGGCAGCGGGTTGTTTGTTTGCGGGCGTATGCATGGGTTGTGGCATATTGCGTTGGAAGGGTGGGGTCAGCGTCCCCGGTTGATGAACGAGGCGAAGGCGACGGCCGTGAGGGCCGCCGTTTCGGTGCGCAGGCGGCTTTCGCCCAGCGAAATGGCGGTGAAGCCGGCCTGACGTGCGGCCTCGATCTCGTCTTCCGCGAAATCGCCTTCCGGACCGATGAGAATCAGGGCGGATTCGCCCGGTGCAAGTACGTCGCCGAGGAAGGTGCGCGGCGAAGCCTCGTCGCAATGGGCAATCAGCTTGCGCCCCTCAAACGGCATGGCAATGACCTCCTTGACGGGGGTCATCTCATCCACTTCGGGACGATAGGCCTTGAGCGACTGTTTCATGGCGCTGGTGACAATCCGGTCGCCCCGGTCGCGGCGCAGCGTACGGCGTTCGCTGTGGCGGCATTCGATCGGAATGATGCGGTCGATGCCGATCTCGGTGGCCTTCTCCAGGAACCATTCGTAGCGGTCCGTATTTTTGGTGGGGGCGACGGCGACGGTCAGCCGGTAGGAGCGGCGGCCAAACGCGGGCAGCGTCTCCTCGATGCGGACGACGCACCGTTTGGGGTGGGGCTGCTCGACGACGGCCCGGTAGAGCGTGCCCCGGCCGTCGGTCAGATGAAGCGTGTCGCCTGCGGAGAGGCGCAGTACCTTCATGCAGTGGGCCGACTCCTCCTCGCTGAGCGTATAGACGGGTAACGTGATGTCGGGAGCGTAAAATAATTGCATATTACAGTGCGAATCGGTATTTTTGTACGTTTGTAAAAAACAGAAAACTTACAAAAGTTTGTAAAAGTATGAAAAAAATCGGTTTGATATTAGCTTCCTGCACGGTGATGACCCTCGTGTCGGCTTGCGGAGGCAATGAAAACGGCAACGGCCAGAACCCGTTGCTCGGCGAGTGGACAACGCCCTACGGCGTACCTCCGTTCGACCAGATCAAAACCTCGGACTATCTGCCCGCCTTCAAGGAGGCCATGAAGCAGCACAACGAGGAGATCGAGGCCATCGTGTCGTCGAAAGAGACGCCTACCTTCGAGAACACCATCCTCGCATACGACAATGCGGGCGATCTGCTGGGACGCATTGCCAGCACGTTCTGGAGCGTGGCCGCTGCCGACACGGATCCCGAAATGCAGAAGGTTCAGGAGCAGGCCGCTTCCATGCTGTCCGAACACTCGGACGGCATCATGCTGAACGATAAACTGTTCCAGCGTATCAAGGCGGTGTACGAGCAGCGCGACATGCTCGATCCGATGCAGCGCCGTCTGACCGAAAAAATCTATAAGGATTTCGAGCGTTCGGGTGCCAACCTCTCGCCCGAGGACAAGGCCGAATTCTCGAAGCTGAACAGCCGTCTGGCCCAGCTGTCGTTCCAGTTCGGCAAAAATTTGCTGGCCGAGAATGCCCGCTATCAGCTGGTGCTGAGCGAGGAGGAGGTGAACGGTCTGCCCGCCACCGTGCGCAACATGGCCCGGGCCGCTGCCCGTGAGGCCAAAGTGGGCGATCAGAAGTATCTCTTCACGCTGTCGCCGGCCAGCATGGGTCCGTTCATGACCTATTCGCCGAACCGCGATCTGCGCAAGCAGCTCTACCAGGCCTATACCGAGAAATGTATGCACGGCGACGAGCTGGACAACAGCAAACTGGTCAATGAAATTGTCGAGCTGCGCACCAAACGCGCCCATCTGCTCGGATACGACACCCATGCCGCCTATGTGCTGGACAACAACATGGCCAAAACGCCGGAAAATGTATATGGCCTGCTGGACGAAGTGTGGGGCCCGGCTCTGAACCGAGCCAAGGACGAACTGGCTGCCATGCAGGAGATCAAACTCAAGGAGACCGGCAATACCGATTTCGCAGCCTGGGACTGGCCCTATTATGCCGAAAAGGTGCGCAAGGCGCAGTATGATCTCGATCAGGATGCCCTGCGGGCCTATTTCCCGCTGGAAAATGTGCGTCAGGGTATCTTTGAGTTGAGCAACCGCCTCTACGGCATTACCTTCCGTCCGGCCGTCCTGCCCGTTTACAACGAGGAGTGCACCACCTATGAGGTGTACGATACGGACGACACGCTGCTCGGTGTGCTCTATATGGATCTTTATGTACGTGCCGGCCGCAAGGGCCCCGGTGCCTGGTGTGGCACCTTCCGCAGTCAGTCGTGCGATGCGGAAGGCAACCGGGTGGTGCCGATCGTGTACATCGTGGCCAACTTCCCGCGTCCCAACGGCTCCACGCCTTCGTTGCTGAGCCTGGACGAGACCCGCACCTTCTTCCATGAATTCGGCCACGCCCTGCACATGCTCTTCTGCGACGTGCCCTACCGCGGCCTGACCGAGGTGGAGAACGACTTCGTGGAACTGCCTTCGCAGATCATGGAAAACTGGGCAACCGAGCCGGAGATGCTGCGCAGCTATGCCCTGCACTGGCAGACGGGCCGCGTGATTCCCGACGAAATGATCGACCGTATCCTCGAGAGCGCTCACTTCAACCAGGGCTTCGCAACGACCGAACTGGTGGCTGCCTCCTATATTGATATGGATATCCACAATCAGAAAGATTTCGTACCGGTGGATCCGGCGGCTTACGAGAAGCGCGTATTGAACGAGGAGCGCGGTCTGATTCCGCAGATCGACCCGCGTTACCGCTATACCTATTTCTCCCACATCTTTGACGGCGGTTACTCGGCCGGCTACTACGGCTATCTGTGGGCCGAGGTGCTGGACAAGGATGCCTATGAAGCCTTCATGGAGACGGGCGAACCCTTCAACCGAAAGGTCGCAACCCGCTTCCGGGAGGAGATCCTCTCCAAGGGCGGTACGGCAGACGGTATGGTGCTGTATGAGAATTTCCGCGGCCGTCAGCCCAGCCGTGAGCCGCTGCTGCGCTCGCGCGGTCTGCTGAACGAAGAGAATGCCGAGGCACAGAAATAGCGTCTTGACATGCCAATGATGACGGACGGGTTGCGGTGACGCGATCCGTCCGTCTGCTTTTGGTTGTGACGGGAACGGTGCAAAAGAGACAAGAGCATGAAAAAAGCCGGAGCGTGGCGCGTTCCGGCTTTTTGTGTAGGGTCTGTTTCGGAGGACTATGCTTCCCGCTTGAGATCGCCGAAGTAGAGGTTGAGCAGCTCCTTGGCGGCGATGAATGAGCTCATGCGGCTCTCCAGCACCTTGCGCTCGAAACGCGGCAGTTCGGCTTCGATGTGCGGATCGCGGTAGAAGCTGTTGCGGAGCGCTTCGTTGATGCTTTCGTACATCCAGTATTTGCTCTGGCGGTTGCGGTTGGCCCGGAAGAAGCCGTTGCGACGGGTGAAGGCGATGAAGTCGGTGACGCCGGTCCACACCTCCTGCAGTCCCGAACCGTCCACCGCCGAGCTGGTCAGCACCTGCGGCCGCCATCCCGAATCGGGTTCGGGAAAGAGGTGCAGCGCATTTTCGATCTGCCGTTTGGCCAGTTTGGCCTTGGTGAGGTTCTCGCCGTCGGCCTTGGTGATGACCACCATGTCGGCCATCTCCATGATGCCGCGTTTGATGCCCTGCAACTCGTCGCCCGCACCGGAGATCTGAAGCAGCATGAAGATGTCCACCATCGAGTGGACGGCCGTTTCGCTCTGGCCCACACCCACCGTCTCAATGAAAATAGTATCGAAGCCGGCCGCCTCGCAGAGAATGACCGTCTCGCGGGTCTTGCGTGCCACGCCGCCGAGCGAGCCGGCCGACGGGGAGGGGCGGATGAAGACGTCCGGGTTGGAGGAGATGCTCTCCATGCGGGTCTTGTCGCCGAGGATCGATCCGCCGCTGCGTTCCGAACTGGGGTCGATGGCCAGAACGGCCAGCCGGTGGCCGAGCGAGGTGACCATGCCGCCGATGGCTTCGATGAAGGTCGATTTGCCTGCACCCGGCACGCCCGTGATGCCCACGCGGATCGAGTTGCCGGAGTGGGGCAGGCAGCGTTCGATGATCTGCTGGGCCTGTTCGTAGTGCTCGGGGCGGTTGCTCTCCACCAGGGTGATGGCCTGCGAGAGAACGGTGATGTTGCCGGCCAGAATGCCCTCGACATATTGGTCCACCGTCAGCGTAGGCCGGCGTTTGCGGTGAAAATTGGGGTTTACGACGGGTTGTGCCTCGACGCCTTCGGTGACGTTGAGCGCGCTGTCGGTATGTTCGGCTTTGTGCTGGTGTTCCCAGTGTTCGTTGTAGTCCATGGCATGAAGGGTGTTTTGTCGGGTTGTCCGGGAGGGGGCCGACCGTGCGGCACACGCCCTCCGTTATGCGAATGTAATGCTTTTCCGCGAATGTCCGACGGGTGGCGGACGGAAATGTGGCCCCGGCCGGATGGCGGAGTGCGGTGCCGGCGATGCGGGGCGAAAAAATGCGCTTTTTGTCCGGCTTTCTTAAAAAGAAAAATTATCTTTGTAACGCTTCGCGCTCCGGGGGCGCCGAGCGAATCGTACGATAGTGTACACAATTCAAAATATTACGGAGATGAACATTTTTCACATCGAACATCTCGGAATCGCTGTCAAGAATCTCGACGAGGCGATACCTTTCTGGGAAAACATCCTGGGCTTCAAGTGCTACAACATCGAGGAAGTAGCCGATCAGAAGGTGAAAACCGCATTCTTCAAGGTGGGTCAGACCAAAATCGAACTGCTCGAGCCGACCAGCGAGGAGAGTACGATCGCCAAATTCATCGCCAACCGCGGCGAGGGCGTGCATCACGTGGCCTATGCCGTGGAGAATATCGAGGAGGCGCTGGCTGAAGCCGAAAGCAAGGGCGTGCGTCTGATCGACAAAACGCCGCGCAAGGGCGCCGAGGGGCTGACGATCGCCTTCCTGCACCCGAAATCGACCGGCGGCGTGTTGACGGAACTGTGTGAAGACAAGAACAAAAAATAGCGGCTCGGCGCACGTCCTCTTCTCCGAGAAGATAACCATGTGACGGATATTGACCCGCGAGGGATCGGTATCCGTCATTTGGGGTTGTAAACAGATACAAATCACATATCATAGGAAAGCTTATGAGCGAGAATCAAAACAAAGTGGCGCAGCTGATCAAGTTGCGTGAGGAAGCGAGACTGGGCGGCGGTCAGAAGAGGATCGACGCACAGCATGCAAAGGGCAAATATACCGCCCGTGAACGTATCCAGATGTTGCTCGACGAGGGCTCCTTCGAGGAGTTCGACATGTTCGTGACGCATCGTTGCTACGATTTCGGCATGGAGAAGAGCCACACCTACGGTGATGGCGTCGTAACCGGTTACGGTACGATCGACGGCCGTCTGGTGTACGTGTTCGCCCAGGACTTCACCGTGTCGGGCGGTTCGCTTTCGAAGACGATGTCCGAGAAGATCTGCAAGGTGATGGATATGGCCATGAAGGCCGGCGCTCCCTGCATCGGTCTGAACGACTCGGGCGGCGCCCGTATTCAGGAGGGCGTGAATGCCCTGGCCGGCTATGCCGAGATCTTCCAGCGCAACGTGATGGCTTCGGGTGTGATTCCGCAGATTTCGGTCATCCTCGGCCCGTGTGCCGGTGGTGCGGTGTATTCGCCGGCACTGACCGACTTCATCATCATGCGTCGCGATACCAGCTACATGTTCCTGACCGGCCCGGCCGTCGTGAAGACCGTAACGGGTGAGGAGGTTACCCAGGAGCAGCTCGGCGGTGCTTCGATGCACACCACCAAGTCGGGCGTGGCCGATTTCGCCACTTCGACCGAGGAGGAGACCATGGAACTGATCCGCAAGCTGATCTCCTACATCCCGCAGAACAACATGGAGGATGCTCCGCTGGCCGTCTGCACCGATTCGATCAGCCGTCTGGAGGATTCGCTCAATGAAATCATCCCCGACAGCCCGAACAAGCCCTACGACATGTACGAGGTGATTCGCGCCATTGTCGATAACGGCGATTTCCTCGAGGTACACGAGGCTTACGCCAAGAACATTATCACCTGCTTCGCCCGCTTCAACGGCCAGAGCGTCGGTATCATTGCCAACCAGCCCAAATTCATGGCCGGCGTGCTCGACATCAACGCTTCGCGCAAGGCGGCCCGTTTCGTCCGTTTCTGCGACGCCTTCAACATTCCGCTGGTTACGCTCGTCGATGTTCCGGGCTTCCTGCCGGGTACGGGCCAGGAGTACGGCGGCGTGATTACCCACGGTGCGAAACTGCTCTTCGCTTACTGCGAGGCTACCGTGCCGAAGGTGACCGTTACGCTGCGCAAGGCTTACGGTGGTGCCTACATCGTGATGTCGTCGAAGCATATCCGCGGTGACATCAACTACGCATGGCCGACCGCCGAGATCGCCGTGATGGGTGCGAGCGGCGCCGTAGAGGTGCTCTTTGCCCGCGAGATCGCCAAGATCGAGGATCCGGCAGCCAAAGCCGCCTTCATCGCCGAGAAAGAGGCCGAGTATAAGGAGAAGTTCTCGAACCCCTACAATGCTGCCAAATATGGCTACATCGACGATGTGATCGAGCCGCGCAACACCCGTTTCCGCATCATCCGCGCACTCCAGTCGCTGGCTACCAAACGTCTGACAAATCCGGCCAAGAAACACTCAAACATTCCGCTGTAGCATATGAAAAAACTGAGTTTATTCCTCATTATGGCGCTGTGCGGACTCAGCCTGTCTGCACAGGGTGTCCTTAATGTCCGGATCAACGAGGTACTCGTATGCAACGACAACGGTATCGTTGACGATTACGGCGAGCGCCAGTCGTGGATCGAGGTGTTCAACACCGGTTACGAGCGTGTGAACATCGGCGGTTGCTATCTGGGTATCCGGTATGCCGACCGTTTCGACGCACAGGGCAACAAGCTTATCAAAAAATATTACATCCCGCGTAACAATCCCAATACCAGCATCGAACCGCAGGGCTACCGGCTGTTCTTCTGCGAGGGTAACGACGAAAAGGGTACGTTCTACACCAACTTTACGCTGGAGGACGAGCCCGTGGACATGATTATCCTCTACAATGCGAACGGCAAGGACGTGATCAGCGTCTTCAAGTTCCCGGCCGGTTACCAGCCGCAGTCGGATGTGGCGTGGGGTATTCTGGGCAACGCCGAGATCGAGTCGAAGATTTTCCCGACCTTCTCGCGTCGTGAACGCAAACAGATGACCGAGGATCAGTATCTGGATGCCGTGGCTGCCGGTCTGCTTTACCAGCCGCAGCCCATGCTGAAGAATACGCCTTCGACGACGAACGAGATTGGCGAGGTGGTGCCCCGTCACGAGGTGTTCCGTCAGCACGACCCGATCGGCGGTGTGATGGCCGTAACGGCCATGGGCGTCGTATTCCTGGCGCTGGTGGCCATTTTCCTTGTGTTCAAGGTATTCGGCAAGATCATGATCGGTCAGACGAACCGTACCGAGGCTAAACACAAAGGCGAGCCGGCACCCGTGGCTGCCAAGGATACCAGTTACAGCGGCGAGGAGGTGGCTGCCATTGCCATGGCCCTGCGTCTGTACAGCGAGGATCTGCACGTCAAGGAGTCGACGGTGATCACGATCAACCATGTCAGCAGAATGTATTCGCCGTGGAGCTCCAAGATTCATGGCATCACGTCTTTACCGGAAAAGAAAAACAGATAAAACGATATGAAAGAGTATAAATTCAAGATCAACGGTAATGCCTACAAGGTAGCCGTAGAAAATGTAGAAGATGGCGTGGCAACGGTGACCCTGAACGGCACGACCTACAAGGTGGAGCTGGAGGAGGAGATCACCGGTCCGAAACCCGTCAAACCGGTGGCCGTATCTCCGGCTACCTATCAGGCTACGCCGCAGGCGGCTCCCGCCAAGGTGGCTACTCCCGCACCGGCTGCCGGCAACGAGACGCAGCTCCGCAGCCCGCTGCCCGGTACCGTACTGGAACTGCGCGTCAGCGAGGGCGACCAGGTGAACGAAGGTCAGACGCTGATGATCCTCGAGGCAATGAAAATGGAAAACAACATCGACGCCAACAAGAGCGGCGTGATCAAGAAGATCATGAAGCGTCAGGGCGATTCCGTAATGGAAGGCGATGTATTATTTATTATCGGATAACCTATGATGACGTTTCTGGAAGGCGGGTTCGGAGCCTTTATCGGCCAGAACCTGCAGGAATTCTGGGGCTTTACGGGATTTGCCAACGCTACGTGGGGGCATCTGGTGATGATCTGCGTGGGTCTGTTCTTCCTGTACCTCGGAATCAAGCACAAGATGGAGCCGATGCTCCTCGTGCCGATCGGATTCGGTATCCTGATCGGTAACATTCCGTTCCACGACGGTATGCAGATCGGTATCTACGAGGAGGGTTCGGTGCTGAACTACCTTTATTTCGGTGTGAAGAACGGTATCTACCCGCCGCTGATCTTCCTGGGCATCGGCGCAATGACCGACTTCTCAGCCCTGATCTCCAACCCGAAACTGATGACAATCGGTGCAGCAGCCCAGCTGGGTATCTTCGGCGCCTACATCGCCGCGCTGGCATTTGGCTTTACGGCTGCCGAGGCCGGTGCAATCGGCATCATCGGTGGTGCCGACGGTCCTACGGCCATCTTCCTGTCGAGCCGTCTGGCTCCCGACATGATGGGTGCGATCGCCATTGCAGCCTATTCGTACATGGCCTTGGTACCGGTGCTGCAGCCCTGGATCATGAAATTGTGTACGACGAAGAAAGAGCGTCTGATCCGCATGCGTCCGCCGCGTCCCATCTCCAAATCGGAGAAGGTGATGTTCCCGATCATCGGTCTGTTGCTTACCTGCTTCCTCGTACCGTCCGGTCTGCCTCTGCTCGGCATGCTGTTCCTCGGTAACCTGCTCAAGGAGAGTGGTGTGACCAAGCGTCTGGCTACGACGGCAGGCGGTCCGCTGATCGACATCGTGACGATTCTGATCGGTCTGACGGTAGGTGCCTCGACGCAGGCCACGACGTTCCTCACCGAGAAGTCGCTGCTCGTGTTTGCGATCGGTGCCGCTTCGTTCATCATCGCAACCTTCGGCGGTGTGCTGTTCGTGAAGTTCCTGAACCTCTTCCTCAAGGAGGGTAACAAGATCAACCCGCTGATCGGTAACGCCGGTGTGTCGGCTGTGCCGGATTCTGCCCGCGTATCGCAGGAGATCGGTCTGAAATACGACAAGACCAACCACCTGCTGATGCACGCCATGGGCCCGAACGTGGCCGGTGTGATCGGCAGTGCCGTTGCCGCCGGTATTCTGCTGGGCTTCCTCGGATAGTCCGCACGGATTCCGCAATCGAACGGAGGATGGGACACGGTTCCCGTCCTCCGTTTTTTTTTGTGCGTCGGGCGGAATCTGTTGTTATTGCAGGCGCGGAGGATTCTTGCTAAATTTGGAGAAAAGTGTATGACAATGCAAAATAGAATGCGGATCGGATGGATGATCCTTTGTGTGGTAGTGACGTTGTTTGGCAGCACAGGCAGGGTAGCGGGACAGACGCCGGCTGATGCGGAACTGGGTGCGGTGTTGAACGCAGGCGACCTTTGGCTGCTGCGGGAACGGTATCCCGTCTTGAAAGATTCAGTCAGCATGGAGATGCTGCAACTGATTGCCGAGGCACAGTTGGGGGTCGGTTTTAACCGATTGGAAGAGGCCGAGGCGGTGTTGGATGTGCTGTTGCGGAAATATCAGGAGGAGATGGGCCCGACAACAACGCTCAATATGGCTGCCGTCCGGGCGTTTAACTTGTTGAATTTGGGCCATTATGCGGCGGCTGGTGAGATCGGTGCACAACTGGTGGCTGCCCTGGAGGGGAGTCAGGCGCCCGAGGCGATCTCCGGATTGCGCTTTATAGAACGGGTGGGGCAGGGACTGGCCGATGTGCCGGCTCCCTATCTGGAGCGCCCCGATCGGGATGTACAGGTGCCGATGAAGGTCATTGCAACCGGACGGGGCCATCACCTGCATATTCCGGTCGAAGTAAATGGCGTGACCAGCGATTTCATTTTTGATACCGGGTGCTCGTTCGGCAATTTTGTCACGGAGGAGTATGCCCGGGAGGTGGGGTTGCGGATTGTGGCCGATTCAATTCCCGTGGCCGGGGCACAGGTTGGCCTGGTAAAACTGGCAACGGCCGATTCGTTGCGGATCGGCGATTTGGTGTACCATCACCCCGTGTTCATGGTGGCTCCTCCGGATCCTGAATTGGATGCATCTCTGGCCTACGATGGAGTGCTTGGCTTTAATTTTATGCGTGCAGCGCAGGAGATCGTGCTCGATGTCGAGAAGGGGATGTTTGTTTTTCCGGCAGCGGTCGGTACAGGAACCCCCCAATATGGTGCTGGCATCCAATGTGCCGTATGTACGCATCCGATATGACGGCGAGCCGTTTGACCTGCTGTTCGATTCGGGAAATGTGAAGACCGATCTGGGGACGGATTTTGCCCGGAGTTTCCCGAAGGCCGTGGCCGGTCTGCCGGAATGTCATGTCCAGCGGGGCGGTTTCGGCGGTATGGTCGATCTGAAAGCGGTGACGTTGCCGGAATGGACCTTTACGCTGGCGGGGGTGTCGGTCACGCTGCATGATACGGATGTGTATGAGACGGATCAGACCCTTTCGTTCTATTCAGGCTCGTTGGGGTGCGACTGTATCCTGGCTTTTCGCCGGTTGACCCTCAATTACGCGCACATGTATCTGCGCGGCGAGCGGTGAAGTAGTCGTGGGCGAGGGAGACTGTCGGCTGAGGGAATGGCTGACAGCCTCTCTCGGTCGTATAAAAGAAAAAAGGATGACGGTCAATCGTCATCCTTTCGTGCTCCCTCCGGGGCTCGAACCCGGGACCCCAACATTAAGAGTGTCGTGCTCTACCAACTGAGCTAAAGAAGCAATCCGCTTTCGGTGTGCTTATCAGTACTTCCTAAAAGCAGTGCAAATATAGATGCTTTTTGGAAAAGTGCAAAACAAAAACGGAAAAAATGCCGAAAATGTTGCGATTTTTTTGCTTTTGGTTCCCATGACTGCCATTCGGGGGCGCAGGAACAGGTAAATGATGCGGAAAATGGAAGATTGTGGGGACGGGTTCTGCAAATCGGGAAAAATTACGTTACATTTGTCCGTTGGTTAACCATTCATTCTGAAATGAAAAATTTTGAAGAGAGAGACAGCCGTCCCGATCGGGAAGATGCGGATGGCGGACAGGAGCGTCGTCCTGCTTATACGGCGTTTATGAAGGACAAACGGAATCGTGCGCCGCAGGCCGAGCATACGTCGCACAGAAGTCATGAACGGTCCGGTGAGGGAGAGGAACGACAGGAGCGTCGTTTCGACAAGCCGTATCGCAGCGAGTCGGCATCGCGGGAGGGCGGTTTCCGTCGTGGCGGAGAGCGTCGCGGGGGGTATCGTCTGCGTACGGAACAGGAGGAGACGACCGGCCAGCGCCGTTCGTTCAATCCCAATTTTGATGCATCCAACCGGCTGGTGGGGCAGCACAAGCCTTTCCGTCGTCCGGCCGAGGGTGAAGGCGAGGAGGGCGAGCGTCCCCGTACCTATGGCAGTCGGCCGCGTACCGATGCCCCGCGTGAAGGCGGTCGTTATCGCGAAGAGCGTAGCTGGCCCAAAAAAGGCGATCAGACCGGGCGCGGATACCGCAAAAATACCCGGCCGTATGAGAAGCCGGAGGGGCAGGAAGAACAAGCGGAGGGGCGTCCCGGCCGCTCGTTCCGGTCAAGTTACGGGGACAACAAAAAGCGTCCCTATGACGGTGAGCGCAAACGCAGCGGCAACGGCAAGCCGTTCCGCAGACAGGAAGAGCGCCGCCCGTCCTACGATGCGGAGCACTATCCGACTTTCGCTCCGGAAGTTACGGACGGCAAGATTCGCTTGAACCGTTATATCGCCATGTCGGGCATCTGCTCGCGGCGCGAAGCCGATGAGTTCATCCAGGCGGGTGTGGTGACGGTCAATGGGGCCGTTGTGACGGAGCTGGGGGCGAAAGTCGATCTTTCGGACGAGGTGCGCTTCCACGGCGAGGTGATCCGCAACGAGCGGAAGGTGTATATCGTCATGAACAAGCCGAAAGGTTATGTCACTTCTGTCGAGGATCCGCATGCCGACAAGACGGTGATGGATCTGTTGAAAAACGGATGCAAGGAGCGGGTATATCCGGTAGGACGTCTCGACAAGAACAGTCTCGGCGTGCTGCTGATTACCAATGACGGCGACATGGCCAAACGGTTGATGCATCCGTCGTTCGAGAAAAAGAAAGTGTACCAGGTGTCGCTCGACAAGCCGCTGACGCGGGCCGATATGGATGCGCTGGTAGAAGGTTTCGAACTGGAGGACGGCGAGATTCATGCCGACTCGGTCAGCTATGTCGGTGAGAAGAAGACGGAGATCGGCATCGAGATTCATTCGGGCCGTAACCGTATTGTGCGCCGCATGTTCGAACACCTCGGATACCGGGTCATCAAACTGGATCGTGTCTATTTCGCCGGTTTGACCAAGCAAAAGCTCAAACGGGGCGAATGGCGTTTCCTGACTCCCCGAGAAGTCCAGGCGTTGCGTTCGGGACAGTACGAATAGAAGGAATTTAAAACGATGATAAAAGGCGGAGCACCCCGACGGTTGGCTCCGCCTTTTTTGTGTCAGGCAGCCGTCGAACTGACGATCAGATAGGCCAGCCCGACGATCAGGATGAAGACCAGGGCAAAGACGATGAGTGCGGAGGCCCGGCGCCATGCAGAGGGTGTGGAGGCGCCCTCCTGCTGGCTGGCCAGACGTTCGCCTTCCTCCTCGGTTTGACGGATAATCTTCAATTCTTCCGGTGTTAATTGTCTGGGCATGGTAATGTCGTTACTTTGCCACAAAAGTAATAAAATATTGTGAGCGGGTGATGCAAGGCAGGTGTCCTGTGGAGTTATTTTGATATTGTTTGATGTTTATATAATGCTATATAATAATTACTTGACGCTGATTATGTTTGTTTTTGGTTGATATTGAAATGCGGTGATGGTAGGACGTACGAGGGGATTGCTTTTCCGGAAAGAATGGGATACCTTTGTTGCATTATGGAACGCAAGGATGCAATCGCACGGATCATGGAAGCCGTGGCGTCGATCTATTCCCGGGAAGAGGCCCGGATTATTGCCTGGGAGGTTGCCGGGCATATCGGAGGCTTTACCCGTTCGCAAGGCATTGCCGATCCATCCGCTCCCATTCCGGACGCTTCGGAAGGTGCGCTGGAGGAGGCGTGCCGCCAACTGGCGGCCGGACGTCCGCTGCAGTATGTGGTCGGCCAGTCCGAGTTTTACGGTTTACCCTTTGCTGTTGCCGAAGGGGTGTTGATCCCCCGCCCCGAAACGGAGGAACTGGTGCAGTGGATCATTCGGGACAACGGTCAGCGGGAAGGAACGCGCGTACTGGATATCGGTACGGGAAGCGGCGCCATTGCCGTGGCTTTGGCGCACAACCTGCCGCGTGCCGTGGTGGATGCGGTGGATATATCGTCCGATGCCTTGCGCATAGCGGCCGATAATGCCGCTCGCAATCATGTGGCTGTCCGTTTCCTGGCAGGCGATGCCCTGCAGCCGACAACGGAGTTCGTAAAGGGGCTGCCACAGGTTCGGTACGATGTGGTAGTATCCAATCCGCCCTATATTCCCGCCTCGGAATATGCCGACATGCGGGATAATGTGCGTCGCTGGGAACCGGCTGCTGCCTTGTTTGTTCCCGACGATGATCCGTTGCGCTTTTATCGCGCCATAGGCCGTCATGCCCTGCATGTATTGGCTCCGGGCGGGCGGCTCTATTTTGAGATCCATGAGCGCTTCGGCAGGGAGGTATGTGATCTGCTGCAGGCAGAAGGTTTTCTGCAGGTAGAGTGTCGTAAGGATTTGAACAACAAAGCAAGAATGGTGCGATGCGTGCGATAGAGGACGAACGGGAAGAGCGAGACGGGAAGGAGTCTCGTCAGCGCGTCAAGACGCCTAACAAGGCGTTACAGGATTTGATGCGGTATGCAGCCCGTGCGGAGCGCTCGAGCGGCGACGCGCTCCGGCTGATGCGCCGATGGGGCATTGGAGAAGTGGATCGCCGTCAGATTCTGGAAAAGTTGCAACGTCAGCACTTTATTGATGACGAACGATTTGCCGAGGCCTATGTGCGGGAGAAAACCCGCCTGGCAGGCTGGGGCATTCATAAGATACGGGCCGGGCTGCGCATGAAGGGGATTGCTCCGGCGTTGATTGAGCGGGTCACGCAAGTGTTGTCCGACCAGCGTCCGGATAACAAACAGCGATTGGCCGAACTGTTGGCGCGCAAGCGACGTTCACTGAAAGAGGCCGATGTTTACAAAGTTAAAGATAAACTCATCCGGTTCGGTATGTCCCGAGGGTTTGATTATGAGGATGTAGCTGACGTTGTACAGCAGGTTCTGCAAGATTAGATATAAGTCTCTTTATAGTTATATTTACTCTTGTAAATAATGCATACGCAAATGTAATCACATGTGTCAACGCGGATTTCGCATGCGTGTCATGCCGCCGTCGTAAGTTAACGACTGGTAGGTAAGACGGAGTGATGCGGCGCGAAGACAGTGGTATAATATTGTGGTTTATATGCAAACAGATACAGCTCTGTTTATCAAGCTATTATATGTATGCAAACCTATGCTTTCCGACTTAAGTCAATAGTTATTGCCGGAGGGTGTTAAGAATTATTGTCTGGATTTTTTCTTGACCCGTACACCTTCCGGGAGCGGAAGGGAGATGCGGGAGAAACTGGCAGTTGCCCCCGCCAGGGCAAAGCAGCCGGCCAAAATGAGTGTCAAATGGGTGCTGTTGGGGGAAATGTGGAACAGCAGGGCAACCAAAGCGGCACCGGTAGTTTGGCCAACGAGTCGGGAGGTAGCCAGCATGCCGCTGGCGCTGCCGCTGCGGTGGGCAGGCGCAGAGCCTACCATGATGCTGTTGTTGGGGGACTGGAAGAGGCCGAATCCCATGCCGCACAGCGCCAGCCTCCAGATGATATCGGTTGACGTCGGTTGCGCCGGCAACCAGGCGAGCAACAGCAATCCGACAGTCATGCAGAGCAGCCCCAGTCCTCCCAGCAGACCGGCATGAATGCGTTCAATCAGGCGTCCGGCCAGTGGTGCGACAATCACAATGATGGCCGGCCAGGCAGTCATGATCAGTCCCGTAGATACGGCGTCATAACCGAATGTCCGTTGCAGGTAAAAGGGGAGTGCCACGAGGGCCAGCGACTGGGCAATGAATGAGCAGATGCTGGTTGCTACGGACATGGCAAAGATCGGGATGCGCAACAGGTCGAAGGGCAGTATCGGATACTGTTTGTGGAGCTGACTGCGCACGAAAATCGTACCGATGATGAGCAGCAGCACAATGCCGCCGATGATATAGGGCAGGGAGATGCCGTGGGCATAACCTTCGATGGAGGCGATCAGTAATCCGAATGTCAAGGCATTCATGATGGCGTCACGCCAGTCGAACCGCCGTCCGGTATTTTTGACCGGATTCTCCGGCAGGAAGTTGTAACTTAATGAGTAAGCGATAATTCCGACCGGTATGTTGATGGCAAACAGCCAGGGCCATGGCGCAAAGGAGAGGATGCCGGCGGCAATAGTGGGGCCGGCAACTGCGGAAACGGCAACAACCGTGGCATTCAGTCCCATGCCACGCCCCAGATACCGTCTGGGATAAATAATACGGATCAGTGTTGTGTTGACACTGGTCACGGCGGCTGCTCCGAAGCCTTGACAAACACGTGCCGCGACCAGCATGCCGAATGAGTGGGCGAAGGTGCAGACGACCGAAGCGGCCGTAAAGGTCATCAGGCCCATCAGGTAGATCTTGCGATAACCGATCAGGTCTCCCAGAGTTGAAAAGGAGAGGAGGGAGATGACGATGGCCAACTGGTAGGCATTCACAATCCAGATCGAATCGGACGGCGAAATATTGAGTTCGTGACTGATGGTCGGCAGGGCCACATTGGCGATGGCGCCGTCGAGCACGGACAGGGATACGCCGAATGCAACGGCCAGAATCGCCCAAATGCGTTGCGGCATGGGCACGCCGTCCCATGTGTTGGGCTGGGTGGATTGATTTTGTATTTGAGGCCGACTGGCGGCCGTATTATGGTAACGTGTGAACACGATAAATTCGATGTTTGCCTTACAAAGGTAGTGTTTTTTGGCGAGATCGGGTTTGTCCGGGTGGGAATATCGACGCGGTTCGGGGTTAATGCGGATGACTGGCTTGCGGGGCCTGGTCGTGTTGGAGTAATTGCCGTGTGTGGGGGTTGCGTTGGAGCGAATGAAGTATCCAGGGTCGAGAACAGGAGGCCGTGCGTGTGGTTTCTTGGCCGTTTCCTATTCTTTATTTAACATAATATAAATTATGGTGCAATGCAGAAAATGAGTGGGAGAGTCTCCTCGGAAGGCTCATTGGCAGGTTGCGCTGTGCGTGTCAGCGGTCGGTGTAGTCAAAAGATTCTACCGTGTGATCCGTATAGAAAATCATGACACGGCGAATCTGACGTTGGATTGCGTGAATGGATGCAGGTGACGTCGATGGTTGCGGTGAGGACGGTGTAACCGGATCGTTGCTCGGCAGATCGGTCACCGAGAAATCCAGGACGCCTTGCGATGTCGAGGGATCGACCTGCGCAGTTTTTCGTGCGGAATTGTGTGGCGCGGGTGTGTCGGGTGTGTCCGACTGCGCGGTCACATTGGTTTGAGTGGGCGTATGGGTCGTGTTGACGGCAGGTATGACGGGATGCGGGGGCTGGTGGCTCGTCGAGGTTGCCGATTCGGCTGCCTCGGCGGCAGATGATGGTTGGGCGGTCGATTGTGTGCGACACATGGAGCCTGTCCCCAAAATAAACCAGTCCGGATTCAGGTCAGGAAAAGCCAGCAGCAACTTGGTTACAAAATCGATACTGGGCTTGTTACGTCCGGCAAGTATATGGGAAATACCGGATGGCTGAATGCCTAACATTTCGGCCAGCTTATTGGCAGACAGCTTTTTGTCCTGCAGTAATTGTTGTAAACGCTCCTTCATGTCCCGTATGTGTTTTACAAAAATAAAATAAAAACAAATGCAATGGTGTGATTGGCAAGAAATAATTGGGGCCTCATTACCGGGTTGAATCATTATGCTTAATGTAATTTATTTATTTCGATATCGTGTCTTATATTGCTGGTTTTATGTGTATTTGTGTATGTGTGCATTCTTAATTGTGACGTTATTGGTAGTTGTTTTGCTATCTATGAATTTTGTATTTATATTTTTACTGGATGTATGTATTGTTAATTTATTGGTTTTTATTTAGTTGTTGTTATTTGTTCATTTTTACAACATGATTTACTGGAGGGTTTTGAGGTGGACTTGTGTGGTTCTTTGTGTTGTGTTTACAAATGTACATAAAAAAGAGGGGCGTATTGCTACGTCCCTCTCGGTATCGGAGTATGGAGTTTTACGGGCTACCCTTCCCTGCCCTATTCCTCGTTGATGGTGCGGGCTATGGCAGCCAGTTCGTCGCTGGACAGATTGAGTTTATGTTTGAAATCTACCTCGCCTTCCGTGGAAATGGGCATCAGATGGATATGTACGTGCGGAACTTCCATGCCGATGACCGCCACGGCTACCCGTTTGCAGGCAATTTTGCGTTCCAGCTTGTGGGCCACCTTTTTTGCAAAAATCATCAGGTCGGCCAGTTCTTCGTCGGACAGGTTAAAAATGTAGTCGTTCTCTTTTTTAGGGATCACCAACGTGTGGCCCTTGACAACGGGATTGATGTCCAGGAAGGCGTAGTGTTTGTCGTCTTCCGCAATTTTGTAGCTGGGGATTTCCCCTTTTGCTATTTTAGAAAAAAGCGTAGCCATAAAAATTATGTATTTGAATGGTCAGAATTTCGGGGTCATGATTTCTGAATACAGCATGGCCTGCCTCAGATCAAAATGTCGCATCAAATCCGAACCGGCTTCTGCGGCAGGCGTGGCAACCGGCTCGGACGCACCGTTCGCAGGAAGAGGCGGCACGGAGCCATGAGAGCGTGCAGATGGCAAGTCGGTCGGCTTGACGACAGGCTGTACCGGTGACAAGGAATGTTGCGTTGCGTCGGGTTCGGACTGTTCCGGGTGAGCGGTCGGGGCAGCTGGCGTTACTACCCGACCAGATGGTTTACGCCGATTGGACAAGGTGAGTTTCGGTCCAATGAAGCCGACGATGGCAACAATGATCAGAGGCAGCATCCACTCCATGACAAAACGGTGTTACAAGGTTCGATTCACTTTCTCTATGCCCTTGATGTGGCTGACGCTGTCGAGCAGTGCGTTCAGGCTGGCCGTATCCGACACGTAGACACTGATCTTTCCTTCGAAGATGCCGTCGTGGCTCTGGATGGAAAGGTTGCGGATATTGATACCCTGCTCCACGGTGATGACCTGGGACAGGTCGACCAGAATACCGATGCGGTCGATACCGCGCACTTCCAGTTCGGCCAGATAGGATTCGGCCTTATAGCTGGACCACTTGATGTTGGTGACGATGTTCTCGCCGTGTTGGGCAGCCAGTCGGGTAATGTCTTCGCAACCGGCTTTGTGTACGACAATCGTATTCGATTCCGGGTTGCGGTAACCGACAATCTCATCTCCGGGAATCGGGTTGCATCCGTCGGCAATGACAAACTTCGGTGCGTTGGCATCCGGTTCGCCGCCGCCGACCACCATGTCTCCCCCGCCCGTCTTGGAGGGTTTTGTTAATTGGATATCCCAGAATTTCAGTACTTTGCTCATCGAATTCTGGCGCAATACCTTTTCGACATCGTCCAGGTTGATGATGCCGGATCCCAGTTTGCTGTAGAATTCGTCCTTGTTGCGGCATTCGTAGGCCGGCAGGATCTTGCGGAAAACGCGGGCGCGCGGTGTGATGCCGAATTCGCTCATCTTGCGTTCGAAAAGCTCCATGCCGTGCTCCACGTTGTTTTCGCGCGAGCGTTTTAGAAAGGTGGTGATCGACTGTTTGGCCTTGGCGGTCGTGACATGGTCCAACCACTCCAGACTCGGATGGGCGTTGTCGGAGGTGATGATCTCGACCTGGTCGCCGTTCTTCAGGGTCTGGTAGATCGATTCGATCTTGTGATTGACCTTGGCGCCGATGGCCTTGTTGCCGACATTCGTGTGAATATTGTAGGCAAAGTCCAGTACGGTGGCGTTCTGCGGCATCTTGCGCGGCTCGCCTTTCGGGGTGAAGACGACGATCTCGTTGGTGTAGAGGGTCAGTCGTACGTTGTCCAGAAATTCGATGGCATCGTCCGTCGGGCCGTGCAGGGCATTGCGCACCTCCTGGAGCCAGTTGTCGAATTCGTCGTCAGAACTGTGCTCCTGTTTGTATTTCCAGTGGGCGGCGAATCCCCTTTCGGCGATTTCGTCCATACGCTCCGAACGGATCTGAACCTCGGCCCAGACGCCGTCCGGTCCCATGACCGTAACGTGTAGCGCTTCGTATCCGTTGGCTTTTGGGAAATTGACCCAGTCCCGGATACGGTCGGGCTTCGGCGGGAAGATGTCCGTGATCAGCGAGTAGATGTGCCAGCACTGCGACTTTTCGGGAATCAGTTCGGTCGGTTTGAATACGATGCGGATGGCGAACAGGTCGTAAACGTCCTCGAACGGGATGTTCTTCCGCTGCATTTTGGACCAGATCGAAAAGATGCTCTTGACCCGTCCGGAGATTGTGAAGTCAATTCCACTGTCGGTCAGCTGTTTGCGGATCGGTGCAATGAACCGGTCGATGAAAGCGGTACGGGCCGCTTCCGTTTCGTTCAGCTTTTGGGCGATCTCGTTATACTGCTCCGGATAGCGGTATTTCAGACTCAGGTCTTCCAGTTCCGTTTTGATGCTGTACAGGCCGAGGCGATAGGCCAGCGGCGCGAACAGGTAGAGGGTTTCGCTGGAGATCTTGATCTGTTTGTTGCGGGGCATGGAGGCCATGGTCCGCATGTTGTGGAGCCGGTCGGCAATCTTGATCAGAATGACCCGCACGTCGTCCGAGAGCGTCAGCAACACCTTGCGGAAATAAGCGGCCTGCTTGGAGGTGTCCGTGTTGACCACGCCGGCCATTTTGGTCAGGCCGTCCACCATGTAGGCAACTTTCTCGCCGAAGATGGCTTCGATCTCCTCGACCGTGTAGTCCGTATCCTCCACCACGTCGTGCAGCAGAGCGGCTGCTACGGATTTGGAACCCAGCCCGATCTCCTCGACAACAATCTTGGCGACGGCAATGGGGTGCAGGATATAAGGTTCGCCGCTCCGACGGAGCACGCCTTTGTGTGCCTCCTTGGCGAGAAAAAAGGCCTTGCGAATCAACTCCCACTCCTCGTCGGTCTTGGCAATCTTCTTGCACGAGTCAATCAGATCGTTGTAGCGATCGGTAATGATGAGTTCCTGTTCTTCGGTATATCCTGCCGTTTCCATTCCGTATTTATATTAAGTATGATATCAGGCCTTTTTGGCTGTACGGGCCTCTTGCATGGCCTCGCGCACCTTGGCCTCGATTTCTTCCATCAGCGGCTCGTCCGATTTCAGCAGCGCCTTGACCGCGTCGCGGCCCTGCGCCAGTTTGCGGTCGCCGTAGGCATACCACGAACCGCTCTTCTTGATGATGCCGTAGTCCACACCCAGGTCGATGATCTCGCCCACCTTGGAGATGCCTTCGCCGTACATGATGTCAAATTCGGCGCGGCGGAAAGGCGGCGCAACCTTGTTTTTGACCACTTTCACCTTGGCACGGGCACCCAACTGCTCCTCGCCGTCCTTGATGCTGGTCGTTTTGCGGATGTCGATGCGCACGCTGGCGTAGAATTTCAGCGCGTTACCGCCGGTGGTCGTTTCGGGGTTGCCGTACACGACGCCGATCTTGTCACGCAGCTGGTTGATGAAGATGCAGACGGTCTTCGTCTTGCTGATGCTGGCCGTCAGTTTGCGGAGGGCCTGCGACATCAGGCGGGCCTGCAGACCCATTTTCGATTCGCCCATGTCGCCTTCGATCTCTGCTTTTGGAGTCAGTGCGGCTACCGAGTCGATCACGATGATGTCGATTGCGCTGGAGCGGATCAGGCTGTCGGCAATTTCGAGGGCCTGCTCGCCGTTGTCGGGCTGCGAGATCAGCAGGTTGTCCACATCCACGCCGAGGGCCTGCGCATAGCTGCGGTCGAAGGCGTGTTCGGCATCGATGAAGGCGGCCAGACCGCCGGCTTTCTGCGCTTCGGCGATCGCATGCAGGGCCAGGGTGGTCTTGCCGGAGGATTCCGGACCGAAAATCTCCACCACGCGTCCTTTGGGGTAGCCGCCTACCCCCAATGCCATATCCAGTGTCAACGAACCGGACGGTATGACGGCCACGTCCTCGACGTTTTCGCTGCTCATGCGCATCACGGCGCCTTTGCCGAAATCTTTTTCGATCTTGTCGAGAACGGCATTCAACACCTTGAGTTTGTCCGCGTTGACTTCTTTTCTTTCTGCCATGTTTCTGTCGTTTCTTTTAAGTAAAGGTCACGTAAAAATACACAAAAAAACGCAATTTTCATAATCGCATTTTCCGCCGTCACGCACGAAGCGTGTCTTGCATAAATAAATGGCTGGAATCCCTCTGGACTCCAGCTATTTAAAGCAGTAATGGGTAATGGATCTATTTGGCCAAAACCTTACGCTCTATCTCCTCGATCAGCTGTTGGAATGCCCTGTCGGTTTCGATCAGGTTGGCTACTGTTTTGCAGGCGTGCAGCACGGTGGCGTGGTTCTTGCCTCCGATGGCTGCGCCGATGGCTGTCAGCGGCGCCTGGGTGTGTTGCTTGCACAGATACATGGCAATCTGACGGGCCTGGGCCACTTCGCGCGTACGCTTGGTGGAGTCGAGCACGCTCTGGTCAACGTTCAGGTGCTGGCACACCACATTGCGGATATGTTCGATCGTGATCTCCTTCTGGGTGACCTTGACGTACATCTTCAGGATCTCCTTGGCCAGCGAAACCGTAATTTTACGCCCCAACAGGGTTGAATTGGCCAGCAGCGACGAGAGAGCCCCTTCGATTTCGCGGATGTTGGCATTGATGTTTTCCGCGAAAAATACGATGACTTCGTCAGGTATGTCAGCACCCAGACGGGCGGCCTTGCTGCGGATAATCTTGACTTTGGTTTCAAAGTCCGGAGGCAGCATTTCGGCGGCCAATCCCCAGCGGAATCGCGTGAGCAGCCGTTCGTTGATGTCGCTCAATTCGACCGGTCGTTTATCCGAAGTCAGGATCAGCTGTTTGCCGGAGAGCTGCAGCTGGTTGAAGATATTGAAAAATACGTTCTGTGTCCCCTCCTTGTTGCCGGACAGTTCCTGGATGTCGTCGATGATCAGCACGTCTATCATTTGATAGAAGTGAATGAAGTCATTGACCTCTTTCCGCAGGACGGCCGAGGTGTATTGTGCCTGGAACTTGTTCATCGGCACATACAGCACCTGCAGGTCGGGGTGACGCTGTTTGATCTCCATGCCGATGGCCTGGGCCACATGGGTCTTGCCCAAGCCCGAGTTGCCGAAGATGTAGAGCGGGTTGTAGGCCGTATGTCCTGGATTGATGGCGATGGACATGCCGGCCGAACGGGCCAGCCGGTTGCAGTCGCCTTCGACGAATGTGTCGAACGTGTAGTTCGGGTTCAGTTGCGAATCGATGACGATCTTGCGGGGCATGCCGGGAATGGCGTACGGATTTTTGATGTCCGCCGGATTCGTTTGGCTGCTATATTTGCAATCGGCATTGGCCATGCCGCCATGTTGGTCGTGGGTGTGGTTGTTGACGGCCGTCTGTGATGCGTGGGTGTCCGTTCGGGGAACGGAATAGCGCAACAGGGTCTTTTGTCCGAAGGTCTGGTAGATGATCGGACGCAGCAGCGGGATGTAGTGCTTTTCTATATGGTAGACATACGTCTCGTTGGGTACGCGCAACCGCAGTGTCGTGCCGTCGAAATCGACGGGCACGATGGGCTTGAACCACTTAACAAACTCTTCCTGAGAGGTTTGTTGTCTGATTTCGAACAGACAGTTCTGCCACATGTCGGTATATGTCGTATTGTTGGTAACCATGACGCGGTCTCTTTTCCACCACAAAATTGAAACATAAAAACGGCAAAAAAAAGAGCTTTCATCTTGCTTTTCCCGTTTTAAATTTTATGCTTGGATGGCGATGAAAGGCGGGTGGTTTTTAAAGGTTTGATTCATAGAAATTCCCGGAAAAACGCTAAATTTGTATATAGAAAATTTCCCGGAAAACGTAAGGAAAATATAAGCAAATATAATATGGCTATGGCAACAGCAATTGATGAAAAAGTGTTGAATAAAGCACGTATCTGGCTGAACGGCAATTATGATGAAGCGACAAAAAGAGCTGTAAAATCATTGATTGACAATGATCCGAATGAACTTACCGAAAGTTTTTATAGAGATCTTGAATTCGGCACGGCCGGCCTGCGCGGCATCATGGGCGTGGGTACCAACCGCATGAATATCTATACGGTGGGCATGGCTACACAGGGATTGGCCAACTACCTGTCCAAGGCATTTGCCGGCCAGGAGATCCGGGTGGTTGTGAGCCACGATTGCCGCAACCACAGTCGTGAGTTTGCCGAGCGGACGGCCGATATCCTGGCATCCAACGGATTTCGGGTGCTGCTGTTCGATTCGTTGCGGCCGACACCGGAACTGAGCTTTGCGATCCGTGAACTGAAGTGCCAGAGCGGCGTGATGATTACCGCCTCCCACAATCCCCGGGAGTATAACGGTTACAAGGTCTTTTGGTCCGACGGCTCGCAGGTGGTGGCTCCTCACGACCGCAATATCATGGACGAGGTGGCCAAGATCACCGATGTGGAGCAGATTCGGCACGGTGAACATGCCGAGAACATTACCCTGCTGGATGAAAAGTTCGACGAAACGTTCCTAGCCTGCGTGAAGTCGTTGTCGCTGTCGCCCGAGGCGGTGGCGGCGCACCACGACATGAAGATCGTCTACACCCCCCTGCACGGTTGCGGCTATCGGCTGGTGCCGGAGGCTCTGCGCGGCTTCGGGTTTACGAATGTGAGTCTGGTGGCCGAGCAGACGGTCATTGACGGTAATTTCCCGACCGTGGAGTCCCCCAATCCCGAGGAGCGTACGGCCATGCGCATGGCCATCGAACAGGCTGTGCGGGAGCGTGCGGAACTGGTGCTGGCCACCGACCCCGATTCGGACCGGCTGGGTGTCGCCGTGCCGGACGAAAATGGCGAATATGTGCTGCTGAACGGTAATCAGACCTGTGTGTTGCTGACCTACTACCTCTGTCGCCGTTGGAGCGAACTGGGGCGCCTAAACGGCAAGCAGTTTGTGGTCAAAACGATTGTGACGTCCGACATGGTGGCCGAAGTGGCCCGCCGGTTCGGTGTGCAGGTCTATGAATGCCTGACGGGTTTCAAGTATATTGCCGGCATCATTCGGCGTCAGGAACCGCTGGGCGGTGAATACATTGGTGGTGGCGAGGAGAGCTTCGGCTACCTGCCCGAAACGTTCGTGCGCGATAAGGATGCGGTCAGTTCCTGTGCGCTGGCTGCCGAGGCGGCGGCATGGGCCCGTAGTCAGGGGATGACGCTGTGGCAACTGGTCAAACAGCTCTATGTCGAGTTCGGTTTCTACAAGGAGGGGCTGGTATCGCTTGTCCGCAAGGGCAAGGAGGGTCAGGAGGAGATTCGACAGATGATGGCCGACTGGCGGAAAACGCCGCCGCGGATCATTGCCGGCTCTTCCGTAGCCCGGATCCGGGACTACTCTACCGGCGAAGACTGTGATTTGACGACCGGCAAGGTAACCCCGATCGAAATGGAGCGTTCCAATGTACTGCAGTTTGTGACGGCTGACAAGACGGTAGTATCTGTACGTCCGTCGGGTACGGAGCCGAAGATCAAGTTCTACTTCAGTGTACATGAGCCCTTGGCGTCGACCGATGAATATGATGTGGTGGATGCCAAACTGGAGGCCAAGCTCGATCGTATCCGGCACGACCTGAAGCTGGAGTAAACAGACAGGATCCCATGATGACGGTTGTGGAAAATGAGGTTTTCCACAACCGTTTTTTTTATGCCCGGTCCGTTTCGATATCCGTCAGAAAAAGGTCGGCCGGATAGCGGACGTCACTCAGGTAGAGCCCCTGGGCGGGTGCCGAGGAGCCCGACAGGGAGAGGTCGCGGGCAGCGATGATTGCCCGGAACTCCTCCGGCGTCATCTTGCCGCGCCCCACCTCGACCAATGTGCCGGTGATGGCCCGCACCATGTTGCGCAGGAAGCGGTTGGCACGGATGGTGAACTCCAGCCGATCGCCCGCCTGTGTCCAGACCGCGTGGCGTACGTCGCAGATGTTGGTCTTGTTGGCCGAATTGAGTTTGGCAAAGGTGGTGAAGTCGTCGAATGCGAGCAGGTGGGCTGCCGCTTCGTTCATGGCATCGATGTGCAGGGCGCCGTGGTAGAGCCAGGCGGTTTTCCGGGCAAACGGGTCCTTGGCGGTGAGGATCAGGTAGCGGTACTCCCGCTCCGTGGCATCGAATCGGGCGTGTGCATCGGCGCGGACGGGCAGCAGTTCGTGGACGGCGATGTCGTAGGGCAACACCGCATTGAGGTGGTAACAGAATCCCGCCCGATCGCGGATGGCTTCCGTCGTGTCGAAATGGGCCACATAGTACCGGGCGTGTACGCCGGTATCGGTGCGCCCTGCCCCGGTCACGGGGGTCGGTCGGCGCAGCAGCAAGGCGAGTGCTTCCTCGAGTTTTCCTTGAACCGACGGAGCGTTACGCTGTATCTGCCAGCCGTTATAGTTGGTGCCTTTGTAGGATAGTGTCAGGAAGTAGCGCATGGTGTTGCTGTGTTTTCGTTGCAAAAATACCACACCGATCCGTTCCGACACCTTTCCGAATCGATTTTTTCGCATGGCGACCGGTCGATCCGGCGCGGCGCGACGTGCCGGAATTTCGCATTTTCTGTGTATCTTTGTCTGCTAATCAATCGTAAAACAGAGGACGGATGAAAGCGGTAATTATCGGTTACGGCGTCATGGGCCACGAAGTGGAGAAAATCCTGTCGGAACGTGGCCATGAGCTGCTGATGACGATCGATGCCGGCGAAGAGGCGAAGTTTGGTACGGAACGCTTCCGCCAGGCCGATGTGGCCATCGAGTTTTCCACTCCGGCTACGGCTTTCGGCAATGTGGCGGCCTGCCTGCGGGCCGGCGTGCCGGTCGTGAGCGGCACGACCGGATGGAATGATCACATTCCGGAGGCCGAGCAAATGTGCAGGGAGCTGAACGGCACCTTTTTCCATGCCTCCAATTTCAGCATCGGGGTCAATATCCTCTTCCGTGTCAATGCCTGTCTGGCCGAGTTGATGGAGCGCTTCCCGGACTATGACGTTTCCATGCGGGAGGTGCATCACACCCGCAAGAAGGATGCCCCCAGCGGAACGGCCATCACGCTGGCCGAAGGAATTCTGTCCCGTCTGTCGCGCAAGCACGGTTGGGTAAACGAAGCGGTGAACGGCGGCGACCGGCTGGGCATCGAATCGGTCCGCGAAGGCGACGTGGCGGGCATTCACGAGATCCGCTATGAATCGGAGGCCGATCGGATCACGCTGAGACACGAAGCCAAGGGACGCCGCGGCTTTGCCCTGGGGGCGGTTCTGGCAGCCGAATTCACCCGGACGCACCACGGCGTGCTCGGCATGGACGACCTGTTCGGTTTGAAATAGCGCAACGCGAATGAAATCAACGAGATAATAACCTTTACCTCATGAAAACACTTTGGGATAAGATACGCCGTTTTTTCGGTAACCGGTGGACCAAGTTCACGCTGGTTGCGGTGCTCTATCTGCTTTGGTTTGTAGTTTGGTCGCGCAGCCTGTGGATGCTGTTGGGACTGCCGATCATTTTCGATATTTATATCACCAAGTTTATTCCCCACCTGCTCTTCGGACGCAAACATCAGGAGCGCAAACGCACCAGCAAGGCCTATCGGGAGACGTGGAGCTGGATCGAGGCCATCGTCTTTGCGGTCATTGCCGCCTCACTGATCCATATTTATGTCTTCCAGATGTACCGCATCCCCTCCTCCTCGATGGAGAAGACGCTGCTGGTGGGCGACTATCTGTGTGTCAGCAAACTGGCCTACGGCCCGCGCATGCCGATGACTCCCCTTTCGGTGCCGCTCGTGCACAACAAGATGCCCTTCTCGCAGACCCGCAAGTCGTACAGCGAGGCGATTCGCAGCCCCTACAAACGGTTGGCCGGATGCGGCACCGTGCAGCGGAACGATATTGTCGTGTTCAACTTCCCGGCCGGTGACACGGTGCTGTTGCAGCAGCCGAATGCCACCTATTACGATGTGCTGTATGAATATCAGCATCAATACGGTCAGGAGCGCGGCCGCGAGATGCTGAATCGGCAGTTTACGGTCATTTCCCACCCGGTGGACAAGCGGGAGCATTACGTCAAACGTTGCGTGGGACTGCCCGGCGATACGCTTGAGGTGCGGCACGGCGAGCTGTTCGTCAACGGAGAACGGGCCGAGGATGCTCCGGGTCGTCAGTACAACTATTTTGTGCGCACGACCGGCACGCCGATCAGCAATCAGACCTTCGAGCAACTGGGCATCGCCAAGGACGACATCTTGTACGACTACCTGAGCCAGACCTATCTGCTGCCGTTGACGGACGTGCATGTGGAGACGCTGCGCGGCATGGCCAACATCGCCTCGATCGAGCGTTACGAGGCGCAGGGCGGGTATCACTACATTTTCCCGAACGACGATGCCTATGCCTGGAACGAGGACAATTTCGGCCCGCTGTGGATTCCGGCAGCCGGCCGTACGGTGGAGTTGACGCTGGAGAATCTCCCCCTCTATCGCCGGATCATCAAGAACTACGAAGGCAATGACCTGGCGGTGCGCGACGGGGTGATCTACATCAACGGCGAGCCGGCCGACCACTACACGTTCGCCATGGACTACTATTTCATGATGGGCGACAACCGCCACAAATCGGCCGATTCGCGCTTCTGGGGTTTTGTGCCGGAAGACCATATTGTCGGCAAGCCCCTGGTGATCGGCTATTCGACGGACAAGGATCGCAGCGGATGGGGCAAAATCCGTTGGGACCGCATTTTCCGCATCCCGAGATAAAGGAGAAGATGACGTATGAAAGCGGCGGGAAATGATGTGTACAAGACGTTGGCGGCGGCCTCGGAGGCTGTCTTCAAGGATCGCAGCAGCCGTTTCCTGGCCTTTGCCTACCCCGTGTCGGACACGGAGCAGGTGCGGCAGCATCTGGACGCACTGCGCAAGAAATATTACGACGCAACACACCATTGTTACGCCTATCGCTTGAAATGCGACGGCTCGGTCTTCCGGGCCAACGACGACGGTGAACCTTCCGGAACGGCTGGAAGGCCCATTCTCGGGCAGATGATGTCCATGGGGGTGACGGAGTGTCTGGTTGTGGTGGTGCGCTATTTCGGCGGCATCAAGCTGGGGGTGCCGGGTCTGATCAATGCCTACCGCGAATCGACGGCGGCGGTGCTCGGATGTGCCGACATCATTGAAAAGACGGCCGATACCCGTTTCGACATCATCTTTCCCTACATGAGCATGAATGATGTGATGAAGGTGGTCAAGGAGGAGCAGCCCCGCATCGTGAACCAGCAGTTCGACAACCTCTGCGCCATGACGCTGGCCATTCGGCGCAGCCGGGCCGGCCGGCTCGGTGACCGGTTGGAAAAGGTCGAGGGGGTGCAGATCGAAAGAAAAGAAGAGGAAGAGTAAACCATGCAGCAGGACGAGCCCGCTCCGCAGGGAGCCATTTACATAAAAGGCGCGAGAGTTCACAATCTCAAGAATATAACCCTATCCATTCCGCACAACCAGCTGGTGGTGATTACCGGCCTGTCGGGGTCGGGCAAATCAACACTGGCCTTCGATACGATTTTTGCGGAAGGCCAGCGCCGCTATGTGGAGAGCCTGTCGGCATATGCCCGCCAGTTTCTGGGGCGCATCGACAAGCCGGATGTCGATCTGATTACGGGTATTGCGCCCGCCATTGCCATCGAACAGAAGGTCAATACGCGCAACCCGCGTTCGACGGTCGGCACCTCGACGGAGATCTATGACTATCTGAAGCTGCTGTTTGCCCGCATTGGCCGCACCTATTCGCCGGTTTCGGGCCGTGAGGTGAAGTGCTACCAGCCGCAGGATATCGTGGCGTATATTGTCTCCCAGGAGGGCAAACGGGTGCTGGTCTGTGCGCCGATTGCACTTGGTGACCGTAAGAATGCCATCGAGCGGCTGACACTGCTGGTTCAGGAGGGCATTCAGCGGGTCTATCTCGACGGTCGGGCCCAACTGATCGAGGAGGTACTCGCCCAGCCTTCCGCCGCCGACATCACTTCGTTTGATGCTGTCGTTGACCGCGTGAAAGCACGTGATGATGAAGAGATGCGGAGCCGTCTGGGTGATTCGGTCGCTCAGGCGCTGGCGTATGGCGACGGGGTGTGTCATGTGGTGGTTCAGCAGGAGGATGGCAACCGGGTTGTGCCCTTCTCTACCCGCTTCGAGGCGGACGGCATCACCTTTGAACAGCCGAACGAACACATGTTTTCGTTCAACAATCCGCTGGGGGCCTGTCCGGTCTGCGAAGGATACGGCAAGGTGACGGGCATCGACGAAGATCTGGTCGTGCCGGACAAGACGCGAAGCATCTATGATGATGCCATTGCGGCCTGGCGCGGTGAGACGATGCGCTGGTGGAAGGATCAGTTGGTGGCCGCGGCCCACAAGTTCGATTTTCCGATTCACAAGCCCTACTACGAACTGACGCGCGAGCAGAAGCAGGTACTGTGGACCGGCAATGCCTATTTCAAGGGATTGAATGACTTTTTCGCCTATCTGGAGGGCGAACGCTACAAGATACAGTATCGGGTGATGCTGTCGCGCTATACGGGCAAAACGATCTGTCATGCCTGCGGTGGCAGCCGGTTACGTAAAGAGGCACTTTATGTCAAGGTAGGCGGCCGGAACATTGCCGAACTGGTGGCCATGAGCGTGGACGACCTGCTGGCCTTTTTCCGCGACCTGACGCTCGACGACTACGAGACGACGGCCGCCACGCGTGTGCTGGTCGAGATCCGCAACCGGCTGACCTATCTATCCGATGTCGGATTGGGGTATCTGACCCTCGACCGTCTCTCGTCCACCCTGTCCGGCGGCGAAAGTCAGCGCATCAATCTGGCTACTTCGCTCGGCAGCAATCTGACCGGATCGCTCTATATCCTCGACGAGCCGAGCATCGGCCTCCATCCGCGTGATACGGCCCGGTTGATTCATGTGTTGAAACAGTTGCGCGATTTGGGCAATACGGTGATCGTCGTCGAGCATGAAGAGGAGATCATTCGGGCGGCGGACCGGATTATCGACATTGGGCCCGAGGCGGGTTACAATGGCGGCGAGGTGGTATTCAACGGTACCATTGCCGAGCTGGAACAGGTCACGAACAGTCTGACGGCCGACTACCTGACCGGCCGTCGCACGATTGCTCCGCCGGCCCATCCGCGTGGATGGAGCAATTTCATCCGGATCAAGGGGGCGCGGGAAAACAACCTGAAGGGAATCGATGTCAAGATCCCGCTCGGGGTGATGACGTGTGTCACGGGCGTCAGCGGCAGCGGCAAGTCGTCGCTGGTCAAGGGCATTCTTTACCCTGCCGTGCGGCGCCGTCTGTTCGAAACGGGACTCAAACCGGGCAATTTCGAGGGGCTGGAGGGCGATGTGGCGCTGTTGAAATCGGTCGAGATGGTCGATCAGAATCCGATTGGCCGGTCGCAGCGTTCCAATCCGGTTACTTATACCAAGGCATACGATTACATCCGCAAAATATTTGCCGACCAGCCTTATGCGGTCAACAACGGCATGAATGCCTCCTACTTCTCGTTCAATCGTCCGGGCGGACGGTGCGAAGCGTGCCAGGGGGACGGATATGTGGTGGTGAGCATGCAGTTCATGGCCGACATCGAGCTGAAGTGCGAACATTGCGGCGGCAAGCGGTTCAACGACGATGTGCTGGAGGTGAAATACCAGGGCCGTTCCATCTATGACGTGTTGGAGATGACGGTCGATGAAGCGATGGATTTCTTTGCGGTCGACGCTAGGAACGCCGCCAACAAAAAGGTGTTGGAGATTCTCAAGACGTTGCAGGATGTCGGTCTGGGATACATTAAGTTGGGACAGTCCACCTCTACCCTTTCGGGAGGCGAGATTCAGCGTATCAAGCTGGCCTCTTTCCTCTTGAAAGACAACGAGGCGGGGCGGACGCTCTTTGTTTTCGACGAGCCCACGACAGGCCTTCATTTCCACGACATCAACAAACTGCTGGCGGCCTTTCGTGCACTGATCGAAAAGGGGCACACCATCGTGGTGGTTGAACACAACATGGATGTGATCCGGAATGCCGACTGGGTGATTGACCTGGGCCCCGAGGCGGGTGATGCCGGCGGCCATCTTGTTTTTGAGGGTACGCCCGAAGAACTCATGCACCAGCCGGAAAGCTACACGGGAAAATACCTATCTTTGCACGCCCGTCACGGACGGTAGCTTTTTGACTCCATGGAGGAATTCTATACCTATACGCTGAGCAACGGCATCCGCTGCATTCACCGGCGGGTGCGCTCCGCCGTCGTCCATTGTGCGCTGACGGTCAATGCCGGTACGCGCGACGAACTGCCCGGCGAATTCGGCATGGCCCATCTGGTCGAGCATACGCTCTTCAAGGGCACCGAACGGCGCAAGGCCTGGCAGGTCAACTGCCGGCTGGAGAACATGGGCGGCGAATTGAATGCCTTCACCACGAAGGAGGAGACGGTCATTCACACCACGACCCTGCGCAGCGACTATGGCAAGGCGGTGGAGCTGCTGGCCGACATTGTGTTCCATTCGACTTTCCCGGATGCGGAGATCGAGAAGGAAAAACACGTCATCTATGACGAGATCAATCTCTACAAGGACTCGCCGGCAGACCGCATCTATGATGAATTCGAGGACCTGGTTTTTGAGGGTTCCTCGCTGGGGCACAACATTCTGGGCAGCAAGGCCACGCTGAAGCGGCTCGACAGCGCAGCCATCCGCCGTTTCGTGGCCCGCACCTACACCACCGACCAGATGGTATTCTCGGTCATCGGCAATTTGTCCGAAAAGGCGTTCCGGCAGACGGCCGAACGCTATTTCGGTTCCGTACCGGCCAGCCGGCGGACGTTTGTGCGCGAGCCGATCGGACCCGTGGCGCCGTTTGACCGGATCTGCAACCGCAATACCCACCAGATTCACAGCATGATCGGCGGCCAGGCCTACGACCTGCGCGATGAACGCCGGCTGACCCTGCTGTTGCTCATCAATACGCTGGGCGGACCGTCGGCCAACTCGCTGCTCAATGTGCTGCTGCGGGAGAAAAACGCCCTCTCCTACGGGGTCGAGGCCTCTTATACCCCCTTTACCGATACCGGCATCGCTTCCATCTATTGCAGTTGCGAAAAGGAGAATGCCGACCGCTGTGCGGAGCTGATCCGGCGCCAGTTGAATGAATTGATCGAGAAGCCGCTCTCGCCGCGCCGGTTGTCGGTGGCCAAACGGCAGTTCCTCGGCCAGTTGGCCATATCGGCCGAGAACAACGAATCGTACATGCTGGGAGCCGCCAAAAGCTATCTGGTGTTCGGCGAAGTGGATGCCTTCGCTACCGTGACCGAAAAACTGGCGGCCATTGACGGCGAAGCGATCCGCAGCGTGGCGGAAGATGTTTTTGCCGGGGTATCGTCGCTTACCTACCGGTAAGCTTGCATAATTTGCGTGTATTGATTTGAAGCTCTTATGGATCCGCTTGAACGATATGTCCGTGCGATGACAACGGCCGAGGAGCCGTTGATGGCCGAACTGGAACGGGCCACGCACCAGCGCACCGTACACCCCCAGATGCTTTCCGGGCAGGTGCAGGGGCGCTTTCTGGAGATGATGGTCCGGATGCTGCGCCCGCGCCGCATTCTGGAGATAGGCACCTTTACCGGTTATTCGGCCCTCTCCATGGCAGCCGGACTGGAGGCGGAGGGAGTGATCGACACCATCGAGGCTGACGACGAACAGGAGGAGTTCATCCGTTCCTTCTTTGACCGCAGTCCCTACGGCGACCGGATCCGGCTCCATATCGGCAGTGCCCTGCAGGTGGCCCCGACCCTGCCCCACACCTACGATCTGGTCTTCATCGACGGCGACAAACGCGAATACCCGGCCTATTATGCCATGTTGATGGGCGACGGCGTCCAGGGCCGTCCCCTGGTGCATTCGGGCAGTTTTCTGCTGGCCGACAACATCCTGTGGTACGGCAAGGTGGCCGATCCGGAGCACCATACCGATCCCCACACGAAGGCGATCCTGGCCTTCAACCGCATGGTGCATGACGATCCCCGCACCGAAAATGTCATCCTACCGCTGCGGGACGGCCTCAACCTGATCCGCGTGCTGTAAACGGTCCGGTGTGCACAGCCGGCCGCTATGAAGCGAAGCGCCGTGTCCGACGATCGGACACGGCGCTTTCCGTTGTGCGGGAGCGGTTCCCTATTTTTTCAGACGGGCGATGATCTCTTCGGCCACCTTCTTGCCCGACATCAGCATGCCGCCGAAGATGGGCCCCATGCGCGGCGTACCCGATACGGCCGATGCCGCCATGCCGCAGACGTAGAGACCCGGATAGATCTCCTTCGTGCCGCGAACGACCTCCTGCTCGCCGGCCGTAACGTCCAGCGAACGTTCACCGATCACACCGCCGGTCTCGGTCTCGAGGCGGGCGCCGTTCTTGCGGGCTACGGTAGCGGCAATCTCGCTGTCGTGTCCCGTACCGTCGATCACCACCTTGGCCATGATGTTCAGCGGATCGACATGCAGCCCCTCGCGCAGAACGGGCGTCCAGTTCACTACGACGCCGCTGACGCGGTTGTCCTTGTAGACCACATCCTCCACCGAGTAGCAGTTGAAGATGGTGGCGCCGGCGTGTACGGCGTGGTAGAGCAGCGACGAGGTGCTCTCCACCGAGTCCATCACGTAGAGGCCCTCCATGAAGGGGGTATAGTTGATCTCGAAGTCGCGCACGATGTCGATCGCCTCCTCCTGGATGACGATCTGGTTGAACATCATGGCGCCGCCCCACATGCCGCCGCCGGGAGCGAGCTTGCGGTCAAACTGGGCGACCTTCAGACCGGCTTTGGCCAGATAGTAGGCGGCCACGATGCCGGACGGACCACCGCCCACGATGGCAACGTCCAGCTCGAGATTTTTCTGCAGCTTGTCGAAATAGGTACTTACGATACCTTGCGATACTCTGGTTTCAATCATTGTTTCGGTTGTTTTGTTGCTATGTTGTCGTTTATTTGTTGCTTGGTTCGATGCCGTCCTCCGCATCGTGGGCCGTGTAGTCGCAGTCGCGCAGCTGCTGACTGATGCGCATGGCGCAGAAGTGCGGACCGCACATGGTGCAGTACTTGCCGTTCAGGTGGTTGGCTTCCCGGTAGTATTGCAGGGCGCGTTCGGGGTCGAGGCTCAAGTTGAACTGGTCTTTCCAGCGGAACTCGTAGCGGGCCTTGCTCAGGGCATTGTCGCGGACGTCGGCTCCCGGATGGCCCTTGGCCAGGTCGGCGGCGTGGGCCGCGATCTTGTAGGTCACCACGCCGACGCGTACATCATCCTTGTTGGGCAGGGCGAGGTGCTCCTTCGGGGTGACGTAGCAGAGCATGGCCGTACCGTACCAGCCGATCAGTGCGGCGCCGATGGCGCTGGTGATGTGGTCGTAGCCCGGTGCGATGTCCGTAACCAGCGGGCCGAGGGTGTAGAAGGGGGCTCCGTGGCATTTCTCGATCTGGCGATCCATGTTCTCGCGGATCTTCTGCATCGGCACGTGGCCCGGGCCCTCGATGAAGGCCTGCACGTTCTTGGCCCAGGCGCGCTGCACGAGTTCGCCCATCGTGTCGAGTTCGGCGAACTGGGCACGGTCGTTGGCGTCGTAGATGGCACCGGGACGCAGACCGTCGCCGAGCGACAGGGCCACGTCGTAACGGGCGCAGATGTCGCAGATATCGTCGAAGTGCTCGTACAGGAAGCTCTCTTTCTGGTGGGCCTTGCACCACTGCGAAATGATGCTGCCGCCGCGGCTCACCATGCCGCAGAGACGCTCGTTGGCGTAGTGGATGTTCTTGAGCCGGATGCCGCAGTGGATCGTGAAGTAGTCCACACCCTGTTCGCACTGTTCGATGAGTGTGTCGCGGAAAAGTTCCCAGGTCAGGTCCTCGGCGCGGCCCTTGACCTTCTCCATGGCCTGATACATCGGCACGGTGCCTACCGGCACGGGGCAGTTGCGGATGATCCATTCGCGCGTTTCGTGGATGTTGTCGCCCGTGGAAAGGTCCATCAGCGTGTCACCACCCCATTTGCAGCTCCAGATAGCCTTCTCGACCTCCTCTTCGATGGTCGACGTCGTGGCCGAGTTGCCGATGTTGGTGTTGATCTTGACCAGGAATTTCGAGCCGATAATCATCGGTTCGGCCTCCGGGTGGTTGATGTTGGCCGGCAGGGCGGCACGACCGGCGGCAATCTCCTGACGCACGAATTCAGGCGTGATGTAGGAGTCGATGCCCAGCTCGCGGCAGTTCATGTTCTCGCGGATGGCCACATACTCCATCTCCGGGGTGATGATGCCTTGTTTGGCATAGTACATCTGGGTGATCTGGCGTCCCTCCTTGGCGCGATAGGGCAACTGGATGTGCTCGAAGCGCAGGTGGTCGAGACTGCGGTCAGCCAGGCGCATCTTGCCGTATTCGGAGCTGATCTCCGGCAGCCGCTCCACGTCACGCGAGCGGATCCACTCCTCGCGCAGCCGGGGCAGGCCCTTGCGCAGGTCGATCTTGACCTCCGGGTCGCTGTAGGCACCGCTGGTATCGTAGATGTAGACCGGTTCGTTTTCGGTAATCACTTTCTGTCCGTTTTCCATGACCACGGTCGGCGTCAGCCGCACGCGGCGCATGCCCACCCGCACTTCGGGATGGAGCTGGCCGGACATATAGACCTTTTCCGAATCGGGATAGGTGATTTTGATTTTGTCTTCCATAGTATCAATGAAGTTTATTGTCTTGTCAGTTGCATGATCCGACGCATTTCGGCTACGGGATCGGCAGCGCGCAGTACGCTGCCGCTGAGGGCAATGCCGCTCAACCCGACCGCCTTCATGTCGGGAATGTCTTCGGCCGTCACACCGCCGATGCCGACGATCGGCAGGTCGATACTCGCTTCCCTCATTTGGGTAATCAGGCGGCGGTATCCCTCCAGTCCAAGCGTCGGAGCCAGTTTTTCCTTGGTTGTGGTGAAGCGGAAGGGGCCGCAGCCGATGTAGCTCGCTCCCCCTTCGTAGTGGAGACGGATGTTGTCAAACGTATTGGCCGTACCGCCGATGATGAAGTCCTCGCCGAGGTAGCGGCGCGCTTCGGCCACGGGCATGTCGAGCAGACCGAGATGGACACCGTCAGCCCCCAGCCGTTTGACCAGTTCCACGCGGTCGTCGATGATGAACGTGGCACCTGCGTCGCGGCACAGGCGCAGGGCTTCACGGGCCACGGGTTCCGTTTCGGCATCCGTAGCGCCCTTCATGCGCAACTGAATCCAGCGGCAGCCTCCCTCCAGGGCGATGCGTACGGAGTCGAGATAGGTGATCGTGTCGGTGAAATGGGTGATAAACTGTACGTCGAACATGGCTTTCGGTCTGTTGGTCTGGAAAATCGGGAAAGCCACGCGTCTGCGGAAGCAGCAGTCAGTCGGACGTATATCCTCAGAAAAACTCCCTACGCCGGTACGAACCGGATCAGGTTCATTGGGTATAATCTCAGCCGCCCCGTATCGGGGGCACCCCCTTTTTCCGAAAACAAAGAACGGGATAATTTTCGGAAAAACCAACCCCCGGACTCGCTTTATTTTACCGGCCTTGCCGTCGGCCTGGCGAGGGACGGACGTTCAGCGCGAAAAGGTCTTTATAAATTATTGTATGATCCTTCTTTTTCCCCTATCTTTGTCGTGAAATCAGGGACGACTTGATCCGGATGACCGCCTCGCGCCAGTACGTTCCGCATTCCTAACCAGCGTGCTGCGGCCCGTGGTCCGCCGTCAGGGAACGCCCCGGATGACAACGTTTTTTATTACCCCCAGATAGAAATGAAAAAGTACGTATTTACCCTGATGTGCGCCGCGGCTGCTCTGTTGGCAGCCTGCGACCAGCCTGCCGGTGAAGAGACCGGTTCGGGCATCATTGTTACGGGCGGCACGACCCTTGCGGTGGCAGCCGATCAGACCACCACTACCCTTGCCTTCTCGGCCGAGGCGGCCTGGACGGCTGCGATAGAGAGCGGTGCCGAGTGGCTGCTTGAGGTAACCCCCGCCAGCGGCGAGGCCGGCGACCAGACCCTGACGCTCAATTTTACGGCCAACGAGACCGAGGCTGTCCGCACGGCAACCGTGCGTCTGGCCAGCGGTGAGGATGCCGTAACCGTTACTGTCACCCAGCAGGGCAAGGAGAACGAAGGCGGTGAGGATCAGCCTACGGGCGGCGCCATGGTCAAGGAACTCTTTCTTAGTGAATCCAACCGCATGCTGTTTACGACCGATGCGCAGGGACGCGTCACTCGTTGCGAGCAGCGAATCAGCAGAGGAGAGGAGTATTTTTCCTATTTCGATGAGTTTGTCTATGGCGAAAATCAAATGGTTTGGACATCGTACCGTTCCGATAACGGTGACAAAACGGTCAGCACCTGCGCCATGGAGGACGGCCGCCTCATGACCATTGACGAGCAGGACGGCGATCGGTGTTATTATACCTATAATGCTGACGGCACCATGGCAAGCTTCGGCACCGTGGATGCTAACAACCAGCCTGTAGAAAATTATGCATTCGCATGGACAGACGGCAATCTTACCTCTATCTATGAGGCCTATACAGGTTTCGAATGGACGATCGAATATGGCGAGGAGACGTCGGGCATTGTCAACATCGATCCGGAGTTCTTCCTCTTGGGCGATCTGGATGGCGAGTTGTCCCGCTTCCTCTTGACGGGAAAGGCAAGCCGCACCCTGCCGACTTCCTGCACGGTGAAATTCAGCGACGAGGAAGGCGATACCTTAACGTATAGCTATGACTATGAATTCGGTTCCAACCAGGCAATCAGTAAAATCCGCTTGTCGGCAGCAGTGGGTTACGACGAGTTCGGCGACCAGATGGTTATCGAATTGAAATATTGATGACGCGGCGGAACGATCCACCTGTACGGATATGGAGAGGGGCGACTTCGCAAGCGGAGCCGCCCCTCTCCTGTTCAGGGTGCATGGCGGCATGCCGTACGGGGAGGTAAAACCGCCCCGTATCGGGACCACCCTCTTTTTTCAAAAACAAAGAGCGGGATGATTTTCGGAAACACAAGTCCTCCGTCCGTTTTTGTTTGGCGGATCGCATCGGGCGCAAGCCTATAATTATGCTATGCAATTGCCATCGGGTCGATGTCAAAGGACTGGACTATGTTGTTGCGTAACCCGTATTTTGAATATATCTTCGCGGCTGATTTGTAACTTCATTGTGTCCGCCATGATTTTTCCCCTGCCATGCTCTGCTCTCGCCCTGCGACCGTCAGTCCCGTATGCGCATTGGTCGGCGGTGCTGTTTCCGCAATTTTTAATCCCCTAAATAACGCTGTCATATGAGAAAGTACATTTTTACGACATTGTGCACAGTAGCCACATTGCTGGCCGGCTGCGACCAGCCTGCCGGTGAAGAGACCGGTTCGGACATCACTGTTACGGGCGGCACGACCATTGAGGCAACGGCAGACCAGACCACCGCTACCCTCTCCTTCTCGGCCGAAGCGGCCTGGACGGCTGCGATCGAGAGCGGTGCCGAGTGGCTGCTTGAGGTAACCCCCGCCAGCGGCGAGGCCGGCGACCAGACCCTGACGCTCAATTTTACGGCCAACGAGACCAAGGCTGTCAGGACGGCTACCGTACGTCTGGCCAGCGGCAAGGATGCCGTTACCGTAACCCTCACCCAGCAGGGCAAGAAGGACGAAGGCGGCGAGCAGCCTGCCGGTGATGCTATCATCAAGCGGATGGAGATTTATGGGGAGTGGGCTGTCCTCACGACCGATGCTCAGGGCCGCATCACGAAAATCGAATCGGTCATGGAGGACGGTTCGCTCGTACCGGATACGGAATTGGCTTATACGGACGATCGCCTGACGATCGCCTATTTCGACGGTGACGACACTTCGACCAGCCTGTATGAGATGGCAAATGGTCGTGTGGTTCGCGGTCTTGAGTACGAAGGCAAGTCGAACCTCGACACATTTACCTACAACGCCGATGGCACGCTGGCCGAGTACAAGATGTATGGTCAGGAGATAATGACCAACCCCGACGGCGATATCACCGTAACCGATTTATTTACGACCATGACCTACACGTGGACCGACGGCAACGTGACCCGAATCCGTGTGGAGGGCGACGAGGAGTACCCCGTGGTGTTCACTATTACGTACGGCACGCAGACTTCCGGCATCAAGAATTTGGATCTGATCGATGTTTTTGTTGAATCGGGCAATCTGTTTACCTCCCTGTGTCTTACCGGCGTGCCTTCGCGCAACCTCCCTGTGAAGATCGTGGAGACGCATGAGGGCGAAGATTACCAAGATGAGATTGCCCTGCGCTATGAATTTGCCGAAAACGGCGCGGTAGCCAAGGTTTTTGCCGTTTCGGCGTTCGGTGAGGCGCTGTTGTGCGCCATGGAATATTAGTGAGGCCCCCGACTCTTTCGCTTTAAGGCAGGCACCGCTTCTCGCAGTGACGAGGGCGGTGCCTGTCTCGTTAGGGAACAATCCGGCCGGAACAAGGATAACTTTATCGGTTTTCCCCTGATGCCTGCGCGACGGATTTGTAATATCATTTTTCCCGAGACCTTATTCCCGGTTAAATTCCGTCCAGCGGCAGACATTTTTGCATGCGTATGGTTTGGTGACGCTGTTCCCACAATTTTAATCCCTTAAACATGGTACGCAGTAGCTACGTTGGCTGACTGCGAGAAACCCGTCGGTGGCGAGGAGATCATTGGTGCAGCATCCTATATAATACGCCGACGGGTGTCGTTTCGGACATTCATAGCGCCGACGCCAACGGCGAGCAACATGTCGCCTTGCTTATAGGACCGTACGGGTGTCGTTGGCATCCTTTTAAGACGAAACGCCGCAGGATCATGATCCTGCGGCGGTTGAGTGTATTTACCGAAACTGCGAGTTACGCTTCGTCGTCGGGCGTCGGTTCGGGATCGTCGGGGAAGAACTCTTCGACAATCCAATATTCGAATGCGCGGACAGCATCGCTGACATACGTGATGTCGTAATAGTTCCAGTCAAAGATTTTGTCCTCGTTGGCGCCATATTGAGTGAACTGCCGGTTACCGTCCGAAACGGTTACTACGGTTTCGTTGCCGTAGGCGAAGGGCGGATACCAATGTCCCGGAATGTTGGTCAGCGTCAACGTATCCCGTTTGTTCGGTTTGATGGTGAGGGTACCGCTGTCGAATGCATGATAGTCGCTGCCCGTGAACGAGATGGTGATTGTCTCTGAACACTTGTTCAGATAGATGTAGTGCGCAGTTGTCCACGGATCGACATCCCATTCGCTACCATCATCTCCGCCGGGATCCTGCACGGGAGTACTGCATGCGATTGCCGTCCACAGCGGCAACAGGCTCAATAGAAAGGTTAGTTTTTTCATAGGACATGGGTTTTGTCTTATACAAGCAATAATCATGCCAAAATAAATCCCGTTTACAGCAGGCTGTAGGCTACGGTCAGACCGGCCATGACGATGGCAACCATGCTCATCAGTTTGATGAGGATGTTGAGCGACGGACCCGCCGTATCCTTGAACGGATCGCCCACCGTATCGCCCACGATGGCAGCCTTGTGGTCATCCGATCCCTTGCCGCCGACGTGGCCCTCTTCGATGTACTTCTTGGCATTGTCCCATGCGCCGCCCGCATTGGCCATGAAGATCGCCAGCACGAATCCGGCTCCCAATGCGCCGGCCAGCAGTCCCAGAACGCCTGCCACGCCGAACACCAGCCCCGTCACGACCGGAGCCAGGATGGCAATCACGCTGGGCAGCAACATTTCGCGTTGGGCGCCCCGGGTGGAGATGGCCACGCAGCGCGCATAATCGGGCGTGGCTTCACCGGTCAGGATGCCCTTGATCTCGCGGAATTGCCGCCGCACTTCGGCCACCATGCTTTGGGCGGCCCGTCCCACCGCATTCATCGTCAGTCCGCAGAACAGAAAGGCCATCATGGCGCCGATGAAGATGCCCACCAGCACGTTGGGATTCATCAGGTTGACCTGGTAGTAGTCCATGAAATCTGGAATGGTGGCCTCCGCTACGGCCACGGTCGAACCGTCCGACAGGGTGAGTGCCGTGCGGCCCAGGTGACCCAGTCCGATGCGGATCTCCTCGATGTAGGAGGCCAGCAGGGCCAGGGCGGTCAGCGCGGCCGAACCGATGGCAAAACCTTTGCCCGTTGCGGCGGTCGTATTGCCCAGTGCGTCGAGCGTATCGGTACGCTGGCGCACCGTCTCCTCCATACCGGCCATCTGGGCATTGCCGCCCGCATTGTCGGCAATGGGACCGTAGGCGTCGGTTGCCAGGGTGATGCCGAGCGTGGAGAGCATGCCCACGGCGGCAATGGCAATGCCGTAGAGCCCCGTCTGGAGATTCGCTCCGGAGAGCATGTCGGCCGTCTGGAACCGTACGGCACAAAGGAAGGAAAGGATGATGGCCGCGCAGATCGTGATGACCGGGATGGCCGTCGAGACCATGCCCATGCCGATGCCCGATATGATGACGGTGGCGGGCCCTGTTCCGGCACTCTCGGCAATCTTGCGGGTGGGCCGGTAGGAATGGGAGGTGTAGTATTCGGTCACTTGTCCGATGATGATGCCGGCGATCAGGCCGATCACCACCGATCCGGTCAGCCAGGCCCAGTTGGGTAGGCGGAGCCAGTAGAGCACGCCGAAGGAGGACAATGCAATCAGCACGGCGCTCAGATTGACACCGAAGCCGAGCGACCGCAGCAGCTGTTTCATGGTAGCGCCGTCGTGGGTACGTACCGTGAAGATGCCGATGATGGAGAGCAGGATGCCGACGGCGGCGATCAGCATCGGGGCCAGTACGGCCCGTACCTGCAGATCGGGGTCGGCCACGAAAGCGGCCGCACCGATGGCCGCCGTGGCGAGAATCGACCCGCAGTAGCTTTCGTAGAGGTCGGCTCCCATGCCGGCCACGTCACCCACGTTGTCGCCCACGTTGTCGGCAATGGTGGCGGGGTTGCGGGGATCGTCTTCCGGGATGCCCGCCTCGACCTTGCCCACCAGGTCGGCGCCCACGTCGGCTGCCTTGGTGTAGATGCCGCCACCCACACGGGCGAAGAGGGCCTGCGTGGAGGCGCCCATGCCG
>DXCC01000032.1 GCA_019116245.1 Candidatus Tidjanibacter faecipullorum
CTTGGTGTAGATGCCGCCGCCGACCCGGGCGAACAGCGCCTGGGTCGAGGCTCCCATGCCGAAGGTCAGCATCGTGGTGGTCAGCACGACCATTTTCTGGGGCCCCTCCAGATCAACGAAACGGCTCAGAATGACATACCACAGCGAAATGTCGAGCAGCCCCAGGCCGACGACCGTGAGTCCCATCACTGCCCCACTGCGGAAGGCAACCTTGAGTCCCCGGTCGAGCGATTGGGAGACGGCATAGGCCGTGCGGGCCGAGGCGTACGTGGCTGTTTTCATGCCGATGAAACCTGCCAGACCGGAGAAGAAACCGCCGGTCAAGAAGGCAAACGGCACCCAACGGTTCTGAACCCCCAACCCGAAGGCCAGCCAGGCAAAGAAGAGGGCCAGTACGATGAAAACGATGATGACGACCAGATACTGCTGCCGCAGGTAGGCCATGGCCCCTTCCCGCACATAGCGGGCGATCTCCTGCATGCGCGGCGTGCCTTCACACTGACGCTTCATCTGCCGGTAGAAATAGCGGGCGAACCCCAGGGCCGTAACCGCGGCAAGCGGAATCAGCCAAAAGATAGTCGGTGTGTTTTCCATAAGCCTTTATGTTTTGAAATTGTCGAATCTCTTTCTACCTTCGCGACACTTAACAAATTTACCATTTTTGCGGTTCCGTTCGCGCGCCTTGTTCCACAAAAGAGGCCTCGTGTGGACCTTTTCCGCCATTTGACAACTGTTCCGCTATGCGAAAAACGACCAACGAAGAGTTGCACCGCCCCACGCCGGAGGCGTATGCCCGAATGCCCAAGATGCCGGTTACGGTGGTGCTGGACAATGTCCGCAGCCTGAACAATGTCGGCTCTTTCTTCCGGACGTGCGATGCGTTTGCGGTGGAGCGGCTCGTGCTGTGCGGCATTACGGGGACTCCCCCTTCGCGCGAACTGCACAAAACGGCCCTCGGAGCCGAACATACCGTGGCGTGGGAATACCGCGAGCGGACGGTGGATGTCGTTGCCGACCTGCATGCCGCGGGCTGCCGGGTCGTGGCGGTTGAACAGGCCGACGAGGCGGTCTCGCTGGAGGTGTTTCGCCTGGAGCCGGGCCTCCGCTATGCGCTGGTGTTCGGCAATGAGGTGGACGGTGTGGCGCAGGAGGTGGTCGACTTGTGCGATGGTGCCATCGAAATACCGCAGGCCGGCACGAAACATTCGCTCAACGTGGCGGTGGCCGGCGGCGCCGTACTCTGGCAGCTTTTTGCCCAATACCGGACACGGCTCCGGCAGGAGTAGACGGTTTCAGAGGGATGGAATCTTTCCCGCTTTCATTTAATTGCTATATTTGCCGAGTTCAACCAACATAACCTATTGCGTATGTCAACCGAAGGAATGCTCCGCCCCGTCACGACGCTCCGTCTTACGGAGATGAAGCAGCGCGGCGAAAAGATATCGATGCTCACCGCCTACGACTATTCGATGGCCAAGATTCTGGACCATGCCGGGATCGACGTCATTCTGGTGGGCGATTCGGCCGCCAATGTGGTGGCCGGATACGAAACGACCGTCCCGATGACGCTCGACAAGATGATTTACCACGCGCAGTCGGTGACCCGTGCCGTGGAGCGTGCACTCGTCGTGGTCGACATGCCGTTCGGCACCTACCAGGGCAACTGGAAGGAGGCGCTCAGCTCCGCTGTGCGCATCATGAAGGAGACCGAGGCCGAGGCGGTCAAGCTCGAAGGCGGTCGCGAGATTCTGGAGTCGGTGGACCGGATCATCAGCGCCGGCATTCCCGTTATGGGACACCTTGGTCTGACGCCGCAATCGATTCACAAATATGGCACTTATGCCGTCCGAGCTAAAGAAGAGCATGAGGCCAAGAAACTGATCGAGGATGCCCGTCTGCTGGAGCAGGCCGGCTGTTTCGGCATCGTGCTGGAGAAGATTCCCGCCCAGTTGGCCGGTCGTGTGGCCCGCGAGCTGACCATTCCGGTGATCGGCATCGGGGCCGGCCGTTATGTGGACGGACAGGTGCTGGTCGCCCACGACATGTTGGGCATCAACAACGATTTTTCGCCCCGCTTCCTGCGCCGCTATGCCAACCTGGCCGAAATCATGGCCAATGCCTTCAGCAGTTACGTACAGGATGTCAAGAGCGGTTCCTTCCCGTCCGAGGACGAACAGTATTAGTCTTGCCGTCCGGGAGCGAATCCCGATACAATGCAAACGTCCCTTGCTACCGCAGGCAGCAAGGGACGTTTCGTATGCATGTGCTGCCGGCTCAGCAGTCGAACAGGTCGAGAAACCATTGCGGAGCCCGCATGGGACGCCGGGTGTCGGCATGGACGAACACGAGGACGACTTCGCCCGTGTTGATCAGTTCGCCCGCCTCGTTGTAGACCTCGTGCAGGAAACGGAGCTTGACGCCCGGACGCTCGGCCAGACGGATCCGTACGGTCAGCAGGTCGTCGTAGTAGGCCGGCGCCAGATAGGTGATCCGGATGTCGTGGACGGGCAGCATCACTCCCCTCGCCTCCATCTCCTTGTAGGTCAGGCCGCGTTCGCGCATCATTTCGGTTCGCGCCACTTCGTAGTAGTTGACATAGTTGGAGTGATGGACAACACCCATGTTGTCCGTCTCCTTGTAGCGCACTCTGATTTTGACTTCGGATTCCAGCATATCGGTGGGGTTGTTTAGATGAATCGCAAAAGGTGCCGGCCGCCGATCGCCGGGTCGGCCTCCAGCCGTATGCCCTGCGGCGCAATGTGCAGCACGCCCTCCCGCTTGCCGTCGATGCTTACCCGGTAGTCTCCGGCCGGGGGCAGCAGTTTGTCCGGATCGGGGGTGATCGCACCGTTGGTTGCCAGATCGGCCAGCAGCGGATAGGGAGCGGTCAGCAGTTCGGCGGCCCGGGTCATGTCGCCTGCGAGGATGCAGTTGCGGATGATGGTCGAGCTGACCTTCTCCTCGTGCACGTCGTAGCGGCGGATGCGGTGTACCGTAACCGCCGAGTCGGCTTCCGCAAAATGATCCTGATGGTCACTGCCGAAATGGTGATTGTACCCTACGACCAGGTGACGCATGCCGATGCGCCGGACCAGCACATCGCGGATAAACTGATCGGCCCGCAGGGCGGCAAAATCGTGTGTGAAGGTCAGAACAACCACGTCGTCGATACCGGCCTCTTCCAGAAGCAGCAACTTTTCAGGCAGGGTGTTGAGCAGTTTCACGCCTCCGTGCAGGACGTTGCGCGGATGGGGCCACAGCGTTACCACGACACTTTCGCCGCCGGTAGCGGCAGCCACCTGGCGCAGTTCGTGCAGCAGAGCCCGGTGACCGTAGTGTACGCCGTCGAACGAACCGACCGTCACCACGGCGTTCGGAATGGGCTGCAGGCCCTCCGTGTCCCGAAATACGCGCATGGTGTTACAGTTCGTTGTTGTCTTCGTTGTTTTCCTTGACGAAATAGGCCACCTTTTCGAGCAGGGTCGTGATGTCGTAGTTTTCCACCACGATGCCCAGTGGAAAGTTGAGCGGTTTGGAGGTGAAGTTCAACACCCCCTTGATGCCCGCATTCACGATCGGTACGACCAGCTCGGCCGCCACGCGCGAGGGACACGACAGCACGGCAATGTCGATGCCCAGGCTGGCCACGTCCGTCTCGAAATCGTCCATGCTGTAGCAGGGAATGTCCTCGATTGTGGTCCCTACTTTGGCAGGATCGACGTCAAAGGCGGCAACGATCTTCAGATTCAGCCCCTTGTTGTTGAAGTAGCGGGTAATGGCCTGCCCCAGGTGGCCCATGCCGATCACGGCGATGTTCATCGGTTCGGAACTGTCGAGAATCCGGTTGATGAAGTCGATCAGCTCTTCCACGTCGTAGCCCTTCTTGGTATCGCTCGAGAATCCGATCAGCATCAGGTCGCGGCGTACCTGTACGGCCGTAATGCCGTGCATGCCGGCCAGCACGTGGGAAAAAATATGGGTGATGCCCTGTTTGTGCAGGTTGAGCAGGGTGCGGCGGTATTCGCTGAGGCGTTCGATTGTCTTTTCCGGAATGTTGTTTCCAGACATCTTTTCCATGGGGACAACGGGTTAATGCACCGTGATGGTGTAGTCGTGATTATAGGTGACCAGCGCCCACGAACGGTTGATCCGGTCGCCGGACAGCGAGACGGGCACAAAGTCGTAAGGGGTCTCCAGCGGCGTCGGGCAGGCCCGCTGGATGGTATTCCACGCGGCCGTACCGTCGGCGGCCGCCTTGCCGAAGAGCATGACGGCATCGTAACCGCGATAGGAGTAGAGGGTCGGTATGCGGCCGAAGGATGCAATGTAGCGGCGGTCGAACTCGCGCACGGCCTCGTTGCCGCGGTCGGCATGATAGGAGGTGACGAACGAGACGTTCAACTTGAAGAAGAGGTTGCGGTCGAGGTTGCGGTAGCGCAGCCATTTCGGGTCACCCACCACGCGGATCGATCCCGTGCGGATCGAGCGGGCCAGCCGGTTGTTCTGAACGGAACTGAGCGCAGCCAGCACAAGGTCCACACCGGCTTCGTCACCGGCCAGCACCACGAAAACGTTGTTGCTTCCCTTGCCCTGCACCATGGCATCGATCTGTTCGGAGGGGGTACCCTTGCGGTACACCAGCCGCTGGTAGGGCCGGTTGCCGACCGCCTGCTTCATCTCCCGCTCCAGCTCCGTGTCGGTTACGCTCGTCGTGATGAAGACGATGTTCGTGGCGCTGTCGAGCAGCTGCTCCATCTTGTCGTACCGGTTGGCGGCAGCGGGCGACATGCGGTAAAGCGTTTTGCCGTAGTTGTGTTCAAAGTCGGCCAGCGGCGATACGACCGGCGTGCCGGTCCGGCGCGAATAGGCCATCACCGGCGGCAGCATTTCCTCATACACCGGGCCGATGATCAGATCGGAGTTGCGGAAAGCGTCGTTTTCCACGATCTTTTCCGTCTCGGTGAGCGAATGCTGCGTATCGAAGAGATTCAGCACCATCGGGTAGCCCGCATCGCGCAGTTCGGCCGCGGCGATGAGCGCTCCCTGCCAGAATTCCATGAAACCGGGGCGCACCGTTCCGTTCTGGGTCAGCGGCAGCAGCACGGAGAGTGTGGTTACGTCGGAATATTTGTGCGGGCGGAATACGTCGTCCTGGGTCTCGACGGGAACCGGGACGGCTTCGGGCTGTCGGATGGCGGGGCCGGCCACCTGGGGCTCGGCCGGCCGGACGGTCGGGATGCGCAGCAGCGTACCCGCCTTCAGGACATCCGTCGCATGGTTGGCCTCCTCGATGGCAGCGACGGGTACGTTGTACTTGCGACTGATCGAGTAGAAGGTCTCGCCCAATTCAACCAGATGATAGGTGTATTCGTCGGAGACTTCGGACAGGGTCGAGGCAAAATCGTCCATCTGCGACATGATCTGCTGGGGCGAGGTCTTGTCCATCTCCGACTTGCGGATCAGCAGCTCCTGTCCGGCCTTGAGGTGGGCCGGATCCAGACCGGGGTTGTCCTGGATCAGCGTACCGATGGCCAGCGAATAGCGTTTGGCAATCGCATAGGTGGTCTCCCCAGCCTGCACCACATGGGTGATGAAGGTGCGCTGCTGTTTGCGCCGCGACATTTTCACCTCGGGCAGCTGCGTGCAGGCCATCCGCACCGTTTCGCCCGCCTGCAGGCCGCGTTCGCGCACGGCAGGGTTGTCCTTGTAGAACTGCTCCTCGGGAATGCCGTAGAGCCGCGTGAGCGAATAGACCGTCTCCCCCGCCTCAACCGTGTGGAGGTAATAGTCGGTGTCGGCGATGCGCACGACCTCCGTGGAACGGACGCCGGGCTGTTGCGCTGCCACCGTACCGGTGAAGCACCACGCCGCCAGAATCGCTATCAGCAATCGTTTCATCGTTGTCTGTTCAAAAAAAAGTGGAATCCGCGCCCTATTTTTTGTTGAGTGCGGCATCGCGCAGGCGGATCTCCGTAATGACCTTCTTGGTGTATTTCGGGAAATCGCCGTTCATCATCCAGGCGTAATAGCTCGGCTCCTCGCGGAACACGTCGGCCACGCGCCGTCCCTTGTATTTGCCGAACCCGAAGATTTCGGCCCCGTCCTTGTCATACAGAATGCGGCCGGCATAGTCGGCGCAACGGTTCTGTTCGGTGTATTTGGATAGATAGTCGATGTCGTTCTCCAGGTCGGGATAACGGTCGAGCTGTGCTTTCAATACCTCGTAGGTAGCCATCGAATCTGCCTCGGCCGAATGGGCCGCTGTCAGGTCCTTGTCGCAGTAAAAGCGGTAGGCCGCCACCAGCGTCCGCTGCTCCTTCTTGTGGAAGATGGTCTGTACATCCACGAAGCGGCACTTCTTGAGATCGATATCCACACCGGCCCGCAGAAACTCCTCGGCCAGCACGGGAATGTCGAACTTGTTGGAGTTGTACCCCGCCAGGTCACAGCCTTCGATATAGGCGGCCAGCGACTTGGCAATCTGTTCGAAGCGCGGTGCGTCTTTCACATCCTCGTCCGTAATGCCGTGGATGGCGGTCGATTCCGGCGGGATGGGCATGCCCGGATTGATGCGCCGGGTTTTGATCTCTTCATCCCCGTTGGGGAAGACCTTGACCAGCGAGATCTCCACGATCCGATCCCGGGCGGCATCCACACCCGTCGTCTCCAGATCGAAAAAGATCAGCGGGCGGTTCAACTTCAGTTTCATCGGTCCCGGAGGTTAGGCGTTGATCAGCATCGGCATGAGGATCATCAGCGTATCGCAGGGCTGTACGTCGTCATACAGCGGTTTGAACACGCCCGAACGGGTCGAATCGGCCAGTTCGATGATCACGCTGGGGGTCTCCAGGTTGGAGAGAATCTCGATCAGGAAGGTCGACTTGAAGCCGATCGTCACGGGCGAGCCTTCGTAGCTGCACGACAGGTTCTCGTTGGCCGAATAGGAGAAGTCCAGATCCTGGGCCGTCAGGTTGATGCGGTTGTCACCGATTTCGAACTTGATCAGGTTGGTGGCCTGGTTGGAGCAGACGGCCACACGTTTGATGCCGTTCAGCAGTTCGATGCGGTCCACAATCACCTTGTTGGGGTTGTTGGCCGGAATCACGGCGTTGTAGTTCGGATAGGTGCCCTCGATCAGCCGGCAGATCAGCGTGCTGTTGCTCAGCGAGAACTTCACGTTCTTGTCATCGAAAGCCACCTTCACGGTGTCGTCTTCGCGCAACAGCATCGTGCGCAGCAGGTTGGCCGGTTTTTTGGGCAGAATGAACGAGGCAGCGACGTCGTCCCCCTCCTTCTCGACCGTATATTTCACCAGCTTGTGGGCATCGGTCGCCACGAAAATGTACTGGGCGGGGGTGATGTCGATGAAGATACCGTTCATCACGGGGCGCAGTTCGTCGTCGGCCGTGGCGAAGATGGTCTTGTTGATGCCGCCCAGCAGCGTGTCCGCCTCGATCTCGATTTCGCGGGCGGTGTCGGTCAGCGGCTGTACGGAAGGATAGCTCATGCCCGACATGCCCGGCAGCGTGATCGATCCCGTCGTCCAGCTGATCTTGATCTCCCACGTGGTTTCGTCAGCCTCGAAGGTCAGCGGCTGCTCCGAGAACTCCTTCAGCGAGTCGATCAACAGTTTCACCGGAGCGGCGATCACTCCCTCCGACTCCACGCTGTCGGGCGTGACGACAGTGGTGATGGTCGTCTCGAGGTCGGATGCTGTAACATGCAGTCCGTCTGACTTTATATCGAAGAGAAAATAGTCGAGAATCGGAAGTGTGTTCTTGCTGCTGATAACCTTGGATGCTGTCGAGAGCGTGGACAGGAGCGACGAGCTGGATATGACAAATTTCATGATATTTCTGGTTTTGGATTTTTAATTTTCAAAAGTAGCGATTTTCACCGATACGGCCAAACGAATCGGCGGCTTCCCCGCCCTCGTCCGGTGGGCCTATTTTTGTTTTTTCGCGACGGGTTTGCGGGTGGCGCTCCCCTTTTTCTTTTTGCGGACTGACCAGCCGAACCGGCCGATGGCCTTTCCGAGCCGGAAATACTCTCCATGCGCGTAGACGATCGGACGGGCGCGTTCCAGATCGAAGCGGCCGTTTTCATCCAGGAAGCGTTCGTCGGCCTGTACGTTCACCACTTCGGCGATGAACATGTCGTGGGTGCCCAGCGGCTGCACCTGACGTACCCGGCATTCGATCGAGACGGGCGCCTCCTCTACCGTGGGGGCCTGCACGACCGCGCTGTGGCCGGGCGTCAGCCCCATCTCCTCGAATTTGCGGTGATCCCTGCCCGACCGCACGCCGCACCAGTCCGTGGCCCGCGCCAACTCCTCGGTGGTCAGGTTGATGACAAATTCGCCCGTGCGCCGTATGATCTCGTAGGAGTGACGTTCGGGACGCACCGATATGTAGCACATGGCCGGATCGGAGCAGATCGTGCCTGTCCAGGCCACCGTCATGAGGTTGTACTCTTCGGGGGTTGCTCCGCAGCTGACCAGTACGGCCGGCAGCGGATAGATCATCGTGCCGGGTCTCCAGTTCTGTTTCATGCCCTCTCCTCCGCTTGTTGTTTACGCAGGCGTTCGGCCCGCAAGGCCAGAAAATCGATGCCCAGCCGCTGTCCGATCCAGGCCACAATGCCCAGCTGCTGCTCGGGAGCTCCCATGTCCAGCGAATTGATGCAACAGATTTTGGCGGCCCGATTGACAATGGCGGCCCGCAGGGACTGGGCTACTTTTTTGATACGTTCCGGCCGCGGCGCCAGATAGATGACGGTCTGTCCCTGCGGACGCAGTACACACCGGTTGTGCAGGGCCAGATAGGTGATGAACAGCGACTGCGGATTGAACTGGTGAGGGTTGCGGAAGCGCCAGCGGGCGTTCTCCACCAGCAGTTCCGGATGCTGCCCGTAGAACTGTTCGAAAAAGCTTCTTTGCAACGGCAGCGAGGCATGGATCATGCGCACGAACCGCTTGCGGGCCTCTCCGCCGAGCACATCGGCCGCGTTGAGCATGCTGTCCTTGTAGGTAAAGGTGCGATGGCCGTGTTTGGGCAGCCGCAGCCAGCGGACCAGCCGGGCCGTCCAGGTACAGTGCCAGTAGCCGTAGATGATCGGCTGTCCGGCCTCATCGTACCAGTCGCTTGGCGAAACCGGAGCCACCAGCAACACATCGTCGTTGAAATAGACGAACCGTTCGCTCAGTCCCGGGATGCGCCACAGCATCGTCTCGATCGAGAGGCTGTTGAAGGTCGGCAGCAGGTCTTCGTAGTCGCGGAAAATCGTCCGGTGGTCCACCACCGTGATCGGAATGTGACTTTCCGGGAAGAAGCGGGCCGCAAATCGATCCGCATGGGGATTCTGCGCGTCGGTCACGATATAGATATGGTGCACGAACGGAGCAAAGCGCAGGATGGAGGCGATGCAGAAGTAGATCTCGCCTACCGAGCGGAATCGGGTGGGTGCAGCTACCTCCGCAAAGGTCTCACCCCGGCCGTTTCCCAGGAATTTTCTTCGTTTGGCTTTGTGTATCGGGTCTTCTCCATCGACCCAGGTAATCACGATATCAATAGGTTCCATATTGTCAATTCATCGAAAAGTCGATACCGATGCGGCGTGCCATCCAGTCGACAAACCGCTGCCGGTCGGCCTCAGGGGCCTGTTCCAGCGAATTGATGCATCCGAACAGGAGGTGATCCATCCGATCGGCCTGGATCAGTTTGCGTTCCATGTATCCGGTCCGGTCGGCCGCAGGCTTCAGGAAGAGGGTGCGTCCTTTCGGAGAGCGGAGTACGCATTTGTCGGCGCGAACTCCCAGCAGATAGCACAGCTCCTGCGGATTGAACTGATGGGGCTCCCGGAAGCGGGGACGCATGTTTGCGACCAGCGCCTCGGGGTGCGTGGTAAAATAGTCGGCCAGCACGCTGCGGCGTTGCGCCAACGGTGTGTGGTGAAAATGGAAAAAGAAGGGACGGCCGAGGAGGTCGGCGGCATTCAGCATGGCATCCTTGTGTCCGAAGGGGCACTGGCCGTTCCTGCGGGGCTTTACGGTCCGCAACAGCCGGGCCAGGAGGCTGCTGAAGGGGGTACCGTAGCAGACGGCCCGTCCCCGCGGGTCGAACCAGTCTTCGGGGTGCAGGGGGGCGGCCACGAAGACGTCGTCGTTGAAATAGACGAAATGTTCGCTCAGCCCCGGAATGCGCCACAGCATCGTCTCGATCGAGAGACTGTTGAACGTGGGCAGACAGGTTTCGTAACCGGCAAACAGGACGGTATGATCGACCACCTCGATCGGAATGCGGCAGTCGGGAAAGTGGCGGGCGACAAAGGCATCGGCATGAGGATCCTGACCGTCCGTCACGATAAAAATGCGGCGCACGAACGGGGCGAAGCGCACAATCGAGGCCACGCAATAGTAGATTTCGCCTGTCGAAACGAAACGGGTGTCGCCACCCACGTCGTCGCGGGCAATTTCCGGACGACCGGCATAGCGGGCTCGTTTGGCGCGGTGGACGGGATCGTCGCCGTCCACCCAGGCGATCACGACGTCTATATCTGTTGGACTTGCTGTCATACCAGGTTGCGGAATCGTTCGGGAATCTCCACCACCCACTTGATGCCGAAGGTGGTGGGTTTGTTCAGCGCAAAAATCGGACGGCAGAGGCGCTGCATGCGGCGCACCCACGGTACGGTGCGTTCCCAGCGGGAGGCCTTGTGTTCGGTGACGATCCGGATCGTGCGGGCCCGTTTGGCAAAGTGTTTCGCCCACCCTTCGGCCAGACGCCCCTGATCGCCGGAACGCTCCTTCAGCCGGTTGTAGTCCACACATCCGAAATGGACAAGGTACAGATTGGGATCGATGCGGTAATTGTGGTGACGGACCCGGTGGAAACCCGAACCCCACGCCACCGGCCGGGAGATGACCGACGCTTTCGTGTAGCGCGAATAGAGAAATGCAAACCGGCGCTGCTCCAGGAACGGGCGCGACGGATCGATGGGCTGCTCCAGCTCCAGGTGCTGCCCGATGTCGAGGCCCAGTCCCGATACGCAGGGCGCGCAGCGGATCTCGCTCAGATAGGCGCGCAGCGGTTTGCCCACCGCCGGATCGACCACGAGAAATTCGTCCACGTCGGTGCCGATCACCAAGTCGTAGCGGTCGAGCAGTTCGGCCGCCCGGGCCGACAGGAAGTCGATCCGCAGCCGGTCTGCCCGGGCCACGTTGCCCGCCTTGCGTTCGCAGGCCACCACGTTGGCCCTGCCGCACCACTCCGGCACGGGCTGATCCTTGCCGTCGAGAAAGACATAGAGGTTCTCTTCGCCGAGCTGGGCGCCGTAATAGGCGATCCACTTGCGCAGGAAGAAGTCGTCGTTGCGCACCATCGTCACGGCGCATATGTTCTTCATAGCCTCTAACAAATAATCGATTGGATGGTTATTGCCGCGACAGCTCCCTGCTGTCGGAAACCATGTTACAAATATAATACAAACCATCCGGAGCACCAACTCTTCGACCAAATCCTTCGTTGCGTCCGCCCGGCGGGATGTATCGGATTTTCCTTTTGCGGCATAGGGAAAACCGATCGCGGCGGAGGGGCTGCAGGCTGAAAAAGATTGCGCCGATCTCGCCATAAATGCGTATCTTTGTCAGGATACAAATCGGCCAGCCATGCCTCAATTCACACATCTTCACGTACATACGCAGTATTCCATTCTGGACGGAGCCGCGTCGATCCCCTCGCTCATCAAACGGGCCAAGGAGTTCGGCATGACCGCCGTGGCCATCACCGATCACGGCAACATGTTCGGCGTGAAGGAGTTCTACGATACGGCCAACGCGGCCGGCATCAAGCCGATTCTCGGCTGTGAGGTGTATGTGGTGAAAAATCATCTGGAGAAGGACAAGGATGAAAAGGCGGGCGACCACCTCATCCTGCTGGCCAAGGATCTGGTCGGTTACCACAACCTCGTCAAACTGGTCTCCTATTCGTGGACGGAGGGTTTCTACTACAAGCCCCGTATCGACAAGGCGCTCCTGCGCCAGTACCACGAGGGATTGATCTGCAGCTCGGCCTGCCTGGGCGGCGAATTGCCGCAGGCCATCATGCGGGGCGACCTGCAGGAGGCGGACCGGATCGTTACGGAGTTCAAGGAGCTGTTCGGCGACGACTATTACCTGGAGCTGCAGCTCCACCGTTCGCTGTCGGGAGCACCCGATACGGACACGTGCCGCCACCAGGTGGAGGTCAACAAGGTGATCGTCGATCTGGCGGCCCGCCACGGCGTCAAGCTGATCGCCACCAATGACGTCCACTTCACGCTGGAGGAGGATGCCGCCGCGCACGACCACCTGATCTGCCTCAATACGGGTCGCGATCTGGACGACCCGAACCGCATGCGTTATACGGGACAGGAGTTTTTCAAGAGTCCCGACGAAATGGCGGCGCTCTTCGAGGATCACCCCGAGGCGCTGGCCAATACGATGGAAATTGCCGACAAGGTGCAGTGCTACAAGCTGGAGCACAAGCCGCTGATGCCGGATTTTCCCCTGCCCGACGACTTCGCCATCGATCCGGAGGAGTTGCGCAAGGTCTATCTGCGCCGTTTCGACGGCCAGGTCGAACGGCTGCGCAAGGATCTGAAGGATGCCGACGAAGCCAAGCAGGAAAAGATCAACGGTCAGATTGCGGCCCTGGAGGCCAAGCGTGCCGCTGCCGAGACAGCTCCCTCGCTGGACGACTTTGCGGCGGGCGACGAGCAGCTGGCCGAATGGCTGACCGTATCGAAACAGTATCTCTACCTCGTCTCGCTGACCATGGCGGGTGCGCGCGAACGCTACGGCGAACCCGACCAGAAGACGATGGATCGTCTCAACTACGAGTTGCGGACGATCGAATGGATGGGATTTCCGGGTTACTTCCTCATCGTGTCGGACTTTATCCGTGCGGCGCGTGCCATGGGGGTTTCGGTGGGACCGGGCCGTGGCTCGGCTGCGGGTTCGGTAGTGGCCTACTGTCTGAAAATCACCAACATCGACCCGCTGAAATACGATCTGCTGTTTGAGCGATTCCTCAACCCCGACCGTATCTCCCTCCCTGATGTGGATGTCGATTTCGATGAGGATGGCCGTGCCGAGGTGTTGCAGTACGTCATCCGCAAGTATGGCAAGAAGCGGGTGGCCCAGATCGTCACGTTCGGTACCATGGCGCCGAAACTGGCCATCCGCGATGTGGCCCGCGTCGAGAAACTGCCGCTGGCCGACAGCGACCGGCTGGCCAAACTGGTGCCCGACAAGCTGACACCCGACAAGGGGGAAACCCCCTTTGAACGTGCCTACAAGGATTCGCCCGAGCTGGCCAAGGAGCGCGAATCGGACAATCCGCTCATACGCAACACACTCCGCTATGCCGAAAAACTGGAGGGATCCGTGCGCCAGACGGGCGTGCATGCCTGCGGCGTGATTATCGGTAAGGACGATCTGGAGGAGTTTGCCCCCGTAGCTACGGCCAAGGACGCCGATCTGAATGTCGTGCAGTACGAGGGACGCCTGGTCGAAAGCGTGGGCCTGATCAAGATGGACTTCCTCGGGCTGAAGACGCTGTCGATCATCAAGGATGCGCTGAACAACATCAAGCGTGTCAAGGGGGTCGATCTGGATATCGACAAGATTCCGCTCGACGACAAGAAAACCTATCAACTCTTCAGCAAGGGCGAAACGACGGGTATCTTCCAGTTCGAGTCGGGCGGCATGAAAAAATACCTGCGCGAGCTGAAGCCCAACCGGTTTGAGGACCTCATCGCCATGAATGCCCTCTACCGGCCGGGCCCTATGGACAAGATTCCGAACTTCATCGCCCGCAAGCACGGCAAGGAGCCGGTGACCTACGAGTTCCCCGACATGGAGGAGTACCTCTACGACACGTACGGCATCACGGTCTACCAGGAGCAGGTCATGCTGCTGTCGCAGAAGCTGGCCGGCTTCACCGGCGGCGAGGCCGACACGTTGCGTAAGGCGATGGGTAAGAAACAGCGTGCCACGCTGGACAAGATGAAGCCCAAATTCATCAACGGAGCCGTGGCGCGCGGTCACGATGCCGCCATCTGCGAGCAGATCTGGACCGACTGGGAAGCGTTTGCCTCCTATGCGTTCAACAAGTCGCACGCCACCTGTTACGCCTATGTGGCTTACCAGACGGCCTATCTGAAGGCCCACTACCCTTCGGAATTCATGGCCGCCCTGCTGAGCCGCAACCTCTCGAGCATGGACAAGATCGCCTTCTTCATGGATGAGTGCAAGCGCATGGGCATCAAGGTGCTCGGCCCGGACATCAACGAGAGTATCGAATCGTTCACGTCCGATGCCGAGGGCAACGTCCGCTTCGGACTGGCTGCCGTGAAGGGGGTCGGCGAGGCGGCCATGCTCTCTATCGTCGAGGAACGGGAGAAGGGCGGCAAGTTCCGCAACATATACGATTTCATGGAGCGGGTCAACATGACCGCCGTCAACAAGAAGAACATCGAGAACATGGCGCTGGCCGGCGCCTTCGATTCGATCAGCGGCTTCCACCGCAGCAAATTCTTCGCGGCCGATCAGCGCGACCCGAACGGGCCGATCTTCCTCGAGCAGCTCGTACGTTACGGCAGCCGGATGCAGACCGAGCGCAATACGGCCCAGCAGAGCCTCTTCGGCGGCACCGACCAGGTGGATATCCAGCAGCCGCTCGTGCCGCAGTGTCCCGACTGGAACCGCCTCGAGACGCTCAACAACGAGAAAGCGATGATCGGCATGTACCTCTCGTCGCACCCGTTGGACACCTACAAGATTGTCATCCAGCGTTTCTGCAACACCCAGCTCACCCAGTTTGCCAACTTGAATGACCTGAAGGACAAGGATTTCACGGTAGCCGGCATGGTAACCGAGGTGCAGAATCTCTATACCAAGACGGGCAAACCGTTCGGGCGTTTCAAACTGGAGGACTACAGCGGCCAGCATGAGTTCGTCCTCTTTGACAAGGATTACGAGAACTTCCGCAAATACCTGTTCAAGGACTACTTCCTGCTGATCAAGGGCAGCGTGCGTCCCCGCCCCTACCGCGACACGGAATACGAGGCGAAGATCACCTCCATGCAGATGCTCGACGACGTGCTGGGGGGCATCAGCGAACTGACGCTGAACCTGCCCATCCAGGAGATTACCCCCGATGCCACCGCCGAACTGACCGAGCGGCTGACGGCCGCCAAGGGCAAAATCAACCTGCGCATCAAGGTGATAGATCCGCATGAAGGGGTTTCGCTGGTCTTCTTCTCGCGGAAATACAAGGTGGCCCTGACCCAGGAGTTGGTTGACTACCTGGAGAACAGCCAGATCAACTATCGAATCGCATGATACGGGCAACAAAACAAACGACAATACGTTAATCATTCACAAACCAAAAAGCTAAGACTATGGCAAAGAACATCGACATGGCTGCGTACAACGAACTCGTAGCCTCCGGCAAACCTTTTGTAATTGATTTCTGGGCAGAATGGTGCGGTCCGTGCCGTGCATTGGGTCCCGTTATCGAGGAACTCGCTGCAGAGTATGAGGGCAAGGTAGTGATCGGCAAGTGCGACGTCGATCAGAACAACGACCTGGCCATCAAGTTCGGCGTGCGCAACATTCCGCTCGTCGTATTCGTGAAGGCTGGCGGCGAGATGCAGGACAAACTCGTCGGCGCATCGCCCAAAGACGCCATCAAGGCCAAAATCGACGCGCTGTTGTAATCTCGCGACGACAACAAGTTGCGGGCGGAACCTTCCTGGTTCCGCCCGCTTTGTATATGCACCTCCGGATACCCGGTCTACTGATACCCCACCTCTTCGGGTTGGGAAGGGATGTAGCGCGGAGTCTGGAGCCGTTGTTCGCTGGTCAGCTGGATCCATTCGCTGTTGAGCATGCCCGATCGGCCGAAGTTGTAGAACAGACTGAGTTGGAGGGTGCCGAACACCAGCCGTTCGTTGCGCAGCCGGACCCCTATGCCGACGGTAGCCTGAAATTCGTTGCGGAAGATGTTCGGATCGAAGCCGATGGTGCCCACGTCGCCGAACCCGTAGAGGGCGATGCGGAAGCCCAGCGGCTGCCAGGGGGTGAAGACCACGGTCTCGGTACTCAACACAATCCGGTTGCTGCCCAGTGAGCTCCTTCCTGCCGCACGCGGCCCGCTCCGTCCGGTGAACCAGACCGACTCATAAAATCCTCCGAACCGGTTCCACCCCTTCAGGTAATCGATCATAACGAACTGACGGGTAGTGAATCGGCTGTGACCAAGCATATTCGTGAAATATTGGATGCGCGCATGCAGCGCCGAGCGGTAGAACCCCAGCCGACGGGCATAATAGCTGCCCACTGCGGCAGAGCCCATCAGATAGCCGAACGGCAGAAAGCCGCCCGCCCGGAATGATAGGCCGCCATAGAACCCCGAATAGTAGTCGGCGTTGGAATAGCCGAACGTGGCCTCGGCGCGATAGCCCGTAGCCACATACTCGTTGTAGCCGTAGCCGTAGATCAGACTGGTGGTCAGAAACCGTTCCCGATAGAGGCCGAGCGATCCCAGCATGAGATCCGTGTCATAGAAATAGGGATTCAGCCGATCCCCCACCGGCAGCCAGACGGGATTGCCCGACGCGTCGTTGCCGCCCAGATAGCGGGGGGTGTCGAGCCAGCGCAGATGGTCGTAGCGGGCCATGCCGTAGAGGCTGGAGGATACGGACGGCAGGTACCACGAGTAACCGGTCCAGAGATTGAGGTGATTGTAGTGGACCATGTAGTCGCCGGCCACCGTTTCCCGCGGCGTCGCGTAACGGACGTAGAGGGCGTTGCGGACATTTTCGAATGTGCCGCTCACTGCGTAGTCGGTCGGTCGGATCAACGGCTTGTTGACCGAGGCCCCGTAGTAGCGTTCGTCGAACGAGCGGCCTGCCGTCACCTCGGCCGCCACAAAGGAACCGAACAGGTTGGGAATCCGGTAGCGGAACAGACTGCCTTCGTAACGTCCCCGTTTCCAGTCCAGACTGAAGCGATAGCTGAAGCGGTCGCCCGTACCCAGAAAGTTGGCGTCGTAGAGCTCGCCCCACACCTTGCCCGACAGCCCCTGCGCACCGCCGTCGGCGCTGATACTCCAGTTGTCCTGCGTGAGAATGCGCACGATCACCGCATCGGGATCCGTCGGGTCGGGCACCACGTCGATGCCGACGTTGGCGATATACTGCCGCGACCGGAGCAGCTGCTTGTAACGAACCACCGTCTCCGCGTCGAACGGTTCGCCGACCCGGAACAGCAGGTCGCGCCGCACGGTCTGTTCGCGGGTGGTCACGTGGACGGCATTGGCGGCCTTTTCCAGCCAGCTGTGAGCCGGGTCGAACACGTTTTCCCGCTCGAATTCGATGGCGGCGATGCGCCTGCCGTTCCACAGGCTGTAGAGGGCCGCTTCGTCCACCACCTCCGGTTTCATCACCGAAGCAGGTCGGACGGGCACAATGACCAGATCATGCACCCAGCTCCAGAAACGATACCGGCGGGCCCAGTCGCGCAACGTGCCGTAAAAGTGTTCCGTACGGTCGGCCTCGGAGAGACGTTCGGTCTGCCCGCTCCGCAGGGCCGACCGTACGGTGTCGGATACGGCATGCCCCACCGCAATGCGGTCGTCGGGTTGGCTGATCGGTTCCAGAATCCGCACCTGCAGCGTATCCGGCACGACGGCGGGCGGCGTGGCTGCCCGTGCGGAAACGGTCATTGCTGCCAGTCCCAGCACCCACGCCAACGTGCGTACGATATGTGCCCGACGATCCATATATTCTCAAATGTAGTGAAAATTTGGATGCGTCGCGCCCGCAGACCAGGGTTTCGGAAGGGGCTGTCGGCACCGGTGACCTGCCCGCGGAGAACCCGGTGGAGTCCGTGCGCGGGGCCGGAACAAGGAGACCGCTTATTGCCGGGAACGTGTCATTGATCGATGGAGTCGAGCGAGCGGAACAGAAAGGTGCCGGCATACTCGGCCGCAAAGCCATCCTCCCACTGACCGTCATATTCGAGCGTGAGCGTTACGTTCAGCGGGTGTCCGTTTTTCTGTCCGCCCGTAGCCCGGTCATAAGCCGCACACAGTTGCCCGGTCGTGTCGACGATCCAGTACGCTTCCCGGCTTCCGGCCGGGACAAACGAACGGACTTCATGGCCGATGCGCAGTTCGCCCTGCAAGGTATATACGGTGCCGCGTGAGAAGCGGCCAGCTTCGCCCGCATGCGTCGCGAGGCGGCTTTCAACGGTATGCTTCGGGGATTCCGACGGTTGAATACTTGATCCGGACTTGCCGTTTCCTCGTCCGCCGCATGCGCACAGGCTGCAGAGCAGCAGGATCATGCCGGTTGTTTTTGTTTTCATGGCGTGTATCATGCAGGTGAAGTATTGAGATCCCGACCGGCGGGATATGCGAATGTAGCAATATTTACCGGACAGACACCATCGGAACACCGAATACGTGGTCGGCAGAACCGGAAAACTTTGCCTATCTTTGTCACATGAAGTTCCGTTTTCCCATGCTGTGCACGTGGCCATTGCTGACCATCGCACTTTGGCTGCAGCCCTTGACCGCACCGGCGGCGAACCGCCAACCGAAGGCTGCGGAACGGACGGATACGCTGACCTACCGCAAGACCGGGGTCAGTCTGGTGCCCATTCCGGCCCTGAGCTACAATTCCGACCTCGGCATCCAGCTGGGAGCCATTCTGGATGTCTACTGGTTCGGTGACGGCTCCACTTATCCCGCCTATCTGCACAAACTGACCGCCGAAGCCTGTTACTACACCAAAGGCTCCGGCATCTACTACGTCTTTTACGACTCGAAATACTTGCTCCGCAACCTGCGGCTGACCGCCTCGGCCAGCTATCTGCCCAACACGATGATGGCCTTCTACGGCTTCAACGGCTATGCCGCGCCGTACGACTCCCGGCAGAATGCCGGTTTCTATGCCGTGGACCGCAACCTGCTGCGCATCATGGGCGACCTGCAGGGCCGGGTCGCCGGCGCGCTCGGCTGGGCGGCCGGCATCGGCTTTTTCCACTACGACACGGGGCGCATCCAGGTCAAACGCTACGACGGACAGACCACCCTGTACGACCTTTACCGCCGCTACGGGCTGATCCGTGACGACGAGAGTCGCGGCGGCAGCCACATCGAACTGCGTGCCGGACTGGTTTACGATACGCGTGACCACGAACCCGACCCCACGCGGGGCCTCTATGCCGACTGTCTGCTGTACGGTTCGCCCGATCTGATCGACCGGCGCGGGGACGGCTACCTGAAGGGCTCCTTTTCGTTCCGCCACTACGTGCCGCTGTGGCAAGACAGACTGACCCTCGCCTACCGGATCTGCTGGCAGGGTACCGTGGCGGGCGACGCTCCTTTTTACGTCCAGCAGAACTACGCCACGCTCTTCCCGCGCCAGATCAATTCGGATATTCTGGGCGGGTTGCTCTCGCTGCGCGGCATCCTCTACAACCGGGTCGTGGGGGACGGCATGGCATGGGCCAACGTCGAACTGCGGTGGCGTTTTCCGTCGTTTCGCCTCTTCGGACAGGAGTGGTACATTGCGCTGAACCCCTTCTTCGATGCCGGACTGGTCACCGCCCCCTACCGATTGGATGAAATGATTGCCATCGGGAAGGACCTCTCGATCCCCGAAGCGGATCGTAATCTGATCTATAGCGGCACGCAGGAGAACCTTCACATGAGCTCCGGCCTCGGCATCAAGTTCGTCATGAACCGCAACCTGGTCCTGGCCATCGACTACGGCATGGCCCTCGACCGGCGTGACGGACGCGACGGCCTCTACCTGAACATCAACTATGTCTTCTGACCCTCCCCACACAAAGCAAAGCGGCGGAAGTTTGCTCTTCCGCCGCTATCTGTCGTGAATGGGCAATGTCACTCGGCTGCACGGATCAGCGCCACGGCATGGGCCTCGACACCCTCCTCCCGGCCGACAAAGCCGAGTCGTTCGGTCGTCGTGGCCTTGACGGAGACGCACGACACATCCACGCCGAGCCGTTCGGCCAACCGCTGCCGCATCGTGTCGATGTGGGGGCGCAGTTTGGGACGCTGCATGGCGATCGTCACATCCACATTACCCACCTGCCAGCCGTGTTCGGCGAGCAGTGCCACGCACCGGTCGAGCAGCAGCAGGCTGTCGATGCCCTTGAATTCGGCCGACGTATCGGGAAAGTGCAGCCCGATGTCGCCCAGCGCAGCCGCCCCAAGCAACGCGTCGCACAGGGCATGAACGGCCACGTCACCGTCCGAATGGGCGACGCACCCCTTCTCGTGTTGCAGGTCCACGCCGCACAGCCGCAGCGGCAAGCCGGCCGCCAGGGCATGCACATCGTAACCGTGGCCTATTCTGAATGGTATTTTCATGGTGATCCTCCTCTGGTTTTCCATGCAAGGTAGCGATATTTTCCGTAACTTTACCTCTGATCCGGAAACGGACGCCAAACGAAATTACCAACACACGAACAACGGTTCGCAAGCGTCGCTCCGACTGCTACCGAACCACAATACAACCAAACAGTTATGTCTGAAATTCGCAATCTCGAGCCGAAAGCCGTCTGGACGATCTTCGATGAGATCAACCAGGTGCCCCGCCCCTCCAAGAAGGAGACGAAGATCATCGCCTATCTGGAGGAGTTTGCCCGCAAGCACAACATTCCCTACAAGAAGGACGGCGCCGGCAACATCGTAATGTACCGCAAGGCCACCCCGTCGATGGCCGGCAAGCCGACGATCGTCCTGCAGAGCCACATGGACATGGTCTGCGAAAAGGAGGCCGACCGGACGATCGACTTCATGAACGATCCGATCGAAACCTACATCGACAACGGCTGGGTCAAGGCCCGCGGCACGACGCTGGGTGCTGACGACGGCATCGGCATGGCTACCGCGCTGGCCCTGCTTACCACGGAGGGACTCGAACATCCCGATCTGGAGGCCCTCTTCACCGTCGATGAGGAGACGGGACTGACGGGTGCCTTCAATCTTGGCGAGGAGATGCTCACGGGCCACTACCTCATCAACCTCGACTCCGAGGACGACGGCGAGATCTTCATCGGTTGCGCCGGCGGCATTGACACCGTGGCTACGTTCACCTACCGCCGCGAGCAGACGCCCGAGGGTATGGTATGGATGCGCGCCCGCATCTCGGGCCTGAAGGGCGGCCACTCCGGTGACAACATCAACGACGGACTGGCCAACTCCAACAAGCTGATGACCCGTCTGCTGCTGGCCGGTTCCGATCGTTTCGGCCTGCGGCTGAACCTCTTCGACGGCGGCAACCTGCGCAACGCCATTCCCCGTGATGCTCAGGCTCTCTTCGGCGTACCGGCCGCACAGGCCGATGCCTTCCGCCGCTATGCGGCCGAGCTGGCCGAAATCTTCCCGGCCGAGTACAAATATACGGACGAGAACGTACGCCTGGAGGTAACCGATGCCGAGCGTCCCGCCTATGTCATCGATCTGCCCACCCAGCAGGCGCTGCTGCTCGCGCTGCAGGGCGTGGCCAACGGCGTGCTGGCCATGAGCTACTCGCTGCCCGGTCTGCCGGAGACCTCTTCCAACCTCGCTTCCGTCAAGTTCGTCGGCGAGGATCACATCGTCGTGACGCTTTCGCAGCGTTCCTCGGTCGAGAGCGCCAAGGAGAATGCGGCCAGAACCATCGGCGCCATCTTCCGGTTGGCCGGAGCCACCGTCGAGCACGGCGAAGGTTATCCGGGCTGGGCTCCCGACCCCTCCAGCCACCTGCTCAAGGTTGCCGAGAACGCCTATGAGCGGCTGTTCGGCACGACTCCGAAGGTGCGGGCCATCCACGCCGGTCTGGAGTGCGGCCTCTTCCTCGAGAAGTACCCGCACCTGGAGATGATCTCCGTAGGCCCGACCATGCGCGGCGTTCACTCGCCTGACGAGCGACTGGAGATTGCGGCCGTAGAACGTTTCTGGAAATACCTGATCGAGATCCTGCGCACCATCTGATCCGCGCACGGAACGGTTTGAGCGGGCCGACACGGCCCGATACGAAAAGTCACGAGTTGAACCTACGGCTCGTGACTTTTCGTGTAACCGTCCCCACACCCTCCGTCCCCTGCTGATAATGAACCGCACCCTGCTTTGCCCCGGGCTGTGTCGTGTACCGCCGTGTATGTCCAAAGCGACACGACGGGCGGCTGTTACAGCTACACCAATCGATTGACAGCCCAAAGCTTACCGATCAACAACTCCCTGTTGCTGATCGAGATCTACGACAGGTAACAAACTGATCTGCAAGTCCAACCGACCGATGGGCATCGGTTCGGGTTCGCTCGTGCCGGGGGCCGCATGGCGTTTCGGATAGTGGGGCGACGGGCTGCAAACGACAGGGCGCACCTCCCGACAAAGAGGTGCGCCCTGCTTGTTTTGCGTTGCGGGGACGATCAGAAGTGGAAGCCCAGCTTCAGGCCGACCAAGTTGGCATACTCTCGAGTATCCAGGATATACCCGTAGCCATAATATTCGTAGAACAGCGACACGTTGAGCCCCAGGTTCCGATTGAACTGGAAATGGAGACCGAATTCGGGACGCATGAGCCATCCGCCCGTCGTTCCGTAGAAATAGTCCAGTTTGGTGCCGAGGTCAATGCCGGCCATGAGGTCGACTCTCCTCGCGACGGGGAAATAGCCCTTCACATCAACGAACAGCGGAATCAGGAAGGCCTCGTCGCCCAGCGAGACGGAAAGGCCGAGACCGGCGCCGACGAAGAGGTTGCGCGAGAAGCGGATGCCGTTCACAATCTCCAGATTGGCATACCCTACTTCATTGTACGCATCGAGACCGCACATCAGGTCGACTTCGCCCTGATAGTCGAACACTTTGGGAGCTTGTGCCGAAGCACACAGCGGGGCAAGCGCAAAGAGCATCGCCGCCATCGACAGCAGTTTTTTCATAGGTAGGTGAGTTTGGTTATGTGTTCAAAGGTTTGTTCTGCCCGTTTTGTATTCGGGCTGGAGTATAAAGATAGCCCATTCCGCAGAAAGAAGCAAAAACTATTGTTCTCGGGCGGAGTGCCAAAATCGTTGCACACAGAAAACAGAAAACGGCGGAGCCACGCATCGTCCGCCGCCTCTGTTGATAACTCCGCTAACGATCTATGCCGTTGCGAGAAAGGACTCCTTGCGTGTAGTAATGCTTTATCTCCTGCATGTCGGTCACCAGATCGGCGGCCTCCACCAAGGCCGGCGGGGCATAGCGTCCCGTAACCACCACCTCGATGTGCGGATTGCGCGCGCGGATGTCGGCCAGCACCTGATCCACATCCAGTAGTTCGTAGTAGAAGGCGATCGAAAGTTCGTCGAGGATCACCACGTCGAACCGGTCGCTCCGCAACACCTCGCGGCAGGTTTCCCAGCCCGCTTCGGCGGCGGCACGGTCTTCGGGAGCGGCCGGCCGGTTGATGAAGCAGCCCCGGCCGTACTGATGGATCTCGATGCCGTCGAAGTGCTCCGCGACGGCCGTCTCGTTGTATTGCATGCTCTTGACAAACTGGGCCACGAAGACCCGCTTGCCGGCGCACAGCGCCCGCAGGGCCAGCCCGAAAGCCGCCGTTGTCTTCCCCTTGCCATTGCCCGTATAGACGTGCAGATATCCTTTTTCCGGTTCCATAGTGTGCGCTTCTCCGTATCGTGCGGAGACAAAGATAGCCATTCCGCCGGTTTGTGCTTATCTTTGTTCATCATGATCCGAGACATTACCCATACCTTCGCCTCGCTCGAGGCCACCGATTACCTAACCCGTTACCGGGACGTGGAACGATTCAGCGCCTGCTGCCGGGCCTGTGACCGGTATGGCCGCATGTGGGGCTGTCCTCCTTTCGAGGAGGATCCGGTCGTCCAGTTGGCCGGCTGCCGCAGCGTGCGGCTGGTTGGCACCACCGTCGGGCTGACCGACGAGGTACGCCACCGGCCGACTGCGCCGGCCGAACAGTTCGACCTCTCCTACCGGATCCTGCGCGAGGTGCGCCGCACGCTGGACGTACAGCTGTTGGACGCCGAACGCCGCCGACCGGGCAGCCGGGCCTTCTTCGCCGGCAGCTGCTCGCTGTGCCATCCGGAACGATGCGCCCGAGCCGACGGTCTGCCCTGCCGGATGCCCGACCGGGCCCGACCGTCCCTCGAGGCGTGGGGATTCGACCTGGTGCATACCGCCTCGGAACTGCTGGGGCTGACCATGTGCTGGAGCGACAACCTCGTCCTGCCCCCCTACTTTACCTGCATCAGCGCTCTCTTCACCCCCGACGAACCCGATCCGTCACCGCTATGGTAACCCGTCCGAAAGCCGTTTTCAACTGGAGCGGAGGCAAGGATTCCGCCCTGGCACTGCTCGAGACGCTCCGTGCGGGCACCTGCGAAGTCGTGGCCTTGCTCACAACCGTCAATCGCGACACGCGCCGTTCGACCATGCACGCCATTCCGGAAGCGCTCCTGCGCGCCCAGGCCGATAGCATCGGCCTGCCGCTCCATGTGGTCGATCTGGCTCCGGCAGGAGAGATGGCCGGATACGACGCCGCCATGCGGCAGGCGGCCGATCATTTCCGGGCCGAGGGGGTCACCCGGTTCATTTTTGGCGACATCTTTCTGCACGACGTACGCCGCTGTCGGGAGGAGCAGTTGGCGCCGTGCGGCATGACGGTCGAGGAACCGCTCTGGGGCTACTCGTCGCAGGAGGTGATGGAACGCTTTCTGGCTTCGGGTCTTGAGACGGTCATCGTCACCACATGGGCCGAAAAACTGGGTCGGGAATATATCGGTCGCCGCCTGGACCGCACCCTGCTCGAAGGATTGCCTGCCGGTGTGGATCCGTGCGGCGAGAACGGCGAGTATCATACCCTTTGTTACGACGGTCCCCTGTTCCGTCATCCGGTGGCTTTCCGGTTGGGCGAACCGTTTCTTTTCTCCCATGAGGTGGGTATGGCGGACGGCTCGCGGCAGACGTTCTCCTATTGGTTTGCCGCCATCCGGTAAGGCATCAGAACGCCTCGCCCATGCTGAATACCACGCCGCCCGACTGACGGCCGAAGCCGTAGTCGACGCGCAGATTGATGTTGTGCTTGAATTCAAAGCGGATACCGACGCCGTAGGTGGGCAGCAGATCGCCCCAGCGCAACTGGTCGAAACCGGAAAATACCGTACCGCCTCCGTACCACACGACCACGCCGAGCCGCCGGGTGATGGACTGACGCAGTTCAACCTGGGCCGCCACGAGATGGTTGTCCGTATAGCGTCCTTCGTAATAGCCGCGCATGCGCCAGCGGCCGCCCAGCTGTTCGCGCAGGGTCCACGGCAGGTCGTCCGATCCGAAACAGCCGTACAGGTCGAAGGCCAGCAGACCGCCCCGCCAGACGGGCTGATAGTAGTCGGCCGTCACCGTGGTGCGCCACAGCGTGCGGCCGTAGTTGCCCAGTCCGGCCGGATAGACCGACTGGCAGACCGAGAGGTAAACGCCCCGCCGGGGATTGGGAATGAAGTCGCGGGAATCGTATTCGAGCGACACCCCCACGCCCGTATTCAGATAAGCAGTCCGCTGCCCCAACAGGTAGGCCGGATCATCGATGCTCACCGCCCGGACGTAGCGCAGGTCGATCCGCGCACCGACAAAAAGGTGACGCAGCGGTTCGTATTGATAGTGGAGACGGGTCTGCACCTGTCGGCGCGTGTATGCGATGACGGGATTGACGTCACACGCTGCCCGGGAGATGCCCCAGAAGTCGAGCGGTTTGTTCTGCAGGCTCACCAGCCAGGAGAGCCTGGACCGGCGCCCCTTGAAATAGTTGTGCCCCTCGGCCGTGAGCAGATAGGCACCGCGCAGGGTTACGCTGCCCGAAAGCATGGCATCGGAGGGCGGCATGAGCGAATCGGTGCGGTCGAGCCGGTAGAGTCCCGTGGCCATGCCGCCCAGTCCGAGCCCCGTCTCCCAGGCATAGGAAGGCAGAAAGGCAAAGCTGACGTCCAGCCGTTTCTCGAACGTACGGTCTTCGTGGCCATAGAGAAGGCGCCGCCAGTAGTTGTCCTTCGGGTGCGGGGTACCGAATCGACGGCCACGGTCACACTGTCGCGCCGACCTCCGGCTGCGGTCGGGCGGAACATGCCACTGCCGCGCACCGTGGCCGCACTCAGCCGCGAAATGCTCTCCAGCAGACACATCAGGCAGAGCAACACCGTCCAAAGCACCGTTCTTTTCATCCGCTTCCGCTCTTTACCGTTCCGCACGTTTCTGGCCGAAACGATACCCTACTCCGATGCTTACCGAATGGGGTAGCAGCGTCAGCAACGACCGGTTGGCATCCAGCACATTCACCACATCGACCCGATAGCCCACCTGTATCTGTACGCCGCACGGCAATTCCACGCCCAGCATGGCGCCGACGGCCGAATTGCGGCTCTTCATGGCCGACAGGGCAGACGGCCCCTTCTTGCGGTACAGATCCAGCCGGACATGGTCGTTGGTCAGCCAGGCGCAGTAGCCGAATTCGCCGACCATGCCGGCGCCCGCATACCATTGCAGGGAGGCCATGCGCCACTGATAGCCCACATAGAAGGAGATCTCCTCGCCGCCGTACTGATAGGTGTTCGAAACATGCAGCACCTCCATCTTTGACCATTTGTAATGGAAGAGCAGTTCGCCCTACAGGAAAAAGTTTTCGGGCAAATCGAAGCGGACAAAGCCGCCCAGCGTGGCGCCGGGGCGCATGTGGCTGAAAACGACATTCGACTGTCGGACGATGAACCCCGACAGGTTGGCTTCGCTGCGCACACCCCACGACACGCGTGACTGGCCGTGCAGTGTGCCGCAGGCCAGCACCAGCAGCAGACCCAGGGCCAGCGACCGTGCGCTTCCTCTGCGCAAACTATTTGTATTCATGACAAACCGAACTTGTACGGACATCCGACGGGATGCATCCGACAGGCAAAAATACGATTTTTTCGGCGAGCCTGCCTTCCGCCGAACCGGCAAAACGGAATCCCCCGCGGTCGCACAACGCGGTACGGCGCGGGGGATGCGTTCCGGCGTCCGGTACATGGAACCGGCGGGCTATTTCAGCAGATTGTAGTCGTAGATGCCGAACACCTCGGTGGAGACCTCGCCCAGCCAGCCGGCCTTGGCATTCACGCCGGTCTGCACCTTCACGAAATCAATGTAGCGAAGGTTGGCCGGACGGCCGTCATAGGTTACCGCATTGTCGATTTTGAAATGGTTGGCGTTTACGCCGGCGTTGTGGTTGTCGTCGTCGCTGAGGCGGTCCGTCTGGCTGAAGTTGTCAGCATAGCCCCATTCGTAGTCCTGATTCTTCCAGAAGGTCTCCGACACCATCTCGGTGCGCGGCTTGAGTTTGCGCCCCACCAGCGTATAGGAGTCAGCCTCCACCCAGGCCGGATAGTAGTAGTCCTGCCGGTGGAACGAGGCCAGGTAGTCGATTTGTCCCGTATTGCCCTCGTTGTCGCTCCACGAAACGGGCTGGCCGGGAGCCTGGGGACGGTAGTAGGTCACGGCGTAGTCGCAGCGCGTCTCCGCCCCGCCCCACTCGCAGCCCTTCAGCTCGTACCAGGTGTCGTCCGGCAGTCCGTTGCCGTTCTCGTCCTGCATGACCCAGACGATGCCGGGTTCGGATGAGTTCGTGAAGGAGTTGCCCTCCACGCGCAGGTTGTAGCCGCCGTCGTTCTCGATGCTGTGGTCGAATCCCACGACCAGACTGCCGCCGAAACCGCCGAGCGACACGTAGGCCTGCTCCGCCATGCGGCTGTCGGCATAGGCACACGCCTCGTCCATGGTCAGCGCGGTGTAGTGCTCGTTGACGAACTGGCCGGGGGCGGCCGCAAAGGCATACACCCTGTTCCAGCCCGCCTGTCCGGAAGAGCTCCGACGATAGGTGCCTTCCGGCGGGCAGCAGTTCACCGTGAAGGTCTGCGTACGCGTGGTGTAGGAGTTGGTCATGGTCACCTCCACGGTATGTTCGCCCTCCGCCGAGGGGGTATAGGCAAAGACGAAGGCCGGATTGCCGCCCGCATAGCGGGTATCCACGGCGGTTGCTTCGGCCGGTTGGCCATCCACCGCGAACGTATAGGTGGCGTCAAAGGCATTTCCGACCGCGTAGGGACGGATAAACACCGTGCGTCCGAGCGACACGTTGTAGGTGGTCTGCTCGAACTGCCACGTGAAGGCCATCTGCTCCTGCGTGCAGACCCGCACCGTGAACGACAGGGTGTCCGTACCGTCCTCGTTGGCGGCCGTAAAGGTTACGGCATACTCGCCGACCGTTTCGCCGACAAAGGTATAGAACTGATCGGTCGACACCTCCACACCGTTCACCTGCCACGAGAAGGTGGAACCCTCGGCATTGTTGACGGCAGGCTGGAGGGGCAGCTCCTCGCCCTGCAGCAGCGAGAAGCCCTGCGGGGGCACGACAAAGGTGATGGTCGGGAATTTGAGCGGCGCCACGTCGATCCGGATCTCCAGCTGGGCCTGGCCGTGATCGGTGATGACCTCGAAGACCAGGTAGGCCGAGCCGGCCGTCACGCCGACATAGGTGAACGACAACTCCTCGCCCACCACCTCGCCGTCGAGCGTCCAGCGGTAGGTGGCATCCTCTCCCGCATGCTCCACGATCGGTGTGATGGTCACCGGTTCGTTGACCTTGGTGCGGAAGATGGGCTCCTCCTGCTCCAGCGTGATGACGGGCGGTGCGGAGGAGCGGCGTCCCTCGATTTTCGTGCAGGAGCCCAGCATCGCAGCGACGGCCAGCTCCAGCAGCAACAGTTTGAAAAGGGTTTTCATGACTATGGATCAATGTAGGGTTTGCTATTCCAGTTCGTCGAGCGGCACCAGCCTGCGGTCCGTAAAGACGATGTGGGCCGGGATGTCGCCGGTGGTGACGGACCATTTCCGCACGCCGTTCCGGTCGTAACAGTGGAGCCGGCCGGGGGTGACGTAGTCCTTGGCGTCGGTGACGAAAAATTCACCCGTGTCGGGATTGACGGCGATGCCGTAGGGGACGGTAATCTCCGCCTCCGTGCCGTCCGTGATGAAGTTGCGGGTCAGGATGGTCTTCGTGCGCGTATCCACGATGGCGTACGAGGTAGCGAAGGTCTCCGTGTACCAGCTCCACTCCGTGCTGTAGACATAGAGCGAGTCGCCCGCCAGCGTCATGTTGGAGTTGGGCAGCAGATGGAATACGTCCGTCACCTTGTCCGTACGGCTGTCGATCACGTAGGTTTTGGAAGGGGTATCATAATAGTCGCCGCGCGAGGAGACCCAGATGTTGCCGTAGCGGTCGAGTTCCAGCCGGTGCAGATTGACCGCCACGTCGATTTTCCGGATCTCCCGGAACGTATTCAGATCGATCACCGACACGGTACGGTCGTAGTCGGGCACGCGGTAGCCGCCCGAATTGGCCACATAGAGCTTGTCGTCGACAACGACCATCTCCTCGGGCTGGTAGCCCACCACACAGGTGTCAATCACCTGCAGCGTGGTGGTATCGACCTTGGCCACATAGCCCAGCCGGGCGTTGGGGTCGATCTGCACGGGGCCCGCATAGGAGGAGACGTAGGCGTAGCCCTCCTTGAAGACGACGTAGCGACAGTTGGGAATCGACACGGTGGCCAGGTGGCGGGCCGTGGTCACGTCCATCACCTCGACAAAGTGGCTGCAGTTGATGACAGCGTAGAGCTTGTTGCCGTAGATCTGGATGTCGTTGCCCACGTCGCCCAGTTCGTGCTGGACGTCGGGGTTGCGTTCGGCAAAGATGTTGCGCGAATAGATGCCCGTTTCGTAGTCGTAGTAGTCGAGCGTCGCCTTGTTGCTGCCCATGTTGCCTTCGTTGAGCAGGAAAAAGCCCTTGACCGATCCGTCGAGGTGGGTGGGCGGCGTGACGGGAATCTGGGTCGACGGCAGCACGGGTTCTCCCTTGCGGCAGGCCGCAAAGGGCAAGGCCACCAGACAGGCGATCAGCAGATAGCGCATGCTTCTTTTCATAACGTAAGACTCAGAATGATTTTGAAATTGGTGCCCGGCATCGGATAACACTGCACGACCTCGTACTGCTGGTTGAAGAGGTTGTTCACCTCCAGGGCCACCCGCAGCGACATGTTTTTCAGGGCAATGTCGCGCGACAGGGCAATGTCGCTCGTGTACCACGGCTGGGCGTAGTTTTCGATCGTATTGGCGGCCTGTTCGTAGCGCTCGCCGGTGTAGATGAAGCTGTAGTTCAGGTGCCATGCCCCGTAGCTGACGTTCACAATGGCCGAACCGCTGTTCCACGGGATGTAGGGAATCTGGTCGCCGTAGAAGGGGCTGGTCGGGTCGGTCAGATCCTGCGCCTGCTGGTAGGTATAGGAAAGGCGGGCATTCACGGCCCAGCGGCCCCGGGTCCAGCATCCGTCCAGCACCACGTCCACCCCCTTGATCTCCACATAGCCGAGGTTGATCATCGTCCAGCGGAACTGGTTGGAGGTCGGCATGGCCACGATCTTGTTGTCCACCTGGTTGTAGTAGACGTCGGCCTGGGCATTCAGCCCCAGCTCGCCTTCCCCGACGGGCCACGTCTTGCCGTAGGTCATGCCCAGGTCATACTGGGTGGTGTATTCCGGTTCCAGGCTGATGTTGCCGATGAAGGTGTAGTAGAGATCGTTGAACGTGGGCATCCGGAAGATGCGCTTGTAGAAGGCCCGGATCTGCCAGTCCTGTCCGGCCAGCGGGCGATAGGAGGCGACGAGGGTCGGAGTCAGCTTGTCCTTGTCGGCGGCCGCTTCCCCCTGCCGGCGGACGATGTCGGTCACGTGGGTGTAGAGCAGACTCCCCTGCAGCGACACGCGCCGCAGCTGCAGGGAGGTGGCGGCAGCCGTCAGCACGGTCCACCGCTGCGGATAGACGAAATCGACCAGATCGGCATCCAGCGTGTTGAACTGGGCATCCACCGCCACATTGGCGCTCCACCACGGGGTGATGGAGAAGATGTTGGCCGCCGAGAGGTAGGCCTCCTGCTGGCGATAGCGGTTGTCGACATACATGGTGGTCACATCCAGCCGGGGATCGGAGAGGTAGTGGAGGAAGTCGTAGGCATACTTGCCCGTCACCTTGAGGGAGTAGAACGGCTTCAGCCGCTTGCGCAGGGCCCCCTGCAGGAAGAAGTTCGTGTCCCACTGGCGGTCCTGGTGACGGAACTTACCGGGTTCCTCGCGCACGACGGCCCCCGGGTAGCCCCGTTCCGAATCGTAGAAATAGGCCTTGGCCCGCCACTCCCCGTCGTTCAGGTCGCCGAACAGCGCCGCCTCGGCCCGGAAGAACCGTACGTCGCCGTTTTTGCGGACTTCGGTCGTGTCGTAGCCGTCCACCTTGGCGTAGCGGAACTTGTATTCGCCCGACGTGTAGAGATACTCCGCATTGAACGAGCCCCGCACCCGGTCACCGAACCGGTGTTCCCACAGTACGGAGGGGTCGATCGTCTTGAACGAACCGCCCTTGAGGGTAAACTTCAGGTTGTCGTTCCGCAGCGAATCGAACACCGGACGGCGCGTCTCGAAATAGACGGCGCTGGCCGAAGCAAAATCCTTGGCCGTCTGGAAAATGGCACTCTTCTGGCCGTTGTAGATCGAAACGGGCTCCATGTTGTCGAGCGAAAAGCGTCCCAGATCGACCACGCCGTTCTGGGCATTGCCGATCTGCACGCCATCGAAGAAGACGCCCACGTGCTGGCTGCCCATGCTGCGGATATTGACCGTCTTCAGACCGCCGATGCCGCCGTAGTCCTTGAGCTGCGCTCCCGAGAAATAGCGGATGGCATCGGCTATGCTGTAACTGTTCAACTGGCGGAGCGTCTCGCCCTCGAGCGTCTGCGAGGAGATCACCTCGTTGCGACGCGGCGCGGTGACCACGATCTCCTCGATGCGCCGCTCGCCGGCTACCGACGTCCGGGACGAATCGGCCGGCTGCTGGGCGAAGGAAACGGCTCCCCACAACAGCCCCGGCACCGCGATCAGCCGCCGCACCCGATAACGGAAACGGGAAGCCGTCCCTTTCGGACAGCTTCCCTCGTTCCGTCGTCTATGTCGGATTGTACTACGCATCATCCGCATGCGATTTTCGGATTCGCCGCATTACAGGGCCATGAAGGTTTCGGAGAAACGATAGGCGAAATCGACTCCGGCCGGGCTGGCCTCATTGAAGTCGTACACCTGCACCGGCTCGCTGAGCGAAGCGGGGTTGAACACGCTGATGCGCGTGGTCATGTAGGCGATCGACTGCCCCACATAGATGTATCCCGTCGTGGGGTGAACACCCGGATAGCCGTAGATCGAATTGTAGCCGGAGAAGGTGATGTAGTCTCCCTCGAGGGTATGTGTCTCGTAGTTGAAGCGGTCCAGTGCCAGCATCGAGAAATCGCTGCCGGTTGCCAGGTAGAGATAGGGCTCCTTGAAGCTGGCGCACAGGTTGACCGAGGGCTGCCAGGTGGCCACGCTGAATGAGGCATCCTCGGGCAGTTCACACAGGTACACCGTCTGACCGTCGTGATCGATGCCGGTGATTTGGGCGCCGGCGGGAGCGCCGGCACTGTTCGGCGAACCGGTAAATTCACCCGACAGTACCACGTGGAAGTTGCCGTCGGCTCCCTTGGCCACGCCTTTTACCTGGCGGTTGGGGAAATCGACCCGTTTGACAATCTGCTCCGTAGCCGGATCGATGAAGACCAGCGCATTGGCCAGGGCCGCCACGATCTGGCCGCGGGAGGCCCACATGCGGCCCTTCAGCGCACCCTGTTCGGCAAACGTGCCGAAGGTGCCCGCGATGTCCTGCGAGGAGAGCGTACCGCTCTTCAGATCGAAGGTCTTGATGCCCGAATTGTATTCCATGGCCTCGTCCACATACTGGATGAAGGCCTTATCGCCGATGACGGCCAGATGCTGCGGACAGCCCAGGCTGCTCTTGGCGTGGTCGGCATTGAAATTCAGATCATTGTAGGCGTTCTGCAACTTCATCGTGTGGGCATCGCACACCGCGATCTGTCCGTCGCCGCCCCTCGAATTGCCGTTCTGGTTGAGCAGTACGATCCGGTCGCCGGCGATCCACATGTCCTGCAGCACATTGCCCGGCGAGCGGCCGTCGTTGGCCTCTTCATACACGTGTTCGTAGAAGCGGCCGTACTGGTCGATGTAGCACAGCGTACCGTTCTGGTTGCTCATGTTGCCCTCCATCACGACGAAGGCGCCTTCCGGATGGGTGTAATCCACCACATAGACCTCCTGTACGGCCATCAGCGTCTGGCCGTTGTTCGAAAGGCCGATCACGGAAACCTTGCCGTCCAGTGCCGTGCCGGCCGAATAGGCGGCCGGAGCCGAGATCGTCACCGTAGCTGCCTTGTAGTCGAGCGATGCGGACCAGCCGGCCGGTGCGGCCAGCACTTCGGCATACTGCATGCCTTCGAGGGTCAGCGATACGGTGGTTTGGGCGCCATAGCGCAGCGCCACGGGCAGCCCGTCCTCGGTAACGGCAAAGGCCAGTACGGCCCGGTCGATCGGCAGCGTGAGCTGCGTGCCGTTGGCCAGCGTGAAGATCACGCTACCCTCCTGCTCCGTTACGTTCTGGAAGAACGACGAATCGCCGTTGCCCGTAGCCTGAATGTTGCCCGGAATGCGCTCCGGTCCCGAGCCGTAGTCAACGGTCCAGTAGCCCTCGCTATCGACACCCATGACCGGAGTCACGCCCGACGCACCATCCTTGCCGCTGACCGGCAGCTTGTTCGAGCCGTCCGTCAGCCAGTCGGTCTGACCGTCCGTCGTGATCGTCCAGTAGTAAACGCCGTCGGTATCCTGTTTGACGCCGATAACGGGAGCATCCTGGCCGTTGGCTCCGGTTTGGCCGTTCTGACCGTCCTTGCCGTTCTTGATGACGAGCGGCTCGGTGCGGCCGCTGATGGTCATTTCATAGCCGTCGGCCGTGGAGACAATCTCCGTGATGACACCGCCCTGCTGGAGCGTGGCGATGATGGTGTTCATCGACTCGATGTCGCTGTTCATGGCTTTGACGGTCTTCTCCAGCGCCGTCAGACGGCCGTCGAGATCATCGACCTTGTTCCAAAGTTTGCTGTCGTCGTAACAGCCCGTCAGACCGAGCGCTACGGCCACGCAACAGAGGATCGTAAAGATTCTTTTCATTTGCGTTTGTCTTTTATTGTGAAACAATGCGTAGGCATCTTTCGCTGACAAACACGACTGACGGAAGAAGAGCAAGGCTTCGGACCCGTGACACGACCGGACCTGCCGCACCGCGGCAACCAGATATCCGGAGACGACAACCGACCATTCGACCGTAATCGGGTTTGTCGCACGGAATTGCCGAACCGCTGCTGAAGACCGATTACGGAATTGCGAAACTGTAACTGAATATGGGTACTGTCCGAAAAACCGTCGTATCGGCTCTCATTCACCGTAAGAGCAAATCCGTGTCATCGACAGCAAAGGCAGGTCTTCTGACTTGTTCCTGTCTGGGCGCCTTCCCGATTCGCTTGCGGAATCAGTGGCCAAGAATGCCCGGACCTGTTACGGGAGACGTCGTACGCCTCACCGGGAACTTACAGCAGCGGGAACTGTTGCCGATTCTCACGGCATTCCCTTTTAATCCTCGCCGCAGCCCCTTCCAGGGAGCGGCACCGGAACCGATGCGTTGCAAAGGTAATGTTTTTTTCAGAAACCAAGCGATCGGACCGTTTTTTTTGTCCGGACCGCCTGCGGAGCCGGTCTTAAAGGCCGGTGATGCGCTTGATGTCATTCAGAATGTTGAGCGCCTGCAGCGGTGTGAGGGAGTCGATGTCCAGCCCGCGGATTTGGTCCCGGATCTGGATCAACACCGGATCCTCCAGCTGGAACATGCTGAGCTGAATGTCGGGTGCGTGCTCCGCCTCCTTCCGCCCGCGTCCGCGCCGGGGACGTTCCGCCGCAGCATCCGCCTTTGCGGCCGAACCGACCACATCGCCATGGGGCGCCCCTTCGCGATCGGCCCGCTCCAGCGACGCAAGAATCGCTTCGGCCCGCTCGACAACCTGTACCGGCATGCCGGCCATCTTGGCCACATGGATACCGAACGAATGCTCCGTGCCGCCGCGCACCAGTTTGCGCAGGAACAGAATCGTGCGGTTCACCTCCTTGACGGCCACATTGTAGTTCTTGACGCGCGGCAACAGTTCCTCCAGGGCATTGAGCTCGTGATAGTGGGTGGCGAACATCGTTTTGGCACGCGCCGTCGGATGGTTGTGGATGTACTCCACCATGGCCCATGCGATCGACATGCCGTCGTAGGTGCTCGTGCCGCGGCCGATCTCGTCGAGCAGGATCAGACTGCGGTCCGAGAGGTTGTTCATGATGGCCGCCGACTCCAGCATCTCGACCATGAAGGTACTCTCGCCCTGGGAGATGTTGTCGCTGGCGCCCACCCGGGTGAAGATCTTGTCCACGATGCCGATGTGGGCCGAGGCGGCGGGAACGAACGAACCGATCTGCGCCATCAGCACGATCAGGGCGGTCTGGCGCAGCAGCGCCGACTTGCCGGCCATGTTGGGACCCGTAATCATCATGATCTGCTGGGTCTCGTCGTCCAGATAGACATCGTTCGGAATATATTGCTGGCCGATCTCCATCAGTGTCTCGATGACCGGATGGCGGCCTTCGCGAATGTCGATCACCTTGTCGTCCGACAGTTCGGGACGGACATAGCTGCGCTCCGTGGCCATTACGGCAAACGACCGCAGGCAGTCGATGCGGGCCACCACGGCTCCGTCGTGCTGGAAAGCGGCGATCGCCCGGGCCAGGTCCTCGACCAGCCGGGTGTAGATGCGCAGCTCGATGGCCAGCATCTTCTCCTCGGCGCCGAGAATCTTCTCCTCGTACTCCTTGAGTTCCTGGGTTACGTACCGCTCGGCCGAGGTGAGGGTCTGCTTGCGGATCCAGTCGGCCGGCACCTTGTCCTTGTGGGTGTTGCGCACCTCGATATAGTAGCCGAATACATTGTTGAAGCTCACCTTGAGCGAAGGAATGCCGGTCGCCTCACTCTCACGTCGTTGGATCTCGGCAATCACATCCTTGCCGTGGCAGGCGATGCGGCGCAGGTCGTCCAGCTCGAGATCGACCCCGTCGGCGATGATGCCTCCCTTCTGGATCTGGTTGTTCTGCGGATCGGGATAGATTTCCCGCTCGATGCGGCTGCGCTGCTCCTCGCAGCGGTCCAGTCCGGAGGCCAGCTCCTGCAGGGCGGGATGGCCGCTTCCCTCCAGCAGGTCGCGCAACTCACCCACCGCTCCGAGCGACAGCTTGAGCTGCACCAGTTCGCGCGGCGTGATGCGCTGGGTGGCAATGCGCGAGGAGAGCCGCTCCAGGTCGGCAATGCGGTCCAGCAGTTCGCCGGTCCGCTCGCGCAGGTCGGCATCCCCGTGGAACGCCTCCACCCCGTCGAGCCGCCGGTTGATGCGATCAATGTCCTTGATCGGCAAGGCGATCCACTGTTTCAGCAGACGGCCTCCCATCGGGGTCACCGTCCGGTCGATCACATCGGCAAAGCCGCACCGCTCCCGCAGCGAATTGGACGAGAACAGCTCGAGGTTGCGGATCGTAAAGCGGTCGATCCACACGTATTGATCTTCGTCAATGCGCGAAATGCCGGTAATGTGGCCGGTCTGTTTGTGCTCCGTGAAATCAAGGTAGTAGAGAATGGCGCCGGCGGCCGAGATGCCGCTGGTCATCGTATCGATGCCGTACCCCTTCAGCGAGGTGGTTCCGAACTGCTTGCAGAGTTTCTCGCGGTTGATGTCCTCGGCGAAAACCCAGTCGTCGAGTTTGTAGGTATAGTTGCGCGTGCCGAAGGCCTGCGTGAAACGCTCCTCCCAGCCGCGCTGGTAGATGATCTCCTTGGGGGCCAGGTTCGAGATCAGCTTGTCCACGTAGCTGTCCTTGCCCTCGGCCACATAGAATTCGCCCGTCGAAAGGTCGAGAAAGGCCACTCCGGTGGTCTTCTTGCCGAAATAAACCGAAGCCAGAAAGGTGTTCTCCTTGGAGGAGAGCACGTTGTCGTTCATCACCACGCCCGGCGTCACCAGTTCGATGACCCCCCGTTTGACGATGCCCTTGGTGACCAGTTTCGGGTCCTCGAGCTGTTCGCATACGGCCACCCGTTCGCCCGCCCGCACCAGTTTGGGCAGGTAGGTGTCCAGGGCATGGTAGGGAAATCCGGCCAGTTCGACATAGCTGGCCGCGCCGTTGGCCCGCCGCGTGAGGGTGATGCCCAGAATGCGGCTCGCCTTGATGGCATCCTCGCCGAAGGTTTCGTAGAAGTCGCCCACCCGAAACAGCAGCACGGCGTCGCTGTGGACGGCCTTGACGGCATAGTACTGCTTCATCAGCGGGGTTTCGACATACTTTTTACCTTTCTTCTCGCACGCGTTCTCTTCCATGGGGCTTCGATTTTCTGCCATTGTGCAAAATTAGAAAATCTCCCCGAAAACCGAACGGCGGGCGGCCCGTTGTATTTTGACCGGAATATCCCTATTTTTGTTGGCAACGCTGACGGTCTCCGTGCAGCGCCCATCCATCGCACGACACATGAACCGCAAGATCAAAGCGATTTACAACGCAAATCGCAACTGGTGGGACAGCTTCACCAGCTGCTTCATAGGAACCCTGTTGGGCATTGGCATCACCTTCTGGGTGTCCGGCGCCATCGCCCACCGCGAGAAGGTGGAGACGGAGCGGCGCATTCAGCTGCTGACACTCGACGATCTGCAGGGCAACATCGCCTCGCTCAAGGCGCAGGGCGAGGTCATGCTGCAGACGGACTCCCTGTTCCAGCAGGCATTGGCCTGCTACCCTGACCGTCTGGATGAGATCTCCGCCGATTTGGCCGGTCGCATCTATTCCGCAGTCCTGACTCCCAGTCAGTACAGCGGCACCCGGATGGCGGAAACCATGTTCACCGACAACATCGAGGTGTGGAAATCGATCGACGATCTGTCGGTGATCCGCATCATCGGCGATACCTTTGTCATGCAGAACGACATGGCCGCCTGCCTCGACCGACTCAACGGGATCAAGGAACGGCTGCTGACCAACATCGGGCATCAGCAGGCCGTGCTGGATTTCAATGACCACCACGAAGCCATGCGGTGTTTCTTCGGCACCAAGGAGAACCTGAACCTGCTCATGCAGTTCCAGATGCAGAGCCATGTGCTGCATCTGGGCACACAGCTCCTCGACGAAATGTTGACCCGCATCAAGGAGAAACTGGGGATTACCGACGAGGAACTGGCCCAGCTGTACGACAAGCGCTACGAGATGGAGGTATTCGAATCACACTCCTTTTGACCTGCCGTCTTCCGGACGGCTGTCGTTTTACACGATCGGGTCGCCGCAATAGTCCCGCCGCCGGCAGGCCCGGCACCGCTCCCCCATCCAGATGCTGTCGAACTGATGCATGGCCGGTGCGACGATCGCCGCCTCGTCCGAAAGAATGCCGCATTCGAAATTGCGGGTGGCGGCCGATTTCATGCCGATGCCGGCTCCCGTCAGATTGGCCGATCCCAGATAGACCTCGCGACAGTCGAAAATCATCATCTTGGCATGCAGCCGCGGACACAACACCCGCTCCAGCCGGGCGGCCAGCACGGGATAGCGGTCGAACTCCTGCCGGAAAATCGGGCCCGGCTCCTTGGCATGCATGAGCCGCACCTCCACGCCCCGATTCAGCAGACCGGCCAGCACTTCCAGAAACGGTACGGTGCGTGCCGCACGGCCCGCCGCCCCGGCGACATGGAGATCCTTGATATCCGCCGTCGCAATCCACAGACTGCGTTTCACAACGGCCACTTTGGACAGCACGTCCGTGTAATGTTCGGCATCGGCAATATAACGGGTGGGCATGGCAGCAGTAGTTGTATTTGAAGGATGTCCGGTGTGTGGCATGTGGCCAACCGGCTCCGCTCGGAGATACAAAGATACACACTCGGCGGCGTCATCGTGCCATACGCAAACGCCCCGTACGCCCGACCGTTCACGTAGCGTTCCAATCCGTATTATTTGCCGAAATGTGCCCCATTTCCGACTGCCGTCTGGATCATCTACCTGGGGCAATCCTCCACGTCGAAACACATATATTCATGATTATTAATAATTTATAAATATTCGAATTTTTGACAAAAGAATCGTAAATTTGCATTCCGAATAAAACAGGTAACATGTCAAACACCAATCACCAAACCGAAAAACAAAAAATACTCTCTTTCTGCTGGCAACATTTTCTACTTCTCCTCGCACTTGACCTCATGACCCTCGGGGTCGCGCTGTGTGTACGCTCCAATCTGGGCAGCAGCGTTATCTCATCCCTTCCTTATGTGCTCTCCCTGGCAGGCCCCGTCAGCTTCCTGCCGGAATGGACCATTGGCCACTACACGATCTTGATGAATTTCGTCTTTGTCATTTGCCAGATTCTGATTCTGCGCAAACAGTTTGAACTCGTCCAACTCTTTCAGCTGCTCGTCGGCTTTGTGTTCGGCTGGCTGATCGACTTCAACATGTGGCTGACCGATTTCCTGACCTGCGAGACGCTGGTGTCCCAGATCCTGACCCAGCTGGCCGGCTGCACCGTGATGGGCATCGGCATCGCCTTCGAGATCAAATGCGGCTCCGTGACCATGCCCGGCGAAGGCATCTCCATTGCCGTCAGTCGGGTCAGCAAGCTCCCCTTCCCGAAGGCCAAAATCATCGTCGACACGACGCTGGTCATCATTGCCGTCGTGGCCAGTTTCATCTTCTTCGGCCGTTGGATTTGGAGCGCCGTGGGCATCGGCACGATGTTTGCCATGGTGTACGTCGGGCTGGTCGTAAAACACACCATGCCGCATATAAAATGGTTCGACCGGGTGCTGGCTTACGTCCCCGGATTCCACCGTTACCTGGTCGGCCTGCTGCGATTCATTACCAAGAATTAGCTATCGGGCTTCCCGTAAACCACAGGGGGCAAACACATCGTGTTTGCCCCCTTATTCGTTGAGCGCGCCGCCATGCCGGCCACCCCTTCCGCGTGCGCCTGTTCGATGCGTTTCTGCCATCTGTCCTGCGCTTTCCCCGCAGCAAACCGCTCCTGCGCCGATGCGGACAGCCGCAGGCTCTCCGGCGCAACGTTCAAAAAAGTCATCTATTCTTTCGTCCTTGAAAGAAATGTCGTACTTTTGCCGCCGATTGGTTCCCAAGGGCCCTTCGGGTCTCGAGGATTAAAAGGGAATCGGGTGAAAATCCCGGACAGTCCCGCTGCTGTGAAGCTCCGCCAACCGCTCGAATTTCTGTCAACCACTGATCATGTGTATCGGGAAGGTTTCGGGTGGGGAGTCAGTCAGAAGACCTGCCATCACTTTTGTTTTTAACCGAACTCGCGGACAGGGCGGTTGAATGTACGAAATAAATGCTTCATCCATTTTTCAGGCTGTACAAGCCGTTGATGCTCCTTGTCGGGGGTGAGTTGTTCTGTTGCTGCGGTCCGGACGGCAGCGGAATGCTCCGGCCTGACCGTGTCGCCAAAAGCGGCAGCCATCCCGCATATCGGCCGCTCCCGGTTCATGCCTCTCCGGAGCGCCATGCCCTTGTCTGCAGCAGCAACAGCTTCCGAAAGATCCGTACAAGCACGCTGTCCCGCAACTGGACAACAACCAATCGAAAACAACCAAATTTACAATCACATACGCATGAAACAGATTGCTTTCTTCAACGGAAGGGCCGCCATGGCCTTGCTGCTGATCGGCTGTGCGACCGCCTGTGAAAAACAGGATACGCCTCCCGACAGCGCCCCTACTCCGTATGTCACCCGCGTGGTGGAGTTCCGCCCGGCCGTGGGTCAGTTCACCAACCTGCTGCCCGAATATGAACCCGGCGACACGCAGGAGACCATGAACCGCAAGGCGCTCGAAGCGATCGGGAACAACAACCGGGGCATGATTTCGCTCGGCGGTTTCGGCGGCTATGTCATCGTCGGTTTCGATCACACGATCGAGAACAGGAGCGGTCTGTGCGATTTCCGCGTCCTGGGCAATGCCTTCCAGGCCAGCGGACAATCCGAATACGGCAGCTGTGAGCCCGGCGTGATCCAGGTGGCCTACGACGCCAACGGAAACGGCCGGCCCGACGAGGAGGAGTGGTACGAGATTGCCGGAAGTTCCTATCCGGTCAGCAACGAATCCTGGCTGGATCGGGCCGCCGAGGCAGGCAATGACACCCGGACCATTCTGGACTACGAAATCACCTACTATCGCCCCGCATCCGAACCCGGCGCGCCGACCGCACAGTATATCCGCTGGGAAGACAATCAGGGCCGCAGCGGCTACAAGGCCATGAACGGCTCGCACCGTCAGTCCTATTACCCGCAATGGATTACGGAGGATCACATCACCTTCCGCGGTACGCGGCTGCCGGAAAACGGCATCGACATCAGTACCAACGGCACCTACTTCGCGCTTTACCGCTTCGCATACGGCTATGCCGACAACGACCCCAATAGCAGTGACCGGTCGGCCATCGACATCGACTGGGCCGTCGATGCAGCCGGACAGCCTGCCCGGTTGCCCGGCGTGGACTTCATCCGCATCCACACCGGGGTAAACCAGGAGAACGGCTGGCTGGGCGAATGCTCGACGGAAATCATGGGCGTGGAGGATCTGCACCTGCTCGACGTTCAGATCGCCAGCGAAACAGTCACACAATAACACAGACATTTACCAATAACGCAATACGATGAAAATGAAAAAAAGTATGGAGTCTGCTGCTGTTTGCAGCAGTTCTGTCAATGGGAAGTTGCTCAAAAGAGCATGAACCGGCTGCTCCGGTATTGGAATGGACGACGGATATCGCCACCGAAGCGCCCCTCTTTGTCGTTCCCGAAACGACGGTAACGATTGGCTATGCGGCCCAGCATGTGCAGGCCATTACGACAGATGCCCTGCCCGACGGCTGGAACGTCCGGGTGGACGAAGAGGCCCAGGCAATCGTCATTTCGGCCACGGCCGATGCCGAAACCCGGGCTACGCTGACCGTTACGGCCGTCGGCGAAGGGGACCGGACCGTTTCGCAAAGCGTGGCACTCTACTGTCTGAATGCTTTCGACGATCCGAACGGCACGTTCGTACTCAACGAGGGCAACATGACCACGGAGAACGGCTCGCTGACCTATATTTCACCCGAAGGATACGTATGGGCCGACGCCTACAGGACGGTGAACGGCACGGAACTGGGCAATGTGGCTCAGGACATGGCCTTCTGTGACGGCAAGATTTACGTCATTTCGCAGAACGGCAACGAGAATGCCGTAGGCGCAACTTTCGAAAACGACGGCATGCTGGTCGTCATGGATGCCAGGACGCTGAAGAAAACGGCCGCCTATACGAATCAGGATCTGGCCCAGCTCGACTGGCCGACCCACATTGCCGTACTCGACGAACAGCACATCTACATCCGCGACAATGCGGGTATCTACCGTTTCGATGCGACCACCCGGCAGCTGACGTTTGCGAGGGATCCGAAAAGGCCCCCAAAAGCCGATTCGTGACGATGAACGGCAAGGTATACACCTACCTCTCGGGCTATTCGAGCAAGCTCCTCGAGATTTCGGCGGACAACGATGCCGTCGTGTCGATCCGGTTTCCCTATAGTGTTCCCTGCATGATCAACCGCGTGCTGGGCATTCAGGGGGCCGAGGACGGCCGGATGTGGGTGATGACCTCTACGGCCACAACCGTCGGCTCGGGCCAGATCGCCATCGGCAAGTTCAATCTCTCGGACCAGACGATGATCCAACGCCGGATCAGTGTCGAACCGGGCGTAGGCTCCTCGGGCGAGGCTTTTGCCGCCTCCGGCAACAACCTCTCCTATGCCGACGGGGTGACGGTCTACTGCCTGCCCTTTGACTAAAGCGAGGATCTTAAGGCCGACTCGGGCCTCGATGCCGAACAGTGGATGGTCGATCTGTCGGCGCTGGACAAGAATGCCGGCATGCGCTACAACGGGCTGGGCGTGCACCCTGCCTCGGGCCGCGTCTACATCAACACGATCAAATCGTTTGCCCTCTTTGACCAGAACCAGATCTGGGGCTTCGATTTTGCCGCCAGTGCGGAAGCTCCGGCCGTCAAATATGAGAACTGTACCCGATTCCCGGCCGGTTTCTACTTTCCGCCCGTTCGTAAATAACCTGTTCAAATGACACGACCTATGCACAACAGATGGATTGCCGCCCTTTTCACGACGGGCGTACTGCTCATGACTTGCGGATGTACGAAAGAGACCGGTCCGGGCGGAAGTGGCCCGGGAGGTGACGGATCGGGCGCCTCCCTCGGCGGATATGCCTCACCCGATGGCGTACTGATTCTCAACCAGGGGGCTCCGCGCCTGGAAAACGGCTCGGTGACCTGGATTGCGCCCGACGGCACGGTCGAACAGAACGTCTATCGCCGGATCAACGGTTCGACCTGCGGCAATACGGCACAGGATCTCTACCTGCAGGGGGATAAGATCTATATCTTGAGCAACAATAACGCAGTGCCTGATCTGGGAAACAGCGAGCCCGGCGACGGTTCGATCGTCATCGTCGATGCCGAGACCTTCCGCCGCGAAAAGGTGTTCCGCTTCGAGGATCTGCTGTTTCACAAGCCGGAAGGTTCGCTCGAAACGGTGGACATGCTGCCGTTGGCCACCCCGCTGGAAAACCTGGCCGTCATCGACGAACACAACCTCTTTCTGGCCGACGGTCAGGGCATGTTCCGCCTCGACACCGAAACGGGCGTGCTGACACTCGTGGAGGGCGGCTACCATTTCGGAAATCAAGGCAATACGATCGAGACCGTGGTAGCTACGCGCGGCATGACCGTCATCGGCGATCATCTCTACTGTGCCGGCGGCGGCTTCTGGACCAACACGCAGCTTTTCGAGTTTACCAAGAATTGCAATGAAGTCACCCGCACGCTCGATCTCTCGGGAGAATTCATCAGCGGCATCTGCCGGACAGGCGATCACGAGATCGTCGTGGCCACCTGCGGCCGCGCCGGATCCCTGAAGAGCTACCTGACCTTTGTCGACACCGAGACCATGACCGCAACGCTGGAGAAGCCGATCAATGCCGATATTTCGGCCAACCTGATGAATTCTTCGGGTGTCACGCTCGCAGGCGACTATCTCTACTTCACGGGCGGAACGTTGACAGTCAGCCGTATCTCCCTCAAGACCTGGAAAGTCGAGGAATACATTCAGGTCAATCAGGACGCGCCGCAGGCCCGGTATCTGACCTGTAATGTGGTGGCCGATCCAAAGAAGAACCTGCTCTATGTCTCGGTTTCGAACGATCTGAACGAAGCAATTGTGTCCGACGGGCAGGTCCTGGTCTACGATTGCAGCGGGGATACGCCCCAACTGGTCATGCGGCTCGAAAATCAGGCCAGTTACCCGGTGAACATTTATCCGATGTCGCAGTTCGAATAACCGCTACACCGGCGTACAACACATTCGAACGGGCCATATGGTAGCATATGGCCCGTTTGTCGTGTTGGGATGCATCAAGGCGCCTGCAGCCGTGTACCTGCTGACGGTCCGGCGAATTGCGGTACGACGGTCCTGTCCGGACAAAACCGACGCCACGGCACATCCGTAACGAAAAAATGACAACCCGGGAGGATCCCCTGCGATGCCGTGGCATCATTGTCCGCATGCATCCGATTCTGTTAAATGAAACGAATATCACAAATCGTGCATCCACAATTCCGATTATCATCATGTTTTCGTATCTTCGTTTTAAATCAACTTGAAAAGAAAGGGGGACGATATGAAAAAGATTTACATCCTGCTCACCTTACTCGCTGTCATGGCCGTCGGTTGCACCAAAGTACCGGAAACTGCTGGTCCAGAACCCGTGACGGATCAATTCGACCCGGCCTTTGCCGCCGAATTGCAAAAACGCGGCTACATTGCCGATGCACAGCACATTACCCCGGACGAAGTGGCCGCCATTACGGAGCTCGACCTCTCGGCGGACGATGAGAACGGAGACCCGCTGCGCTCGCTGCGGGGCATCGAATATTTCAGTGCGTTGCAGGTTTTGTCCTGCAACGGACACCAGCTTGAGGAGTTGGACCTGCAGGCCAATACGGTCCTGGTCTCGTTGAATTGCAACCATAACTGGTTGACTACCCTGGATCTGAGTCACAATCCTGCCTTGACCACCTTGCACTGTCAGGGGAACGATCTGACCGAACTGAACGTGAACGGCAATCCGGCCCTGGTCACATTGAACTGTTCATGGAACGACCTGACTTCCCTGGACGTAAGCCACAATACGGCCTTGGAAACATTGATTTGCAACGACAATGCCTTGACCGCCCTGGACCTGAGTCACAATACGGCGCTGACTTCGCTGAACTGCCATAGCAACGTCCTGTCCTCGCTGGAAGTCAGCGGAAATACCCTGCTGGAGGTATTGGACTGTTCATGGAATGCCCTTACTTCCCTGGACGTAAGTCAACACACGGCCTTGACGTCATTGGACTGCACCAGCAACACCTTGACCACCTTGAATACCGACAATGCGACCGCTCTGACTGCGTTGGCCTGTAGCGGGAATTCATTGACTACGTTGGACATCAGCGGTAATCCGGCGCTGGTGGAATTGAATTGCGAAGGGAATTTCCTGACCTCGCTGGATGCCAGCCGCAATACGGCCCTGGTCACGTTGAGCTGCAATTCCAACGCGTTGGCCACCTTAAACGTCAGCAACTGCCCGGCCCTGACGACATTGAACTGCAGTAACAACAATGTCCTGTCCACGCTGGATGTAAGCGCCAATACGGCATTAACCTCCTTGAACTGTAGCAACACTACCCTGACTGCGCTGGATGTCCGAAACAATACGATGCTGGTCGACCTGCAGTGCGACAACAATGCACTGACCGCATTGGACTTAAGCAACAATACGGCGCTGGTCACCCTAATCTGCGACTTCAATAGGATTCCTTCGCTGGATCTGACCGGCCTGACCGCACTGACGACGCTGACGTGCAGTTGGAATGCCTTGACCTCGCTGGATGTCAGTCACAATACGGCACTGACCTCATTGGCTTGCTCCTACAATTCATTGAGCGTGCTGGACACAAGCCACAATACGGCGCTAACCTCGTTGGCTTGCTCCAGCAATTCACTCAGCGTGCTGGACACAAGCCACAATACGGCGCTGACCTCGTTGGCTTGCTCCAGCAATTCACTCAGCGTGCTGGACACAAGCCACAATACGGCGCTGACTTCATTGTCTTGTGACAACAATTCACTGAGCGTACTGGACATAAGCCACAATACGGCCTTGACGTTATTGGACTGCTCATACAACGCGTTGACTGAGTTGAATGTTCATGAAAACACGTTGCTGACAATGCTGTATTGCAATAGCAATCAACTTCAATCCATGGATATCAGCAACAATACGGCCTTGGAATATTTCGCCTGCGACAATAACCCGGGTGACGGGACTCAGTTCCCGGTAGATGCCTGGTTTGACGATACGGCGATTCCGCAGTATTTCACGACCGGCAGTTGGATGGGTATCACCATTACCTACCGGAAGAAATAGCGGCTCGGCCGGACGGTGGCTCCTCATTCCGACAGGCCCGGTTTGCAACGAGAGAGGAATGGCGGTCAGCGTCGTTCCTCTCTTCTGTTTGGCACCCTTGTACGGACGCTTACTCCCGACAGCAGGCGGAGGGAACAACTATATGAACCGAAATGTTTTTTAATCATTCTCCTTTCGCATCCGGCCGTCCACCCGTTTTCCATCCATTCAACAAGATTAAGAAGAGAACTACACGGGCATGCTTTCGGATAAAATTATTATCCGCAACTCCCCTGCCGGCACACGGCCGCCTACCCCTATTTTCCGATGCTTGCATGTATCAACATAGAAAGGGCAACCTTTTAGTTGTCCTTTTTATGTTGTCAACAGACGTATCTTGAGGTACTCACCTCCAAAACGAGCTTAATTATTCTCAACATTGCAGAAATTGATACGTTTTGGATCAATATGTTCTACAATGGTCAATGAAAGTTGCGCCGACACACCGCACCGTCTGAAGGGGATGCTGTGAAATGAGGAAGCAAACAAACATTGTTCGATTTGAGATGAGTTGGAGGAAACGATTATGTATCCCTCCTGCCCGATTTATTGCTAATCAAGGTTGCATACCGTCATACCTGTATTTCAGTTGGTTAATGATATTATCGCAAGTTCTAAGCACTTTCCTGTCAATATAATACTGGATACAAATACCAGCGATAACCGCAACACCCATGAAGATTATGGCGGCGATGCCTCGTTCCGGGATGCGGAATGTGCTGTGGATTTCAGGCAATATGAAGCACATAAGGCCAACCACCAGAACCCATGAAACGGTATTAACAATCATGTAGTTTCGTTTGAATTTTCTTAATCTGGTGACTGTTGAGAGTATGTCGTCTGTGCCGTATTCTATTTTTCCGAGTTTATGGTATATGAATACATATCCAATTATCATCAGTACATAAAATACCGCAATCATACCAGTAAGGCGCAAGTCCAGTCCCTTGACATAGGAAGCTACCAATGTGATAAGTATCGCTGCACTTACACCAACTATAGTGGCTATTCTGTGTGAATCCAGCACATTGACATTGTGCCGTACAACTATTTCCATAAGTTGTCGATTGATTATCGTTTGTTTGTCCATATCTGCCTTGAGACGCTCATAATCCGCTTTCATTTGCCAGAGTTCGTCATGCATGGATAAATTGTTATTCTGCATAGCCTTTTACTTAGATGTTCATTTTCTTAAGTTCCTCCTTGATCCTGTAGAGCTGGAAGGAGACATTCTTCACGGAAATGCCTATAACAGCCCCGATTTCTTCATAAGACAACCCCTCAAGCCATAAGAGAATCAGGGCACGGTCAACAAGTCCTAGACGGTTTATCCGATCATACAAACGTCTTACTTGTAGCGTCCTGTCGCTTATTTCCGCAAAGAAATCAACATCGATGCTTAACGGAATACGGGTGATTCTCTTCCTTTTTCTTTTCTGTCCGTTAATGCACGTGTTGAGGCTTACGCGGTAGATCCAGGTTTTGACATCCGACTCTCCGCGGAATGTGTCATATCCTTTCCAAAGCTTGACCAGCACATCTTGAAAAAGGTCTTCCGCCTCCTCTCTGCTTCCGGAAAACATATAGCAGACAGTATAGACAACCGTCTTGTGCTTTTCTATCAATCGGGTAAATTGCTGTTCCTTTTGTTCCATCATGCTTTCAGATTTCTATTATATTAGACAACAGCGGATCTGAAAAACTATAAATTATCGGCCATATTTTATGTCATTTGAGGCGGTTAAACAAATTAAGCCCTGTCAATCTGTTTGATTGACAGGGCTTAATCGTAACTTTCGCGTTGCAAATTACACTAATATTCCTCCTCGTTGAAGAAATTTATCTGTATTGATTATCAATGCATTATACAATAATCAATGAAATTGCGCAAACAAACTGCACCGTCTGAGACGGGCTGAGGCGACAGGAGGAAATGGTGGACAAGCAAATTGTATCAAATCTTTATTCTACTGAAATATAGA
>DXCC01000001.1 GCA_019116245.1 Candidatus Tidjanibacter faecipullorum
TGGATACTGTTGTTTGGTTCACTCCAAGTTGTTCTGCTAACCATTTACTGGTACGCTTTTTCTTAACCAAAACTATTTTGAGTTGATTCAAATCTTCCATTAGTTTTTCATTGTTATTTCTTTAGTCGCAAAGATAATGATTTTAACAATAATAAAAACCGATATTCTAAGATATTTTTGCTTTATATGAAATAAAGTCGTACTTTTGCATATAAAGAGTTACCCCCACAAGCAAAGCGATGCAGACCACGGCAATTAGGACGGTTGCCTACTCATTACCCGAAAATGAGGTAATTCTTCTAACTCTCTTGATTTCAAGGCGGTATGTTCTTTATACAGATTTACGCAAATTTTGTTCTCCGATGCCGGAAGATTGTGAAAATTGTGTTGTCCCCGGACGTTATGGCCTAACAATTTTAAACGGAGGTCGGTTTCGGCAGGGGAGGATGATCGTCGGAGGCCACAAAACGAGCCGGGGACGGGGCACATGCAACCGGCCCGGCGTCTCCGTTGCGGAAGCGCCGGGCCGTGAGGGGGCGGGACAGCGGTTACTGCCGCTCGACGAAACCGGGGGCCGTGAGGGTGATCTCGCTGCCATCGGGAGTGATCAGTTTGGCGCCCGTGTCGGCCGGGGTGATGTGGCCGATGATGTCGATGCCGCCGACGCCCGCAATGCGCGACTGCTGGGCCAGGGGTACCGTGAAGAGCAGCTCGTGGTCGCCGCCGCCGTTCAGAGCGGCCACCACCGGATCGGCGTGGAGCTCGTCGGCCATCTTGTGGGTTTCGCGGGCGATGGGGATGCGCTCCAGGTAGATCCGCACGCCGCAGGAGGAACTGCGGCAGATCTGGAGCATGTCCGAGGCCAGTCCGTCCGAGATGTCGATCATGGAGGTGGGGACGATGCCGGCGGTGCGCAGCGCGGCGATGGCCGTCGTCGGAGCCGAGGGCATCAGCTGGCGGCGCAGCAGGTATTCGTATCCCTCGAACTGGGGCTGCGGGTTGTCGTTGCCGGCAAAGGCGCGTTTTTCGCGCTCGAGCAGGTGGAGCCCCATGTAGGCTGCGCCGAGATCGCCCGTGATGCAGACCAGATCATTCTCTTTGGCTCCGCTGCGGTAGACGATCCGCTCCTTCTCAACCGAGCCGACCACCGAGACGGCAATCGTGAGGCCCGTTACCGACGAGTCGGTATCGCCGCCCACCAGATCGACCTTGTAGTCCTCGCAGGCGCTGCGGATGCCGGAGTAGAGCTCCTCGAGATCTTCGATGGCGAACTTGGCCGACACGCCGATCGCCACGGTGAGCTGTTCCGGGGTGCCGTTCATGGCGAGAATGTCATTGATGCCGACCACCACGGCCTTGTAGCCCAGGTGTTTCAACGGGAAATAGACCAGGTCGAAGTCAATGCCCTCCAGCAGCAGGTCGCTGGTCAGCAACAGGTATTTGTCTCCCGCGTCGATGACGGCGGCATCGTCGCCGGCTCCCATGACGGTGGAGGCGTTGCGGATGGGGAATCGGTCGGTCAGGCGGCGGATCAGTCCGAATTCGCCCACCTCGGATATTTCGGTTCGTTTGTTCTGCATGACGGGAATGGATTGGGGCGGGCGGCATTGCGCGCGTCCGCACAAGTGTACTAATACAAAGTTACACCTTTTTTGCTTTCGTCGAAAAACTGTTTAAATTTGCTCTCCGTATCCGCACGGCGGATGCGTAACGGTTTTAACACATACAGCAATGATCAATATTGTTTTGTTCGGCCCTCCCGGAGCCGGAAAAGGTACCCAGGCTGACCTGCTCAAGGAGAAATACGGTCTGAATCATATTTCCACCGGCGAAGTGATTCGTGACGAGATCCGTCGCGGCACCCCGCGCGGTCTGGCCGTGAAGGAAGTGATCGAGAGCGGCAAGCTCGCTTCGGACGAGATGGTGCTCGGCATCATCGGCGAATACATGGCTTCCCATGCCGACTGCAAGGGTAACATCTTCGACGGTTTCCCCCGCACCACCCGTCAGGCCGAGGAGTTCGACAAGATGCTCGCCGCGCGTTCCGAGTCGGTGAATGTCATGGTGTCGCTCGACGTGCCGGACGAGGAGCTGGTCAAACGGCTGAAACTGCGCGCCGAGTACAGCGGCCGCGCCGATGATGCCGACGAGAAGGTGATCCGCAACCGAATCGCCGTGTACAAGGAACAGACGGCTGTCGTAGCCGATTACTACGCCCGTCAGGAAAAATACGTTGCCATCGACGGCGTGGGAACGATCGAGGAGATCTTCGCCCGCCTGTGCACCGTAATCGACCGCTACATCGATCGCAAATAGCAAAAAGCGGGTGCAGCAGAGACGCCCCGCTGAAAACAGAACGGACGGAACATCGCGTTCCGTCCGTTCTCCGTTTCCGGCAAAAGGCCCGGCGGACGGAGAAAAAGGCCTGTCCGTCACATTATTTCGGGGCATGGGTTTGCGAATTCCGCAGGAATTGCTATCTTTGCGCCTGCATTTTTGCAAAAACTCACGTAAACAACACATTTTATGAACAATTACGAATCCGTTTTCATTGCCACTCCGGTGCTTTCGGATCAGCAGCTCGAAGAGCTCGTCGGCAAATTCCGCGGTGTTATCACCGAAAACGGGGGTCAGATTGTGAATGAAGAGGCCTGGGGTTTGAAAAAACTCGCCTACTCGATTCAGAAGAAGACCACCGGCTACTATTTCCTTCTCGAATTCACGGGCGAAGGCGACATCGTGGAGAAACTCGAGACGCAGTACCGTCGTGACGAGCGTGTGATCCGCTTCCTGACGTTCCGCCAGGACAAACATGCCGTTGAGTATTCGGAGAAACGCAGAAACAAACTCGCCAACAAACAGGCAGAAAAAAAGGAGGAATAGATCATGGCAAATAACGCACAGCAGTCCGAAATCCGTTACCTCAACCCGGTAACCGTCGATGTTCGCAAGAAAAAATATTGCCGCTTCAAAAAAGCCGGCATCAAATACGTGGATTACAAGGATCCCGAATTCCTCAAGAAGTTCCTCAACGAGCAGGGCAAGATTCTGCCCCGTCGTCTGACCGGTACTTCGCAGAAATTCCAGAAGAAAGTGGCTCAGGCCGTTAAGCGTGCCCGTCACCTTGCAATCCTGCCGTTCGTAACCGATTTGATGAAATAATTAAGAGGGAGGACAGACAATGGAAGTAATTCTGAAGAAAGACGTTGAAAATTTGGGTTATGCCAACGAGATCGTATCGGTAAAACCCGGTTACGCCAACAACTACCTCCTTCCCAACGGTCTCGCCATCGTTGCGACGGAATCGGCAAAGAAAGTGCTGGCCGAGAATCTGAAACAGCGCGCTCACAAGGATGCCAAGATCCTGGCCGACGCTCAGGCGCTCGCCGCTCAGATCGAGGCTCTGGCTCTGGTTATCTCGGCAAAGGCGGAAGAGGGCCGCATCTTCGGTTCGGTGACTTCCTCCGACCTGGCAGAAGCCATGGCAAAGCAGGGCGTAGAAGTGGATCGCAAGCACATCTCGGTTGACCCGATCAAGCAGGTCGGCCAGTACGAGGCTACGATCAAGCTCCACAAAAACGTAAAAGCTACGATCCACTTCACCGTAGCTGCTCAGGAAGAGTAATTTAGAACAAGACGAAGAAAATGAAAAAAGATATTCATCCCAAGAATTACCGGTTGGTGGCATTCAAGGACATGTCCAACGACCACGTGTTCATCACCCGTTCGGCTGTGAACACCAAGGAGACTATCGAGATCGACGGCGTGACCTATCCCGTGTACAAGATGGAAATCTCGAACACCTCGCACCCGTTCTATACCGGCAAGATGAAACTTGTCGATACGGCCGGTCGCGTGGACAAGTTCATGAGCCGTTATCAGAAACACTACGACAAGAAGAACAACAAATAGTTTTTCATACGCTTTTTATGGCGGATCCCGATCAGCGAGACTGGTCGGGATCTGTCGTTTATAGAGGGAGAGGAAGAGAAAAGGGAGGGGGGAGAGGAACGGAAGGGAAACGGGGCAGGGAAGAGGAAGTGACGGATCGGGCGGCCGGATGATACCCCGGACTTTCCCGGCCGGGGGCGGAAAAATGTGGAAATCCGTAATTATTTGCGTATCTTTGTTCGTTATCCGGGAACAATTCGCAACCCAATAAACAAAACATAGAAGATCATGAAAAAAGTCATCGCATCGCCGAACGCACCCAAAGCGGTAGGCCCCTATTCGCAGGCAATCGAAGCCAACGGTACGCTTTACATCTCCGGTCAGCTGCCCATCAACCCGGCTGACGGCAAGATCGCCGCTACGATCGAAGAGCAGACTGCCCAGTCGCTCGAGAATACGGCTGCCATTCTGAAGGAAGCCGGCTATACGTTCGACAACGTGGTAAAGACCACCGTACTGCTCGACAACATGGACAACTTCGCTGCCATGAACGGCGTTTATGCCCGTTACTACACGAAGGATATGCCGGCCCGCGTATGCTATCAGGTAGCCAAACTGCCGATGGGCGTAATGGTTGAGATCGACACGATCGCCGTGAAATAAGGCTGCGTCCCTACGGACCGAAAAAAGCAGGGCAACTTCCCATCCGGGGAGTTGCCCTGCTTGCGTATGCGGAAATGCTGCTTGAGCCCCGTTGCGCTGGGTGATTGGCAGGCCGGGAGCGGTTGGACGGGCTGGGGACGACTGTTGTGGCGCAGGCTGCGATTGAGCCGTGGAAAAACCGTTTGGCAGCTGCCGGGGCATGCGGCGGCTCAGGCCCTGACGACAGGTTCGACAACCTCTTGATTTACATACCAGAGGTAGCCGGCCACGGAGGTGTAACCCATCTGACGCAGCAGCTCGGCGTAGCGGCGGATCTGGTCGTTGTATCGGGACTGGCGTTGCAGACCGAACTTGTAGTCGATCACGACGGCCTGTCCGTCCCGTGTCATGACGCGGTCGGGACGGTAGTGCTGGCCTTCGGGGGTGAGAATCTCCGCTTCGTTGCGCACCTCCTGCCACGAGCCGTCGAACCAGTCGCGCAGGGTGGGATCGGTCAGCGTGCGGTCGAGCCGTTCCGTCAGTTGTTCCGCCTCTGCGGGCGACAGGTTGCCGTTGCGGACGGCCAGGGTAATGCCGTTGCTGATGTCGTCGACCGTGGTGGCCTGTTCAAAGACGTGGTGCAGCAGGACGCCCTGGTTGCGCGGCGCCAGCCGGTCGTCCGCAACACCTTCCTCGAAGTAGCGCTGTGCGGTGAACTTGACGGCCAGGCGGTCGGTGTTGTCGAACGTATCGTAGGAGGGCATGAGGCGGGTCGGTTTCTGCTCGGCAGGGGCAGCGGGGGTCGGTTCGCCGAAGCTCAGCAGTTCGCCCGTGCCGGTCGGCGTCAGCGAACCTTCCTCGTCGCCGATGCGCACGGTCTCGCCGTTGCGGACGATCGCGCTGCCGATCAGGGAGGAGAGGCGGTCCGAAGCGCTTTTGGCGGGCATCATCAGGTGCAACTCTTCCTCGGCACGGGTCAGGGCGACATACAGCAGATTGACATTGTCCACCAGCGTCATGACGGATTCCCGGTAAAAGTCCTCCGAAAAGCTGGAGTTCTCCATGTGTGTACTGTCGTACTGGATCGGGACGTGGCCGAGGGAGGACAGTTCCGATCCGGAACCGGTGGCTTGCGACCAGACCACGGTCGACCTTAGGGGCTTTACGGACCAGTTGCAGTAGGGAATAATGACGGTCTTGTAACCCAGTCCCTTGGATTTGTGGATCGTGTCGATCGTGATGGCGTTGCCGCGCGAAGGCATGGCGATCGACTGGGCGCATCCGCTGTTGTTCCACCAGTTCAGAAACAGGGGGGTATCGGCGACGTTGCTGCGCGTGAAGGAGATGATCTGCTCGTGCAGCGCCTGCAGGTAGGCGATCTGCTCCTGGGACTGTCCCAGATGGAAGTGCATGACGATCTGCTCGAAAGCCTCCTCGGGAGGCATGAGCCGGATGCGGCCCAGCAGGGCCTCCTCCCCGTCCGGGAAGGGGGCGATGAAGTCGCGGCCGAGGAAACGGTTGTAGATGGCATGGCGGATGCCGTCCCGGGGATTGTCGGCCAGCCGTAGGGTGGCGATGACGAAGGCCACGATGTCCGAACTCCCGATCACCAGCGCCTCCTGGGTGAGGACGTCGTAGCAGTAGGGCGATTCGGGGTGGAGCCGTTTGTGTTCCAGCAGCATGGCGGCGATGGCGGCCGCCTCGTTGTTGGAACGGACGAGAATAGCGATGTCGCCGGCCGCATAGCCGCGTGCCTGGAGTTCCTCCACCTGGCGGATGATCGGCGGTATCTCATCCTGACCGTAACAGGTGATGGTTACGTAACCGCCCTTTTTTTCGGGGCCCGTCTCCTGGCGGTAGTCGGCGTAGGCCGAGGCCAGGATGTCGGTCAGTTCGTCGTGCAGGGCCTGGCTGATGTGCTTCTGCCGGAACGCGTCGTCCAGCGTCCGGTTGATCTGGGCGTTCAGGGTGGTCGTGCAGGCGCCGATCAGCGCGTTGATGAAGCGGACGATCTCCGGACGGCTGCGGTAGTTGGTCTGCAGAACGCCGTGGATGACACGGTCGAAGGCGGTGTCGGCCCGGTGGGCAAGGATGCTCCAGTCGCCGCCGCGCCACCGGTAGATCGACTGCTTGACGTCGCCCACCAGCAGGACGGGCGTGGCGTCGGACTGCGAGGTGGCGTTGTGGAGCAGGGGCAGGAAATTCTCCCACTGCAGGGCCGAGGTGTCCTGAAACTCGTCGATCATGAAGTGGGTGAAGTAGTTGCCTGCCTTCTCGAAGACGAAGGGGGTGTCGTTGCCCGAGATCAGACGGGCCAGCAGTTCGTTGATCTCCGAGATGTGGACGATGTTCTCTTCCTTAGCTACCTGCAGCACCTTGGCGTACAGATCGCCCAGCAGCGCAAAGCTGCGATAGTTCTTCTTGAGCAGGGCGGCGTCGTTGATCCGGGGCATGGCTTCGTCATAGGCTGTGAGCATTTGCCCCAGCAGGTCGGTCAGCTGCGGGGCCAGAGCCTCGATCCGGGCCTTGACGGGCGAGGAGGCGGAGCACCATTTGCCGTTGTTCAGCGCGTCGTTCACGCGGCTGCCGGCAGGATCTAAGCGTCCGTCCGCCAGTTTCTGAATGTAGCCGGCCACGCCTTTGCCCTGGTGGAGAAAGTCGTCCGGAGTCAGTCCGTTGGCGGCGATCAGGTCGAACCACTGGCGGGCCAGGGTGATGATGCGCTGTCGGGACCGGGCGGCTTCGGCCTGGGCAGCCGAGACGAGCTTTTTCAGGCGGGTCTTGTCGGTCGGATCGGCGGACGCGTTGCGTTTGTAGCTCTCCTTGAAGAGTTCCTGACCCAGTTCGAGCAGCTCGGCGCGGATGTTCCACGGCCGTCCGTCGGCAATCTTGTCGTCCACGAATTCGGCCACCCAGCGGCGCAGGGCGTCGTCGGTGGAGATGTCGTCGATGATGCGGTCGGTGGCTGCGCCCAGCAGCGTGTCGACGGGCAGTTCGATGTTGAAGCTGAGGTCGATGCCCAGCTCCTTGATGAAGGCGCGGATGATGCGCTGGAAGAACTTGTCGATGGTGAGCACCGCAAACCGGCCGTAGTCGTGCAGGATGAAGCTGCGCACGGTCGCCGCGCGGCGGATAATCTCGGCCTCCGGCAGGGCAAGATCGCGCCGGAGCAGCGGCATGTATTCGAGGCTGCCTTGGGCCAGTTCGTTGATCTTTTTCAGAATGCGCGATTTCATCTCTTCGGTCGCCTTGTTGGTGAAGGTGACGGCGAGGATGTGGCTGTAGCGCGACGGGTCTTCGATGACGTTGCGAATGTACTCGTAGGCCAGGTTGTAGGTTTTGCCTGATCCGGCCGATGCGCTGACTATCTTGACGTTTCCCATGACTGGCAGTGCGGTTGATCCGTTAAAGGTACGGATTTCCCGCCGGAAGGCCAGCCGGGGCCCTGTGTTTTTTCGCGGAAAAGCGCTACCTTAGTCCATCGCTCCGATGGACCGGAGCGAGCGCAGACCGATCGGAAATGAATACCTTTCTGGGCAATGTGGCCCGCTATCTCTATGACCGTTACGGCGATGAACTCGCCTCGCTGCACATCGTGGTGCCCAACTCCCGCACCCGCGTCTTCCTGCTCGACGAACTGAGCCGGCTGATCGACCGCCCCGTGTGGGAGCCCCGTCATGCGACGGTGGACGACCTGATGCGCGAACTCTCCGGCTATGCGCCTGTGGACCGGGTCCGGGCCGTGGTCGAGCTTTACAAGATCTATGCCGTCCGCCATGCCGAGCCTTTCGATACGTTCTATTTCTGGGGCGAGATGCTGCTCGGCGACTTCGACCAGATCGACAAGTACCGGGTCGATGCCGACATGCTCTTCACCAACCTCGGTGATCTGAAGGCCATCGACGAGGGATTGCAGTATTTCAACGAGGAGCAGCGGGCCGTGGTGCGCCGGTTCTGGGAGACATTCGGAGCCGATACGCGCTATTCCGACCAGAAGCGCGACTTCCTGACCGTCTGGCAGAGCCTGTCGGGCATCTATCACGATTTCCGGAAGCGGCTGGCGGAGCAGGAGCTGGCCTATACGGGCATGATGCACCGCGAGGCGGCCGACCGGCTGCGGCGGGGCGAGGCATCGCTGGCCGACGGACGGCGGGTGGCCGTCGTCGGTTTCAATGCCTTGTCGGAGTGCGAGAAGATCCTCTTCGACCATCTGCGCGATGCGTGCGGCGCGGAGTTCTTCTGGGACTGCGACGAATACTATCTGAAGGATCTGCACCAGGAGGCGGGCCTCTTCATGCGGGACAACCGGGTGCGCTATCCGGCTCCGATCGGCTTTGCGAACGAGACGGATTCGTTCCGCCGTCCGAAACGGATCGAAGCGGTGTCGGTACCCTCCGGGGCACTGCAATGCAAATATGCGACCGATTTTCTGAAACGATTGATCGAGCAGCACGGCGGTACGGACTGGATGCCGGACAAGGAGACGGCCATTGTGCTGACCGACGAGAACCTGCTCGTGCCGCTGCTCTACTCCCTGCCGAAATATGAGAAAAACGGCCGGCCGGAAAAGCGGCAGATGAAGATCAATGTGACGATGGGCTACCCGCTGCGCCAGACGCTGGCCTACAGTTTCACCGACCGGCTGCTGCGTCTGCAGACCCATACCCGCCTCAAGCGGGGCGAGACGGCCTATCACCATGCCGACGTGACGGGACTGCTGACCCATCCCTTCGTGATGGAGCGGGAGGGGGAGGCGGCCTCGGCGCTCAACCGGACCATCCTGACCCGCTCGCGCGTGTATGTGCGCGAATCGGAATTTCCGCAGGAGGGGCTGATCGGACGCATCTTCCGCAAGTACGACGACTGGCGTCAGGTGGCCGACTGGACGATCGACATTCTGTCGTCCGTTGCGGCGCCCCTCGACAGGGAGGAGAGCGACAAGGTGGCGCTGACGGAGTGGAAGCTGCGGCGCGAATATGCCGGACTGATTGCCGATACGTTGCGCAAGCTGAACCATTCGCTGGCGGATTGCGGCGTGGAGCTGGACGTGCCCGTCTTCGTGTCGCTGGCGCGTCGCATGTTGCAGAACCTGCGCGTGCCCTACGAGGGCGAACCGCTGCAGGGCGTGCAGGTGATGGGCATCCTGGAGACGCGCAACCTGGATTTCAGCAACGTGCTGATCCTGTCGATGAACGACGACAATTTTCCCGGCAATCCCGCCGCTTCGTCATCCTATATACCCTACAATCTGCGCTTCGGCTACGGGCTGCCCACGCCCCAGCACCACGACGGCGTGTATGCCTACTATTTCTACCGGCTGCTGCAGCGGGCCGGGACGATTTCCATGGTCTACAGCGCCAAGTCGGACGAGAGCAGCAGCGGCGAGCCGAGCCGCTACATCTACCAGCTCGAATACGAGTCGCCCCACACGGTCGCCCGGGTCGAGGTCGGGCTCGATGTCGGCCTTTCGGAGGTCGAACCCATTACCGTGCCGAAAGGGGAGGCGGCCGTGGAGCGGCTGCGCAGTTACCTCGACGGCGGCGGAGCCACGCTGTCGCCGACGGCGCTGAACACGTGGCTCTCCTGTCCGCTGAAGTTCTATTTCCGTTATGTGGCGGGCCTGAAACCCGACGACGAAGTGGCCGAGGAGATCGACATGCCCATGTTCGGAACCATTCTCCACAAGGCGATGGAACTGCTCTACCGGCCGCTGATCGGCCTCCACGAGCCGGGCGAGGCGATCCGGCGGCTGATCGGTTCCGAGACGGTGCTCCGGTGCGTGAACGAAGCGATCGGCGAGGTCTATTTCCACGGCGAGCAGGTGTCGGACGATGCCTACGAGGGAGAGCTGTTGATGGTTCATGATATCGTGGTACGCTACATCAACGGCAATCTGCTTCCCTTCGACAGCCGGTTGCGGGGCTTCACTGTCACGGCGCTCGAACAGCCGTTGGAGGCGCCGTTCGTCTTCGAGGCGGCCGACGGAACCACCCACAGCGTGGTCTTCAAGGGACTGGCCGATCGCATCGATACGCTCGACGACAGCCGCATCCGCATCGTGGACTACAAGACCGGCCGGCCGCACAGCGATTTTGCCAGCGTGGAGGCTCTCTTCGGTTCGGTTGCCGACCAGCGCAATGACGCCGTCCTGCAGACGCTGCTCTATTCCTACATCGTGCGCTACATGCAGCGGCAGGGCGAGTTGCCCGGCGTGGAGGTTTGTCCCACGTTGTACTACGTGCGGATGATGTATACGGCCGATTATGCTCCGCTGATCAACATCAAGAACGGTGCCAGCGTAACCAGCTACGGCCCCCATGCCGAATGCTTCGAGGCGCGGCTGCGGGAGCTGTTGGCCGATCTGTTCGATCCGGCGCGCCCCTTCCTCCAGTGCGAGGACCGCAAGCCGTGCGAATATTGCGATTTTACGGCCATCTGCCGCCGTCAGCAATCCAATCGCCAGAAATAAGGAGGCAGGAGGCGTATTTTACCCGGAAAAGATGATTCCGATTGAGCGTAAAAATTCGCACCTTTGCATCCGCAAATATCAAGCGAAACAACGATGCGGCTTTCCGAGGTACATACAGGACAGAGCGCCGTCGTTCTGAAGGTGTTGGGACACGGCGGTTTCCGGCGGCGGATCATGGAGATGGGATTCGTCCGGGGCAAGCGGGTGGAGGTGATGCAGAACGCCCCCCTCAAGGACCCGATCAAGTACCGGATCATGGAATACGAGGTGTCGCTCCGCCGGAGCGAGGCCGCCATGATCGAAGTGGTGACCGAGAAGGAGGCGGAGGCGCTGGCCGTTTCGGGCGAGATTGCCCACGGCACCTCCGAAGCGGAGACCCTGCGCCGGGCGGTGGACCGTTCCGGACGCCGCGTGCGGGTCGCGCTGGTGGGCAATCCCAACAGCGGCAAGACCTCGCTCTTCAATGCCGCATCGGGCAGCCATGAACACGTCGGCAACTACGGTGGCGTGACGGTCGAGGTCAAGCGCGGCCACATGCGCTACCGCGACTACGATTTCGATATTTACGATCTGCCCGGAACCTATGCCCTGTCGGCCTACACGCCCGAGGAGGTGTGCGTGCGCCGCCATCTGTTCGACGAGACGCCCGACGTGGTCATCAATGTGGTGGCCGCCTCGAATCTGGAGCGCAATCTCTACCTGACCACCGAGCTGATCGACATCAACCTGCCGATGATCGTCGCGCTGAACATGTACGACGAACTGGAGCAGGATGGAGCCAAACTCGACTACAAACTGCTGGGAACGCTGCTGGGCGTGCCGATGATTCCGACCGTTTCGCGGACGGGCGAGGGGATCGACGCGCTGTTCGATGCCGTGATCGACCTGTATGAGCGGGGCGGTACGGAGGAGACCGACGAGCAGCACCATATCCACATCAACCACGGTCAGCACATCGAGGAGGCGCTGGCCAAACTGGGCACGGCCATCAAGAAGGACGGCTCGTTCGGCAACTACCACACCCGCTGGCTGGCCTTGAAGCTGCTGGAGGGCGATGCCGAAGTGGAGCACCTGCTCTCCTCGCGGGAAGGCTATAAGGAGTGGATCGCCCTGCGCGACCGCGAGGCGGGCCGCATCGGCAAGGAGGTCGGCGAGGATATCGAGTCGATTGTGGCCGACGAAAAGTACGGTTTCATTGCCGGTGCGCTGAAGGAGGCCTATGTGCCCGGCCGTCACGAGAAGGAGCGGCAGACGAACCGCATCGACGCCATCGTGACCCACAAGTTCTGGGGCTATCCGATCTTCTTCTTCATCATGTGGGTGATGTTCGAGGCGACCTTCGTGTTGGGCAACTACCCGATGGGGTGGATCGAATCGGGCATCGGCGCGCTCGGCCAGTGGGTCGGCGGCATCATGCGCGAGGGGCCGCTGAAGGATCTGATCGTGGACGGCATCATCGGCGGCGTGGGCGGTGTCATTGTTTTCCTGCCCAACATATTGATCCTCTATCTGTTCATATCTCTGATGGAGGACTCGGGCTACATGGCGCGGGCCGCCTTCATCATGGACAAGATCATGCACCGGATCGGCCTGCACGGCAAGTCGTTCATTCCGCTGGTGATGGGATTCGGCTGCAACGTGCCGGCCGTCATCGCCACGCGCACCATCGAAAGCCGCAGCAGCCGGTTGATTACCATTCTGGTCAATCCGTTCATGTCGTGCAGCGCGCGTCTGCCCGTCTTCGTCCTGCTGTCAGGGGTCTTCTTCCCGAAACACGCCGGCACCGTCCTTTTCGGCCTCTACTTGCTGGGCATCGTGGTCGGTGTGCTGACCGCCAAACTGTTGCGCCGGTTCATGTTCCGCAAGGACGACACGCCCTTTGTCATGGAGCTGCCCCCCTACCGGGTGCCGACCTCGCGCAGCGTGTTGCGCCACATGTGGGAGCGGGCGGCCATGTACCTGCGCAAGATGGGTACACTAATCCTGTCTGCTGCGATTGTTGTCTGGTTTCTGAGTTATTTCCCGACGCATGAGGATCCGGTCGTACAACAGGAACGTTCCTATATCGGCCGGATCGGCCAGGTGACCGAGCCGCTGGTCCAGCCGCTGGGACTGAACTGGAAGGCAAGCGTGGCCCTGCTGACCGGTGCGGTGGCCAAGGAGGTGACCGTCAGTACGCTGGGAGTACTCTATGCCGGGGAGGGCGATTCGGAGGAGGTGCTCTCGCAACGCCTGCTCGAACCCAATCCCCAGACCGGCGTGCCCGACTTCAACCAGGCCAATGCGCTGGCTTTTCTGGTGTTCGTCTTGCTTTATTTCCCGTGTATCGCTACCTTAGTGGCGATCAAGCAGGAGGCCGGCGGCTGGAAGTGGGCGGCCTTTTCGCTGGTCTACAATACGTTGGTGGCGTGGATCATCGCCTTCGTGGTGTACCGGATCGCGCTGTTGCTGATATAAGTCATGGATATACAGTTGGTAATCGTCTGTGTGATCGGCCTGCTGGTGCTGGTCTATCTGGGTGTCCGGATGTATCGTACGTTCGTCAAGAAGGAGCGGCGATACCGGCACGTGTGTCACAACTGCAGCATGGGCAAGGATTGTTCCCATTCGCGGGTCCTGCGCGAGGAGTGCCACCGCAACGGCCCGGCGGACGACCAGTAGGAGAGGGGGTGAGGCGCATCGCAATGGCCGGGAAAACACAACGGCTGCCGGACGACGGGTATATCGTCCCGACAGCCGTTTTCCATTTCGATACATCCTGCTGATCCTGGCGGCGGGGAAAGGATGTGCGTTTTTTGTTTTTACTGTAACTGATTGTTGTCCATGATGATATGGTGGATATGTCGGAGCGGGCGGTAGAAATTGGAAGCGATGCGGAATAAATTCACATTTTTTACGTTTATTGAAATGAAAAAATCTTGTGCCCATGCCCCGATTGCTGCCTGCCGATACATCGATTGCACGTTATGTGGAAACGGATCTTGCTGCGCTCACCCAGACGCCCCGCCATTTCAAGTGCGGCATCTATTTGATTTGCGTAAGCGGTCGGAGCATCATCTCGACGGGGGTGCAGCAGTATGAACTGCGGGAACGTGGGGAAATGATCTTTCTGGCGGGCGGTTTGCTGCAACTGGTCGAACGAAGCGACGATTTCCGTGTACGGATGCTGCTGTTTCCCAAAGCGACCTTTTTGTCCATTGTGCCTTCGATCGATACGGCCTTCTTCAATCATCTTCACGAGAAGCCCTGTTATCAGCATCCCGTCAGCGAAGCGGGCGATGTAACATGGAGCCAGGTCAATCTGTGGATGGATATGGCCCGCATGTTGTTCTCCGGCGAATTGCGGATCGGGCGTGAACATCTGGAACGCAACTATCTGCAAAGTGTCCTGCTGTGGATTTACAACTCATTGCCGAAGAAGGGGTTGTCTGACCGTACTTTTACCCGGAAACAGTTGCTGTGTCATCAGTTCCTCGGCCTGCTGCACGAGCATGCCGTGCGTGAGCATCAGGTGGGGTTTTATGCCGACAAATTGTGTATTACTCCCCGCTACCTGAATGAAATCGTATCCTCCTACATGAACGGCAAGACGCCCAAACAGTTGATTGACGAACAGTTGGCCGTCGAAATCAAGGTGCTGCTCAACGATCCCCATCTTTCGGTAGCCGAAATTGCCTTGCTGTGCAATTTCCCGGATCAGTCCTATCTGAGCCGGTTCTTCCGCAAGCATACCGGTTTCTCTCCCAAGGAATTTCGAACCCGGCGCCTGTAACACCTGGCATCGACCCCAAACAAGAAGCGGGATGATGGTTTTCAACCGTCATCCCGCTTGTATTCGGATGCGTGCGTTGCCGGAGGGTTATTCCTCGTCGCTTTCCTCCTCTTTCATGTTGTGGAATACGTTGACCACGTCGTCGTCTTCCTCCAGCTTGTCGATCAGCTTGTGGATCGATTCGCGCTGCTCCGGCGTCACCTCCTTGGTATCGGTCGGGATGCGGACGAATTCACCGCTGGTGATCGTCATGCCGTGATCCTCCAGATAGGCCTGGATGTTGCCGTAGGATTCGAACGGACCGTAGATGTTGATCTGGTTCTCGTCATCCACGAACACTTCGTCCACCTCGAAGTCGATCAGATCGAGTTCGAGCTGCTCGAGGTCGATACCCTCCTTGTAGGGGGTCTTGAAGATGGCCTTGTGCTCGAACATGAAGCTGACGCTGCCGCTGTTGCCCAGCGTGCCGCCCATCTTGTTGAAATAGCTGCGCACGTTGGCTACCGTGCGGGTGGGGTTGTCCGTAGCCGTCTCGACCAGAATGGCGATGCCGTGGGGGCCGTATCCCTCGTAGACCATCTCCTTGTAGTCACCCACCTCGTTGGTGGTGGCGCGCTTGATGGCACGTTCGATGTTGTCCTTCGGCATGTTTTCGGATTTGGCATTCTGAATCAGAAGCCTCAGGCGGATGTTGCTGGCGGGGTCGGGACCGGCCTGTTTTACGGCCACCTCGATCGCTTTTCCGATTTTCGTGAACGTACGCGCCATGTGTCCCCAGCGCTTGAGTTTCGCAGCTTTACGATATTCAAATGCCCTTCCCATTGTATTGCAATCTTTTTAGTTCGTTTTTTCAAGGACACAAAAGTATAACCTTTTCTACAAAAAGAAAAAAAATTGCTCTAATTTTGCGAAACTTCAAACCCGAACAGCCATGCAAGAAGCGATTGAACGTGCGGTCGAGGTGCTGCGCAGCGGAGGCGTCATCGTCTATCCGACCGATACGGTGTGGGGTGTGGGGTGCGATGCGACCAATCCCGAAGCCGTCGCCCGCGTCTATGCCCTGAAACGTTCCGAGAACAAGAAAGGCATGATCGTGCTGGTCGATTCGATCGGCAATGTGGCCCGTTATTTCCGCCGTGTGCCGCCCGTGGCATGGGATCTGCTCGAATGCGCCGACAAGCCGCTGACCCTCATTCTGCCCGGAGCCGTGGGGGTGGCGTCCAACCTGATTCCGGAGGAGGGGACGCTGGCCGTGCGGGTGCCCGACCACGCCTTCTGCCGCAAGCTGGTGCAACGGCTGGGGAGGCCGCTGGTCTCCACGTCGGCCAACCTGTCGGGCGGTGCAACGCCCAAGCGGTTCGAGGAGATCGATCCGGCCATTCTTGCCGGAGCCGACCATGTGGTCGATCCCCGTTGGGAGGGGCATCCCACGCGGCAGGCTTCGTCGATCATCCTGCTGGGCGAAGGGGGCGAAGTGAAGATCATCCGGGAATAGCACAGACAGCATGGGAAAACATATCGATACCGACATTCAGATCCGCTTTGCGGATGCCGATTGTCTGAATCACATCAACAACATCAACATTCAGCATTACTTCGAAGTCGGCAAGATCGACTTCTACAAAAAGGTGCTCGGCAAGCTGGTCGGCCTCGATCACGAAAGCCTCATCCTGGTCTCGACGACGGCCAACTTTTTCCACCAGACCCGCCTCGAGGACGATCTGTTCGTCCGCACGTGGTGTGCGGGGCTCGGCAATTCGAGCGTGACGCTCTACCAGTGGCTGATCGACCGCACCACGGGCGAGGTGAAGGCGGACTGCCGGACGGTCACCGTAGCTTTCGACTTCGTGGAGCAGCACAAGATTCCGCTCAACGCCCATTGGCGGGAACGGCTGTCGGAGTACATGTGCGATGTGGAGCCGGACCCCAAGGGCAAATAGCGTTTTGAAAGTCAGAGAAACAATCAAATAAGGAGACTTACCATGAAATATGACGTAATTGTGATCGGCAGCGGCCCCGGAGGCTATGTGGCTGCGATCAAGGCCGCTCAGAACGGCAAGAAGACGGCCATTGTCGAGAAGGCCGAACTCGGCGGCGTGTGCCTGAACTGGGGCTGTATCCCCACCAAGGCGCTGCTCAAGAGTGCACAGGTCTATACCTATGCCCGGCATGCTGCCGCTTACGGCATCGAAATCAACGGCGACATTGTCGCTCCGCTCGACAAGATCGTGGAGCGCAGTCGCGGTGTGGCCGATACGATGAGCCGCGGCGTGGCATTCCTGATGAAGAAGAATGCGATCGACGTGCTGGCCGGTCGGGGACGTCTGGCCGGCGAGGGGCGGGTGACCGTTACGGCGGCCGACGGCTCGGAGCAGACCGTCGAGGCTGACCACATCATTCTGGCAACCGGTTCGCGTCCGCGCGAGATGCCTTTCATGCCGATCGACGGCCGTCGCGTGATCTCCTCGCGTGAGGCGCTGACGCTCCGCGAGCTGCCCGAGAGCATGATTGTCGTGGGTTCGGGTGCCATCGGCTGCGAATTTGCCCATTTCTATGCCTCGCTGGGCGTGAAAGTGACCGTCGTCGAGTATCTGGGTCAGTTGTTCCCCGTAGCCGATGCCGATGTGAGCAAGGCGCTGGAGCGCAGCTTCCGCAAGATGAAAATCGGCGTGATGACCTCCACTACCGTCAAGGGCGTGACCGTTGTCGGCGACAAGTGCGAAGTGCGCGTCGAGGGCAAGAAGGGCGAGGAAACCCTTTCGGCCGACGTGGTGCTCTCGGCCGTGGGCGTGAAATCCAATCTGGAGGATCTCGGCCTGGAGGAACTCGGCATCGCTGTCGAGCGCGACAAGATCCAGGTGGACGAATACTACCGTACCAACGTGAGGGGCATCTATGCGATCGGCGACATTACGCCCGGTCCGGCGCTCGCCCATGTGGCTTCGGCCGAGGCGATCTGCTGCGTGGAGAAGATCTGCGGCCACGAGCCTGCCCGCATCGACTACACGGCGATTCCTTCATGCGTCTACACCACGCCGGAGGTGGCCATGGTCGGCCTGACCGAGAAGCAGGCTGCCGATCAGGGCTATGAGGTGAAGATCGGTCAGTTCCCCTACACGGCGTCGGGCAAGGCAACTGCAGCCGGCGACCGCGACGGTTTCGTGAAGCTGATCTTCGACGCCAAGACCGACAAACTGCTCGGTGCGCACATGATGGGCGCCAACGTGACCGAAATGCTGGCCGAACCGACCCTGGCCAAGACGCTGGGCATCACGGCCGAACAGATTCTGGCCACCGTACATGCCCATCCTACGATGAGCGAGGCCGTCATGGAGGCTGCCGAGGCCGCCATGGGCCATGCCGTACACCTGTAGCCACGGCCAGCCGGTGTGTTCCGGCGTTTTCCCCATGATCGGGATGCGGACTGTGCGGTTCGCATCCCGATTTTTGTTTGGCTCCGGGTCGATACGAAAAGTCCCGCCGTTTCCTGATCGGGGAGTGGCGGGACTTTGTGTGCATGGTCGTCGTGGCGGCCGACGGGCGGATCAGGCCTTCAGATAGGAGGCGATGTTGGCGGCAATGGCCTCGACCAGCGTATCGATCGACTCGGCCGCCGACCAGGCGTTGTGGGGCGACAGCAGCAGGCGGTACGGGTCGCGGAGGTGCAGCAGCGGGTTGTCGGCCGGCATCGGCTCCTTCGAGAAGACATCCACCACGGCGCCGGCAATCGTTCCCGCATCCAGCGCTTCGGCCAGCGCCTGTTCGTCCACGATGCCTCCGCGGGCCACGTTGATGAGCAGGGCGGTCGGTTTCATGCGCTCCAGTTCGGCCTTGCCGATCAGGCCGCGCGTGCGGTCGGAGAGGGGCGTGTGGATTGACAGGATGTCGGCCCAGCCGAGCAGCTCCTCGAGCGACATCTCCGGATAACGCTCGGCACGCTTGTTGCCCGTCACGGAGTGGTAGGCCACCTCGCAGCCGAATGCCTCGGCCAGTCCGGCAACGGCATGGCCGATGGCGCCCAGGCCGATGATGCCCCATCGGCGGCCGTAGAGCCGGTGGGTGGGGCGGTCGTAGTTGAAAAGCCGTCCGGCGGCCGAATAGTCGCCCGACTTGACCAGCCGGTCGTAATAGGTCACCTCGCGCAGCATGGCGATGGCACCTCCCAGCGTGGCCTCGGCCACCGAGTGGGTCGAGTAGCCCTTGGCATTGCGCACGGGAATGCCGCGTGCCTCGGCAGCGGCCACGTCGATGTTGTCCACACCCGTGGCGGCTTCGCAGATCAGTTCCAGCTTCGGCAGCGAACCGATGATTTCGGCCGTGAGCTTCACCTTGTTGACGATCACGATTTCGGCGTTGGCGGCGCGCTCGATGATCTGTTCCGGCTCGGTGGAGGGATAGCCGGTGTAGTTGCCCAGTCGGCGGATGGCCGACAGATCGGCATCGTTGAGACTGTATTCGTCCAGGAAAACAATGTTCTTCATGGGTTTATGTTTTTTTGTGTCCGTATGTCGCATCATTTGACCGGTTCTTCCATCTCGCCGAGCAGGTCGCGCACCACCACCGAGGCACAGCAGCAGCCGAAAACAGCCGGCATGTAGGAGATGGTGCCCGTGTTGGATTTCTTGTTGGTCTGCTCGTCGATGATCATCGCCCCTTCGCGGATCCGTTCGGAGGAGAAAACCGTATAGAATCCCGTGTGGATGCCCATCTTGTGGAGCCGCTTGCGCAGCATGTGGGCCAGCGGACAGTGGTGGGTACGGGCAATGTCGGCCACCTCGACCCGCGTGGGGTCGGTTTTGGCGCCGGCGCCCATCGAGCTGACCACCCGGATCCGGCGGTCAAGACACCCCTTGATGAGGTGTGCCTTGGGCGAGAGGGTGTCGATGGCATCGACCACATAGTCGAAGGCATCGCTGTCGAGCAGGGTATAGGTGGCCTCGTCCTTGATGAAGCCATCCACCTTGCGGAGCGCGAGGTCGGGGTTGATGTCCAGCAGCCGTTCGGCCAGTACGTCGGTCTTGGGGCGTCCGAGGGTCGAGTGCAGGGCGATCAGCTGGCGGTTGATGTTGCTCTCGCCGACGGTGTCGGCATCGGCGATGGTCATGCGTCCCACGCCGGCGCGGCACAGCATCTCGGCGGCATAGGCGCCTACGCCGCCCAGTCCGACGATCAGCACGTGGGCCTGTCGGAGGCGTTGCAGTTTTTCGTGGCCGAGCAACAGCTCGGTGCGTTCGGTCCAGCTCATAGGTTCGGAAAGAGGGTCATGAAATTGTCGTACAGGGTTTGCTTCAGCCTCTCGGTCGGCCGGTCCAGCAGGCGGGCGGCTTCGTCGTAAACGGCCTCGATCGGCTGTTCCGTCTCGTCCGTTTCCAGAAAGAGGCGCTCGGCCGGTATCCGCCGCATGGCTTCGACGCTTCGGGGCGAACGGAACGAGGCGGGGCCGAAGGAGAGGTAGTGACCACCCCTGACGGTCCGCTCGGCCTGCTGTGGACTGCCGATGAAGCCGTGGAAAATCGCCGTGACGGCAGGGTAGCGGCCCAGTTGCGTCAGGATCGCCTCGAAGGCCCGCACGCAGTGCAGCACGACGGGCAGGCGGCGCGAGGCGGCCATGGCCAGCTGGGTGTCGAAGAGCTGCACGGGACGGGGATCGTGGCGGTCTGTCCGCACGTAGTCGAGTCCGATTTCGCCGATTGCGTCACAGGGCATCGCGGCGAGTCTCTCCACCAGCTGTTCGGCGTCCGGCCGCCCGGCATCCCACGGGTGGAGTCCGCAGGCCAGGGGTCGGTCCGGCAGCGCCCCTTCGGAGCCGAGGCGGAAGGTGCGCAGGGCCCGGCGTTCCGGGGTGTCCGGCGCGGTGCGGTGGGTGTGTATGTCGATGCAGGGGATCATGCCGCCGGTGACTGTGACGCACAAATTTACAAAAAACGGCCGAGGTTGGGCGGCGGCGATCGTGCGCTCGGCCGGAAGGCGGGTCCGGGAGCGGCCGCCGGAGTGGGGTAAGGGGCTGCGGGTGTGGACTTTGCCGTTTGCCGAAGGAAATGCGCATTTGACTGTGAAAAAAATCACACCAAAGGGGACAATACGAGAAAATTAACGTAAATTTGCGGGTACTTTTTTCGGAAGGGTGCGGTGTGCCCGGCCGGAAACGTATGTTGAACAGTGTAACTCATTTAATTATTGATAAACTTATACTAATTTTCAATCAAACAACATGTCGAAAGTCATCAAACTAAAACGTGGTCTCGACATCCGGCTTGTAGGCGAGGCGGAAAAGACGGTCGTACAGGTTCCCGTAGGGAAAACCTGCGCCGTGGTTCCGGACAGCTTCACCGGCATTACGCCCAAGTTGCTCGTTTCGGAGGGGACGAAGGTGAAGGCCGGTACGCCGTTGTTCTTCGACAAGGCGCGTCCGCAAATCCTGTTTACGGCTCCCGTAAGCGGTACGGTTGCGGCTATCCGTCGTGGTGAGCGGCGCAAGATCCTGGCGATCGAAATCGAAGCCGATGCCGCGATCGAGTACGAAAAGTTTCCGGTCTCCGCTCCTGCCAAAGCGACGCGTGAGAAAATCGTCGAAGTGCTGCTCCAGAGCGGTCTGTGGCCGCTGATCATGCAGCGCCCCTACGGCATCATCGCTTCGCCGACCGATACGCCGAAAGCCATCTTCATTTCGGGTTTCGACTCCGCACCGCTCGCTCCGGACATGAACTTCGTCTTGCGTGACGAGTACGACAACCTGGCCGCCGGTATCGAGGCGCTGAAAAAACTGACCGACGGCAAGGTGCATCTCGGTCTGCGCAACGGCGAAAACGGTGTGCTGAACCGCCTGACCGGCGCCGAGCAGCACCTCTTTGAGGGTCCGCATCCGACCGGCAACGTGGGCGTACAGATCCATCACATCGACCCGATCAACAAGGGCGACATCGTCTGGACGGTGGACATCCAGAATGTGGCGCTGATCGGACGGCTGTTCAATACGGGCATGGCAGACATGCGCCGCGTGATCGCCGTGACGGGTTCCGAGACCCAGAAACCGCAGTACGTGTCCGTATTGCCCGGCACCGTGGTGGAACACGTGACGGCAGCCTGCGGCATCAAGGATGAGGAGAACGTGCGTATCATCGCCGGCAATGTCCTGACGGGGCAGAAGATCGACGTGGCAGCCTATATCGACATGTACCACAACCAGATGACGCTGATTCCGGAGGGCTACAATTATGAGCTGCTCGGCTGGATCGCTCCGCGTCTGCACCGCTTCTCGGTGTCGCACAGCTACTTCTCGTGGCTGACGCCCAAGAAGAAATACAACCTCGACACCAATCTCAACGGCGGACACCGCGCCCTGGTGGTTACCGGCCTTTACGACCGCTACCTGCCGATGGACATTTATCCGATCTACCTGCTGAAGGCATGTATGGCCGGCGACATCGAAAAGATGGAGAACCTCGGCATTTACGAGGTGTTGCCTGAGGACTTTGCCCTGTGCGAGTTCGTCGATCCGTCCAAAACCGACATGCAGGCCATCATTGCGGACGGTATCAACCTGATGATTAAAGAGCTTTGCTAAGGATATGGAGAAACAACTCAGAAATTTCGTAGATAAGATCAAACCGACGTTCTCCAAGGGAGGCAAACTCGGTTTTCTGCACTCCACGTTCGATGCGTTCGAAACGTTTCTGTTCGTTCCCAATACGGTGACGCGCAGAGGCAGCCACATTCGCGACGCGAACGACCTGAAACGTACGATGATGGTAGTCATCATCGCTCTGCTGCCCGCCCTGCTGTTCGGCATGTACAACGTCGGCTACCAGCACTTCGCCGCCATCGGCGATCCCACCTCGCAGGGCATGTGGTTCACCTGCTGGTGGTACGGCTTCGTGCGCATGCTGCCGATGATTCTCGTATCCTACATCGTCGGTCTGGGCATCGAGTTCGCCGTGGCTCAGAAGCGCGGCGAGGAGGTGAACGAAGGTTTCCTCGTCAGCGGTCTGCTGATCCCGATGATCATGCCGATCGACGTGCCGCTGTGGATCCTCGCCCTGGCTACGGCTTTCGCCGTCGTATTCGGCAAGGAGGTGTTCGGCGGTACGGGTATGAACGTCTTCAACCCTGCGCTGCTGGCCCGCGCCTTCGTATTCTTCGCCTACACCACGAAGATCTCGGGCGACCAGGTGTGGATCCGCGGTTTCGGCAAGGGAGGCGAGTTCATTGACGGCTTCTCCGGCGCAACGCCCCTGGGATATATCAACGACAGCCTGTCGGCCGGCGCACAGACGCTCAACTTCGGCGGAACGACTCCCTGCGACTGGTTCTGGGGCTTCATCCCCGGTAGCATCGGCGAGGTTTCCACCTTCTGCATCCTCATCGGCGCCGTGATCCTGCTCTGGACGGGTGTGGCCAGCTGGCGCACGATGCTCAGCGTCTTCGCAGGCGGCCTCATCATGGGCTGGATCTTCAACCTCGTGGGGGCCAATCCCTACATGCAGATGCCTGCGTACTACCACCTGCTGCTGGGCGGCTTTGCATTCGGCGCCGTGTTCATGGCTACCGATCCGGTAACTTCGAGCCAGACCAATACGGGCAAGATCATTACCGGTCTCATCATCGGTATGCTCACCGTGCTGATCCGCGTCGTGAACCCCGGCTACCCTGAAGGTATGATGCTCTCGATTCTGTTCGTGAACGCCCTGGCTCCTCTGGTGGACTACTGCGTGGTGCAGAGCAATGTCCGCAACAGAAAGAAACGTTTGAAAACCGTTAAATAACCGCGGCTATGAATAAGAACAGTAACGCTTATATTATTATCTATGCCTCGGTGATGATCGTCATCGTGGCGATCTTGCTGTCGGTAGCCGCTCTGGCGCTGAAAGACCGTCAGCAGGCCAACATCGCAGTCGAGAAGCAGAGTGCCATCCTTTCTGCCATCGGTCTCGGCGGCGATGCCGACAAGGCCAAGGACAAAACCCAGTACATCAAGGACGAGTATGCCAAACACATCGTGGACAGCTACGTGGTGAACGGCAACGGCAACCGGGTGGAAGGAGACGCCTTCGAACTGCTGGACGGTCTGAAGGCCGAATTCGCCAAAACGGACAAAGAGGCCATGCGCCTGCCCGTATTCCAGGCCAAACTGGACAACGGCACGCAACTCAACATCCTGGCGGTTTACGGTACCGGTCTGTGGGGGCCGATCTGGGGATACCTGGCTCTCGAAAGCGATTGGGATACCATCTACGGTGCCGTGTTCGCACACCAGGGCGAGACTCCCGGCCTGGGTGCCGAGATCGCTACGCCGCACTTTTCCAGCCAGTTCCCCGGCAAACTGATCTTCGATAACGGCCAGCTCGTCGGCATCGCCGTGCTGAAAGGCGTCGGCGCATCGGCAGGCAATGACCATGCCGTGGATGCCATCTCTGGCGGTACGATCACCAGCCGCGGCGTGGAGATCATGCTCCGCGACTGTCTGACCGCTTATCTGCCGCTGATCGAGCGTCAGCGTGCGGCTCAGGTAGAAGCCACCCCCGCAGCCGAAACTGCCGAGGTAGCCGAGGCTGCCGAGGCCGCTCCGGTTCAGGAGGCAAACGTTGAAAACGAATAAAAGAAACCGCTATGAGTAATACCAAAGAATCCGCGTTCTCGATAAAGAACTTGAAACTTCTGTGGGGCCCGCTCAGCCTGAACAACCCCGTGATCGTCCAGATCCTGGGTATCTGTTCCTCGCTGGCAGTGACGGCCAAACTGAAACCGGCGTTCGTCATGGCCGTTTCGGTAACGGTGGTGACCGCGTTCTCCAACCTGATCATGTCCTGGCTGCGCAAAGGATTGCCCAACCGCATCCGCATCATCGTGCAGCTGGTGGTGATCGCCGCCCTCGTGATCATCGTCGATCAAATCCTGAAGGCCTTCGTCTACGATGTCAGCAAACAGCTCTCCGTATTCGTCGGACTGATTATCACCAACTGTATCATCATGGGCCGCGTGGAGGCCTTTGCCCTGGCCAACAAACCCTGGCCCTCGTTCCTGGACGGTATCGGCAACGGACTCGGCTATGGCCTGATCCTCATCCTGCTGGGCTTTGTCCGCGAACTGTTCGGTTCGGGTACGCTGTGGGGCTATCAGGTTATCCCCTCCAGCCTCTATGCCGCCGGATACATGAACAACAGCCTGATGCTGCTCCCGCCGATGGCGCTGCTGCTGGTGGGCGTGATCATCTGGATACACCGTAGCAAAAACAGGGATCTGATAGAAAAGTAGAAGTATGGAAAGTTTCAATATTTTCATCCGGTCGATCTTTATCGACAACATGGTTTTCGCCTACTTCTTCGGCATGTGTTCCTACATCGCCGTGAGCAAGAACGTGAAAACCGCCCTCGGCCTCGGTGCGGCCGTGACCTTCGTCATGCTCATCACCGTACCGCTCAACTACCTGATTGACGAATTCCTGCTGAAGCCCGGTGCGCTGACCTGGATCAGCCCCAAACTCGCGGATGTCGATCTGAGCTTCCTCTCTTTCATCGTCTTCATCGCCGTGATCGCTTCGTTCGTGCAGCTGGTCGAGATGATCGTCGAGAAGTTCAGCCCGTCGCTGTACAATACGCTGGGTATCTTCCTGCCGCTGATTGCCGTGAACTGCGCCATCATGGGCGGTTCGCTCTTCATGCAGCAGAAGGAGTTCCTGAACGTGGGCCAGGCTACCGCCTACGGTCTGGGTTCGGGTATCGGCTGGTGGCTGGCCATTCTGATGATGGCGGCCATCCGCGAGAAGATCACCTATTCGAACATCCCCGCTCCGCTCCGCGGCCCGGGTATCGCGTTCATCCTGACGGGACTGATGGGAATCGCTTTCATGTCGTTCCTCGGTATTCAAATCAATTAACGGTTCAAGAGAGATAAGATGCAGACAACTATCATAATTGCGGTCATTGCGGCACTGGTCATCGTGTTGTTACTGGTGCTGCTTCTCCTGTACGCCAAGGCCAAACTGACCTCGTCGGGAGAGGTGACCATCGACATCAACGACGGCGAGCGCACGTTGTCGGTTGCTACCGGCGATTCGCTGCTCTCCACGTTGGCCTCGCAGGAGATCTTCCTGCCGTCGGCCTGCGGCGGCCAGGGTACCTGCGGCATGTGCAAGTGCCAGGTGCTCGAGGGCGGCGGTGACATCCTGCCGACCGAGATCAGCCACTTCTCCTACAAACAGCGCAAGGAACACTGGCGTCTGGGCTGTCAGGTGAAAGTGAAGGAAAACATGAAAATCCACGTGCCGGAAGCGGTGCTGGGCGTGAAGAAGTGGGAGTGTACGGTGGTTTCGAACCACAACGTGGCTACCTTCATCAAACAGTTCGTCGTCAAGCTGCCCGAAGGCGAGACGCTGCATTTCCGAAGCGGCGGTTATATCCAGATCGACGTGCCGAAGTACGATGCAATCAAATATGCAGACTTCGACGTGGACGAACAGTTCCGCGAGGATTGGGACAAGAACAAGATGTGGGATCTGGTGGCCAAGAACCCCGAACCTACGTTCCGTGCCTACTCCATGGCCAACCATCCGGCCGAGGGCAACATCATCATGTTGAACATCCGTATTGCGACGCCTCCGTTCGATCGCAAGACGGGCAAGTTCGTGAAACTCAATCCGGGTATCTGCTCGTCGTACATCTACTCGCTCAAGCCGGGTGACAAAATTACGATTTCGGGCCCCTACGGTGAGTTCTTCGTGAAGGATACCCCGAACGAGAAGATGTTCATCGGTGGTGGTGCCGGTATGGCCCCGATGCGTTCGCACATCTTCGACCTGTTCAAGACCAAACACACGAAGGTGCCCGTAACGTTCTGGTACGGTGCGCGCAGCCGCCGCGAGATCTTCTACGAGGAGGATTTCGAGCAGATTGCACGCGAGAACGACAATTTCCGTTTCGAGATCGCCCTTTCGGAACCGAAGCCCGAGGACAACTGGACGGGTTACACCGGTTTTATCCATCAGGTGATCTACGACAACTACCTGAAGAACCACGAGGCTCCGGAGGATATCGAATACTACATCTGCGGCCCTGGCCCCATGACCGCTGCCGTAGAGAAAATGCTCGACAGCCTCGGTGTTCCGAAGGAAAATATCATGTACGATAACTTCGGTTAGCAGAGAGGCTGTGCAAGCAGCCATCTGCCGATAGAAAAATGAAGCCCTAATTTTTAGGGCTTCATTTTTTTGTGTCACTGTCCGGAACGTTTTTGTCGTTCTTTTCCCCTTGTATGGAGTGGGTGAGTGCCCCGCACGATGGATACGAATCCAGGACACAAAAAGCGGAGGACAGGGCATGACGGGCAGCCGGAGCGGAAAGGCACCGCGGCGGGTGGCGAGGCGAGCGATAAACCGGTTTTGACAGGTCCCGGATAGCGGAATTAGCCGGAAGGCGCGGACAAAGTTCGGCTAAATTTGTAACTTTGCATGATGCTTGCCGCCGCAGGCGGTGCATCGCGACTAATTGAAACGAAAGGATATGAATCTCGAGACGGATTATCTGGTGATCGGCAGCGGTGCGGCCGGTCTCAGTTTCGCCCTGAAGGTGGCCGAGAAATCCCATGTGATTGTCGTCACAAAAGGCGAAATGAACGAGTGCAACACCAATTACGCACAGGGCGGCATATGTTCCGTAACATACGAACCGGATACTTTTGAAAAGCATATCCATGACACGATGGTGTGCGGTGCCGGTATCTGCGATCTGGATGCGGTGGAGCAAGTGGTGACCCGCGCCCCGATGCTGATGAAGGATCTGATCCGGTGGGGCACGCGGTTTGACCGTACGCCCGAAGGCAAATACGAACTGGCCCGCGAAGGCGGTCACTCCGAGCACCGTATCCTGCACCATAAGGACGAAACCGGTGCCGAGATCGAGCGTACGCTCATCTCGCAGGTCAAGAGCCACCGCAACATCGAAGTGCTGGAGTATCACTTTGCGGTCGATCTGCTCACGCAGCATCACCTCGGCCGGCTCGTCACCCGCCACATGGACGACATCGAGTGCTACGGTGCCTATGTGATGGATCTGAAGCGCGAGAGGATCTTTACGATTCTTTCCAAGGTGACCGTGCTGGCCACGGGTGGCGTGGGCAACGTCTATCACGTGACCACCAACCCTCACGTGGCGACGGGCGACGGCATTGCCATGGCTCACCGCGCCAAGGCGATCATTGCCAACATGGAGTTCATCCAGTTCCATCCGACGGCCCTCTACAATCCGGGCGAACGCCCCTCGTTCCTGATTTCGGAGGCTCTGCGCGGCTTCGGTGCCATTCTCAAAACCAAGGACGGCAAGGAGTTCATGCACAAGTACCATCCGATGGGCTCGCTGGCTCCGCGCGACGTGGTGGCCCGCAGCATCGACAACGAGATGAAGGTGCGCGGCGACGACTGCGTCTATCTGGACGTTACCCATCGCGATCCGGCCGAGACGATCAACCACTTCCCGAATATCTACCGCAAATGCCTCTCCATCGGCATCGACATCACCAAGGATATGATCCCGGTAGCGCCGGCCGCCCACTACTGCTGTGGCGGCGTGAAGGTCGATCTGAACGGTGAGACCTCCATCAAGCGGCTCTATGCCCTTGGCGAAACCTCCTGCACGGGCCTGCACGGTGCCAACCGGCTGGCCTCCAACTCGCTGACCGAGGCGGTGGTCTATGCCGACCAGGCCGCCCGCCACAGCGCGGAGCATCTGGACGAATATACGTTGCAGCGCAATATTCCGGACTGGAACGACGACGGTACGACGGCTACCGAGGAGATGATCCTCATCACGCAGAACGCCAAGGAGATGCAGCAGATTATGAGCAACTATGTCGGCATCGTGCGTTCCGACCTGCGTCTGGAGCGGGCGCTCCGTCGGCTGGAGATTATCTACAAGGAGAACGAAGAGCTGTTCCAGAAGTCGAAACTGAACAAGGAGTTGTGTGAACTGCGCAACATGATCGATGTGGGATACCTCATCATCAAACAGGCGCAGTCGATGAAGAAGAGCATCGGACTGCACTATTCGCTCGACTATCCGCTGGAGGTGCCGCACGACTTCCCGTTGCGCAAAACCTCGTCCGAATTCTGACGAACCGGCCTGCCGTCGGCGGCAAAGCGGGGGAGAAGCCCGGAAGCCTCTCCCGCAAGGGATAATATGTGACTATTTTTTCAGGAATTTAAACTATACGAACAAGAGTCGAATGGGATTGAACGAAGAGATACGCAGACGCAGAACCTTTGCGATCATCAGCCACCCGGATGCGGGTAAGACGACCCTGACCGAGAAACTGCTCCTCTTCGGAGGTGCCATCCATGTGGCCGGTGCGGTCAAAAGCAACAAGATACGCAAGACCGCCACGTCGGACTTCATGGAGATCGAACGCCAGCGCGGTATTTCGGTCGCTACCTCCGTGATGGGATTCGAGTACGAGGGGATCAAGATCAATATTCTGGATACGCCCGGTCACGAAGACTTTGCCGAGGACACCTACCGTACGCTGACGGCGGTGGACAGCGTCATCATCGTGATCGACGGAGCCAAGGGTGTCGAGACCCAGACCCGCAAGCTGATGAATGTCTGCCGCATGCGCAAGACGCCTGTCATGGTCTTCGTCAACAAGCTCGACCGCCCCTGCCGCGATCCGTTCGACCTGCTGGACGAAATCGAGTCGGAACTCCAGATCCGCGTGCGTCCGCTGTCGTTTCCGGTCAGCAGCGGTCCGACCTTCAAGGGGGTATACAACATCTACGACAGCAGTTTCACGGCCTTCATGTCCAACGACCGGCAGACGGTGGCCGAAACGGTGAAACTCGCGCTGGACAGTCCCGAACTGGACACCTACATCGCACCGTTCACGCAGAAGCTGCATGACGACCTCGCGCTCGTCGAAGGGGTATATGAGCCGTTTGACCGGGACCGTTACCTGGCCGGCGAAGTGGCTCCGGTCTTCTTCGGCAGCGCCATCAACAACTTCGGCGTGCAGGACCTGCTCGAAACCTTCATCCGCATCGCGCCTTCGCCGCGTCCCTCCACCACGCAGACCCGCATTGTGGAGCCGACGGAGCCCAAAATGACCGGTTTCGTCTTCAAGATCCACGCCAATATGGATCCCAATCACCGCGACCGGATCGCCTTCCTGAAGATCTGTTCCGGTACGTTCGAACGCAACAAGAACTACCTGCACGTGCGCAGCGGCAAGCAGATGAAATTCTCGTCGCCCAACGCCTTCATGGCCGAGAAGAAGTCGATCGTCGACGTGGCCTATCCGGGCGACATTGTCGGTCTGCACGATACGGGCAACTTCAAGATCGGCGATACCTTCACCGAGGGCGAACAGCTGAAATTCACGGGCATTCCTTCGTTCTCTCCGGAACTGTTCCGCTACATTGAGAACGCCGATCCGCAGAAATTCAAACAGTTGGCCAAAGGCATCGACCAGTTGATGGACGAAGGTGTGGCCCAGTTGTTTACGAGCCGGCTCAACGGCCGCAAGATCATCGGTACGGTGGGTGCGCTCCAGTTCGAGGTGATCCAGTACCGGCTGGAGCACGAGTACAATGCGCTCTGCCGCTACGAGCCGATCCAGATCTACAAGGCCTGCTGGATCGATTCGGACAATGCCGAACAGCTGGCCGATTTCATGAAACGGAAATATACGAACATGGCCGTCGACAAACACGGTCACGACGTTTTCCTGGCCGATACGAGCTATGCGCTCCAACTGGCCCAGGAGAAGTTCCCCGACATACGGTTCCACTTCTCGTCGGAGTTCTGACGGGGCGACAGGGCCGGAAAAAACAGCGGCGGCACGCAGGATTGCACCTGCCTGCCGCCGCTGTTGTGTGTATGGGGCGGGAGATTACAGCAGTCCCGCCTCGATGAGGGTGACGATCCGTTCGATCTGGGCATCCTCTTCATTGTGGACGGGATCGTAGTGCTGGTGCAGGTCGGCCTTGAAGATCTTGGCAATGGCGTTGTAGAAACCGGCCGTGAGTCTGCCCCGGAACTGCCGGAGGATCTGGTAGGGTGTGCGGGCCGTTTCGCGGTCGATCAGCTTGATCAGAATCTTGCCCTGCGTGAAGGTCATCTGCTCGAGGATGGGAGTATACTTGCGTACGATCTCGCGCTCCATGCTGGCCACGAACCGCTCCCGTTTGAGCGGCGACTTGATGCTGTCGAGCTTTGTGTCGAGCTGGCGCATGTACATCCGCGCCTCCTGGGCATAGGGGTATACCTTCTTGACGTTACGCACCAGCCGCTGGTACTGCTTCATGTTGCGGGGCGGGGTATAGACATAGAGCGGATTGATCTGCACGGTGATGACCGTGTCTCCGTCCAGTATTTCGTACCCGGTGTAACGCCCTCCCCGGAAACGGTAATCCTCCGGACGCTGGGCGAGCGCCGATCCGATCGTGGCCGATAACACCGCAATCAGCAAGATTACCCTCCGGAAACATGCCTGTCTCATCCGAAAAAATTCTATCTTTGCAAAAATAATAGGTTTAAACGATTTTATACCCCATCAAACGAAAAACGTATGCAGACACAAGTTAGTATCGCCCAAGACATATATATGATCAGCGTGAACGACCGTCGTACCGCGCTGTTCGAGAACTTGTGGCCCATTCCCCACGGCGTATCGTACAACTCGTATGTCATTCTCGACGAGCATTGCGCCCTGCTGGACACCATCGAGTTCGGCAGCGATGGCAGCTACCTCGACCGTGTCGAGGCCATTCTGGAGGGTCGTCCGCTGGAGTATCTGATCGTCAACCACATGGAGCCCGACCACTCGGGCGAGATCGGTTCCGTACTGAAGCGTTATCCGAACATCAAGGTGATCGGCAATGCCTTGACCAAAAAGATGCTCGACGCCTATTTCGGTGACCTGACCGCCAATTTCCAGGAGGTCCGCCACGGCGATACGCTCTCGCTGGGTACCCATACGCTGCAGTTCTTCCTCACGCCGTGGGTACACTGGCCCGAGACGATGGTAACCTACGAGCAGTCCACCAAGGTGCTCTTCTCGGCCGATGCATTCGGTACGTTCGGTACGACGGACGGCGCGGCAACCGATGCCGACACCGACCTCTCCGTCTATGTGGAAGACATGCGCCGCTATTACTCCAATATCGTCGGCAAGTACGGTAACATGGTGCAGAAGGCGCTGGCCAAGCTCAGCGGATTGGAGATTACGACGCTCTGCCCGCTGCACGGTCCGGTATGGCGGCGTCAGGCCGGTGAGGTGATCGCCCTCTACGACAAGTGGAGCAAGGGCGAGGCCGACGATGCCGTGATGATCGTCTATGCTTCGATGTACAACAATACGGCCCACATGGCCGACTACATCGCTTCCTGCCTGAAACGGCGCGGTGTGGCCGATGTGCGCGTGTATGATGTTTCCAAAACCCACATGTCCTATCTGATCAGCGAGATGTGGCGTTGCCGTTACGTCATGCTGGGCAGCTGTGCCTACAACGGCGACATGTTCCCCGTCATGGAGCAGCTCTGTTCGGCCATGACCCACTACGGACTGAAAAACCGTGATCTGGCCATTTTCGGCAGCTGCAGTTTCGGCGGTGGCGGCGTACGTGCGCTGAAGAAATTCGCCGAAACGGTAGGGTGGAACATCGTGGGCGAGCCGACCGAAGTAACCGGCCGTGCCACCCGTGAAAATCTGGAGAAATTCCTGCCGCTGGCCAACGCCATGGCTGACCACGTGTTGAAAGTCGCTCCGAAACAGGAACCGCTGGCATGCAAGACGTGTTGCAGAAAGGGCTGACCCATACCTCCCGATTGACCGTCGGTCGGGAACATACGGCTCTGGCCATGGGGTCGGGCGACATGGAAGTCTTTGCCACACCGGCCATGGTGGCGCTCATGGAGCATGCCGCCATGCTGGCTGTGGCTTCCAGCCTGCCGGAAGGCAGCACGACGGTGGGGGCTCAGATGGATACGACACACCTGCGGCCGTCTGCCGTGGGGGCGGAAATTGAAGCCCGCGCCGAGTTGGTGGCTGTCGAGGGACGCAAACTGACGTTCCACGTCCAGGCAACCGACCGCGGTGAAACGATCGGAGAGGGGACGCATGTCCGCTTCGTGGTGGATCGGGCCCGTTTCCTGGCCAAACTGTAACCGAACAACGAACCTAAAATTTCAAGGAATACCATGAAAGATGCGATAGCAATATTGGCCGGCGGAGGTCCCGCACCCGGCATCAATACGGTGGTCAGCAGTGTGGCCAAGACTTTTCTGGCGCACGGCTATCGGGTGATCGGCCTGCACAACGGCTACAAGGGACTCTTCTCGGAGACGGCCGATACGGTCGAGATTGACTACCGGCTGGCCGATGCGATCTTTGCCGAGGGCGGTTCCTACCTGCACATGAGCCGTTTCCGGCCGGGCGAACAGGATTTTGCCGAACGGTTCAACCTCGATTTCTTTGTCCGCAACCGGGTGAAGCTGCTGGTGACGATCGGTGGCGACGATACCGCATCGACGGCGAACAACGTGGCCAAATTCCTGGCTGCCAAGCATTATCCGATTGCCAATATCCACGTTCCGAAGACGATCGACGACGACCTGCCCCTGCCGGACGGCATGCCGACTTTCGGCTACGAATCGGCCAAGGACAAGGGCGGCGTGATTGCCCGTACGGTCGGCGCCGATGCCCATGCCAGCAACAACTGGTTTGTGATTACCTCCATGGGACGTTCGGCCGGCCACCTGGCCTTCGGCATCGGTACGGCAGCCCATTGCCCGATGATTATCATTCCGGAGATGTTCAACCGCACGACCATTACGGTGGATCGCATCGTACGGCTGGTCATCTCGTCCATCATCAAGCGCAAACTGATGGGACTGGACTACGGCGTGGCCATGATCTCCGAAGGCGTATTCCATGAATTGAGCACCGAGGAACTGACGGCGGCCGGCGTGACCTTCTCGTATGACGAGCACGGGCATCCCGAGTTGTGGAAAGTCTCCAAGTCGCACGTATTCTGTACGCTGATCGATGCGGAGATGGCCCGTCTGAAACTGAAGATCCGTCCGCGGCCCGTGGAACTGGGCTACGAAATGCGCTGCCAGACGCCGATTGCCTACGATCTGGAGTATTGCACGACGCTGGGTATCGGCGTGTACAAACTCTTTGCCGAGGGGCTGACGGGCTGCATGGTCTATGTCGATCAGCAGGGCAGGATCGGCCATCTCTTCCTGAAGGATATTCAGGATCCCGCCACGGGTGTCATCCCGCCGCGCGTGGTCGATATTGCTTCGGATCGCTGCCGTTATGTGATCGACAATCTGCTGTCGTATCTGACTCCGGAGGATTACGAGGCGGCCCGCCGCTATCTGCCCGATCCGGAACGCTACGACTTCTACAAGATTCTCGGCTGGGAGCGTCCCGCCCGTTAGCGGTGCGCCCCGATCATGCAAAAGAAAAGAGAGAACCTCCGTCCAGGGGTTCTCTCTTTTCTTTTATCTTCTGGTTGCCACAGCAGTCTGCGGTTGCCACAACTGTGGCAGAGGGATCATTCGGCCTTGTGCCAGGTCAGGGCGCCGCTGGGGCACAGCTCCACGACGTGGATGATGTCGGCCGTCCGGGCGGCATGCAGGTCGATCCATGGCCGGCGGCGGACATCAAAGACGGCCGGCAGGTTGCGTACACACCGTCCCGAGTGGGTGCACAGCGAGGGAGTCCAGCGTACGATGATCTCGCCGTTGCCGTATTCCTTGACCGTATCCATTACCACAGCGGGTTAGTCGTCGAGGTCGTCATCGAGGTCGTTGCGCACTTCCTCTTCCTCCTCCTCGTCGGCGGCATCGGCCAGATCGTCGGCTCCCTTGAGGTCGTCGTTGTAGTAGTCCTTGTCGTCGTCATCGTCGATCTGACCATCCACATTGACGTCGATCTTCACCAGGTAGCTGGTGTCTTCCGTTTCGAATACGATGGCGTAGAAAAAGTCGCCCGGGCCCTTGTCCACCCGGATCATGTGATCCGTGAAACCGGTTGGATACTGTTTCCGAATGGCTTCCTGCAATTCGGCAGGCAGATTCTGCAATTTGACGACTACTCTCTTTTTATTTGATCTTGTACTTGGCATGGTTTCCGAAAAATTTTTGCAAGTATAAGCAAAATTTCGGGTTCCGGTGCGGGTTCGTATTTTTTTGTCAAAAAATTATGACTACCCCATATGACGGGCTGTAGAGCACATCGGAAAGCCTTTTTGTTGGATCTCCGCAGCCTCGGGCGCAGAAAATGCGTAACCGGCAAAGCGATGCGTTGTTACGTGCCGGGCGGACGACTTTTCCGTGTGTCATGCGGCTATTTCGGCGTGCGGCAGCCAAAAAATCCGTACCTTTAAAGCTCGAAAAACAGACGGCACGGAGGGTTCCGTGCCGGTTTCCGGATACAACCATGGCAACCCCGAAAGAAGAGATCGACCGGCTGCGCGCCCAACTCGAAGAGTACAACCGCCGCTACTACCTGGACAACGATCCCGTGGTCAGCGACCGTCAGTTCGACGAACTGATGCGCCGCCTGCAGGATCTTGAAAAGCAATATCCCCAGTACGATGATCCCAATTCGCCTACGCGCCGCGTGGGCAGCGACCTGACCAACCGGTTCGAGAGCGTGCGTCACCGCTATCCGATGATGTCCCTCTCCAATACCTATTCGCTGGAGGAGTTGCGCGAATTTTACGACCGGGTTCGGGAAGAGGCGCCCGAAGCCGATTTTGTCTGCGAGCTCAAGTTCGACGGCACGGCCATTTCCCTGACCTACGAACACGGCCGGCTGCTACGTGCCGAGACACGCGGTGACGGCACGGTGGGGGACGACGTGACGGCCAACGTGCGGACCATCCGCAGCGTGCCGCTGGTGCTCACGGGCGACGATTATCCGGATGATTTCGAGATGCGTGGCGAAATCTACATGCCCCGGGCCGAATTTGCCCGGTTGAATGCCGAGCGTGAGGAGATCGGCGAAGTGCCCTTTGCCAATCCACGCAATGCGGCGGCCGGTACGCTGAAGCTCCAGAACTCGTCGGTGGTTGCGGCGCGCCGGCTCGACTGTTTTCTCTATGCCATGGCGGGGGAGAATCTGCCCTTCAACTCTCATTGGGATGCGCTGAACAAGGCGCGCACGTGGGGCTTCCGCATCTCCGACCACATGCGCCGCTGTCGGACCTGGGAAGAGATCGAGGCATTCATCCGCGAGACGGACTCCCTGCGCGAGGGGCTGCCCTATGCCACGGACGGGGCGGTGGTCAAGGTGAACAGTTACGATATCCAACGGCGGCTGGGAGCCACGGCCAAGGCGCCCCGCTGGGCGGTTGCCTATAAATTCAAGGCTGAGGAGGCGCTCACCGAACTGCTTTCGGTGGAGTTTTCGGTCGGACGGACGGGGGCGGTCACCCCGGTGGCCAATCTGACTCCCGTGCTGCTGGCCGGAACGGTGGTCAAACGGGCCTCGCTCCACAATGCCGATCAGATCGCGTTGCTCGACCTGCGCATCGGCGACCATGTCTATGTCGAAAAGGGTGGGGAGATCATTCCCAAAATAACGGGCGTGGAACTCTCCATGCGCCCGGCGGAGAGCCGTCCGCTGGAGTTCGTCCGGACGTGTCCCCAATGCGGCGCTCCGCTGGAGCGTTACGAGGGGGAGGCGGCCTGGTACTGTCCCAACAGCAGCGGATGCACACCGCAGATCGTGGGCCGGATTGTCCATTTCATTTCGCGCAAGGCGATGAATATCGAGGGAATCGGCGAGGAAACCGTAGGGCTTTTCTTCGAACAGGGGCTGGTGCGCGATGCGGCCGATCTGTACGACCTCGCGCCGGAGCGGATCGCCGCCTTGCCCCGGCTGGGAGCCAAGTCGGCGGCCAACATCATGGCCAGCCTGGAGCGGTCGCGTAGCGTGCCCTTTGCGCGGGTGCTGTATGCGCTGGGCATCCGGTTTGTGGGTGAGGCCACGGCCCGGATCCTGGCGGCTCACTTCAAGTCGCTCGATGCGCTGGCGGCCGCCTCGGAGGAGGAGCTGGCGCAGGTGGACGAAGTGGGCAAGACGATTGCCCGCAGCGTGCGGGAATATTTTGCCGATTCGGTCAACCGGCGGATCATCGAACGGCTGCGGGCGGCCGGACTACAGTTCGAGACGGTCGGGGAGGAACGCCTCTCCGATGCGTTGGCCGGATTGAGCATCGTGATCTCCGGCACCTTCGAGCGCCACAGCCGCGAGGAACTCAAGCGACTGATCGAACAGCACGGGGGACGCAACCTGGCAGCCGTGTCGGGCAATGCCGACTACCTGCTGGCCGGTACGGGGGTAGGCCCTGCCAAACTGGCCAAGGCGACGAAACTCGGCGTGCGGATGCTGTCGGAAGAGGAGTTCGAGCGGATGATCGGCGAACGGCATGACGAGGCGGTCGTGCAGCCTACGCTCTTCTGAGGGACGGGCCGACGCCGTTAACGGAAAAACCGTTATATTTGTATGACAGGATTGTCGCCGGGGCGCCGCCTTGCATGCGGAAGACACGGAGACGATCGGCTAACTAATTGACAGTTCGTATGAAACCTTTTCCTTCGGGGTTGGGCGTGGCCTTGGTCACCCCTTTTCAAGATAATGGTGATGTTGATTTCGATGCGTTGGATCTGCTGGTCGATTATGTCACGGCAGGCGGCGTGGATTATCTTGTAGCGCTCGGTACGACGGCCGAGACGCCGACCCTCTTCCCGGACGAGCGGAAAGCCGTGCTGGATCGCATCCGTCGCCGCAATGCGGGTCGGCTTCCGCTGGTGGCCGGCCTGGGAGGCAACAATACGGCGGCTGTGGTCCGTGCTCTGGGCGAATTCGACCTGGAGGGAGTGAGCGCCGTGTTGAGCGTGACTCCTTATTATAACAAACCGTCGCAGGCCGGTCTGTATGCCCATTACCGGGCCATTGCGGAGGCCTCGCCGGTTCCCGTGCTGATGTACAACGTGCCGGGCCGTACCGGGGTGAACATGCAGGCGGAGACCACACTGCGGCTGGCCCGCGAGGTGGAGAACATCCTCGGCATCAAGGAAGCCTGCGGCGATATGAAACAGATTGCCGCACTGACGGCCGGCCGGTCCGAAGGGTTCCATGTGCTGTCGGGCGACGACAACCATGCGCTGGGGCTGATCGCTCTGGGGGGTGACGGTCTGATCTCCGTGGCGGCCAATGTCTGCCCGAAACAGGTCTCCGAAATGATTGCCGCCGCCATGGCGCACGAGGCGGATTACGCCGAACAGGTATGGCAACGCATAGCCCCGCTGGGCGAGGCGCTCTTTGCCGAAGGCAATCCGGCCGGTGTCAAGGCCGCGCTGGCGTCGCTGGGCATCCTGCGCAACCGGTTGCGTCTGCCGCTGGTGGGCGTGTCGGAAGGGCTGTATGCCCGCATCAGCCAGCTGATGCGCGAACTCAATGCACCGGGCAAATAAACGGTCGGCGGGCGACGTTAGCTTCGTAAAAGATCATACCATGCGCATGTTACGACAGACCTTTGCGATCCTGCTGCTGGCGGTGGGCGTGTGCCTCGGTGCGGCGCAGGCCCAACAGGCACCCGACGACGAGGATATTTTCGCCCGGACGCTCGACGAGGCGTCGCCCTACTATTATCCCTCTCTGATGATGCGTTACCGGGCGGGCGACACGACGCTGACCGCAACGGACTACTATTATCTCTATTACGGGTACGCCTTCTCGGAGAATTACCGCCCGCTGCGCCCCATCAAGGCCGAGGACGACATGCTGGCGGTGCTGGAGCGGATCAATCAGGATTCGATCCGGTACGAAGACATGGAGGCGGTGATCCGCTGTGCCGACGAGGTGATGCGGAGCGACCCCTTCAGTCCGCGCAACCTGAACTTTCTGGTCTATGCCTACGGTACGATCGGCGATACGCTCAACGAACGGATCAACTACGACCGGCTGACCAAGGTGCTGGCCACCATTGGTGCTTCCGGTACGGGGCGGAGCGAAAAGTCGCCCCTGCACGTCCTGCGCTTCGAACATGCCGCCGACTGGCTGGCCGCGCGGGGCAAAACGGTGCTCAAACGGCTGGTGGTGTCACGCTCGGCGGAATATGTTACCGTGGCCAACGAACAGGGCCGGCCGGAGAGCAAAGGCTACTACTTCGATTTCAGCCGCGTGTTCCGCCATCCGGAGGAGATGCCGAAACAGAAGCAGCGCTGGCAGATAAACGACATTCCTCTGGAAAAGAATCAATAGACAAACGCTTAAACCACCATAGAAAACCATGCGCTTTCTCCGATACCTTCTGGCTGGCCTGCTGACGCTTGCCGCATTGGCCGGCTGTAAGAAAACGACCGCTCCGCAGCCGCCGGTGAGCGGCGACCCGCACACGTTCATCATGTACATGGTGGCCGACAACAACCTGTGGCGCTACCAGCGGGCCAATGTGGAGATGGCCAAGGCGGCCGTGAAGGCCGGTTTGCCGGACAATGTCCGCGTGCTGGTCTATTTCGACGGCCGCACGGACTACCTGAGTGCGAAGCAGACCACGCTGTCGGAGATCGTGTTGCGCGACGGCGAGGCGGTCGAGCAGGTACTGATCGATTACGGCGATCAGGATTCGGCCGATCCGGCCGTCATGCAGACCGTCCTGAAGGATGCCGCCCGGCTGGCTCCGGCCGACACCTACGGCATCACGCTGGCGGCTCACGGTACGGGATGGTTTCCGCCCGAACTGATCAACGTGATGAACCAGCGCCTGCCGGGTGCGCAGCCGTTCGTCCCCGAGCACGACCTGCGCCGTCCGGACGATGCGCTGACCCGTGCCTTCGGTCCCGATGGCGATCATTACATGACCCTCGAGTCGTTGGCCGAGGGGTTGACGGCCATTCCGCTTGACTATGTGATTTTCGACGCCTGCTTCATGGCCTCGGTCGAAACGTTCTACGCCCTGCGCCATGTGGCTCCCTATGTGCTGACCTCTTCGGCCGAGATCATGGGCGACGGCATTCCCTATCATAAGGTGCTGCCCGTACTGGCCGACAACTGCTATACGCTCGAACAGCGTCTGGCCTCGGTGGTGAACCGCATCGTCGATTACTATGCCGGGCAGCCCTATCCGTCGGCTACCTTCGTGGCGGTGCGGACCGGTGGCTTCGATGCGCTGGCCGAAGCCGTCAAGGCGGTTTACGAGACGGCCGGTGAGCCGACCATTGATGCCATTCAGCCCCTGGAGGTGATTCCGACCAACCACGCCTTCTTCGATCTGCGGGACTACATGCAGAACATTGCCCAAAACGGGCAGGAAACCGCACAGACGGCCTTCGATGCCTTTGACCGGGCGCTCGGTGAGACGATCGTGCAGGAGAACCACACCGAGCGGGTCTATTCGGCGCTGGGTACGTGGGGCGGCGGATTCTTCGATGCCAACCGGGTGTGCGGTATTTCGTCCTACATTCCGCGTGAGGAGCTGCCGGTAACCCGTGCTGCCTGGCTCGAGACGGAGTGGGCCCGTCGGGTCTATCCGGCGGAGTAACGGAATAGAAGCGAAAAACAGCAAGGGGGCGGAATCACCGGATTCTGCCCCCTTGCGTATGCACGGGTCGCATCACGCTTCGCTCTGGGAGGCTTCGAAGAAGGCCCACAGCGCATCCTGACGGGGTACGGGGGCGACGATCGTGACCGGTTCCTTGCGTACCGGATGGATGAACGACAGGCTCCGCGAGTGGAGCGAAATGCCGCCTCCGGGGTTGGATCGCGCGGCGCCGTATTTCAGATCGCCCTTGATCGGACATCCCGCTTTGGCCAGCTGACAGCGGATCTGGTGGTGACGTCCGGTGATCAGCTCGATTTCCAGCAGCCGGTAATTCTTGCTGCTGCCCAACAGCTTGTAGTGCAGGACGGCCTCCTTGGCATCCTTGCGGGGCGAGGAGTAGGCGTGTGCCTTGTTGGTCTTGCCGTCGCGCGTCATCCAGTTGCGCAGCGTGCCTTCCGTCTCGGCCGGAGCCTCCTCCGTGACGGCCCAGTAGATTTTGCGGATCTGCCGGTCGCGCAGCATTTCGTTGAGCCGCACCAGCGCCTTGCTGGTCTTGGCAAAGAGCACCACGCCGCTCACGGGGCGGTCGATGCGGTGCGCCACACCGAGAAATACGTCGCCCGGTTTGGCGTCGCGACGCTTGATGTAGGCCTTGATGAAATCTTCGAGGCCCTCTTCGCCGCTGGGATCGCTCTGGGTGAGCATGCCGGCGGGTTTGTTGACCGCGATCAGGTGGTTGTCCTCGTAGAGGATGTCGTCGGGCGAGAAACGGATGTCTGCCATGGATCGAATTGCAAATGGATAAAGTTAGTCGAGCGAAAAGGCGAACGGCAGCAGCACGGAGGCATCCTCCACGAGGATGGCGTTCCGGGCGTTGCTCATGATGAGCCGGAAGGGGCGTCCCTGGCGACCGATGACGTCGGCCATGACCTGGCGGCATCCGCCGCAGGGGGTGCACACCCGGTCGGGCGACTCGGAGGTAACGGCCAGGGTCACGATGGGATCATCGGGGGCTTCGGCCATGTGGCGGAAGAGCAGCACCCGTTCGGCGCACAGTCCGGCCGGGAAGACGGGGCTCTCCTGGTTGCCCGCCGTGACAATCCGTCCGCTGGCCAGCCGGGCTGCCGCACCGACCCGGTAGTGGGAGTAGGGGGCATAGGCACACGCCAGGGCCTGCCGCGCTTTGGCCACAAGCCGGGCATCGGCCTCGTCGAGCATGTCGAGCGACGCAAAGTGACGGTAGCGGAGCGTAAGGGTCTGTTCCATGACGATTGTGGCGGCCTTGGGAGCCGTTTGTGCAAAGATAGCCATTTTGGGCGGACGGTGCCATAAAATTGCCCCGCATTGCGACCGGTTTGGCGGCAAGCGGTTATCTTTGCAGTATGGAACAAGGAGAATTGCTCACGGAGAACGTGAAGGAATACGACCTGATTGTCGTCGGCGGCGGCGCGGCGGGTCTGATGGCTGCCGGAACGGCCGCCTCGAAGGGACTCAAAGTCGTCCTGCTGGAAAAAATGGAGAAACCGGCCCGCAAGATCCGCATCACGGGCAAGGGACGCTGCAACCTGACCAATATCAAACCCGAGGAGGAGTTTCTGGAGAAGGTACAGACCAACCGCGACTTTTTCCGGCCGGCTTACGAAGCGTTCAACAACCGTGCCCTCGTCCGCTTTTTCGAGCGCAGGGGCGTTCGGCTAGAGACGGAGCGCGGAGGCCGTGTCTTCCCCAAGAGCGGCAAGGCCTGGGATATCGCCGATGCGCTGGTCGACTGGTGTCGTGACGAGGAGGTCGATCTGATCTGCCATGCGACCGTGACGCGGCTGCTCCTGCTGGGCGACCGCATCCGTGGCGTCGAATACCGCACCAAACGGGGATTCCTGCGCCGCCTCGAAGCTCCAGCCGTGGTGCTCTGCACCGGCGGAGCCTCCTATCCGGCCACCGGTTCGACCGGCGACGGATATGCGCTGGCCCATGCCGTGGGGCATGCCATCGAGCCGATCCGCCCCTCGCTGGTGCCGCTGGAAACCTCATTGCCCGATCGTGCGGCACTGGAGGGACTGCAGCTGCGCAATGTGCGGGTCGCCCTGCTGGTGGACGGCGAACGGGTGACCGACGAATTCGGCGAGATGGTCTTCTCCTCGCGCGGCGTGGAAGGGGCCGTTGTCCTGCGCATGAGCCGTCGGGCCGTAGATGCCCTGATCGAAGGGCACAAGGTCGAACTGTCGCTCGATCTGAAACCGGCCCTCGATGCGGAGACGGTGCGGGAGCGCATCGCCCGTGAGCGGGCCGCTCTGCCGGCCGGCGGGGTGGTGTCGGATCTGTTGCGCAAACTGATGCCGCGCGAGATGATGACCCCCGTGGCCCGTATGATCGGCACTCACCCCAAACGGCTGCTCTCCTCCTTTACGCCGACCCAGGAAGAGGAGCTGATCCGGGTACTGAAGGATTTCCGTATTCCGATCAGCGACTATCGCCCCTTTACCGAGGCGATCATCACGGCCGGAGGCATCTCCGTCGGGGAGGTCAATCCCCGGACGCTGGAGTCGCTCCGCATCCGCGGTCTCTACTTTGCGGGCGAAGTACTCGATCTGGATGCCAATACGGGCGGCTACAATCTGCAAATTGCTTTTTCGACCGGTCGGCTGGCCGGCCTGTTGCGGCACGAAGCATAGAACCGATGATGGGAGCGGAGCGGACACGATCGTTGACCTGGAACCTGCGGCGGACGGCCGTTCATCTGCGGGTGCGCCATTTCCGGGGCCACGGTGTTCACTCTCCGTTTGCGTACCGGCTGGTGCGCGAGGTGTTCATGAAACGGCGCCACCTGCATGCGGCCGGTCCGCTGTGTGATGCACTCCGACAGGCCCATGTGGGCAAGCATACGGCCCGTATGGCGCAGGCGGTTTATGATTACGACGCCTGCGAGGGATTCTCCCTGGACCGGGCTGCCCGGGAAGGCGGGGGGAGTGGCATGTACTGTTGCGTCAGCGGACCGATCCCGCCGGTGACGGAGGGCTACCGGGTGGTGGCGCTCTTCCGGCCGCGTGCCTCGCGCGAACGTTACCGCCAGTGTCTGGAAGCGGTGGCACGGCACGGAGGGCTCAGCCTGGACTGCCGCAGCATACTGTTTCTGTTCACCGATCGGGGCCTCAGCAAGGAACATATCAAACTTTAGAAAATACCCATGAAACTCTACACCAAAGGCGGCGACGGCGGAACAACCTCGCTGATCGGTGGCGAACGGGCCGCCAAATTCGACATTCGCGTGGAGGCTTACGGCTCGGTCGATGAACTCTCCGCCCAAACGGCCATGTTGCGCGACCGGCTTGCCGAGGCGGGCATTGCCGATTTCGAGGAGGATCTGGTGACGATCCTGCGCCGGTTGATGGCCATCGAATCGCTCCTGGCGCTTGGCGAGGGGTATGAGGGTGACAAGGTGCCCGATCTGTCGGACGAGGAGATTGCGGAGATCGAACGCCGGATCGATGCCGTCAGCGAGCTGCTGACCCCGATCCGCTATTTTACGCTGCCGGGAGGTCATCCGCTCGTTTCGCAGGCCCATATCTGCCGCACGGTGTGCCGCCGGGCCGAACGTCGGGCCTGTCGTGCCGCGGCGGAATATACGGTTTCCGCGCGTGCCCTGACCTATCTGAACCGTTTGTCCGATTACTTCTATGCGGTAGGTCGCCGGCTGATCGACCTGCTGCATGTCGAGGAAACTTTGTGGATTCCGTAGCTGGCCGACAATAAAAGCGGCGCATTGTCCGTTGTTGGCGTGTAGAAGGGAAGAGCGAAAAGGCCTTTTTCAGCCACCGGTTCGTTTCCGATCCTTCGGACGGTCGCCATTGGGAAATTTTGTATATATTCGCAATCCGAACCGAAAAAAGAACGCTAACAGCTTAAATTACGGAAATCATGTATTGGACATTAGAACTGGCCTCCAAACTGGAGGATGCACCGTGGCCCGCAACCAAAGAAGAATTGCTGGATTATGCCGTGCGTTCGGGCGCGCCGCTTGAAGTGATCGAGAACCTGAACGAAATAGAAGACGAGGGCGATATTTACGAAAGCATCGAAGATATCTGGCCCGACTACCCGAGCAAGGACGACTTCTTCTTCAACGAGGAGGAATATTAGTGCGATTTTAAGCACAAAAACAGCTATTAAATCCCTGTTAATCAATAAGATTGGCGGGGATTTAATTTGTTTGGACAACAGCGTCTGACCGCCTCAAATGGCGTGGTTTATTTGGACAAAATACGTTTTTCGGAGGAAAAATCGGGATTTGTTTGGACAAAATTCATTACCTTTACAGAGGTTTGTGAGTATTGCCGCAAGCTGTATTTCCAATTCAAATATCCTCCATTATGGGAAGACCTAAACGACTATATCCATTGGGACGCTACCGCCTGCATGTCAGGGGTGAGATTGATCCTGCCAAACAGTATCTTGTCCAGCTTGAATACACCTGGAACCGGCAGGTGATACGCAAGGGTATGAATATCTTTGTCCGGTTGGGAGACTGGAACGAGAAAGCCAACAAGGGACGTGGCGGAGTCAGGGCGAGCTATGGCCCGGAAGCCAACCGTATCAACAGTCTGTTGCTTGCCAGGGTAGATAAGATTGACAGCCTTTTGGCCGAGTTTCAGCAGAAACATCCAAACCAGATTACGGAGCAGGTAATATCAGATCTTTTGGCCGACAAACCGCTCACACGGGAGGACAAAGGAAAGGATTTTATCGAGTTTGTTCAGGAAAGGCTTGAATCCGATTATTCGAGAAACCGAATCGGACGCAGCCGCTATGAGAACGGCAAGAGCGGCATGAATATCTTCCGTATCTTTCTCCGTGCAACAAAGAACGGTACCTATAAGCCGGACAGTATCTATTTAGGTGAAATATCGGTTGAACTGATTGACGAATACATCAGGTGGCGGCGTGAGATAAAACAGAACAGCGATGCAACGATCAACCATGCCTTGACTCCGATTCTGAAGGCGTGTGCCTATGCTTCCGAAATGAAGATGATAGACCATGCCGTCAATGCGAGGATTCAAGATATGCGTATCGCCTCTAAGATATCTCTTGCGGACGAAGACAATGAGTTTGATGGCAAGTATCTTTCAAAGGAACAGATGTCCGCGTTACTGGAATATTACCATGCCTGCACCGAACCGCGCCGTAAGGAGTTTTTGGAAATGTTCTTCTTTGCCTTCCATGCCTGTGGACTCCGTGTTGTCGATGTGATGACATTGCAGTGGGGCCATGTCAATTTTGAGAAGAAGGAACTGAGAAAAATCATGATCAAGACGAACAAGCGCCATGTAATTCCTCTTACAGAACCTGCCTTGCATATACTACATCGGTGGCAGGAGAAACGTGCCGGATGCCGGTATGTATTCAACTTGGTAAAGGATGATCTGGATCTTGATGATGCGGAGGCTCTGTACAAGGCCCGTAACAATGCAACGAAATGTATCAATCAGTCGCTGGCGGTTGTCGGAGAACAGATAAGGCTTCCGTTTACCCTCTCAATGCATTGCGGCCGGCATTCGTTTGCGGTCTTTGCACTGAACAAGGGACTTTCCATGTCGGTTGTCAGTCGTTTGCTCGGTCATGGAAGCACGGATGTCACCGAAAAGGTTTATGCCAAATTTCTGCCCGAAACGCTGTCCGCAGAGGTGGCACGCCTGAAAGATGATTTTGCTTCTCTCGAAATTGTCTGATGAATGTAGATGGCTATTGAAAACATTCATTAATTTTACACCTAAATTGATTTGAGATGACTATTACGCAGGTATTCCTATTGTTGGTGTGTGCATTTGTTCTGGTATTGTTACTTTCTATCCTATTCAAACGATACCATAGAATAATCATGTGGTCTGCTGCAATAGTCTTTTTCATAGGGACTTTGCTTCTTATAGGTCTTGGGATAATTGATCCGGTAAAGGACAACAACCATCCTGATCCTGTCGTAATAACAGGCATTTTCACCGCCCTTGTCTTATCGGGTGTATTTGCATACGGAGCGGAAAAGTTACGCATCAAACTTAGGGAAAAGAATCAGCAAACCGTTCAACCCATAGATAATCATTCTGAATGTACGGATTCCCCCAAAGGGGTTGTATTGTCGGGAAGACTTGATACTTCACTTGCCCGTACAATCTTTGCGAAAGCAATAGAAGCCGGATATATTGAAGAGGTCGGGTCCCATTATAGCTGGAAAGGGACAAAGGCTCTTCTTGCCTATATGTGTGGTCGAATATATTGCGGCGATTATCCTGAATATTCCAAATACGAACAGAAGACTTTTTGGGAATTCGGCAACGGACTCTTTCCAGATGTCGAGCTTAACGCACTATTTGAACAGACCGGTATCGGACAGTCCCGGCAGAACAGGAGGGATATGCCCGTCCCTAACAATGCCGGAGAAATTGACAAGTTTTTTCAGAAGTGATAAAAAACGAAGGGTATTATCTTCGTTCTTGGCAAGTCTTAGCTTCTGGCTTGTTATGCATTTTGTTTCGCTTCATCTGGCAATCTTCGATTTTTTCAATTTTATTTTCCTCTTTTTTTTGTTACTGGTAATCAACTGGTTACATACAAAGTTGTGACAGAATCATAACTTTCCATAACACCTGTCCTAACATTGGATAATTTATTGTAACTTATTAGTCCTCAGCTATTTCATACATTCGTGCCGTGATTCTGGTGCGATGTGCACAATCGTACCATATCGTATAACCAGGCTGAAGGTCTGAGTGTGCATCAGGGCAATCGGCCATAATTGTTTTAAGTATGGCTAAAGAAACGAATGTAGAGAAGCTATGCGACCGGGAATTGCTTGAAAAGATTCTCAGCATAGTGGAGAGACAAGAGAAACTGCCGCCTCCGGCTCATGAAGGCGGACACCGTCTATATGACAACAAGTCTTTGATGGAGAAATTGAACATCAAAGAAAAGTATCTGAAAAAGTTGCGAGACAACGGCTATCTCGGCTACTCGCGTGAAGGTGATAAATACTGGTACACGCAGGAAGACGTGGATCGCTTTCTGCGCCGTTTCCATTATGAAGCTTTCGCTATTGGTGATGAACTTCCCAAACAGGAAGGAGGTGGCTATGTTTGACACCATTCATTTGACCAACATGCTTCGTTCGGAGGTGGAAGGCATTCCGGAAACAGGTCTTCCGTTGGATGCCTTTCCGGACAAGATACAGGAGATTATCCTCAATCTTGCCAGATACGAAAATTTCAATGTGGAATATACTGCGTCTATTATTCTTTCCGCTGTTGCTACTGCAATAGGCAACTCTTGTCATATCCGTATAAAGGGCGAGTGGAAAACTTGCCCATCCCTTTATATGATGCTGGTCGGACGTCCCGGGCTCGGAAAGACTCCTCCCCTCGGTTTTATCTA
>DXCC01000002.1 GCA_019116245.1 Candidatus Tidjanibacter faecipullorum
CCCAGTCCACGAGCAGGTTGGCCAGCGACTGGCTGGCGATGCGGTCGGCCTGCCAGCGGTTCCAATAACCCTCGCGGAAGATGTGGAGCCATTGTTCGTCTGTCATGGCGCGCAGGTCGTCGGCGGTGCGGTCGGCGCCGTAGAACTGTTGGAAGGTGGACAGCGTGACGCCCTTGTTTGTGGCTCCGCCCCGGTCGGCCGGATGGTCGGAGAGGCCGCCCTCCCAGCGCAGGATGAACGGCATCAATCGTTCAGCGCGGGCCATCACTTGACGTATTTGGCGTAGAGGATATGGGCGATCCAGCCGACAACGAGGCCACCGGCAGCGGCCGCAACGGTAGTGAGCGAGGCCCACACGGGCGTGAACTTGACGTAGAGCACGCCCAGCGCGACGGCCACGATGACGGCCGCCGCGATAATGATGGTTTTTCTGTTCATGGTTGTAAAAATTAAAGGATAATGTCCCAGCGGCCGACGACAGCGTACGCCAACCGAAAAGGTTTACCAGGACGAATGGCCAGCAGGCATAGCCGAGCACGAGCTTGTTCCCGGTCACCGCACACCTTACCGGCTCCGATGTCGCACCCCGGGCACGCAGAGACGTAGCCGTCCGCATGCCGTACCGCGCAAAACAACGGGGCACGGATCCGGGACTCCACATGCCGCGGAGCCATTCGCCGGGGTGCAAATTAGCCCCCGCATGCGGAATCCGATTCCACGGATTCGAAACAACGGCTACCACAGCGCTTTGCGGCCGCCTACGACGGAGATGCACCTGGCGGACGGCCAAACGATTGCGGAGCGATCCGACCCGTTTCCGAATTGACTGCACACCCCCGACAGCGTCCTGCAGCAAAGCCTCGGGCAGACGGCCCTATCTTGAGGGGCATTATCCACCATGCGCCGAATATCGCCCGGAGCTTTCCCCCTGATGATCGTTCGGAGTTCAAATAAACACAGACGTTACCGTCATCAACGGAAGCCCGCGTAGGCAATACGGCATCACCCGGCACAGCGACCTGCAGAAACTCTTCATGAAAGATCACTTTACCATTGTCGAAACGGCGACACGCACCCGTACGCTGGAGAAAGATTTCTCGTCCCTGCTCGATGCGGTACGGACCGCCAACATCATACAGTTCGCCTATCCCGGCTGTCCGTGGATCACTCCGGTTCAATGGCACCGCATCGTCGAGTTGCTGAAGGAATGCGGAACCGGGCTGAAGGCATCATCCGCCGCATGGCCGAACAGATAGCCTTTGTGCTGCGCCTCCGATTTGCCCCGCTGCATCCATCGCCCGACCCTGTGCCGGCCGACGCAACGGTTCGCGGACGTTAGCAAAACAACAGGCACGCCTCCCTATTGGGAAGCGTGCCTGCGCTGCGTAGTATATCGTCCGTCCCGGATCAGTAGCCGAGGATGCGCATCATCGAGCGGTAGCTCTGCTCCTTGGCGAAGAGACGGGTGTAGTATTCGTTGTCACTCTTGTCGCGGTCAATGATAATGTGTTTCGGGGCGGGGATCAGACAGTGCTGAATGCCGCCGAAGCCGCCCAGCGACTCCTGGTAGGCGCCCGTATGGAAGAAACCGATGTACTGCGTCTCGCCGGGCGTCAGTTTCGGCAGGAAGACCGCATTGGAGTGGGCCTCGCCGCTGTAATAGTCCTGGCTGTCGCACGTGAGGCCGCCGAGGAACACCCGCTGGTACTCCTTGTCCCAGTTGTTGATGGCCAGCAGCGGGTAACGCTGGTTGATACCCCAGATGTCCGGCAGCGTCGTCATGAACGAACTGTCGATCATGTACCAGCTCTCGCGGTCGTTCTGCTGCTTCTGGTTGATGATCGAGAAGAGGGCCGCACCGCTCTCGCCCACCGTGAAGGAACCGAACTCGGTGAAGAGATTGGGCTCTTCCACCCCGTTGGCGTTGCACATGTTCTTGACCTGTGCCACGATCTCCTCGGTCATGTATTCGTAGTCGTAGTCGAAGGCCAGCGAGTTCTTGATCGGGAATCCGCCGCCGATGTTAAGCGAATCGAGTTCGGGAGCCAGCTTCTTCAGATCGCAGTAGATCTGGATACACTTGTGCAGTTCGTTCCAGTAGTAGGCCGTATCCTTGATGCCCGTATTGATGAAGAAGTGAAGCATCTTGAGGCTCACCTTCCGGTTGCCGCGGATCTTCTCCTTATAGAAAGGTATCACATCGTTGTAGCGGATACCCAGTCGCGAAGTATAGAAATCGAAGCGGGGTTCCTCCTCCGTGGCGATGCGGATGCCGATCTGGCAGGGACGCTCGACGATGTCCAGCAGATCGAGCTCCTGCTTGTTGTCCAGCACGGGAATCATGTTCGAGAAACCGTCGTTGATGAGCGCGGCGATGTTTTCCACATACTGGGGACGCTTGTATCCGTTGCAGATAATGAAGATATCCTTGTTAATCAACCCGCTGTCGTAGAGCGCCTTGATGATATGGATGTCGTAGGCCGACGAGGTTTCGAGGTTGATGTCATTCTTGAGCGCCTCCTCGAGAATGAACGAGAAGTGGGAACTCTTCGTACAGTAGCAATAGTTGTACGATCCCTTGTAATCGACCTTGGCCATCGCCACGTTGAACATCCGCTTGGCCCGGTTGATCTGCGAAGAAATTTTCGGCAGATAGGAGATCTTCAGCGGTGTGCCGTACTGCTTGATGATGTCCATCAGCGGCACGCCGTGAAAATAGAGTTCGTTATCCTCCACCGTGAACTCATCCTGCGGAAAGTCGAACGTCTGTTCGATCAGGTCGATATACTTGTTTTTCATCCCAGTAAAGTTTACAGGTCCCCGAAAAAACAATCCGGCCGAGTTACTTTCATCAAAAAAGTACAAAGTAGCTCGATCGGATTTTTCCGAAACCCGATACAAAACAAACGATTCTTTTCGGAAATCGCAACATTTCCGGCCACAATCTTGCTACAATTCCGTTACTTTACGGTTTTCCCGGTCTTCTCCACCGCCAACCGGCCGCGCCGACGAACCGCCACCCCATCCATCCGGCCCGGGCACTTTGTCCGCAACACGTCTGCAGGCCGCCATCCGGGCATCCCGACTCGTTCCGGACCGCCCGCCGCGCCACCTTCGTCCGCTTCGCGTGTTTGTCGCTGCACAGGCACCCCCTGCTCCGTGCACGACAGTTCTACGCTACCCTGTTTCCGCCGCATCATGCCCTTGCGCCTCGTTCCGCCCATCCGCCGCCAGGCCCGTTGCACGGCCCACCCTTTTCCTGCCGCTCCATCCTGCGCACCAGTCTCCTCTTCCATCGCCCGGTCTGCCCTGCCGGTTGCCGCCCCCCGACTGCTAACGACCGCCCCTTACGCTCCACACAACCACACAACCACACAACCACACAACCACACAACCACCGCAGCAACCGTGCCCCTTCGCTGCTCCTGCGGGCCACGGCTTCGCACCGCTCCCTGCCAAACACAGATCGGGCCGCCTTCGCAGGGAAAGCGGCCCGACCAAGCATGTCAACCGATTGCTATTTGATGCCGAGTTTCTTGCGCAGATCCTTCGGCACGGCGTTCTTGTGAACGAGGATGTTGAGCGTCTTGTACTCTACGAAGGGTTTGGATGCGTAGAAGTAGCCGTCATACAGGTTCGACACGTCCCACGAGTTCTTCACCTTGTAGAAGATCTTGCCGTTCTGATCCTTGGCCATGCCGGTAATCAGCATGCCGTGGTCGTCGGTCGTCTGGTAGTTGTCGAAAGCCTCCTGGCGCATCTCCTGCGTTACGGTCACCTCGTCGAGCGGCTCGGTGGCCTTGGCGATCATCGAGCTCTGGCTGCGGGGCGAGAGCGACTCCCATTTGGCCCACTCGGAATCCTTCATCGTCTCGCTGGTGGCGCTGGGAATCACGGCAAAACCTTTCGAGTACTGGAAGCCGGGCTCGCTCACGTCGGAAGCCCAGTCTACCGTATAGCCGTTCTCCAGAGCGTTGTCAATGATGCGCATCAGCTCGTCCATCGGCACGTTCCACGACAACCCCCAGGCCCAGTTGTCGGGTACCTCCATGGCGAACTGCGTATAGAAGGGATGGTGGGTGAACGACGTGAACGAAACATAGTCATCCATGTTCAAGCCCAGCTCCTCGGCGAAGCTCTGGGGCGTGTACTCCTTGCCGTTATAGACGAACGTCTCGGGCACCTCGCCGAAGTAAGCGTCCAGAATGCCGTTCAGACCATCGGCCCATACGGGCGTCAGTTTGCCGTTGGCGTTGGAAATCACACCCTTCATGTAGCCCTTCAGGACGGCCTCCACCTCGCTGTGCAGGTGTTTGTCGGTGCCGTACTGCAGACCGGTGTAAACCTCCTCGGGCACGATGCCGTAGAGGCGGATCATGTTCATCACGTCGTGGGTGGCGCCGCCCTGCGAATACTCGGCCTTGCCGTGCATGCGGGCATATTTCTTGGCTTTCTCCAGATATGCGTGACGGGCAATCCACATTTCCGACAGATCGTAGTCACCCTTGCCCATGCGCAGCAGTTCGCTCTCCAGGAAGGCGCAGCTGGCAAAGCTCCAGCACGTACCGCTGCTGGCCTGATCCTTGATCGAGGTAGCCGGTACGTCATAGATCATCGTAAACTGGTACGGGTTTGCCGGTTTTTCCTCAGCAGGCGTCGAGGTCTGGGCGCCGAGACTGAATGCCATGCACAAAGCCGCCGCCGTTACAAAAAACTTCTTCATTACTGTTCGTTAAAAATAATAGTGAAAAATGGTTTGTCTCGCGTTGTTCGGAACCGGGGCTATCGGGCCCACAGTTCGGCCAGGTTGATGAGCGTCTGCAGGGCGCGTTTCATCGTGTCCAGCGACGCATATTCGTACTTGCCGTGGAAGTTCATGCCGCCCGTGAAGAGGTTCGGACAGGGCAGCCCCATGTAGGAGAGGCGCGCACCGTCCGTACCGCCGCGGATCGGCTTGACGGCCGGCACCACACCGGCCTTGCGCATGGCCTCCTCGGCGCGGGCAATCAGTTCGGGATGGGGTTCCACCATCTCGCGCATGTTGTAGTACTGATCCTTGAGGGTCAGCGTCACGGTACCTTCGCCGTATTTCAGGTTCATGAAATCGGCCACTTGACGGGCAAAGTCCTTCTTCTGCTCGAACTTCGCACGGTCGTGATCGCGGATGATGTAGTAGGACTCGGCCTTCTCCACGCTGCCGCTGATGCTGGCCAGGTGATAGAAGCCCTCATACCCCTCGGTGTGCTCCGGACGCTGTGCCTCGGGCAGCAGGGCATCGATCTCGCACACCACGCGCAGCGCGTTGAGCATCTTGTCTTTGGCCGATCCGGGGTGGATATTCTTGCCCTGCACGTCAAAGTGAGCCGAGGCGGCGTTGAAGTTCTCATACTCCAGCTCACCCTCGAAGCCGCCGTCCACCGTGTAGGCATACTGCGCACCGAAGCGGGCCACGTCGAAGTAATCCACGCCGCGTCCCACCTCCTCGTCGGGTGTGAAGCCGATGCGAATCTTGCCGTGTTTGATCTCCGGATGGGAGAGCAGATACTCGGCCATCGTCATGATCTCGGCCACACCGGCCTTGTCGTCGGCGCCGAGCAGCGTGGTGCCGTCGGTCGTGATGAGCGTATGGCCCTTGAAGAACGACAGTTCGGGGAAGTCGGCCACACGCATGGTAACCGTCTCGTTCAGCCGGATATCCTTGCCGTCGTAGTGTTCGATGATCTGCGGCTTGATATCCTTGCCGCTCATGTCGGGACTCGTATCGACATGGGAGATGAAGCCGATGACGGGTTTGTCCTCGCAACCGGGCGTGGCGGGAATCGTTCCCATCACGTAGCCGTAGCTGTCCATCTCCACCTCGGTCAGGCCGAGGCCGCGCATCTCATCCGCCAAATAGTTGAGCAGCACCTTCTGCTTCTCGGTCGAGGGGAAGGTCGTACTGCTCTCGTCGCTCTGGGTATCGAAGCTGACGTATTTCAGAAATCTTTCGAGCAATTCCATATCTTTCTGTTGTTAATGTCTGTTTATCCGAACGGAAAAAGCGTGTCCGTACGGCCATCGCCGACGAACACGCTTTAGCCTGCCAAATTTACAAAAATATTTCTATTCCAGCAACTCGGGTTTAGCGCGTTTGGAGTCCCAGATCACATAAGCGATCAGGGCGATGTAGACCAGTACGGCCACCACGGTAGCCCCTGCGGAAGCATTCCAGTCGGTCAGCATCCAGTCCACCTTGAGATACTTCAGAATGGCACTCACGACACCCATCAGCGCACCGCCGGCAATCATACCCGAGGCGATCAGCGTACCGCGGTCCTTGCGAGCCTTGTTGACGGCCTCGTCCTTGCTGCGGGTGGAGACATACCAGCTGATGATACCGCCAATCAACAGCGGCACGTTCAGATCAAGCGGAATGAACATACCCAGCGCAAAGGCCAGCGCGGGCACGCCGATCATGGTGAGAATCAATGCAAAGACGGCACCGGCAAAGTAGAGCATCCACGGCGTGGCACCTCCCTCCATAAGGGGCTTGATGACGGCGGCCATGGCATTCGCCTGGGGAGCGGCGAGCTGGCTGTCGGGACCGAAACCGTAGGCCTCGTTGAGCAGCATCATCACGCCGGCCACGGTAGCGGCGGACACGGCCGCACCGAGGAATTTCCATTTCTCCTGTTTGGCCGGAGTTACGCCGATCCAGTAGCCGATCTTGAGGTCGGTGATGAAACCGCCCGCCATCGAGAGGGCCGTGCAGACCACGCCGCCGATAATCATGGCGGCCGTCATGCCGCTCGTACCGCTCAGTCCGGCGCTTACCAGTACGACCGAGGTGAGGATCAGCGTCATCAACGTCATGCCCGACACGGGGTTCGAGCCCACGATGGCGATCGCGTTGGCAGCCACGGTGGTGAACAGGAACGAGATGATGAAGACCAGCAGCAGGGCGATCACCGTAAAGAACCAGTTGTGCAGCACGCCGAACTGGAAGAAGAAGAGCGTGGCCACGAGCACGGCGATCAGCACCGAGAGGATGACCTTCATCGGGATGTCGCGCTGGGTGCGCTCGGCCTTCTCGACACCCTTCTTGCCGGCCAGTTCCTTGACGGCCAGGCCGAGAGCCTGACGGATGATTTTCGACGACTTGATGATGCCGATGATGCCGGCCATGGCGATACCGCCGATACCCAGCGGACGGCCGTAGTGGAAGAAGAGATCCTCGGGCGACATGGCGCCGATCGTGGCGGTGATGCCCTCGCCCACCGGCAGGGTCATGCCCGGTGCGAAATAACTGATCAGCGGAATCAGCACGAACCACACGGTAAACGAACCGGCACAGATGTAGGCCGCATATTTCAGTCCGACGATGTAGCCCAGGCCCAGCACGGCGGCTCCGGTATTGACCTTGAAGACCACCTTGAACTTGTCGGCGATCATCTGGCCCCAGGAGGTCACGCTGGTCGAAATGGTATCGGCCCACAGACCGACCGTACCGGCCACGAAGTCATACAGACCACCCACCAGTCCGCTGACGGCGAGCACCTTGGCCTGATTACCCTTCTGTTCGCCCGAGATCAGGACCTCGGTCGTCGCGGTGGCCTCGGGAAAGGGATACTTGCCGTGCATGTCCTTCACGAAGTAGCGGCGGAAGGGAATCAGCAGCACGATACCCAGCACGCCGCCGAAGAGCGACGAGAGGAAGATCTGGTAGAACTGCGCCTCCAGACCGAGAATGTAAAGTGCCGGCAGGGTGAAGATCGCACCGGCGACGATCACGCCCGAACTGGCGCCGATGGACTGGATAATGGTGTTCTGACCGAGCATGTTCTTCTTGCCCGAGAGCGAACCCACTCCCACGGCGATGATGGCGATCGGGATGGCCGCCTCGAACACCTGGCCCACCTTCAGCCCCAGATAGGCAGCCGCGGCCGAGAAGATGATGGCCATCAGCAGCCCCATCGACACCGAGTAGAAAGTCACCTCCTTGGGGTGGCTCGACGCGGGCAGGACGGGTTTGTACTCCTCCCCGGGCTTCAGTTCGCGGTAGGCGTTCTCGGGCAGCGAGTAGTTTGGTTGTTTTTCCTCCATACAGTTATGATTTGATTTGTGTTGTTGCGATGCGATCCGGCAGATTCAAAGCGAACAAATATACGATTTTTCGCTTAATTTTGAAGCGTTTTTAACAGACAGTCCGTAAAAAACAATCCCCGTCCGATGAAAATCGTCATCGCTCCGGACAAATTCAAAGGCACGCTGACCGCAGCCGAAGCCGCCCGCGCCCTGGCCGACGGCCTTACCGCCGCCCTGCCCGACCAGCACCCCGATCTGGTGCTGCGCCCGATGGCCGACGGCGGCGAAGGTACGCTCGAGGCGCTGGCCGGAAGTTGCAACCGGCTGCCGGTAGCGGAGGCCCACGACGCACTGGGACGCCCGATCCGCTGCCGCTACGGCATCACCACCGAAGCGGATGCCCCCGCCGCCCTGCTCGAAGCCGCAGCCACCATCGGCCTGCAACACCTCGCCCCCGGCGAACGCAATCCGCTGCGGACCAGTTCCTACGGATTCGGCGAGGCACTCCGCACAGCACTCGAGGCCGGATGCCGCCGGTGCACCGTCACGATCGGCGGTTCGGCCACCAGCGACTGCGGCGCCGGGCTGCTTGCCGCATTGGGATGCCTTTTCCGCACCCCGGAGGGGACACCCCTGCCCCGCCCCACCGGGGCCGATCTGATCCGCATCGTCGCCATCGATCCCGCCCCGTTGCGACATCGGCTGGACGGTTGCCGCATCCGGGTACTCTCGGATGTAGACAATCCGCTTCTCGGCCCGCACGGCGCTGCGGCGGTCTTCGCCCCCCAGAAAGGGGCCGACGCCGAAGCTGTCCGCCAACTGGAGGCAGGCGCCGCCCACTTTGCCGCCCTCACCGAAAGGACCTTGGGACGCAACTGCGCCGAGGTGCCCGGCAGCGGTGCCGCGGGAGGCATCGGCTGGGCGCTGCTGACCTACTGCGACGCCGAACTGACCGCCGGCGCCGACTACGTCGCCCGTCACATCGGGTTGGAGGAGGCACTGGCCGACGCCTCGCTGGTCATCACGGGCGAAGGGTGTTTCGACCGCCAGAGCCTGCACGGCAAGGTGGTTGCCCGGGTGGCCGCTCTGGCCGCCCGCCACGCCATCCCCACCTTCGTGCTGTGCGGCACCCGCCGCGACACAATCGCCCCGGAGGCCCTCTCCGCCGCCGGCATCTCCGGCGTGGTGGCACTCACCGACCGCGTCTCCCCCGCAGAAGCCGTCGCCCGCCCGGCCCTTCACCTGGCCGCAGCAGCCGCCGACCTGCTCCGCCGCCTCATCATCCGATAACCGCTCCGTACCGGCCGGCAATAATCCGCTCCGCAGCTCGTTTTTCGGAAAGAGACGCGGCCGCTTCACACGGCTTTGCCCCCGTTTCTCCCGCTCCGACCGCCTCCCGGCCCGAAAAAATCGGGGATGAAGGCCATACATTATTTTATGGTTCGGAGAAAAAACGTATATTTGAAGGTTGGAACGAAACCAAACCAAAAACACATATCAACAAATCACAGTCATGAATAAACGGCTTGTAGAATGCGTCCCGAATTTCAGCGAAGGACGCAACATGGGCATCATCAAGGAAATCACCGATGCAATCACCTCCGTAGAAGGTATCAAACTGCTCGACGTGGATCCCGGACAGGCAACCAACCGTACGGTGGTTACCTTCGTCGGCGAACCCGAAGCGGTTGCCGAGGCAGCCTTCCGCGGCGTACGCAAGGCATCGGAGCTGATCGACATGCGTCACCACAAGGGTGCCCACCCCCGTATCGGCGCCACCGACGTGCTCCCGATCATCCCGGTAGCCAACATCACCCTCGAGGAGTGCGCCGAGATCGCCCGCACGCTGGCCAAAAGAATATACGACGAACTGGGCATCCCGACCTACAACTATGAGGCCGCCGCACAGCGTCCCGAGCGCCGCAACCTGGCCGTATGCCGCAAGGGCGAATACGAAGGGCTGGAGAAACGCATCTCCGATCCGAACGAGGCGCCCGACTTCGGTCCCGGCACCTTCACCGAGCAGGCTGCCCGCAGCGGCGCCACGGTAGTGGGTGCACGCGACTTCCTGATCGCCGTAAACTTCAACCTCAACTCGACCTCCACGCGCCGCGCCAACGCCATCGCCTACGACGTACGCGAGAAAGGCCGTCCGATGCGCGAAGGCGGTTCGCCCGTAGGCAAGCCGATGAAAGACGAGAACGGCAAGACGATCATGATCCCCGGCACGCTGAAGGGCACCAAGGCCATCGGCTGGTACATTCCCGAGTACGGTATTGCCCAGGTATCGATGAACATCACCGACATCAAGCAGACCCCGCTGCACGTGGCCTTCGACGAGGTGTGCCGTGCCGCTGCCGCACGCGGCGTACGCGTGACGGGCACCGAGATCGTCGGTCTGGTACCGCGCAACTCGCTCATCGAGGCAGGCAAATATTTCCTCCGCAAACAGCAGCGTTCGACGGGCGTTTCGGAGAGCGAACTGCTCAAGATCGCCATCCACAGCATGGGGCTGAGTGACCTGGCTCCGTTCAAACCGGAGGAAAAGGTAATCGAGTACCTGCTCGAGGCCGACAACAAGAAGAACAAACTGGTCGACCTGACCTGCAAGGGCTTCGCCGACGAGACGGCCAGCGAGTCGCCCGCTCCGGGCGGCGGTTCGATCTCCGCATACGCCGGTGCGCTGGGTGCCGCCCTCGGCACGATGGTCGCCAACCTCTCCTCGCACAAGGCCGGCTGGGACGCCCGCTGGGAGGAGTTCTCGAACTGGGCCGACAAGGGCCAGGCGCTCATGAGCGAACTGCTCATGCTGGTCGATGAGGACACCGAAGCCTTCAACCGCATCATGGACGTCTTCGCCATGCCGAAAGGCACCGACGCCGAGAAGGCCGCCCGCGCCAAAGCGCTCCAGGAGGCTACCCTCTACGCTACGCAGGTGCCCCTGCGCACGATGAAGGCCGCCGTCAAGGTATTCGAGATCGTCAAGGCCATGGCTACCGAAGGCAACCCCAACTCGGTATCGGACGCCGGCGTAGGTGCGCTGATGGCCCGTTCGGCCGTGCTGGGTGCCATGCTGAACGTGAAGATCAATGCCGCCGGTCTGAAAGACCGCAGCGTGGCCGAAGAGCTGATCGGCGAGGCCGAGAGCATTGCCCGCGAGGCCGAGCGTCTGGAGAAAGAGGTGCTCGAAATCGTAAACGAGAAAATCGACTAAACAAACCGTCCGGGTGCGGGACCGGCAGCGCTCATACCCCGAACGCTGCCGGTCGGCCGCCCAAACGGCGGTTCCGCACCGGCAACCCATAAAAACACAAGCACAAATGACGCTGAAAGAATTTCAGGACGATATCCGTGCAGGCATCCCCGACGTGCTGCCCGCACCCAAGCCGTACGATCCGGCCATCAACCACGCGCCCAAGCGCAAAGACATTCTGACTCCCAAGGAGAAGGCGCTCGCCATCAAGAACGCGCTGCGCTACTTCCCGGCCAAGCATCACAAGGAGCTGGCCGCCGAATTTGCCGAGGAGCTCAAACGCTACGGCCGTATCTACATGTACCGCCTGCGTCCCGACTACGAGATGTATGCCCGTCCGATCGACGAGTACCCGGCCCGCTGCCGTCAGGCTGCCGCCATCATGCTGATGATCAACAACAACCTCGACAAGGCTGTTGCACAGCACCCCCACGAGCTGATTACCTACGGCGGTAACGGTGCCGTATTCCAGAACTGGGCGCAGTACCGCCTGGCCATGAAATACCTGAGCGAGATGACCGACGAGCAGACGCTGGTCATGTATTCGGGTCACCCGATGGGCCTCTTCCCCTCGCACAAGGACGCTCCGCGCGTGATCGTCACCAACGGCATGATGATCCCCAACTACTCCAAGCAGGATGACTGGGAGCGCTACAACGCCCTCGGCGTGACGCAGTACGGCCAGATGACGGCCGGTTCCTACATGTACATCGGCCCGCAGGGCATCGTACACGGCACCACCATCACCGTGCTGAACGCCGCCCGCAAACAGATGCAGAAACGCGGCAAGGGCGAAATCGCCGGCATGCTCTTCGTGTCGTCCGGTCTGGGCGGCATGTCGGGCGCTCAGCCCAAGGCCGGTGTGATCTCCGGCGTAGTGAGCGTCATCGCCGAGATCAACCCGAAGGCCGTTCACACACGCCACTCGCAGGGTTGGGTAGATGAGGTCTACACCTCGCTCGACGAACTGCTGCCGCGCATCCGCAAGGCACGCGAAAACAAGGAGGCCGTATCGCTCGCCTACCAGGGCAACATCGTTGACCTGTGGGAGCGTCTGGCTGCCGAAGGCATCGACGTCGATCTGGGTTCCGACCAGACCTCGCTCCACAACCCGTGGGCAGGCGGCTACTACCCCGTAGGTCTGAGCTACGAGGAGTCGAACCGCATGATGGCCGAGCAGCCCGAGGAGTTCCACAAACGCGTGCAGGAGTCCCTGCGCCGTCAGGTGGCCGCCATCAACAAACTGACCGCCAAGGGCATGTATTTCTTCGACTACGGCAACGCCTTCCTGCTCGAGTCTTCGCGCGCCGGCGCCGACTGCATGGCCGAGGACGGCATCCACTTCCGCTACCCCTCCTACGTACAGGATATCATGGGCCCGATGTTCTTCGACTACGGCTTTGGTCCCTTCCGCTGGGTATGTACGTCGGGCAAGCCGGAGGATCTGGCCAAGACCGACGAAATCGCCCTGCGCGTGCTGCGCGAAATCCGCAAGGACGCCCCGAAGGAGATCCAGGGTCAGCTCGACGACAACATCCTGTGGATCAGCAAGGCCGGCGAGAACAAACTCGTCGTGGGTTCGCAGGCCCGTATCCTCTACGCCGACTCGGAAGGCCGCACGAAGATCGCGCTGGCCATGAACGAGGCCATTGCCCGCGGCGAAATCACGGCTCCGGTCGTGCTGGGTCGCGACCACCACGACGTGTCGGGTACCGACTCGCCCTACCGTGAGACGTCGAACATCTACGACGGTTCGTGCTTCACGGCCGACATGGCGGTTCAGAACGTCATCGGCGACTCGTTCCGCGGTGCCACGTGGGTATCGCTCCACAACGGCGGCGGCGTCGGCTGGGGCGAGGTCATCAACGGCGGCTTCGGCATGGTGATCGACGGCACGGACGATTCGCGCCGCCACATCGAGGAGATGCTCCTGTGGGATGTGAACAACGGTATCGCACGCCGCAGCTGGGCCCGCAACGAGGGTGCCATGTTCGCCATCAAACGCGAGATGGAGCGCACCCCGAACCTGAAGGTGACCCTGCCGAACATCGCCGACGACGCGGTGATCGAAGAGGCGCTGAAAAACGTACAATAACACGACAGAGGCCGCCGGCGTCCCGATGCGGACTGCCGGCGGCGCTGTTTTACGAATACACCATATAATTATAATCAAGATGAAAATCCACAAAATATCGGCCGAGCACATCACGCCGCGCCAGGCCTATGAGATCGCCATGGGCGGTTACAAACTCGAACTCTCCGACGATGCCCGCGCACGCATCCAGCGCTGCCGCGACTATCTGGACAGCAAAACCGAAAAGGACGCCACCCCCATCTACGGTGTGACGACCGGCTTCGGCTCGCTGTGCAACATCTCTGTGGACAAGAAACGGCTGGGCGACCTGCAGAAAAACCTCGTCATGTCGCACGCCTGCGGTACGGGCGAGCGCGTTCCGCAGGAGGTGGTTCGCCTGATCCTGCTGCTCAAGATCCAGTCCCTCTCCTACGGCCACTCGGGCGTACAGGTAGCCACCGTCGAGCGTTTGATCGACTTCTTCAACAACGGCGTATGGCCGGTGATCTACCAGCAGGGTTCGCTGGGCGCATCGGGCGACCTGGCTCCGCTGGCCCACATGTCGCTGCCGCTGCTCGGTCTGGGTCAAGTCGAGTTCGAAGGCAAGGACATGCCGGCTGCCGAGGTGCTGAAGAAATTCGGCTGGGAGCCCATCCAGCTCCAGTCCAAAGAGGGTCTGGCCCTGCTCAACGGCACCCAGTTCATGAGCGCCTACGGCGTATGGTGCGTGGTGAACGCCCGTCACCTGTCCGAGTGCGCCGACAAGATCGGTGCCATGTCGCTGGATGCTTTCGACGGCCGCATCGAGCCCTTCTATGAGCCCGTACACCTCGTGCGCGCCCACAAGGGTCAGCTCGACACCGCCCGCAACTTCCGCGAACTGCTCAAGGGCAGCGAACTGATCGCCCGCCACAAGGAGCATGTACAGGATCCCTACTCGTTCCGCTGCATCCCGCAGGTACACGGCGCCACGAAGGATACGATCGACTACGTGGAGAGCGTCATCTCGACCGAAATCAACAGCGTCACGGACAACCCCACCGTCTTCCCCGAGGAGGACATCGTCATCTCGGCCGGCAACTTCCACGGTCAGCCCATCGCACTGGTCATGGACTTCCTTGCCATCGCCATATCGGAGCTGGCCAACATCTCCGAGCGCCGCATCTACAAACTGATCTCCGGTCAGCGCGGTCTGCCCTCGTTCCTGGTGGCCAACCCCGGTCTGAACAGCGGTTTCATGATTCCGCAGTACACGGCCGCTTCGATCGTCAGCCAGAGCAAGGGCCTCTGCATGCCCGCTTCGGCCGACTCGATCCCCTCGTCACAGGGTCAGGAGGACCACGTCAGCATGGGTTCCAACGCCGCCACGAAACTCTACCGCGTGGTATGCAACACCGAACGCGTGCTGGGCATCGAGCTGTTCAACGCCGCCCAGGCGCTGGAGTTCCGTCGTCCGCTGAAGTCGTCGCCGGCCATCGAGACCCTCTTCGCCGACTACCGCAAGATCGTGCCGTTCATCTCGAACGACGAGATCATGTACCCGCACATCGACAGCTCCGTGAAGTTTGTCCACAACATGAAATAACGACCATCTGATGAGACTGACTATCAAGAATATCGGCATTCTGGCCGGTATCGATGAGAGCGGTCGGGAACGCGTCATGGGTGCCGAGATGAAAAATCTCGGCACTTTGACAAATGCCTACCTGATCGCCGAGGAGGGCAAGATCACGTCCTACGGTCCGATGGCCGAACTGCCCGAAGGCCGCTCCGACGAGGAGATCGATGCCCGGGGAGGCGTAGTGATGCCCGCCTTCTGCGACTCGCACACCCACATCGTCTATGCTGGCAGCCGCGAGGGCGAGTTCGTGGACAAGATCAACGGCCTCTCCTACGAGGAGATCGCCCGCCGCGGAGGAGGCATCCTCAACTCGGCCGACCGCCTGCACGAAGCCACCGAACAGGAGCTGTATGAGGAGGCCATGCCCCGCCTGCAGCAGATGATGGCTTCGGGTACGGGTGCCGCCGAGATCAAGAGCGGCTACGGCCTCTCGACGGAAGACGAGCTGAAGATGCTGCGCGTCATCCGCCGCATGGCCGAGAGTTCGCCCATGACCATCCGCGCCACCTTCCTCGGCGCCCACGCCGTGGCCCGCAACTACATCGGCCGCCAGAGCGAATATGTCGATCTGATCTGCCGCGAGATGATCCCCGCCGTCGCCGCCGAAGGACTGGCCGACTTCGTGGATGTCTTCTGCGACCGCGGCTTCTTCACGCCGGAGGAGACCGCCCGCATGCTCGAGTGCGGAGCGAAGTACGGCATGCGTCCCAAAATCCACGCCAACGAGCTGGCCGCTTCGGGCGGCATCCAGGTGGGCGTGCAGTACGGAGCCCTCTCGGTGGACCACCTTGAGTTCACGGGCGACGAGGAGATCGCCGTGCTGCTCGGCTCGAAGACGATGCCGACCATCCTGCCGGGCGCCGCATTCTTCCTCGGCATGAACTATCCGCCTGCCCGCAAGATGATCGACGCCGGACTGGGCGTGGCCATCGCTTCGGACTTCAACCCGGGTTCGTCGCCGTCGGGCAACATGAAGTTCATCCTCTCGCTGGCCTGCATCAAGCTGCGCATGAACCCCCAGGAGGCCATCCACGCGGCCACGCAGAACAGCGCCTACGCCATGGGGCTGCAGCGCACGCACGGCAGCATCACGAAGGGCAAGGTGGCCAACCTGTGGATCACGGAACCCGTTTCGTCGCTCGAATTCATTCCCTACGCCTACGGCACCTCGCTGACGGCCGGACTGGTTCTGAACGGCAAACGCGTGCTGTAACCGCTGTCCGTAACCAACCGACAAAGGGGCGGTGCGAAACATTTCGCACCGCCCCTTTCCATTGGTTCGGCCACCCCATCCGCGGCCGACCTCCCATCTCCCCCATACGAAACGGGCCCGCAAAACCGATTTGCGGGCCCGTACGTTTCATGAAACAATCGGCTTACTGCAGCTCGATGTTGTCAAGACAGAAGTACGAGGGAACGTTCAGGCCCCACGTCGGATCCACATCGTTCGACTCTACGGCAAACTGGAGTTTGTCCACTTGGCCGAGCGACGAGCAATCGACCATCTTCCAGTCGGACAACACATTGCCGTCCTTGGCCAGCTCGACCGTCAGCGTGCCGACCTCCGAACCGTTCAGCGAACCGGTTACGACCAGATTGACCCAAATGGGCTCGGCTGCGTCATCCTCGCCGACCATCGGGGTGTTCTGGCAATAGAAATAGGTCTTGTTGGCATTGGCCACATCCACCGAAGAGACCGTCACCGGCTCGGCAAACTCGATCGTCGGCACGTCATACTGGGCGGTGGGAGCCGAAACCGGCGCATACCCTATCGCAAAGATCGACGCCGAGGAGGCGAATACGCCGAACTGGTTGGAGTAGTCCCAGCCCAGATCCTCGGTGCTGATGTTGGACGACAGCGCAAAGCCGTTCCAGACATCATACGAACTGCCATCATACGAGCTCAAATAGTAGTAGCTGCCCAGCGAAGCGCCCTGTTCGGTGTAGAGAATGCCGTCGAAGGTCGGCGTACCGTTCACATCGACGGCCAGCTCCCTGCCCCACAGGATATTCCGGTACTCACCCGAGGTAGCCGTCAGTTCGGCATCCTCGAAATCGATCAGCTTGTCGATCGTCTCGGACCCGGTCGAGGTGAAGGACAGTTCGTTGTAGAACGAAAACTCCAGCACGCGGTTCTCGGCGTCGGTCACCTCACCCTTGATCTCGTACTTGCCGTTGAAGGAGGCCACGGTCACCGTACCGGCCGTCAGCGCAGCCGGATCGCCGGCATAGCTGCCCTCGCCGAACACGCTGAGGGTGCTGTTCTCGTCGAGCAGGATCGTACCGGGCTCCACCTCGTTGCCGACGGCATACTGGCCGCTGACCAGCTCGTCCCACCGGGAGGGATCGGCCGTAATCATCACCATCTTGAGCGATACGCCGTTGTTCTTGAAATTGTCACCCGCCTTGGTAGTCGTGGCTGCACGGAGCGTCACCACATACCGGCGCAGATTCTCCTCCCCGCCCTGATATTCGACACGGCCGTCCGTCAGCTTTTTCTCGTTGGACAAGGGCTCGTTGTTGCCATGGCTGAGATCGCAGGAAACGCCCAATACGGCCGCCAGCAGAGACAGGCAAGCCGCCATCAATCTGTTCATCTTCATAATCGACATATAATTAAAACAATTTGATTTGCTGCCTTACACAGGTGTTGCAAAAGTACGACAAACCGGTCACACAACCGTAAAATTCCGGTGAAATAATCGTCCGCCCCCTCCATCGAAGCCCCCCACCGCCTATCTTTGATCCATCAAACATATCACGAGCCATGAAACACACCCTGCTGCTGTTGCTGCTGACGGTCTGCCTCTGCTGCCGCTGCACGCCCCACGATACGGAACCGGCCATCCGCAACGTCATCTTCATGATCGGCGACGGCATGGGCCTCGCCCAGGTCACCGCCCTCTCCGCCGAAGGAGACTATGCCCCCACCCCCTTCGACCGGGCCGAGATCATCGGTCTCCAGAAAACCTATTCGGCCAACAACCGCGTCACCGACTCCGCCGCCGCGGGCACCGCGCTGGCCACCGGCTCCAAGACCGACAACGGCACGATCGGCCTCGCCCCCGACGGCTCGCCCCTCGAATCGGCCCTGCAGGTGGCCGCCAGCCACGACAAGGCCACCGGCATCGTGGTGACCTACTCGCCGCTCGATGCCACGCCGGCCGCCTTCGTGGCCCACACCGCCGACCGCTACGACTTCGAGGGAACCGCCCTCCAGTATGTGACGTGCGGCGTGGACGTGATCGCCGGATCGGGTCCGCAATACTTCAACCGGCGCAGCGACGGCCGCGACCTGATTGCCGAGATGGAGGCCCGGGGCTACACCTTTGCTGCCGACAAGGCCGCTCTGCTCGGCGCCACGCACACCCCGCTGCTGGCCCTGCTGCCCGACGAGTCGCTCCCCTACGCAGTCGACGACTCGCTGAACCTGCGCGGCGACTACCTGGCCGAAGCGACAGCCAAAGCCATCGCCCTGCTGGAGGCAAGCGGCAAGAAGGGGTTCTTCCTGATGGTCGAAGGATCCCTCATCGACAAGGCCGCCCACCGCAACGATTACGAAGACATGATGGCCGAGATGCGTGACTTCAGCCGGGCCGTCGATGTGGCGTGCGCCTATGCGGACGCCCATCCGGGCACCCTGGTCGTCGTCACGGGCGACCACGAGACGGGCGGTCTTTCGCTTCTCTCGCCCGATCTCGATTTCGTGACCGGCAACAACGGGCTGGTCGGCCGCTTTGCCACGGACTCCCATTCGGGCACCTTCGTTCCGGTCTATGCCTACGGTACGGGGGCGGAACGCTTCGGCGGCATGATGGAGAACAGCGACCTCGGAAACCGGCTGAAACAGATCGCAGCCGGCACCCGCTGACCTCTGCCCTGCATGCAGCGAGGGGACACCCGGTCGGTGTCCCCTCGCTGCATTCACCCCCGCCGCTCCGACCGGCGCGACCGGCTCATGCCGATCACCACCAGACAGGTCAGCATCTCCGCGGCCGGCACGGCAAACCAGATGCCATGCACGCCCCACACCCGCGGCAGCAGCAGGAAACAGGGAATCAGAAAGAGATAGCCGCGCAGGAAGGTAATCAGCAGGGCCGGCAGGGCACGTTCCATGCTCTGGAAGTAACACATGGCCACGATGTTGATTGCGCAGAAAAGCAGGGCCACCGAGAAGATCGGCATGCCGTCCACCGCAATGTCGTACGGTCCGGTACCGGCCTCCATAAACATGCCGACGATTTGCCGGGGAAAGACCAGGAAGACGGTCATGAAGAGCACCCCGCTCAGGAAGGCCGTCCGCAGGGCCATCAGGACGGCCGAACGCACCCGGTCGGGACGTCCGGCGCCGAAATTGTAGCTCATGATCGGCTGGGCCGACTGCCCGATCGCATTGTTGGCCATGAAGACCAGCGGAAAGAGGTAGCAGGCTACGCTGAAAGCGGCCACGCCGTCCTCGCCCAGGTAGCGGATGAAGACATAGTTACCCGTAAACATCATGCAGGCAATGGCGCCCTCGCACAGAAAGGTGGGAAAGCCCAGTTTGAGCATGTACCCCACGTTGCGCACGGTCAGCCGCAGGCTCTTGCGGCTGAGCTTCACACGGGTGAAACGGATCGTGTGGCGCCGGTCGGCCAGATAGGCCACCACCATTGCGGCACCGACAATGTAGCCGAGGCTGGTAGCCAGTCCCGCCCCGAACATGCCCCAGCCGTACACAAAAATGAACAGGTAGTCGAGCGCAATGTTGATCAGGGCCGGAATGACGTTGCACAGCATGGCATAGTTGGGCGAGCCGTCGAGCCGGATGAAGAACATGCCCGAATTGAGCAGCGCGCTGAACACGAGGAACGGCACGAACCAGTACATGTACTCCACCGCAGCGGGCAGCAGCCGTTCCGAACTGCCCAGCAGGCGGGCCACCTGCGGCGCCAGGAGGGTCACCGTCCCCCACAGCAGGGCCAGAAACAGCGACGAGACGACCACCGCCTGCGTCACGTTGATGCGTGCCACCCTGGGTTTGCCGTGGGCCAGATGGATGGAGGCCACCACCGACGCCCCCACGCCGAACATCAGGCCGATGCCGATGTTGATCATGAAGAGCGGCGCCGTAATGTTGACCGCCGCCAGCGCATCGCTGCCGATGCCCCGGCCGACGAAAATGCCGTCCGTAATCACGAAGGCTGCCGAGAAGACCATGCCCAGCAGCGTAGGCAGCAACAGCTTGCGAAACAGCCGGGGAATCGCCATGCTGCCGAAATCGATATCATCCTTCAGTTCCATCACACGATACTTGTTTCTGTGCCGGAACGCAAAGGTAGCCTTTTATCCGCAGATTGCCCACCTCCGCTGCCCGGCACTCCGCCCGAGGGGGCAAATTCACCGCCCGCCCGGAGGCCGGATCCGGGATTTTGTGTTAATTTTGTCTGCAAACACAATCTGTCACTCATGGACTACATCGAACTGAACGTACCGGTCACCGGCTCCGAGCAGGCCGAAATCGTCACGGCCATGCTGGCCGACCTCCCCTTCGACAGTTTTGCCGAGGAGCGCGGCGTACTGAAAGCCTATATCCCCAAAGAGGCGCTGATCGACTGCAAGGAGGAGGCCGACCGTCTCTTGACCGACATGGGACTGCACGGCTGGACCTACATCGAGATTGAGACACAGAACTGGAACGCCCTCTGGGAGTCGAACTTCGAACCGGTCGAGGTGGACGGCGCCTGCTCCATCCGGGCCCCCTTCTCGCCCGCTCCGGCCACGGGACTGGACATCGTCATCATGCCCAAGATGTCGTTCGGCACGGGCCACCACGCCACCACGTGGCTGATGACCGCCGAACTGCTCAAACGCGACCTCACCGGACAGACAGGTCTGGACGTGGGCAGCGGCACGGGTGTCCTCTCGATCGTGGCGGTCAAACGGGGTGCCGAACATGTCGATGCCGTCGACATCGACGACTGGGCCTATGAAAACGGCCGCGAAAATATCGCCGAAAACCATACGGCCGACCGCATCACCCCGATCCTGGGCGACATCTCCGCCGTGGCCGGCCGCACCTACGACTTCGTGCTGGCCAACATCAACCGCAACATTCTCCTGGCCGACATGCCCCGCTACCGCGCCGCCCTGCGCCCGGGAGGCGAACTGCTGATGAGCGGCATTCTGGAGCGAGACATTCCGGCCATCACGGAGAAGGCCGCCGCCGAAGGACTCACCGTCACCGGCTCCCGCCTGCGGGACGGCTGGGCCGTAGTAACCTGCCGCAAGGCCTGATCCACGCCCTGCCATGACACCCGACGACATTCAGTTTCTGCCCCCCGGCGTCAGCGAAGCCTTCGCCGACGCGTCCGGGCTGGGCTTCGGCTACGTCACGGACGACTACCTCCGCACGCTGATCCTGCCCCGCCGCGAGGATGCCCACAAGGGCACCTACGGCCACGCCCTGCTGGTCTGCGGATCGGAAGGCATGGTCGGCGCCGCCGTATTGGCCACCGGTGCCGCCCTGCGTTCGGGCTGCGGACTGGTCACCGTTCATCTGCCCGTCACGGAGCGCGTCCCCGTGCAGACCAACTTCCCCTCGGCCCTCTTCAGCCTCGACCCCGCCCCCTGCTTCTCGCAGCTGCCCGCCGACATGAGCCGCTACACGGCCGTCGGAGCCGGCTGCGGTCTGGGACGTGACCCCCGCACCGGAGCGGCGCTCGACGCCCTGATCGACCATTGCCGCGAGGCGTCCGTACCGCTGGTGCTCGACGCCGACGCTCTCAACTGGCTCGCCACCCACCCCGACCGGCTCGACCGGCTGCCCGCCGGCACGATCCTGACGCCCCACGCCGGCGAACTGCGCCGCCTGGTGGGCGAATGGAGCGACGAGGAGGAGAAATTCCGCCGGATCGCCGCCCTGGCAGCCCGCATCGGCGGCATCGTGGTCTCCAAAGGGCCCAATACGGCCATCTGCGATGCGGGGCGTTCGATCGTCTGCAACTCGACCGGCAACGACGGCATGGCCAAGGGGGGCAGCGGCGACATACTGACCGGCCTGCTGACCGGCCTGCTGGCCCGTGGCTACACGCCGCGCAATGCAGCCGTCGTGGGCGTCTTCCTGCACGGTGCGGCGGGCGACAAGGCGGCCGAATACTTCGGCCGGGAGGCGATGAACAGCAGCGATCTGATCGATTTTCTGGCCGAAGCATGGAAAGACGCGGAATAATCGTTACTTTTGTCTATACGTAAAATGTCAAACACATAATCACTACCGAACATGGCAAGTTTAAGAAACCTCAAAAAAGATATCGATTATCTGGTCGACGAAGTGGTTTGCGACTGCTACCTGGCCCTCTATTTCAACACCGAGAAACGGGACGCCATCATGGACGTCATGGAGGATGCCGTAGACACCCGCAACGAGTTCTATGAGATGGCCAACCACCCGGCCGAGAAACACAACCCCTCGCTGGTGCGCAAACACTACACGTTCCTGCGCAGCGAACTGATGGAGCGCATCGACGGTCTGTTCGACAAGCTCAGCAAGATCGTCAACGAGGCCAAATAGGACGGCTCCGTCCCCGCATCATCGGCAGGCGACCTTTCCCCTCACAGGGAAGGTCGCCTGTTCCGTTTGGAGCTGTTCCCCACCGGCCGCTTTGCACCGCCGCAGGGACAAAAATCGACAAGAAATATTATCTTTGCGGTCGCAGGTTGTCCCCCTGCCCGGTCTGCCATGAAAAGCGGAAAATACATACCTTTTCTTCTGGGAGCCACGGCCGCGCTCCATTGCGCCGCCGCACCGGCCACTCCGGCCCCCCAGCGCCCTTCCCTGGCCGTAAACATCGTTCTGAGCGGCATCCCCTACGACTTCTTCAGCCGCTACGAGGCCAATCTGACGGAGGACGGTTTCCGCAAATTCATGCGCGAAGGCACGGTCTTCACCGAAAGCCGCTACGAATACATGCCCACCAACAGCGTCTCGTCGCTGGCTACGCTCACCACCGGAGCCTATCCCTCGGTGCACGGCGTTGTCGGCCGGCAGTGGTGCGACGTACTCACCGGCCAGACCGTCTCGCTCATCGACGACCCCGCCGCAACGGGGTTCGACTGCGAATTCGGCGAGGGATGCTACTCGGGAGCCCTTCTGACCACCCCCACCCTCGGCGACCGGCTGCGGCGCGACTATCCCGAGAGCAAGGTGATCAGCATCGCCGCCGACCCCGCATCGGCCATCGTGATGGCGGGCCTGGGCACCGAGGCCTACTGGCTGAATCCGCGCACGGCCTGCTGGACCTCCTCGAGCGACTACATGCTCTACCTGCCCGGCTGGGTCACCAACTTCAACGAACAGTACAAGAACAACTCCTATTTCAGCAACTGGTTCTGGGTGCTGTGCAAGGATGAGATGCGCTACCGCAACCGGCGCATCAGCTACATCCAGCCCGAACACGAGGGACGCTTCCGCCGGATGGAAGCCATCAAGGCCCTGCCCGGCATGACGGCCGAGGGACGCTTTCCGCGCGTATCGGCCACCCCGCTGGCCAGCGACATGGTAGCCGACTTTGTCCGCCAGGCCGTTCTGCAGGAGCGGCTGGGCGATGACGACACCCCCGACCTGCTGAACATCTGCTTCGATGCACCGCGGCGCGTGATCGCCCACTACGGTCCCGAATCGGTCGAGGCCGAGGACATGTTCTACCAGCTCGACCGAACCATTGCCCTGCTGATCCGCTTCATCGAGCAGGAGACCAACGGCCGCGTCGTCTTCGTCCTCACCACCGACCACGGTTGCAGTGACTCCTACGACGCCTACGCCCTGCAGGCCGACCGGTTCAACGGCATCCAGTTCCGTACGATCATCAACAGCTTCCTCTGCGCCCAGTACGGCGGCGAAGCCTGGGTGACGGGCTACTTCGGGCGGCGACTCTACATCAACCGCAACGAAGCCTTCAGCCGCGGGCTGAGCCTCGACGACGTGCAGCGCCGGGCTTCGGACTTTGCCCTCCAGTTCCGGGGCATCGCCCGCGTGGTACCCTCGTGCGACCTGCGCAGCGGCGCTGCCTCGGACCGCTACCTCCAGCGCCTGCGCAACGGCTACTACCAGAAACGGTCAGGCGACCTGCTGGTCGATCTGGAACCCGGACTGATCGAGGAACGCACCGGCGTGCGGGCCGACACCGGTTCGGCATTTGAATACGACATACATGTTCCCCTGATGGTCATGGGATACGGCATCCCGGCCGGCGTGTCGGACGAGGAGGTGGACATGACCTCCGTGGCCGTGACACTGGCCCGCCTGCTGGGCATTTCCCAGCCGGACGCCTCGTCGGCCCTGCCCATCCGCGCCCTGACCGAAGCGGGAACCAAACGATAACGAAACGTACAAACACTATGGAAACGGACAAGATACAGGACGAGATCATCGACGAATTCTCGGCCTTCGACGATTGGTTGGACCGGTACGACATGCTGATCGAACTGGGCAACGACCTGCCCTCCATCAATACGGCCCACCGTGACGAGCAGCACCTGATCGAGGGATGCCAGTCGCGCGTATGGGTCGATGCCGAACTGCGCGACGGACGGGTCTACTACTCGGCCGACAGCGACGCCATCATCACCAAGGGCATCATCGCGCTGCTGATCCGCGTGCTGAACGGTCGCACGCCCCAGGAGATTCTGGACACCGACCTCTACTTCATCGACCGGATCGGACTGCGGGCCAACCTGTCGCCCACCCGCTCGAACGGACTGGTGGCCATGATCAAACAGATGCGCCTCTACGCGCTGGCCTTCGCCGAAGAGCAGAAGCACAACCTGGCCTGACCCGTCGTCCCCAAACACACACGCACCATGGAACCGAAAGAAATCCTGCGGGTGGAACAGGACATCATCGCCACCCTCAAGAATATCTACGACCCCGAAATCCCGGTCAACATCTACGACCTGGGACTGGTCTATGATATCGACTACACGCCGGACGGTACCGTCAACATCCAGATGACCCTCACGGCACCGAACTGCCCGATGGCCGACATGCTCGTCGAGGACATCAACATGCAGGTAGCCAAAATTCCCGGCGTCAAAACCGTCAACGTCTCGCTCGTCTTCGATCCGCCCTGGGACAAGGAGATGATGAGCGAAGAGGCCAAGCTCGAACTGGGATTCCTCTGATCCCCGGGCCGGGTGGCCCCCATTCCATCACACGGGCGGCGCATCATGAATCCATGATGCGCCGCCCGTTCATTTGCTGCAGCCCCAGCCTTCCGCATGTACGACATGTAAGAAGCATCGCCCGTTACCGCAACGTTGCTTCCGCATGCCCGACCGCCGATGCTGTGCCTGCATATTTCCCCGACGTTCCGTCCGCTGTCTGCCCGGTTCTGCCCGCACGGCCGTAGGTGGACGGCGGGACGGATGCCCCGGCCCAAGCAACTCTCCCTCCAGCGTCCACCGGCAGCGAACCAGTTCTCGCCGTTCCGCCCCATCAATCCCTACCGGGCACAAAAAGGTCTTCCCCATCCCCGGCGGGCACAAAAAAAGCGTCCTTTTTCAAGGACGCTTTCCTGCGGTATGGACGGGACTCGAACCCGCGACCCCCTGCGTGACAGGCAGGTATTCTAACCAGCTGAACTACCACACCGTGCTGTTTGCGGATGCAAATATAGGCATATTCCCTGGAACTGCAAATATCCGCGCAATAATTTCGCAACTTTTTTCACATTTTCTCCCCGGCCGCCCCGGCCAAAACAACCGCTGTGGGTTATCCCCCCCTTCGCCATGAACCGATTCCCGAATACACGGCCGCGCCGCCCCCTGCTTCGAAGGCCAGGTTCCACCACACCTCCGGCACGCCATTCCCGACAGGCAAACACAAAAAAAGCGTCCTTTTTCAAGGACGCTTTCCTGCGGTATGGACGGGACTCGAACCCGCGACCCCCTGCGTGACAGGCAGGTATTCTAACCAGCTGAACTACCACACCGTGCTGATTTGCGAATGCAAAAGTACAAACTTTTTCCGATTCTCCAAACTTTTCACCATTTTTTCCGCCGACGATCTTCTGCCGCAGCTTTCTTCCGCCGTCCTGGAGCTACCCCACCTGTCGGGGACGGCCCGGGGCGCCATTGTCCGCTACTTCCCGGAACTGCAACACCGGGGCGCTACCGCCGAAAACACGGCCACCTGCTATGCGCAGGCCATCGAAACCTTCATCCGACATACCCCACGTTGAACGCCATGGTACGCATACTCACCTTTCTGATTCTGCTCATTACGCTGGCGCTACTCGCGGCCATTGACGTCGGCGCCTGGCTGGCGTTTGGTTGGACGGGCGGCGTAGCCGGGCTGTGCGGCATCATCGGCTTTCTGATCGCCTATGCGGTCAGCGTCGAGGTGGCCATCGCTCCGCGCGACTTCTGGACGCACTCCGACTTCGGGCTCTTTCTCAAGAAACTCGGCTATGCCTGGGAGACGGGGCTCTGCGTCACGGCTGCCAGCTTTCTGATTTTCCGGTTAATCACCCTGCTCTAAACACACGCGAGGGGGTGCCCATCAGAGCACCCCCTCGCGTTATTTTTCCCGCAGCGGTTCAATAGCGCCACGTGCGGCGACAATACACCTCATACTCCTCTCCGAAACGCTGCGCCAGATAACGCTCCTCACAGACAATCTGCCGGTGACACAGCACCAGCGCCACCCCCGTCAGCACGACCAACAGATAATTGGGCAGGATCAACAGCACGCCGCAATACATCAAGGCGAATCCGACAAACACAGGATTGCGGCTGAAGCGGTAAATGCCCGACTGCACCAGTCCCGTTTGCCGGGCGGTGTCTATGCCGGCCCGCCAGTTGGTCTGCATGGCCGACAGGGCCATAACGAGATAGGCGATGCCCACCACTCCGGCGACCGTTCCGACAACCCACATCCAGGCCCGGGTCGGGCAGACGGCCAGCAGGGCATTGTCCGTCAACGCTACGACATACTGCACGATGCCCAGCAGGAGGGTTGCCGCCGCAAGCCGCCGCTCCTGGCAGCGCACTTCGGGAGCCTTGTCCCCCTGCCCCAGCCGAACGCCCTCCACACCGCGCCGACACAGGGTGACCTGTCGGAAAAACCAGGCGCCGTAAAAGAGAGTCAGGATGGCCAGTACCGTAATCTGGGATATATTCATAGGGATGCGCTGTGACTGGACGAAGGTTGCTCAGGAGTGGACCGGCTCCGCTCCGAAAAACGAGAACTGCACGCTGCCGTAACTGCGGGTCTGCAACAAATTGGGGTGCCCCTCGAATGATTTCTGCTTGGAGTGCTCGAAAATCAGCAGGCCCCCTTCACGCAGAAGCCCCTGCTCCAGCACCAGCGGAATCACCTCTTCCGATCCCTCCAGATCGTAGGGCGCATCCGAGAAGATGATGTCGAACTGCTTGGCAACGCTCTTCAGATAGAGAAACGCATTGGCCCGCACGGCATAGAGGTTGTCCATGCCGAATGCGGCGGCCGTCTGCTTGATGAAATTGTGGTGCACGCCGTTCACCTCGACGGAGGTGACGCTGGCCGCACCGCGCGACACGAATTCATAACTGATCGACCCCGTCCCCGAAAAGAGATCGAGCACATCGGCTCCCTCGATGTCCACCAGATTGTTCAGCACATTGAACAGATTCTCCTTGGCGAAATCGGTTGTCGGACGCGCCCGCAGGTTGCGCGGCGGCGTGATGACCCGGCCCCGGAATTTACCTCCCACAATACGCATCACCGACCTCCTTTCCGTATGTCCGACCAACGCTGCGCGCCCCGAAAATAACGCCTCAAACGGGCCAAATCGACCTCCGTTCCGTCACCGTAGAGATAGACCACCATTCGGTCGCGCCGCTCGCCCTCGGTCAGGGCGGTCAGACACCACACCAGATCGGCCGTCTCCCGACCGGGACAGACCTCCGCCAGAGCCAACTTTCCGTCCGCGCCGTAGCGGGTCACATAGAAATTGTCGCCCGTGGGATAGACCATCCATCCGCCACCCGCAACCGGTTCGCGGCGCCAGGCGGCCAGCAGTTCCTGCAGCGGCGAGTAGAAACGCATCCGGCGCACCGGCAGCAGACGCAGCGCCTCGATGGCAGCCGTCTCGACCACCATGACGGCACTCACCTCCTCCACGGCCTCCGCCACAACCACGGTCCGGGTCGGATCGGGGACAATGCCCGCCCGACGCAACAGCTCCTCCGGATCGGCCTCGGCCAGCAGGTCGGCCGGCACGAAGAGCGTCCGGTCCGTATCGGCAAACACCTGCACCAGATCGAAATCCGACCGGAGGCGGGCCGTCATCCGGGCAATCTGCCCGGCCGGCGAGGCCTCCTTGCGGAAATCGATGCCGTACTGCATCGTGCCTTCGTCGTCGGCCAGATAAAAAGAAAGTCCGCCCTGCCGGAGCCGAACGGACAATATCTTTTTATCGTTTTCCGAATTACTCCCAGTTACCTGCATCGTTCGTAGCACTGGTCATCGACCCCACCTTGATGCCGGGGTAATCCTTGAACGTATTCTCACGCTCGTCGATCAGGTTCACGAGTTCCTGGTGATTCAGGTCGGAGAGATAAGCCTTGAACGGAGCGCGGCACTCGAACACCTGCACCGTCACACCCGACTCGGTCTCCAGCGCACCGGCCTCCAGGATGTACTCCTGATCCGCGCTGTAGGGGATATAGCGGAGCTGCTGCACCTGCTCGGGAGTCAGTTTCTTGGTACCGAAGGCCGTATCGATCACAGCCATCTTGAACTGCTCGCTCTTCACCAGACCGCGTGCCACGGCTACCGAGTCGTCGGCCGAACCGAACGAACGCTCGTACACCATCGAGTCGGTCAGCACGAAAGCGATCAGCGAGTCGAAGTTGCCGCAATATTTGTTATAGACCTGTTTGTAGGCACGTTCCGCAGAACGGATGTCTTTGATGCGGTCGATCACGGCAGCAGAGCGTTTCTCCACCTCCTTGTCGAACTGGAGCGGAATCGTCAACTGACGGTATACGACAAAAGCGAGTCCGATAACTACGAGAGCGAGGACAATCTGAATAGCAGCTTTTTTCATTTTTATTTTTTCATTTAAGTTTGTAACGCGTTTCGGGCGAAAGTCCGCAAACGGCCGAAACTCTAAAATTGCCCGACCGATGGTGCATGAACATATCGCGTCTCAAATTTACGCGAATTTTGCTTTCGAGCCAACTGTTAGCCAAAAAAAAATCATTGACGCCCTGGCGCAGTGGCTTGCCGATCCCGACACGGAACGGATTTTCATCCTCAACGGCTATGCCGGCACCGGCAAGACGACGGTTGTGGCCGCCTTCGTGGCCGCCCTGCGCGCCCTGCGCATCAAGCCCATCCTGCTCGCTCCGACCGGACGGGCAGCCAAGGTCATGGCCGACCACGCCGGACAGCACGCCTACACCATCCACAAGAAGATCTACCGCCAGAAGAGCCTGACCGACCCCGAATCGGACTTTTCGCTCGACTACAACCGCGAGAAGGATGCCTGCTTCATCATCGACGAGGCTTCGATGCTCACCGCGGCCTCCGACCCCTTCTCGCCCTTCGGCAGCGGATCGCTGCTCGAGGATCTGATCCGCTACGTCCGTCAGGGCGCCCGCTGCCGGCTGCTCTTCGTGGGCGACAACGCCCAGCTTCCCCCCGTGGGACACGACAGCAGCCCGGCCCTTGACCCGGCCTTCATGCGCACCTACGGCGAGGTCACCTACGGCATGCTGGACGAGGTCATGCGCCAGGAGAGCGACTCGGGCATTCTCTTCAACGCCACGCTAGTGCGCTGCATGCTCGAGGCGGACATCCTGGAGCCGCCGCTCTTCGACCTCTCCTACCCCGACTTCCAGGCCATCGACGGCGGCGAGTTTCTCGAAAAGGTCGAGGAATGCTACGGCCGCTACGGCCGCGAGGGGACGATCGTCGTGACCCGCTCCAACAAACGGGCCAACCGCTTCAACGAGGGGATCCGCCGCTACATCCTCTATGCCGAGGAGGAGATCGAGTCGGGCGACATGCTGATGGTGGTCAAGAACAACTACCACTTCACCGAACGCGAACAGGAGCCGCGCATGGACTTCATCGCCAACGGCGACACGGCCCGGCTGGTCAAACTGCGCCGCTTCGAGGAGCTCTACGGCTTCCGGTTTGCCGAGGCGCGGCTCAGCTTCCCCGACTACGACGACTACGAACTGGACTGCAAGATTCTGCTCGACACACTCTCCTCCGAGGCCCCCGCCCTGACGCGCGAACAGAGCAGCGCCCTGTTTCAGGCCGTCAGCGAGGATTATGCCGACATCCGCAGCAAGGCCAAACGCTACAAGCTGGTCCACGAAAATCCCCATTTCAATGCCCTGCAGGTGAAATTCGCCTATGCCGTCACGACCCACAAGGCGCAGGGCGGCGAGTGGCAGGCCGTCTTCATCGACAAGATGCTGTTCGGCGACGAGGTGATGAGCCGCGACCTGATGCGCTGGCTCTACACGGCCATCACGCGCGCCAGCCGGCAGGTCTATCTGGTGAATTTCGACGAACGCTTTTTCGACAAGAAGTAGGCCTCATGCCCTGCCCTCCGCTCTTTCCTTCCACAGTCCGCATCGGACGGCGCGGCGGGATGTACCCCTGCCTTTTCCCGGAGGGTCAGAAGGTTTTGCCGAGGCTGAAATAGATGCCGAACCGGCTGAGATTGGAGTAGTCGAAAAGGAGCGTGATAGGGCCGATGGGCGATGCGAAGGCATACTGCAGCCCCACGCCCCAGAGGTCGTCCCGGCGGGCGTCCCGGGTGAACATGCCGAAGAAGGATTTGTTCTGCAGGCCATAGGCCGCCTTGAGGGAGACATAATGGTTGGCGATCACGCGAACGCGGGCCTCGGCATGGAAGGTGATGAGCGAACGGTTGGCCTCCTCCATGTGATGGATGCCGACGAAAGGGATCTGCTGATCCATGTAGCGGCCGGCCACCTCGCCGCCGATGTAGTTGTAATAGGAATAGGCCACCGGCTGGCCGATCAGCGAACGGCCGGTAATGCCCGGCAGCAGGGTCAGATAGCGCACCGGCGTCAGCGCCCAGCGGGCATGGTAGGCCAGCGAACCGAAGGGATCCGTACCCTCGTATCCGTACCCGTTGTCGGTGTGAAGCGTCGCCCGGGCATAGGCGGAGAGGCCCCGCGTGGGGAAGTAGTGGTTGTCGTAGGTTTCCAGATCACCCATCAGGTAGTAGTTGATGAACCCCTTGGGCGTTACGGCGATACGGTCGGCATCGGAAACGAAGAGGAAGGAGTTGTAGTTGAAATGCTCGTAATTGACGCCCAGCCGCGGATTGAACCACGTCGGGTTGGCCAGCGAGAAGAAGAGTTCGACCCGGTTCTGCCCGAAGGTGACGTTGTTGTTCTGACGGCCGTTCTTGTAGAGCTGGTAGTTGTTGTTCTTGAACATGTAGGAAAGCCCCAGCCGACCGCGCAGGATATTGCTCGAGAGCACGTCGAGTTTCACGTAGGGGTTCTCGTTGAGCCGCAGCGTGAAGCCCAGTTTCGGGCCCTGCAGGCCGCGCAGGGTGAGCGTCGAGTTGAGCAGGATGCTGGCCATCTCCTCCGTATCGAACCGGAAGCCGATGTTGACCATGGCGGGCTGCTTCTCGTTCACCGTGATGAGCAGCGTGTAGGGCGGCCGGCTCTCCAGCGTGTAGGTCACATAGGAGAAGGCGCCCGAGCCGCGCACCTTGGCGATGGCGTTGTAGAGTTCGCCCTTGGTGACGGTCGTATGTTCGCGGATGCGCAGCGTACGGCGCATGAAACGCTCCTCGTTATGAGTCAGCCCGACAAATTCGATCTCTCCCACCCGCAGCGAGTCGCTCTCCTCGGTGAGGATGCGCCGCCGGTTGGCCATGTACTCCGCGCCCGCATAGACCTGCTCCTGGAGGGCGACGATCTCCGCCCAGTGCTGACGGGCACACCGTTCGCCGCGAAGCAGCAGGGAGTCCACCGCCGTGGCCGAGAAACTGGCCGAATTGTAGGGCCGCACCTCGGGATGCAGGTAGAGATCGACATGCTTGAGATTCTCCGTGTAGCGTTCCCGCCCCAGGATGGCCGTCACCTGGTTGAACAGGCCGCTGAACGAGCGCAGGGTCTCCTCGTTGATCGACTCCCCGGAGGCCAGATCGACGCCGATCACGACATCGGCCCCCATTTCGCGCACCACATCCACCGGGAAGTTGTTGTAGATGCCGCCGTCGACCAGCGCCATGCCGTCCAGCGACACCGGCACGAAGGCACCGGGAATGGACATGCTTGCCCGGATGGCAAGCGGCAGATTGCCGCTGCGGAAGACCACCTCCTGCCCCTTGACCATGTCGTAGGCCACGCAGGCGAAGGGAATGGGCAGCGAATCGAAATCCAGGTCGTCGTCATGATAGCCGAGCGTCATCTCGTTCAGCAGGTTCAGCACGCTCTGACCGGCCAGCACGCCCGACGGAATGGAAAACTTCTTCTTGAGCGACAGCGGCACCGAAAGCAGATAGGTGTCGTTGATCTCCTTCTCGGCCACCAGCTGGTCACTGCGCGAGAGCTTGTCGCTCAGCAGCGCCACCCAGTCCTGGTTGCGCACCAGCGAATCGAGTTCGGAGGTGGTCCACCCGATGGCGTACAGACCGCCGATGATGGCCCCCATGCTGGTGCCGGCAATGTAGTCGATCGGCATGCCGGCCTCCTCGAGCACCTTCAGGATGCCGATGTGGGCCACACCCTTCGCACCGCCGCCGCTGAGCACGACCCCCACCTTGGGACGTCCGGCATCACCGACGGGAATGTGCCGCTCCCGCAGGGCGACAGCACCTGCGTCTGCGCCGTCGGTCCGGGCAGCGCATACACGCGCCCCGCCGGAAACCGCTCCGGCTTGCACCGGCACCGCACCCGGTCCGAAACAGAAAAGGGCCAACAGGGACACTACCCACCCAGCACGCATATCGTCGATTCGTTCAATTGTCAGCAAAAACCGTCCGCCCGCGCCCCTCGAACACGGCATCCGGTACGCCTCCGGCCGGAGGCTGTACAAAGGTAGCATTTTTCATGCCGCGCCCTGCACCCCGTTCCCCTTTTTCACGGTTCCGCACCGATTTTGCCCTGCCAACGGCATGGCTGCCGTAGGTGCGGCATGCATTTTCCGGGCGGTGGAGAGCGTCTTTTCGGATCGTTTGCGTATGTTTGCAGGGAACCATTACCGAATCGACGTATGCAAACCAACCCCGAAAACACGGACAACCTGCTGGAGCGCTGTGCCGAACGGCTGCGCCGCAACGGGTTTGAGGTCGTCATTCTGCCCGACGAGAAGGCCGCCGGCGCCTTCATCCGGGAGCGTATCGAAACCCTCGCTCCGGCCAGCGTCTCGTTCGGAGACTCCATGACCCTTTACGCCACCGGCACGATCGACTGGCTGCGCAGCCAGGATCGCTTTCCGCTGATCGACACCTTCGAGCCGGGCGTGCCGTTCCGCCAGCTGATCGACCGCCGACGCCAGGCACTGCTCTGCGATACCTTTCTGACGGGTATCAATGCCGTGACGCTCACGGGCGAGCTCCACTGGCTCGACATGATCGGCAACCGCATCGCCCCGATCGCCTTCGGCCCGCGCCACATCATCCTCCCGGTGGGCCGCAACAAGATCGTCGCCGACTCGGCCGCCGCCTACGAACGCATCCGCACGAAAGCCGCACCGCAGAACGTCGCCCGCCACGAGGGCATGGTGACCCCCTGCGCCAAAACGGGCGTCTGCTACGACTGCTCCTCGCCGCACCGCATCTGCAACGAGCGGCTGATCCTGCACAAGTGCCACCCGGCGGGCCGCATCACGGTCGTGCTGATCGACCGCGACTTGGGCCTCTGACCCCGCGTGTCACCCCACAAAACGAGCGGCGGAATCCCCAATCGGGATTCCGCCGCCTGTTTCATGACCGGAGCACGCCGGTCGCCGGAAGGATCAATAGTTCGTGTTCTGGGCGTCGAAGTTGCACCAGCCGCTCATCCAGTTGCTGTCGGCCGTCTCGCTCGGGCCGAAGGCACCGATGTAGTCTACCTGCTCGAAACCGGTAGCCACCTGCGATGCGCTCCATGCGGCACCGGTAGCCAGCGGGCTCTCCGAGGTCGGGAAGACGCCGGGAGCGGAGAGGTTGAGCGGATTGCCGTTCAGTTTCAGATCAGCCAGCGTAGCCAGCGTCCGGTTGCCGCCGTTCTCACGGGTGAAGTAACCCTCGACGAAGGTGCCGTTGTCCTCGGGATTGAGCTGCGAGTTGTTCTCCCAGTACTGGGCATCCTGGTAGTTCTTGACCATGCCGGCCATCACGCAGTTGGTCACGTTCAGCAGGCCCTGCGTAGCCCAGTCCTGCGTGGTCGAGCCCTTGTCGTTCTCGATGATGAGACCTACCGGGAAGGCGGCGATCACGGAGTTGAAGATATTCAGACGGGTGTTTCTGCGCAGGTGCAGCGCGGCCTGGAAGCGGGCATCCACGGGGCTGCCGTGTACACCGGCCTGGTCGGTGTAGGAAGTCGGATCGGCTACCGGACCGAAGAGGCTGACGTTCGAGAAGACGCACGAGGTGTAGGGCTCGGTGGCGGCACCGTCGGCGTTGTTGTCCGACTCGAAGCCGTTCGAGGCCGATTTGTCACCGTACTGGGCGTCGCGGATGGCTACGGCAAACTGGATGCGGCCGCTGAAGCCGTTATCGGTATCGAAGTCATCGTCCCACGTGCCGTAAGCCACCAGGTGATCGGCATTCATCGTACCGCCGAACCACTCGAACGAATCATCACCGGAGTACACCACCTGTACGTGGTCGACCTTCGTGCCGCTGCCGACCGAACCGAACGTCACTCCGTTGATCTCGTTGTCGGTCGAGTACTCGATACCCGGATACTCTACGCGGACGTAGCTCAGCACGCCGGAGTTGTCGGCCGGGTCGTTACCGCCGTGTTTGGAACGTACGCCACCCTCGATGGTCTGCTCGCCGAGGTTGTTGGGCGCCTTGCCCAGCAGGATGATACCCCCCCAGTCGCCCGGTTTGCGCTGGCCGGGAGCCTGCGAGGAGGTGAAGACAATGGGACGGTCGGCCGTACCCTGTGCCATGATCTTGCCGCCGCGCTCTACGATCAGCGTACCCTGGGTAGCCTTGTCGCCCTTGATGACAACACCCGGTTCGATGGTCAGCGTCACGCCATCAGGCACGTAAACGAAGCCCTTGAGGGTATAGGTGTTCGGATAGGTCAGCGTCGTGTTCTCGGTAATCTCGAAGTTGTCCTTGGAACCGTCTCCCAGAACAAACTCTTCGCCGCCATCGCCGTTACCCGAAGGAGTCGTACATGCCGTCATGGCGGCCGTCAGGAACATCATGGCCAGAGCGGCCAGTTTCACACTTTTTTTCATCTTTTTGTTGGTTTGATAAAAGGTTGTTTGTCTATGATCTGATTTGCTGTTTTGTGTTTTGCCGGTCGGGACCACCGGATCAGAACTTGGCCGAAACGGTCAGCATCACATTCTGTCCGGGATTGTACTGGCGGGTCACCTGCTCGCGGTGGTAGGTCTGCCCATCCTTCACGAAGGTGGGGAACTGCTTGTAGACGATATCCTCCGAGAGGATGTCCTTGACCGCCAGCGTCAGGGTCACGTACCGGCCGATCGTCTTCGAGATGGAGAAGTCGAGCACGTTGCGGGGCATCTCGTAGGAGTCGGGGATCAGCGTATTGGGGTCGGGATTGATGCTGTTCGACTTGCCCAGTCCGACGAGCCGCTTGCCGATGCGGTTGTAGAGCAGCGTGGCGCTCAGCCCCAGCCGCTGGGAGTTGTAGTAGAGGCCCGCATTGATGACATAGGGCGACTGGCCCTGCATGGGGCGGTCGGGCGTGGTGACCACTTCGCCCTTGTTGAAGGTCACCCGGCTGTAGATGTAGGCGGCGTTGAGCACCAGCGAGAGGTTGGGCATCGCCATGAACTCCAGATTTTTGCGAACCTCCAGCTCCACACCCATGCTTTGGGCGGCGCGGGCGTTCTCGTACTGGTAGCGGAGCGTACCGCCCATGTCGCAGTAGGTCCACTCGATCGGATCGGCAAAGTGCTTGTAGAAGGCGCCGAGGCTGATCGTCTCGCCCGGAGCGGGATAGAATTCGTACCGCAGATCAACATTGTCCACCCGGGCGGTCTTCAGATCGGCGTTACCCTGAATCTCGCTGAAGAGGTCGAAGTCGTAGTAGACGGCCGGCGAGAGTTCGCGCAACTCGGGACGGTTGAGCGAACGGCCATAGGCGGCGCGCAGCTGATGGCGGTCGTTGAACTTGTAGGTCAGGTTGACCGAAGGCAGCACGTCGAAGTCGTTGCGGCGGTCGTTGGTCATCAGGTCGTAGCCCGGGGCGGCCGCACGGTTGCGGTGCAGGATGGTCATATAGTTCTCCAGGCGCACACCGGCATAGATGCTGAAGGGACCCAGCGGCAGATCGACCGCAGCGTAGGCGGCTGCCGAATAGACGTCGGCACTGTAGTCATAGTCGGGATGGGTCAGCTCCTCGACATAGACGCGGTCGGCGCTCAGCCAGCGGTTGTCCATCATCTCGGCGAAGGGCAGCCCCAGGTACTCCTGCCGCTCGGCCACGGAGAGGTTGTCGTAGTTGTACTGGAACTCGCGCTGGGTATAGTCGCGGTAGCGGTACTCGCCGTAGAAGCCCGTGCGCAGGGTCGGTTCGATGCGGCCGCCCGTGAAGGTCTGCTCGTAGTCGAGCGAAGCCGAGGCAATGTGGTCCTGCAGATTCTGGAAGTAGCGCTTGATGTGTTCGTTGTTGGTTTTCAGCCCCTCGACGATGTCGCTGTTGTCGCTGATGCCGGCATAGTTCTCCACGATGCGGCGGTCGGGTTCGTCCTTGCTGGCATAGGAATAGCCGGCATTCCACGTGATGGTCGCATCACGGTCGGTCAGATGGTGGGTTCCGGCCAGCTGGCCCGTATAGGTGAGACGCGAACTGTAGAGCATTTCGACCTGTTCCTGGTACTGCGGACTGCTGACGTCCTTGATACCGGTACGCTGGGTCAGCCGGTTGAGCCCCATCAGATTGAAGAGGTTCTTGAACTCGATCCGATTGGAAGGGTCGAGGACGAACGCCCAGTTGTGCATGGCGCCGACACGGACGTTGTGCGAATACTGGTTGTCATTATAGTCATTGATGTAGATCGGCTGATCCGACGCAGCGGAATAGATGCCGTACCGGGCGTTCTTGATCCCCGTAATCCCTTTATAGGTATTGCTGTAGTTGATGGCCGTCGTGGTGCCGACCTCCGTGCCGCGCCGGTTGGTGAAACGGCGGGCCAGCGACAGGGTGAGACGCTGGTCGGGCACCGGCGTGATGCGGCGCACGCTCCAGTCGGTATTGAATCCGTTGCGGGTGATGTCCGTGATCCGGTCGGGATCGGTAAGCAACTGCATGTGCGGGAAGGATTCCTGCAGCTGGCGCTTGCCTCCGTCAAAGCCGAGGTGGTCGGTCCAGCTGCCCGGATTGATCAGGAAGTCCGAAAACTGGGTGCGGACGTTGAATCCCGTTCCGTAGCTGACCGAGAAGGCATTGCGGTCGGGCATGCCCTTGGTCACGATCTTCACGAAGCCGCCCGCGAAATCGCCGGGCAGTTCGGGCGAAGGCGACTTGTAGACGATCAGGTTGTCGATCTGGCTGCTGGGAATCATGTCGAACGAGAAGGCCCGGCTGTCGGTCTCGGTGCTCGGCACGGAGAGTCCGTTGAGCCACGTATTGTTGTAGCGCTGGGACAAGCCGCGGACAATGACGAAGCGGTCGTCGATCACCGTGATGCCGGGAATGCGCCGCACCACCTCCGAGGCATCTCGGTCGGGTCCCTTGGAGATCTGGGCGGCCGAAATGCCGCTCGACACCTGCGGCATCGCCTTGATGGCGCCCAGCATGGCAATCTCCGTATCGCTGCGCACCTTGGCCTTGACGACCACCGCCTCCATCTCTTCGGCATCGCTGCGCAGGGCGACGTTCAGGCCGTCGATGTCGCCCGCCACCCGGCAGGCGATCTCTTTCGTTTCATAGGATATGAAGCTGACGACAAAGACATAGTCGCCCGCCTCGAGGCCACCCAGACGGTAGTGTCCGTCCACATCGGCGGCGACTCCCGTATAGGAGTCCTTCAGCATGATCGTCGCGCCGACGATCGGTTCGTTGGTTTCCGCATCCGTGATGATGCCGGAGACGGCATAGTGCGGCTCCACGGCGGAAGCCTTTCCGAAGGCTCCCGTTCCGCAGAGCGTCATCAACAACACGGCTGCAATGCGTACTTTGCAAATTCCTTTCATGGTCCGTTTTTCCATCAATGCTTAAATGACGCCGCAAAGCTATCCGGAGCACGTTACGAAAAAATGAAGCCGCATTTACAAAAAGATGAATTTCCAACCCCTCTCCCCTCGCCGCCGGACACGACAACGCCCCGGAATCCGCAGGGGGATTCCGGGGCGTTCACTGCTGCTGCCGGCCGCAGCCTCCGTTGCGGGAAGGCTACTGCACGGTATTGATGAACAATACGCCGTTCATGCCGGCCGTACCGTAGATGGTGCCGTCACGCTGTACCGACACGGACTGGATATCGTTGGGATCCACCAGCCCGTTGGCCGCATTGAAGTTGAGCACCGGCGTACCGTTGACCACAATCAGCGGAACCAGTCCGTCGAGATAGACCTGGTAGTTGCCGGGGCCGCCCTCGACGATCAGCCCGGCAATACGTCCGGTCAGGTATTCGGCCAGGTTGAGGTACTGCGAATTGTCACTCGTCTGGGCACTATAGAGCGGCACACGGTAACGGGCCGGACGCATCTCGACGCCGTTACGCTCGACGGCCACCGCCTTGCCCTTCGGGTTGAGCGTCAGCACAACCTCCCGGGTGCCTGCAGCGGGGAATTCATACCGGAAGCGGTCGATCACCACCGTGACCGTATCCCGCTCCATGACGCGCACCGAATAGGTCTCGGCGGCATTGGCGTCGGCCGCAATGGTCTTGCCGGCCACACTGAAAGTCACCTTGTAACCGTCGGCCGGCTGCCCCGCCTGATTCAGAAAGCGGAAGGTCACCTCGCCCGGCTGGGCCGCCATCACGAACGGCACGAACAGCAATAATCCAAAAAGCAATTTTTTCATAAATCAAATTTTATTTAAGTGCTATACTTTAGTTTCCCTGCAAGATGCGTTCCATTCGCCCACTTTTTCCTTTTTTTTTCAGCCTGAGCCGAAAAATCCGCTTCGACGCACGATCCGAACGGAATATTCCGTATCTTTAGATATGGAGTAAGAAACCCCTAAACAAGTATATTATGGATAACCGTGAATTTGCAACCATAGCCAAGTTCTCTTCGCTGGAAGAGGCTCAGGTAGTCAAGGCGATGCTCACGTCGATGGGCGTGAACTGCCAGCTGGTGAATGACATGGCGGCCGAGATCCTGCCGATGTTGGAGCGCGACATCCGACTGATCGTCAACCGCTCCGACCTGCCGCGGGCCGAACAGATCCTGAAAGCCAAATTCGACAAGTCCGGCTTCAAGAGCGGCTGGCAGGTCTGAATGCTGCGCCCCGGGACGGCATTTCCGTCCGGGAATGCCCCTCCGCTACCGGCCCGAGAAGAGCCGCCACGACTCTTCGGCCTGCCGTTCGAGCATGCCACGACCGTTGCTGATGCGGCAGCCGTGTTCCTGCCCGTGACGCAGAAAGGCGGTCAGCGGCGGATTATAGACCATATCATACAGGATGTGGTGTGGCGTGAGTTGGTCGTAGGGAATCGGCGGCGCCGCATCGACAGCCGGAAAAGTACCCAGCGGCGTCGCATTGACAATCAGCCGATGGGCAGCCATCACTTCGGGCGACAGATCCGCATAGGCGATCTGCCGCCCGTTTTTCGGTGTGCGTGACACCGACAGATAGCGGATGCCGAGCCGGTCCAGCGCATAGCAGGCAGCCTGCGAGGCACCGCCCGTACCCAGCACGAGGCCCCGCGGGCGTTCGCCCGCCAGCAGCGGGCGGAGCGTTTCGCCGAAGCCGATCCAGTCCACGTTGTAGCCGCACCACCCCTCCGGCCGACGGACGATGCAGTTCACCGCCCCGATAGCCTGCGCCACGGGATCGACATGGGCCAGGTAGCGCATGACGGCCACCTTGTAGGGCGCCGTAACATTCAGCCCCTCCAGATCTGGATGGGCGGCCCACAGACCAGGCAGCTCCTCGATCGAGGCAAGCGGAAAATTGCGGTAGGCGGCGTCGGTTATCCCTTCGCGGCAAAACATCTCCGCAAACCAGGCGGCCGAGAACGAGTGGCCGAGGGGATAGCCGATCAATCCGTACAGCGGCATGGCAGGCAACGTTTCGGGGTCGTCAGAAGACGTACCGGATCAGCAGGAAACTGCCGATCAGCAGCACGGTGAAGGCGACGACAATCAGGTTGAAATATTTGTCGATAAAGGTTTTGATCGGAGCGCCGAACTTCCAGATCAGCCAGCCGATCAGGAAGAAACGCATGCTGCGTCCCACCAGCGAAGCCAACATGAACATCACGAAATCGATGTGGAACACGCCGGCCGCCAGCGTAAAGATCTTGTAGGGAATCGGCGTGAAACCGGCCGTGAAAACGGCCCAGAAGTTCCACTCGTTGTACAGGTCGCCCACCGAACGGAATGCCTCCTCGGAGAAGATGGCGGGAATGAACCAGTGGTCCACCGCGTTCCAGGCCCAGAAGCCCAGCGCATAGGCCACGGCAGCGCCGCAGAGCGAACCGCCCAGGCAGATGGCCGCATAACGGAACGAACGTCTCGGACAGCCGAGGCACAGCGCGATCAGCAGCACGTCGGGGGGAATGGGGAAAAAGCTCGATTCGACGAAGGCCAGAATGAAGAGGGCCGCCTCGCCCCATCGGCTGTCGGCCCATCCGAGAATCCAGTCGTAGAGCCGGCGGATGAAGTTGGGTTTGGCCGTTGCGACGGGAGTGTCTTGTTTCATAATCCTGTATTCGGTTTGCGTGTTGCAAAGGTAATGAAAATCCGGCGCCCCGCATCGCCCGCCCGCTGACAAATCGACGGTTCCCCGACCGTCCGTCGAACGGATTTCGTCTTTGCTGCCGGAAAAAACTCTGTTCACATGCGCATGCCCCACATCGGACGCAGGCTGCTGACCGGCCTGCTGCTTCTGCTCAGCGCGACCCAGGCCTCCGCCCAATGGCACATCGGCATCGAGGGCGGCTACACCAACAACCGGCTGGCCCGGTTCCGCACCTTCGATTACACCCGCCAATATACGGCCCGGGGCGGTTTCACGGTCGCCCTGCCCGTCCGCTATGCCTTCAACGACTGGTTCGCCCTGCAGGCCGAGGTCACCTTCCTGCAGAAGAACTACGGTCTCCGCCGCATCGGTCCCCGGGCACAGGAATACACCGACTACACGAACAGTTTCCTCGAAGTGCCCCTGCTGGCCCGCTTTGCCTTCGGCGGCGAGCGGCTGCGCGGCTTTCTCCATGCGGGCGGTTACGTGGGTTGGTGGGCCTCGAGCCACAACCGGGGCCAGCGCTTGCTCGACATTCCGGAGGGCGTCCTGATGCCGTTCGACCAACCGGTGGCCTTCGATGCCCGGCGCGACAACCGCTTCGAGGCGGGTCTGCTGGCCGGCGTCGGCATCGCCTACCGGCTCTCCCCCCGCATCGAACTCTCGGCCGAGGTGCGCTACCTCTACGGCCTCACCGACCTGCAAAAACCCTACATGCTCCAACAGGTACCCCGCTACAACGACTCCTGGATCTGTCGGCTGGGCATCCTTTTCACGCTCCCCTGCCGCCACTAACCCCCTTACCGCACCACCATGAAACGCATTCTTTTCCGGGTCGTCCTCCTGCTGCTGGCTGGCGGCCTGTTCGGCTGCCGCAAAGAGACTCCCGCCACCATGGATCCCAACGACACCTCCTGTTCGACATGGCTTGACGTGTTCGACTCCTTCTGGGAAGGCATGAACTACAGCTACGCCTTCTGGGACATCGACCCGACCGACTGGGACGAGGTATACCGCACCTACCGCCCCCGTTTTGCCGAACTGGGCGAATGGAACGGAGAACACCTGGAGGAGGCCCGGCTCATGCTGGAGGAGATCACGGCCAACCTGATCGACCATCACTACTCGCTGGCCCTGTTCGATCCCGAAACCGGCGAGGTAGCCTGCACGATTCGGCCGGCCCTGAACGAACTCCGGCAACGTGACTACTACCACGACCCCATGCCGACCCAGCAATTCTATGACATCATCAGCTCCTACGGGGCTACGGGACGCGTCACCCGGCTGATCGGAGGCACCTCCGCCGCCCCCATCTCCCAGCCGCTCATGATGGTCTCCTTCCTGATCGACGACGTCGCCTATCTATATTTCGATCGTTTCATACTGTCCGAACTGTTCCTGGTGGCCGACGAAACGGACAACGCCATACGCGCCTGGCGCAACTTCTGGGACATGATCGAGACCACTCCCAACCTGCGCGGCATTCTGATCGATGTACGCGACAATCAGGGCGGTTACCTGTCCGACATGCGGGAACTGGCCGGCCGACTGACCGCAGAAGAGCACCTGTTCGGCTACTCCCGCACCAAATCGGGACTGGGACGCCTCGACTACACGCCCTGGCTGCCTCTCACACTCACCCCCACCACCCCGGGCTACTCGGCCGCCGGGGACCTGCCCGTCGTCCTGCTGACCAGCCTCTACTCGATCAGCATGGCCGAACTGACGGCCATGGCCATCCATTCCCTGCCGAACGGCCACCTGATCGGTGAACGCACCTACGGGGGCACGGGATACATTTACAGTAACTTCCATATCGCCTATGCCGGGCGCTTCCAGAACGAGGCTCTGCTGGTCTACATGACCTCCTCGATGAGCCGTGACGCGGAAGGTACCTGTCTGGAGGGCATCGGCATCACCCCCGACCGGGAAGCACTGTTCGATGCCGAGCAATTTGCCGCCGGCACGGACACCCAACTGGAGGCCGCTCTCGACTACATCCGCTCACTGGAGCAATAGGGTCGGCGGGTGTTGTCCGGAGACGGGCAAGACAACGAGGCATGCGAAAGCACAGCACGCCCAACCGTCCCCGGAATACTGTCCACAACGCAAGGGGCCGTGAAGTATTAGCTTCACGGCCCCTTGCGATATAAGGCTCCGGCTCCTCAACCTGTTCACACATACAGTTCGCACGCCTTACGAACGGAACAGGCCTTTTTGAGCATCCGGTTAACGAGTGCCAGCAGCACGCCATTGACTTTGCGCGCATGATGGGGACACACGGACACGCAACGCATGCAGGAGATGCAGGCCTGCTTGTCCACCCGGGCGGGGTTGTCCCGATCAATGGCCCCCACGGGACACTCGGCCGCACACCGTCCGCATCGGTTGCATGCGCCGGTGGCTTTGGGAACCAGACCGGCCCGCCCTGCTTTTTTATAGAGCCGGTTACCCGGAATGGCCGGCGTGGTGACATCGCCACCGGCCAGTTTCTCCGCAATCCGCCGGGCAAATGCCTGCAACTGCCGGCAATCCTCCTCATCCGGCCGGTTGGCGCCATAGGCATGGGCAATGGAGTGTTCGGCAATGGCCGCAACGGCGGCAACGACCACAAATCCGGCCTGCTGCACCGTATCCTGCAGTTCCACCAGCGTATCCTCATACGCCCGGTTGCCGTAGACACAGACGATAACCGCCCGGGCGCCATTGCCCCGGATCCGGGACAACCGTTCTGCTGCCGGCACCGGCACACGCCCGCCATAGGAAGGCACGGCGATGACGGCAAGATCCTCGCCGTCCAGCGCCATGGACCGGAAGTCGGCCTCACGGTCCGTCAAATCAATCCCGACCGTTTCGCCTCCCCATGCGCGGGTCAGCACATCGGCCACCTTTTGCGTTCCGCCCGTCGGGCTGAAGACGATTTCATACACTTTTTTCATCATGCAAACCTATTCTTCCATCTTCCAGGAAACGACATAATACATATTGTCCGGACACGCCACCTCAACCGGCGGCCGATGCTCAAACGAGCCCTTCAGCCTCAGTTCCAACACCGTCTGATGAAAGTGCGAGAGGGCAATGCCCGCATCCACCTGCTTGATGATGCGCTCCTCCCGGGCCACGCCGGGTCTGTGCGTCACGTAAAAATGGTACCGGCTGCCGACCTTCAGCACCCGCCAGGGTTGCGTATTTTTGTCCGACGGGGCCAGCCGGAGCATCTCCAGCGGCACCGCATACGCCCCCGCCGCCAATTCGGCCAGCGGGGTCTGAAAATCATGTTCATAGAACAGCTCTCGCCATCGTTTTCTGGCCGAAGAGCGCATGGCCGCCCGCATGAGCGATTCCGTCAGACGTCGCCTGACGGCCGGATACCCGACGGGCGAAATGGCCGGAAACAGCGCATCGGTCGGCACCCCCATGGCCGACGCAAAGCCGGCCCGGTTGAAGGTAGCCGCCAGCCAGACGGTGCCCAGCCCCATGGCGGTTGCCTCCAGTATCAGGTTCTCGAACGCATAGCCTGCGGCCACCGGAGCCATCTCCGTATCGGGCACAGACACCCCCAGGAACGTACCGGCCCCCTGAATAATGCCGTAGGTGCCGAGCTTTTCTCCGACGGGGGCCACCTGCCGGTCCAGCATATAGACCTTCACCGGCACCCCGAAAGGATTGTCCAGCTGCTCCATACAGGCCGCCAATCGGTCACGGTCCTGCGGCGTAAGGGGCCGGGGCTTGAACGTACGGACGCTGTGCCGCGCCTGAATGGCCCGTACGACCGGAACCGGTATCTTTCTGCACATCGGTTACTCCTCCCTACATGGGTATGACAACCTTGCCGCTAACCGGTCCCTTTGCCACCAGCGCAAGCGCCTCCCGGATCTGCTCCAGCGAGAAGGTGTGGGAATCAATGTCCGGCAAAATTCCACGTTGTTCCACAATTTCGGTGACACGCCGCAGCTGTTCGCCATTGGACCGGACAAACAGGAAGCGGTACTCCTTGCCCTGCCGTCGGGCCGCCGCATCGTATTTGTGCCCGGCCAGCGCAAACAGCTCCCGTTTGAACCACGGCATGCCCTGCCGCTCGGCAAACGCCCGGTTCGGGCCGAGCCGGAGGCTCAACAGTCGCCCGCCGGGACGCAGGACAGACAAACCATGCTCAAACTCGCCGGCGCCCAGCGTATCAATCACATAATCGACACCGGACAACAGGTCCCAATAATTGGCCTGCCGGTAATCGATATACTGCTCCACGCCCATCGCTTCAAACCGCTCCCGGGCACGGGCATTGCCGGTCACGACGACCCGCAGCCCCAGAGCGCGGGCAATCGGTACGGCCACCTGTCCGAAACTGCCCGACGCCCCGGTAATCAACAGCCTGCCGCCGGCCTGTACCTCCAGCTCTTCCACCAGCCCCTGCCAGGCCGTCAAACCGGCCAGCGGAATGGCGGCCGCGGTCACGAAATCATAACCGGCGGGCATCCTGGCCCAGGCGCCCTGATCGGCAGCCACATATTCGGCAAAAGCCCCGATCCGATCCAGCGGCAGTCGGGCATACACCCGATCGCCCACCTGGAAATCCGTCACTCGGCGCCCCACCTTTTCCACAATGCCGGCACATTCGTTGCCCAGGGTCAACGGCATGGCGTAGGGATGCAACAGCCTCACCTGCCCCGTGATCTGCAAAATATCCAGCGGATTGACGGCCGCCGCCCGGACCTTCACCAGCAATTCGTTTTCCTGCGGCTCCGGACGGGGCACTTGCTGCAGGGAAACCCCCTCCATCCGCCTGGAATATTTTCCAATACGGGCCGCTGTCATCATTTCTGTCTTCATGGCAAACTATTCTTTCGGCTGCGCCATGGCCACCTTTCGGTCGCGCATGACATCCTCCATATGATCGACTGCCCACTGCAACAGGGAATCCAGAACCGGCATCAGGGATCTGGCCCTGGCCGTCAGCGCATACTCCACCCGGGGCGGTATCTCCGAATACACCGTTCGGGTCACATACCCGTCCTCCTCCAGCGTCCGCAACGTCATCGTCAGCATGCGCTGCGAGATGTCCGGCAACTGTTGTTTCAGGTCCTTGAACCGCATGGTCTCCTCGCCGCTCCGGGCCAGGATGTAAATCACCAGCAGGGCCCATTTGTCACACAGCCTTGCCAAAACATTTCGCACGGGACAGGCAGGAAACATCGTATCCTGCACGGTTGATCTCTTCATATCAATCTCCATTTCCGCCTGCTGCCGCAGCCCCCAGGCAGGGCCCCAAGCAACAGCCTTCTTTCAGACGACAAAAGTAAGAAACATTATTTAAATTACCAAGTATATTTTTTAAACCAAAAAGTATTTCACCCTGTCGGCTCTCTGCAGCCGGAACCGGCGCTTTACAAATTTTTACGGAAACAATCCATATTCGGACGAGATTGCGTATCTTTGCAAATAGTACGGCCGGGTCATGCAGCCCGCCGGACCGACAACGCTCTTTCGGGGCTGACCGGTTTTGACAGCAGGCAGAGTCGGAAAGTAAGCATGCCGAGCTTTGTGTGGATGGCTCGTAAATCTCAACGCTCAACTTTATAAATGGCAATAATAGCTATGCACTCGCTGCGTAATCTTACGATGTAACATTACCTTAATTCTCTGACCCAAGGAGGCCGGAGAACGAGTACTCCGCCGGTGGAACCCGCTTCTTGTTCCGTCGGCACCGGAGTATCGACAATGAGAAGCTGGCTGCGGCGCGTGTCCGGGTTGCCGCGGCGAGAAAATACGGACTGGGCTTCGTACTAGGCTGCCGTATGCCGGGTGCGGAGAGGAGGATAAAACGACGGCTAAGCATGTAGAAAGCCTTCGGGTTCCCTGTTTGGACGAGGGTTCGACTCCCTCCAGCTCCACAACACGAAGAAGGGGTGACGATCACGCACGATCGTCACCCCTTTCTGCATCTGCCCCCATCGCAACGGCCCGTCCCCGCCGCAGAATCCGTAATCGGGGTAAATTCATCCGTAAATCGGCTAAATACCGGAACTTGCCGGCCGCTTACCTTTGTAATGCGGTTCGGAGCCTCCCGCCGGAACTTCCCCCGAATCGCCGACTCACTTTCAAACACGACGATCATGAAACTGCAACTGTTTGCCGCGCTGACGCTGCTGATGTCGGCCTCCCTCCGGGCTTCGGAACCGGCAACCGAAAAACAATCTTCGACAACCATGGAAAAACTGGAACTTACCCAGGAATGGGACAAGACCTTCCCGCAGAGCGACAAGGTCGAACACACGAAAATCACCTTTCACAACCGGTACGGCATTACGCTGGCGGCCGATCTCTACCGGCCCGTCGGTGCCCAGGCCCCGCTGGGGGCCATTGCGGTATGCGGCCCCTACGGCGCGGTGAAGGAACAGGTGTCGGGTCTCTACGCCCAGACGCTGGCCGAACGCGGTTTCCTCACCCTGGCCTTCGACCCCTCGTTCTGCGGCGAGAGCGGCGGTACGCCCCGCTACCTCACCTCGCCCGAGATCAGCACGGACGACTTCAGCGCAGCGGTCGACTACCTGCTGACGCGTGACGACGTCGATCCGCAGCGCATCGGCATCGTGGGCATCTGCGGCTGGGGCGGCTTCGCCCTCAATGCGGCCGCCAACGACCCGCGCATCCGGGCCACCGTCACCTCAACCATGTACGACATGAGCCGCGTCAATGCGAACGGCTACTTCGACGCCATGACGCCCGACGACCGGTACCACCTGCGCGAGGAGCTCAACGCCCTGCGCACCGAGGACTACCGCAACGGAACCTATACCCGCGACGGCGGTGTGGTTGATCCGGTACCCGCCGACGCCCCGCTCTTCGTACAGCAGTACCACGACTACTACAAGACCGCCCGTGGCTACCACCGTCGCTCGCCCAACTCGAACGAAGGCCTCAACCGCACCAATTCGCTGGCCTTCATCAACATGCCGATCCTGAGCTATATCGGCGAGATCCGCAGCGCGGTGCTGATGATCCACGGAGAGAAGGCCCACTCGCGCTACTTCAGCGAGGATGCCTTCAAGCGGCTGACGGGCGACAACAAGGAGCTGCTGATCATTCCCGGCGCCTGCCACGTCGATCTGTACGACAACCTGGCCGTCATCCCATTCGACCGGATCGAACGTTTCTTCCGCCAGGCCTTTGACAACACCCGCCACTGATCATGCGCCGGTGGTGGCTTACCGGGGGCGTGTGGCTGCTGTGCGCACTCCCCTGTTTTTCCCGTACAACCATGCTGAACGATATGCCTGACACCTGCCGGATGACCGTCGAAATCCATCCCGCAGTTTCCGACCCCGAACTGACCGCCATCGACCGCCGCTTCGTGCGTGAGGCCGCCTGCCGGCACAACGAACTGACGCCCGTCCAGAGCAAACTGATCGCCTGCGTCTGCCTGACCGGTCTGCAGGCACTGCCCCAACTGCGTGACCAGGCCCGAGAAGCGCTCCGCGCGGGCGTCTCGCCGGAACAGTTGCGCGAGGCGATCTACCTGTGCGCCCCGTTCATCGGCTTTCCGCGCACGGAACAGGCCGTCGCCACCCTGAACGAGGTCTTCGCGGAGGCCGGCCTACCCCTGCCGCTTCCGTCGCAGGCCACCGTAGCCGAGGCCGACCGTCACAGCCGCGGGGCCGCCATCCAGCAGCCCCTCTACGGCAACGAGATCCGCGACGCCTTTGCCGGCCTGCCCGACGGCATGGGAGCCCGGGTGGCCGACCTGCTGACCGAGGTGTGCTTCGGCGACTTCTATACGCGCGGAGGGCTGGATGTCCCCACGCGCGAACTGCTCTCGCTCGTGCTGCTGACCACCCTGGGTGCCGAACGCCAGATTGCCGCCCACACGGCCGGCAACCTGCGGGCCGGCAACGACCGCGCCACACTCTGCGCCGCGCTGATCCAATGCCTGCCCTACGCCGGGTTCCCGGCCGTACTGAATGCCCTGCGCATCGTGCAGTCGGTCGCACCCGAATCCTGAATGTTTCACCGACAACCGACACAACCATGAAAAAAGCCTGCTCCCTGTTATTGCTGGCCTTCGGCCTGCTGCTGTTCGGCACCGTCTGCGGACCGAACGACCGGACGACCCCGACGCCGCCGGCCTCCACCCCGGACGGCTCCGACGAGCCCTCCGCACCCGCACCGGAGCGCCGCACGTTGATCGTCTATTACAGCTTCACGAACAACACCCACACCATCGTCACCGATCTGCAGGCCCAGACAGGTGCCGACATACTCCGCGTCGAACCGGCCGAAGAGGGGATCGACTACGCGGCCAACAACTATGCCATCGGCAGCGCGCTGATCCAGGCCATCCGGAACAACCCGGACGATCCGGCCTCCTATCCGGCCATCCGCACCGTGCCCGGCGACCTGAACGCCTACGACACGATTATCGTGGCCGCCCCGCTGTGGTGGAGCAACATGGCCGCTCCGCTGCAAACCTTCCTGTTCCAGTACGGCGACCGGATGGCCGGCAAAGCCATCGGACTGATCGTTTCGAGCGCCAGCAGCGGCATCTCCGGCGTGGAGGCGGATGCCCGACAGCTCATTCCCGACGGCGATTTCCTCACGCCGAGCCTCTGGATCCGCTCCGCCCAGACGGCCGACTGCCACCGGCTGGTAGCCGATTGGCTGCAGGAGATCGGCTACTGATCGGCGCCCCCGACGCCGTCTCGCATCATGAAAAAACTGTTCTTCACCCTCGTTCTGCTGCTCGCTCCGATGCTGCACGGCACAAGCGCACAGAACCCCCAACACGACACAACCATGAACAAGAAAATTCTGGTCGCCTACTTCTCGGCGACCGGCACCACGGCCCGGGTGGCCGAACGGCTGGCCCGGCAGAGCGGCGGCGACCTGTTCCGGATCGATCCGGCCCGACCCTATACCGCCGACGACCTGAACTGGCACAACGCCCGTTCGCGCAGTTCGGTCGAAATGAACGACCCGACGGCCCGCCCGGCCCTGCAACACACCTGCCCGGCGATCGGCTCCTATGAGGTGATCTTCCTCGGCTACCCGATCTGGTGGGACCTGGCGCCCCGCATCATCGAGACCTTCATCGAGCAACACCCGCAGCTGGCCGGCAAGACGGTCATTCCGTTCGCCACCTCGGGCGGCAGCGGCATCGCCGCCAGCACGGCCGCCCTGAAGCGGGACTACCCCGCCCTGCACTGGCTGCCGGGCCGTCTGCTCAACCGCTCCGACGAGGCGACCCTGCGCAACTGGCTCGAGCAGCTTTCCCTGCGCTGATGCCTTCCGACCCTACGACAAAGGGGGTACGGACGAGCGTCCGTATCCCCTTTGTCGTATCCGCCTGCTGCCCGGCAGCAAACAAAAAAAGAGGAAAGCCGAAGCTTTCCTCTTTTTCCGTGATCCAGCTGGGGCTCGAACCCAGGACCCCATCCTTAAAAGGGATGTGCTCTACCTGCTGAGCTACTGAATCTCCAGTTGTGCCTTCGTCGGGGATTATCCTTCAAAAGCGGTGCAAAGATAGGGCAATTTTCGTTTTCCGCAAACAAAGTACCCAAAAAAATACGATTTCGCTACAAAAAACGGTTTTCCCGGCCGCCGACGCACGTTCCGACCCGCCGACGGATACTAAATCCGGGGATTCTTCGTATCTTCGGTGACGGTTCGTGTCCTCCGATCGGACGCCCCGGCTGCCCCGGCCCTGCGGTCGGCTGCCATGTACCCGAAAACGACAAAAACAAGATACCTCATGAACGATATTCTGATCGACATCGTCTGCGAAAACAGCGACGCCACCCTCACCGTCGAGTGGGGCACCACGCTGCGCGACGTGGTCAACATGCTCCCCAAACCGGAACGCCCCTATCTGGCCGCCTACGTCAACAACAGCATCAAGGAGCTCGACTACCGGGTCTATCGCCCCGTCTCGGTGCGTTTCATCGACGTCACCCATTTCGAAGGCACTCGCGTCTATCAGCGGACCCTCTTCTTCACGCTCCAGAAGGCGGTGCACGACCTCTTTCCGGACAAACGGTTCAGCATTCCCCACTCGGTCTCCAAGGGTTTCTACTGCGAAATCGAAGGGATGGACCGCATCGCGCCCGACGACATCGACCGCCTCAAGGCCCGCATGGACGAACTGATCCGGCAGGACATCCCGATCGTCCGCCGCAAGGTGCGCACCGAAGAGGCACGGGAGGCCTACGCCCGCCTCGGCTATGACGACAAGATCACCCTGCTGGACTCCTGTCCCCGTCTCTACGTCACCCTCTATGCGCTGGCCGACATCGTGGGCTACTTCTACGGCGCCCTGGCCCCCTCGACCGGCTACCTCCACCTCTACGACCTGAAGCCCTACTACAAGGGACTCTTCATCGCCGTGCCCAAACGCACCAATCCCGACGAACTGGAGGGCATGATCCGGCAGGAGAAGATGTTCGACCTCTTCACCGAATACCAGGAGTGGACCCGCGTGCTGGGCGTCCCCAACATCGGCACGCTGAACCGCCGCATTCTCGACGGCGAGGCGAGCGACCTGATCAAGGTGGCCGAGGCTTTCCACGAAAAGCGGCTGGGCAGCATAGCCGACGCCATCTATGCGGCCAACCGCCAGCGCAACATGCGGCTGGTGCTGATCTCGGGCCCCTCCTCCAGCGGCAAGACCACCTTTGCCAAACGGCTGGGCATCCAGATGCGCATCGTGGGCCTCAACCCCGTACTGATCTCCCTGGACGACTACTTCCTGGAGCGCGAACAGACTCCCCGCGACGCCAACGGCGACTACGACTACGAAACCATCGACGCCCTCGACCTGAAGACCTTCAACGAACACCTCGAGCGGCTCTTCGCGGGCGAAAGCGTCGAAATTCCCCGCTACGACTTCATCTCGGGCCGGCGCCAGTGGCACGAAGAGCCGCTGCGGCTGGACGACCGCTCCGTACTGGTGGTCGAGGGCATCCACGGCCTCAACCCGCGGCTGACCGAAAAGATTCCGGACGAGTACAAGTTCCGGATCTACGTCTCGGTCTTCACCACGGTGATGATGGACGACATGAACCGCATCCCCACGACGGACAACCGGCTGATCCGCCGCATCGTGCGCGACAACGCCACGCGCGGCAGCGACGCCGTCTCCACGCTGCGCCGCTGGGGCAGCGTCCGCACGGGCGAGGAAAAGTACATCTTCCCCTACCAGGAGAATGCCGACGTGATGTTCAACTCCTCGCTGCTCTACGAGCTGCCCGTCCTGCGCCGCTACGTCGAGCCGCTGCTCTACAAGGTGCCCGACACCGTGCCCGAATTCGGCGAGGCACACCGGTTGCTGAAATTCCTCAACAACTTCCAGACCATCTCCCCGGAGGAGATTCCGCCCACGTCGCTCCTGCGCGAATTCATCGGCGGCAGCAGCTTCCGTTACTGATCGCTGCCCCGCCCCTTCCGACCGGTCGGAATACGCAAATTGGAACGGCCGACCGACGGGATTAAGCGGAGAGTTTATTATATTTGCAAACTGGTCACGGCACACGCCGTACCCCTAAAAGGAACCAAACAAACATAAACGTAAACATATGTCTTTTGATAAATTTGCCGACCGCCATATCGGCGTCACGACAGACAAGGACCTCCAGGAGATGCTCAAAGTGATCGGCGTCTCCAGCGTCGAGGAGCTGATCTCGCAGGTGATCCCCGCGACGATCCGTCTGCGCAAACCGATCGCGCTGCCCGCCGAGGGCATGACCGAATACGAATTCGCCGCCCACGTCCGCGAGCTGGCCGCCAAGAACCACCCGATGCGTTCGTTCATCGGCATGGGCTGGTACCCGACCGCAACGCCCGCCGTCATCACGCGCAACGTATTCGAAAATGCCGCATGGTACACCTCCTACACCCCCTACCAGGCCGAGATCTCGCAGGGCCGTCTGGAGGCGCTGCTGAACTTCCAGACGATGACCATTTCGCTCACCGGCATGGAGATCGGCAACTGCTCGTTGCTGGACGACGCAACCGCCGCCGCCGAAGCGATGCTGATGATGTTCGCCCTCCGCTCGCGCGAGCAGGTGAAGAACGGCTGCAACCAGCTCTTCGTCGATGAAGACATCTACCCGCAGGTGCTCGATCTGCTCATGACGCGCAGCGAGCCGTTCGGCATCGAGATCATCCGCGACAACTACGCCGCCTACACCTTCACCGGCAAGGAGTTCGGCACCATCGTACAATACCCGTCCGCTGACGGTGCCGTGCGCGACTATGCCGCATTTGCCGCAGCCGCCCATGCCGCAGGCGCCAAGGTAACCGCCGTGTGCGACCTGATGAGCCTCGTCCTGCTCCAGTCGCCGGGCGAATGGGGTGCCGACATCGCCGTGGGTTCCGCCCAGCGTTTCGGTCTGCCGATGGGATTCGGCGGTCCGACGGCCGGCTTCATGACCACCAAGGAGGCCTTCAAGCGCAACATGCCGGGCCGTATCATCGGCGTATCGGTTGACCGTATGGGCAACAAGGCCCTCCGCATGGCCCTCCAGACCCGCGAGCAGCACATCAAACGCGAGAAGGCCACCTCGAACATCTGCACCGCTTCGGCGCTGATGGCCTCCATGTCGGGCTTCTATGCCGTATACCACGGTGCCGAGGGTCTGCGCCGCATCGCCCGCCACATCCACTCGCACACCGTAGCCGTAGCCGAGGCGCTGCGCGAACTGGGCTACCAGCCCGCCGCATCGAACTATTTCGATACGCTCGAAGTGAAGGCCGAGGCCGCCGTCGTACAGGATTCGGCACTGGCCCGCGGCATCAACTTCTTCTACCCGGACGAGAGCACCGTCCGCATGAGCTTCGACGAGGTGACCACCGCCGATGAAGTGGCAGCCGTAGTTGCCATCTTCGCCGAGGCCGCCGGCAAGAAGGTCCCCAAGACGATCAAGATTGACGAGACGAAGTGCGCCATCGAGGAGAAACTCCTGCGCAAGGACGAGATCCTGACGGCCCCCGTATTCGACAAATACCACAGCGAGACGGAGATGATGCGTTACATCAAACGTCTCGAGCGCCGCGACATTTCGCTGGCCGACAGCATGATTCCGCTCGGATCGTGCACGATGAAGCTGAACGCTGCCGTCGAGATGATGCCGCTGTCGCTGGCCGAGTTCACCAACATCCACCCCTACGCTCCCGCATCGCAGGTCGAGGGCTACCTGGAGATGATCCGCGAACTGGAGCATGACCTGGCAGCCATCACCGGTTTTGCCGGCGTATCGCTCCAGCCCGAATCGGGTGCCACGGGCGAATACACGGGTCTGATGGTGATCCGCGCCTACCACCAGGATCGCGGCCAGGGCTACCGCACCACCATGCTGATCCCCGCATCGGCTCACGGTACCAACCCCGCATCGGCTGCCATGGCCGGCATGAAGATCGTGACGGTCAAAACCGACGAACACGGCAACATCGACGTCGAGGACTTCAAGGCCAAAGCCGCCGAGCACGCTGCCGAACTGTGCGGTGCCATGATTACCTATCCCTCCACGCACGGCGTCTTCGAGAGCAAGATCCGCGAACTGGTCGACGCCGTTCACGAAGCGGGCGGTCTGGTCTTCATGGACGGTGCCAACATGAACGCCCAGGTGGGCCTGACAAATCCGGGCTACATCGGTGCGGACGTATGCCACCTCAACCTCCACAAGACCTTCGCCATGCCTCACGGAGGCGGCGGTCCCGGCGTTGGCCCGATCTGCGTGGCCGAACACCTGGTACCCTTCCTGCCCTCCCACTCGGTAGTGGCTACCGGCGGTGACAAGGGTATCACGGCCGTTGCTGCCGCTCCCTACGGCAACGCGCTGCTGCTGCCGATCACCTACGGCTACATCAAGATGCTGGGTGCCGACGGTCTGCGCCGCGTCACCGAGATGGCCATCGTGAACGCCAACTACATGGCCAAGGCGCTGGAGAGCGAATTCCGCACCTACTACACCGGCGAGAACGGCCGCGTGGGCCACGAGATGATCCTCGACCTGCAGAATTTCCGCAAGGACTACGGTGTCGAGGTGGCCGACATCGCCCGCCGTCTGATGGACTACGGCTTCCACGCCCCCACCCTCTCCTTCCCGGTACACGACACGCTGATGGTCGAGCCGACCGAGAGCGAGTCGAAAGAGGAGATGGACCGCTTCATCGAGGCGCTCGTCAGCATCAAACGCGAGTGCGCCGCCATTACCGACGCTGCGGACAATGTGGTGGTCAATGCCCCCCACACCGCCCTCGAGATTGCCGGCGAGTGGAACCACCCCTACTCGCGCATGCAGGCCGCCTACCCGCTGGAGTGGGTATCGCGCGCGAAGTTCTTCCCGTACGTGTCGAAGATCGACAACGGCTACGGCGACCGCAACCTCGTCTGCACCTGCTGCGACTGCGAATTCTAATCCCACGGAGGGAATCGACCCGGTCGGTTCCCTCCGTCCTTTTCCATACCGGGGAGCTCCGCTCCCCATCGAAACAGTCTTAACACGGAGAGCCGTCCGATGACGGTTCCCGCCAAACCAGTAAATTGACATGAAAGTAGAAGACAAAAAATTCGTAACGCTGAGCTATACGCTGACCGTTGAAGGCCAGGTTGCCGACGCCGCTACGGCCGAACATCCCCTCGGATTCGTTTTCGGAGCAGGTTACCTGCTGCCCGAGTTCGAAAAGAACATCGCAGGCCTCGGCGTAGGTGACACGTTCGCCTTCACGCTCACCCCCGAGATCGGTTACGGCGAGTCCAATCCCGATATGATCGTCGTACTGCCCCGCGAGACCTTCGCCATCAACGGCGAAGTCGAGGAGGGTCTGCTGACGATCGGCAATCAGATCCCGATGATGACCAACGACGGCATGCAGCTGCTGGGTCGCGTTGTAGAGGTGGACGGCGACAAGGTGAAGATGGACTTCAACCACCCGATGGCCGGCAAAACCCTCAACTTCGAGGGCAAAATCGAAGGTATCCGCGAGGCTACCGAGGCTGACTATCCCCACGCACACGGCGGTTGCAGCTGCGGATGCGGCGGCGAGTGCGACGACGACTGCAGCGGTGGCAGCTGCGGCAGCGGTTCGTGCTGCTGCTAAGCACACCTCCTGACCAAAGAAAAGAGGGTGCGGAAGCATGGCTTCCGCACCCTCTTTTTATATTGTCTTCCCCGGCCAGCTGAACACCGTTTCCACATTCCACATCCGCGCTCCCCACTGTCCTGTCTTCTCTTCTCAACCGGGCATCTTCCACGAACCGGCGGAAAGCTCAAAAACCACCGCGCACCAGTCGTCTGAAAACCAGCGAGGCGGCAGGATTCCGATCCTGCCGCCTCGCGTTATTTTCCGACCCTGGCCGGGATGCCTGCCCGTGCGCTACACCAATCCGGCAAAACCCATGAAGGCCATGGCCAGAATGCCGGCCGTCACGAGTGCCACCGGCACACCCCGCATGGCCTGCGGCACGTCGTTCAGTTCGAGCCGTTCACGGATACCCGCAAAGACGGTCAGCGCCAGTGCAAAGCCCAAGGCGGTCGAGACGGCATAGGTGAAGGATTCGAGTAGGTTGTACTCTTTCTGCACCAGCAGAATCGCCACGCCCAGCACGGCGCAGTTGGTCGTAATGAGGGGCAGGAAAATGCCGAGTGCCTGATAGAGGGCGGGGCTGATTTTTTTGAGGATGATCTCCACCATCTGGACCAGCGCCGCGATCACCAGGATGAAGGCAATCGTCTGCATGTATCCGATGCCAAGCGGCACCAGCACGTAATATTGCAACAGGTAGACAACGATGGAACTGATGCCCATGACGAATACCACCGCCGCGCCCATGCCCAGCGACGTGTTCACCTTGTTGGAGACGCCGAGGAACGGACAGATGCCGAGAAACTGCGAGAGGACTACGTTGTTGACGAAGATCGCTCCGATGATGATTGCAAAATACTCCATGGTCGTATCTCTGTTTGGGGCTCGCTACCGCATGCGCGTTTTGAGTTTGTTGAACAATGCCATCAGATAGCCCAGCACGAGGAAAGCGCCGGGAGCCAGCACGAAGGCGATCATGCCGTCGCCCGAGATGAACTTGTAGCCGAAGACGGAACCGCTGCCCAGCATCTCGCGCACCGCACCGATCAGCGTCAGCGACAGGGTGAAGCCCAGGCCGATGCCCAGACCGTCGAGCGCGGAATCGAAGGCATTGTGCTTCGAAGCGAAGGCCTCGGCCCGTCCCAGAATGATGCAGTTGACCACGATCAGCGGAATGAAGACACCCAGCGTCTCATAGAGCGAGGGCACGTAGGCCTGCATGAGGAGCTGAATGATCGTCACGAACGAGGCGATGATAACGATGAAGGCCGGAATGCGCACCTTGTCTGGAATCAGGTTCTTGACCAGCGAGATGACGATGTTGGAGAGAATCAGCACGAACATCGTGGCGATTCCCATACCCGCACCGTTGATGGCCGAGGTGGTCGTACCGAGCGTCGGGCACATGCCCAGCACCAGCACGAAGGTCGGGTTCTCCCGAACAATTCCTTTCAGTAATATGTCCCACTTTTTCATAAGCTGCCTCCGTTACCGTTTGCTTCGTCCGATTCCGCCGCATGGGAGGTCGCACCGGACGAGGTGTCCCACTGCGCCGCATCACCGCCGCTGACCTGCAGATAGCCTGCATAGGCGCGGCTGACGGCCTGTACGTAGGCCCGCGAAGAGATCGTCGAGGCCGTAATGGCGTCGATGTCGCCGCCATCCTTGCGCACCGCCATCTTCAGATCGGCCGGCGACTTGCCCACGAAGCTCACCACCACGGGGTTGTTCTCTTCGGCGATCTTGGCACCGAGACCGGGCGTCTCGCCCTGCTCCAGCACCTGAATATTGCGGATGGCGCCCTGCGTATCGAAACCGACCATCAGCCGGATGTCCCCCGCAAAGCCCGAGGCCGCGCTCTCCACGGCATAGCCGACCGGTTCGCCCGCCATCGTGGCCGTATAGACCGTCACCTGGCCGCCATCGACCGCCACCGTGTCGGCCGAGCTGGCCGGCGCGTTGTCGAACGGGGGCAGCACCCGGGCCAGCGCAGCCGCCTTTTTCTCTCCCTTGGCGATCGCAATGGGGCCTTCCGTCACGCGATAGACCACCCCGACCGCCGCAGACGTCACCGCCGTGATGCACAGCAGCACCGTCACCATGTTGAACAACGAACTTTTCATAGCCTTACGCTTTTGAGGGTACGCCGAAACGGCGGGGACGTACATACTTGTCGATCAACGGCACAAAGGCGTTCATGATCAGGATGGCAAACGACATGCCCTCCGGATACTGGCCCCACAGACGGATCAGCACCGTAATCACGCCGATGCCGACGCCATAGATCACCATGCCGCGCGGAGTCATGGGCGAGGTGACATAGTCGGTGGCCATGAAAATGGCGCCCAGCAGGGCTCCGCCCGTGAGCAGATGGAAGAGCGGACTCATGAACTGATCGGGATTGCAGAGCCACAGCACGCCCGTGAAAAGCGCCATCGATCCCAGCACCGCCACGGGAATGTGCCACGTGATGACCCGCCGGTAGAGCAGCCAGGCACCGCCGAGCAGCAGGGCCAGCGAGGAAACCTCGCCGAAGGAGCCGCTCCGGAAGCCGAACCACAGGTCGCTCCAGTCGATCATCCGCATCACCTCCGGCACGGACATGCCGCTGGCCAGCATGCCCTTGACGGCCGACAGGGGGGTTGCTCCCGTCGCCGCATCGATGGCCGGGAAGGTCGTCATGGCCACCGGGAAGGAGAGCAACATGAAGACGCGGCCGACCAGGGCAGGGTTGAAGGGGTTCTTGCCCAATCCGCCGAAGGTCATCTTGCCGACGCCGATGGCCACGGCCGCGCCGACGGCCACCATCCACAGCGGCGTGGTAGCCGGCAGGTTGAAGGCCAGCAGCAGGCCGGTCACGACCGCCGACCAGTTGGTGATCGTCAGCGGTCCCCGTAACAGGAAACACTGGATCAGGTATTCAAACACCACGCAGGCGAGTACCGAAACGGCGGTCACCGCCAGTACGCGGCCGCCGAACACCCACGTCGAGACAATCAGCGCAGGCAGCAGCGCAATCACCACGTCGAGCATCAGCCGCGAGGTGGTCTGCTCCCCGTGCACGTGGGGCGAGGGCGAAACGATCAATTTCTTATCCATAGTTGTTCAGTAGTCGGGTTTTTCATGGGCCGGTTGCACGGCCGGATCCTTGCAGCCGCTGCGCGGGTTACGCCTTGCGCGAACGGATGATGCGCAGCACCTCCGCCTTGCCCACCCGGATCCGGTCCAGCAGCGGCAGGGCCGACGGACAGCGCCACGAGCACGAACCGCACTCGATGCAGTCGGTTACGTGGTGCGCCTCGGCCTCATCCCACACGGACTTCTCGGCCAGACGGCTCAGCAGGTAGGGTTCCAATCCCATCGGGCAGACGCTCACGCACTTGCCGCACCGGATACAGGTCTGGGGCGACGTCCGCAACGACTGCTCCTCGGGCAGGATCAGCAGGGCCGAAGTGCCCTTCACGATCGGCGCCTCCAGATTGGCCACCGCACGTCCCATCATCGGGCCGCCGGCAATCACCTTGCCAGTATCGGCCGGCAGTCCGCCGCAATAGTCGATCAAGCGCGCCATCGGTGTACCGATCCGCACCCGCAGGTTGGCCTGCCGTGACAGGGAAGGTCCCGTCACCGTCACTACCCGTTCGATGAGCGGCCGGTGTTTCTGCACCGCCTCGTAGACAGCCAGCGCCGTGCCCACATTCTGCACGACGGCTCCCACGTCAACCGGCAGTCCGCCGCTCGGCACCTGTCGGCCCGTCAGGGCGGCAATCAGATGTTTCTCACTGCCCTGCGGATAGCGGACGCGCAGCGGAACCACTTCCGCCTCGGGCGCCACGACACCGGCCAGACGGCTCAGCGCCTCCACCGCATCGGGCTTGTTGTTCTCAATGCCGACCAATATGCGCGACACCCCGAGGGCCCGGGCCAGAATGCGGGCACCGATCAGCACCTCCTCGCCGCGCTCCATCATGATCCGGTAGTCGTCGGTCAGGTAAGGCTCACACTCCACACCGTTGATAATCAACACCTCGGCCTTCTTTCCGGCCGGAATGGAGAGCTTCACATGGGTCGGGAACGTCGCACCGCCCATGCCGACAATGCCGGCCGCGGCAATGCGGGCAATGATCTCCGCAGGCTCCAGGCTGCACTCCCGCTCGATGCGGCCGTCGGTCACGATGCCCTCGGCCCACTCGTCGGGTTCGGTGCGGATCGTCACACCGGTACGCCGCACGCCCGAGGCATCCAGAAACGTATCCACGGCCGTCACCGTACCGGTGACCGAAGCGTGGACATTGGCCGACACGAAGCCCGTGCTGCGCCCGATCAGCTGGCCGGTGAGCACGCGCATGCCCTTGCTCACCACCGCCTCGGCCGGCGAACCGATATGCTGCGAGAGCGGGATGGTCACCACCTCCGGCAGCGGCATGGTCTCGATCCGGCACGCCCGACTGATCTTGTTCTCCTGCGGATGGATACCGCCTATCGGGAAAGTCTTCAACATGGTCGTTATGCGTTTGTTATGCTTCCTGCGTCGCGGCCGGGGCCGGCTGCGCGTCGCCCTGTTCGCCGGACGGCCGGACAGCCGGAGCCGGGAAATTCACCGCCCGGATCGCTCCCGTCGGGCACTCGTCCACGCACTTGCGGCACAGGCGGCACTTATTGTAATCGATATAGGCCAGGTTGTCGCCCAGCGTAATGGCTTCGAAGGGGCACGCCCGGACACATTTGCCACAGCCGATGCAGGCCACTTCGCACGCCTTGCGGGCCACGGCCCCCTTGTCCCGGTTCCGGCAGGCCACATAGACCCGGCGATCCTTCAGTCCCTTGCGGCGCAGTTCGAACAACTGCTTGGGACATTGCCGCACGCAGGCGCCGCAACCGGTACATTTCGCCTGATCGACGACGGGCAGTCCCGTTTCGGGATCCATGCTCAGCGCACCGAAATTGCACACGGCCACGCAGTCGCCCTGCCCCAGACAGCCGAACGGACAACCCGTTTCGCCGGCATAGGTGGCCGACTCGACCGCACACGACGGCGCTCCGTCATACCGGGTGATGGCGGGACGGTGGGCACAGGATCCGTTGCAGCGTAGCACGGCCACCATCGGTTCCCGCTCGGGAGCCGACTTGCCCAGAAAATCGCCGATCCGCTTCATCGTCTCGGCGCCGCCCACCGGGCAGAACTGGGCGGAAAGGTCGTCCGCCTCAACGGCCTTGGCCGCAAACTGGCGGCAGCCGGCATAGCCGCAACCGCCGCAATTGGCGCCGGGCAACATCTTTTCCACCTCATCGATGCGCGGATCCTCCACCACGCGGAACTTCTGCGCGACGAGATACAGGATCAGCGCACACACGACGCCCAGCACACTCAACGCCAGCACCGTATAAATCAGCCCTTCCATCGTTTAAATCTTTCTCAGTTTGAAGACGATCTCCTTCTCGATCCGGTGACGGAAAAAGTAGAGCACCACGTAATAGACGGCAATCGCACCCAGCGCCGACAGACCGGACACCGTCTCGGAAAAGCCCGCACCAAAGAGCACGAACAGTACCGCCACCATGATGAAGAAGGGAATAATGTAGGCATAGGTCGCCGCCTTGATGCCCATGCGTTTCTCGATGGAGACCATCACCTCGTCGCCCACCTCGTACAGACGGGCCGACGCGGTCAGCAGCGACACGGTCTTGTCCCTGCTCTCCCCCATGCCGCAGGCCTTGGCGGCCCGGCAGGTGGCACATGCTCCCTCGACGGTCATGGTCACGTCGATGCGGTCGCCTTCGACAAAAACCACTTTGCCTTTATGTTCGATCGGCTGCTCCATCGCTCCGTTGCCTTTCGTATCAGAATCCGTATTTGCTGGTAATCGGCATCACCCGCAGCGCTCCGAACGGGCAGGTCGAAACCCGCAGCACGGGACAAAGCTGGTAACGCTTCTGCTCGTTGCGCAGGATCATGCCGTAGATTTTCCGCACCAGCTCGACATTGAAGCCGGCATTGACAATCTCCTCGCGCGACTGCCCCTCCTCGATCATGCGGTAGATGATCGAGTCGGTCTCGTCATAGGGCGGCAGGTAGTCCGTATCCTTCTGTTCGGGACAGAGCTCGGCCGACGGCTCCTTGAGCAGAATATTCTCGGGAATGATCGGCCCGTGGCGGTTGATGTGGCGCGCCAGGTCGAACACCTCGCTCTTGTAGACATCACCCAGCACACTCAACATACCGGTGCTGTCGCCGTAGAGCGTACACCATCCCAGCGCCAGTTCGCTCTTGTTGGAGGTGTTGAGCAACAGATGGCCGAACTTGTTGGAGAGGGCCATCAGCAACATGCCCCGGATGCGCGCCTGGATATTCTCCTCGGTCACGCCGAATTCGGTACGGGCGCCGAATACGGGCGCCAGGTCCTTGAGAACGACCCGGTACATGTCCGTAATGGAGACCGTGTCGTACTGCATGCCCAGCGAACGCACCATCTGCATGGCGTCCTCCACGGAGTGGTCGCTGGAGAACTCCGAAGGCATCAGCAGCACCCGGACATTCTCGGCGCCGATCGCTTCGACGGCCAGCGCCGCCACTACGGCCGAATCGATGCCGCCCGACAGTCCCAGGCAGACCTTCGAGTAGCCGTTCTTGCGCAGGAAGTCGCGCAGGCCCAGCCGCAGCGCCTTGTACACGTTGCGCGTCTTGTCCTGATAGGGCACCTCAACGGGCGCATTCTCGCGGTCCAGATCGATGATGCGGTAATCCTCGTCGAAAGAGGCCAGCAGCGCGATCGGCCGCCCCTTGCGGTCGAAAGCCGCCGACGAACCGTCGTAGATCACATCCGTGTTGCCGCCAATCTGATTGACCATGATGAAGTGAACCCCCAGCCGGAAAGCCAGTCCGCTGAAATAGTCATACCGCTTCTCGATGCGCTGACGGGCATATTTGGTGGAGCCGAGATTGACCACGACGTCCGCATCGCGGCCGGTGAACTCGGCCGGATGCATGACATCCTCGCCGACCACCACGGCCACGCGACGTCCGTTCACCTCGACCATGGCGCTGCCTTCGCCGCCCCACAGATAGGTGGCGTCGTCGCGCTGCACCACATATTTTCGGGTAATGTATCCGATGATTTTCCGGTTCTTGATGAAAGCGGCCGCGCTGACCGTCTTGCTGGCTCCGTTCTGAACGGGCAGTCCCACCAGCACGGCGATGTTGTCGCAGCAGGCGGCGATCTCCACCAGCGTCTCCTCGCAAAGCTCCAGAAAATTGACCTTGTTCAGCAGGTCGTAGGCGGGTGCTCCGCTGATGGCCTCCTCGGCGAACACCACCAAATCGACTCCCTGCGACTTGCTCCGCTCGATGGCCTCGATGATCTTCAGCTTGTTGGTTTCAAAATCTCCGATCGTATAGTTCAGCTGTGCTATCGCTACTTTCATCGCCCGGTAACTTAATGAAAAACTGCTACAAATATAGTTATTTTAACAGACCGGACACCGGCTTTTCGCAATTTCTTCGGCTGACCCCATCCCCGTGCCGCACTTTTTCCGACTCCGATTCATACTCTTTGTCAGTACTTTACTATCATCCGCTCCATGGGACAAACACCGAGGCCCGACGCCCGACCGACACAGACAGTTCCGACTGCCGAACATCCCGGACCGGCAGTACAGACAATCCGCTGGATGCCAGCCACGTAGTTAGTCCGGCCCGTGATCCGCCCGATGGAGGCCCCAAAAAATTCGTCATTTTCCTGCCATTTTGTTTGGAGAAAAAGAAATTGTCCCTATCTTTGCATCCGCTAACCGAAACAAGATTAGCAACCACAACCGATGGTGCCATAGCTCAGATGGTAGAGCAAAGGACTGAAAATCCTTGTGTCCCTGGTTCGATTCCCGGTGGCACCACCACAGAAAGCCTTCCGAATGATTCGGGAGGCTTTTTTCGTTGACGCCGCTTGAGACTATCCACCTAACACACCGGCGCACCGCACACGGCTACGCGTGCGTCATCCGCATGCGGTCGGCTCACTTGACCAGCATGATGATGCTGCCGCAGGTAATAAACAGGGCGCCCAGGACAACCCGCGGAGTGACCGGCCCCTTCAGAAACAGAAACGACAGGCAGATGGTTATCACCACGCTCAACTTGTCGATCGGCGCCACGCGCGACACGTCGCCCATCTGCAATGCCTTGAAATAGAAGAGCCAGGAGAGACCGGTTGCCACGCCCGACAATATTAGGAACAGCCAGGTGTGTCCTCCGATCGTTTTGATCCCCGACAACTGGTGCCCGAACAGCACGATACCCCACGTAATGAGCAGAATGACACTCGTCCGGATGGCCGTGGCCAGATCCGAATTGACATCCTTCACGCCGATCTTGGCAAAGATGGCCGTCAGCGCCGCAAAAAAGGCCGACAGCAGGGCATAATATTTCCACATACGCATCTCCTTTCGTAAACGGCTTTAAAATTATTGCTTTTTCCCAGCCTCTGTTCTGCTAACACGGATAAATACCCCTCGCTGGTTGCAGGGAACAGCCCATCGGTGCGCCGGACGACCGACGGATGCCTCAAAAATCCGGCCGGAGGAACACCCGTACCGGAAAACGCGTACATTTGCGCCGCACCTGCAAACCGGGTGCTACGGAACAGATGCTTGTCGGAATATTCGTCATCCTGCTATTCTACGTCCTCGGCGAGGCAGCCGCCTGGCTGATCGGCGGCCTCGTGCCGGGCAGCGTACTGGGCATGGTGCTGCTCTTCGTGGCCCTCTGTCTGAAAGTCGTCAAGGCCGATACGATCCGCCCCGCCGCCCGCTTCCTGTGCGACAACATGGGGCTCTTCTTCCTGCCCGCCGGCGTGGGCATTGTCAATGCACTCGACATCCTCTCGCGCAACTGGGAGGCCATCCTCACCGCCTGTGCCGTCAGCACCGTGGCCGTCATCATCACGGTGGCCATCATCCAGGAGAGTTTCGAAAAACGTCGTGCCGCTGCCCGGCAACAATCCACCGCCCCCAAAGCCGAATCATGAACACGCTGCTCAACTCCGAAATCTTCATTCTGATGCTCACGCTGGCCGTCTATCTGGTCGCCGTGTGGCTCTACCGCAAGACACGCCTGCCGCTGCTCCACCCGCTGCTGGTCTCCATCCCGGTGCTGGCCCTCATCACCCACCTGCTGGGTATCACCTACGAATCGTTTGAACGCGGCAGCCATATCATCAACTTCCTGCTCGGTCCGACGGTCGTCGCCCTCGGATACCTATTATATGAACAACGCGAGCACCTGAAGGCCAACTCGGTGTCGATCCTCACGTCGGTGTTCGTAGGCAGCCTGATCGGCATTGTCAGCGTCGTGCTGATCGCCCGCTGGTTCGGCGCGGACCACGAGCTGGTCGCCTCGCTGGAGCCCAAGTCGGTCACGACACCGATTGCCATGAGCATCGCCGAGCGGTCGGGCGGCATTCCGGCCATCGCGGCCGTGGTCGTCATCGTGGTGGGCATCTTCGGCGGCATCGTGGGACCGTTCATTCTCAACAGCCTCGGCATCAAGAGCAGCATTGCGCGCGGACTGGCACTCGGTTCGGCCGCCCACGGACTGGGCACGGCACGCGCCATGGAACTCGGCGCCCTCGAGGGAGCCATCAGCGGACTGGCCATCGGCGTGATGGGCATCATGACGGCCATCCTTGTCCCCGTCGTCGAAAAGCTTCTCGAACTGCTGTAACCAGCGACCGGCAACCGTCCTGACCCTGCCCGCCATCCGGCGCAGCCATCCTGCTATAACGAAGCTCCAATAATTATCCTAATAATCGTTTTGAGTGAAAAAAAGTTGTATCTTTACAAGGCATTAGGAAATAAACTTCACCAAAACAATCAACAATACGATTATGAAACATTTGAAATTAGGGCTCTTCGGACTATGCGCCATCGTGTTGTGCGGCGCCACCGGCTGCACGGATAACAACAGCCAGCCGATCGACGGCACGGTCTTCAGCACACACTATATCCAAAAATATACGCAGGCACAGACCCTCACCATACGCACCATGCCGGACGAAGGATGCGTCAAGTTGCTTATCGACGGCAAACACATCACGCACCACGATGAAACGGCTTTCCGTGATCTTTACACCCAGTACGGCGATACGGATTTCAACGGTTACCTCGTGCCTTATACCATGCAGGCTGTCGCCACCGAATTCACCTCGATCGACGTCACCTGTGACCGGGCATTCGATCCGGCCCATCCGGCGGGAAGTTCGCTGGCCGACCTCGTCACCTTGGCCGGCGCATCGGCCTACCCCTACCTGCAAAGCGGCTACACGGCCTCGTTCGACTGGCGCACCGCCCCCGCAGACTACCGTTTTGAGGAAGAACCCGTCGCCCATTATGGAAGCGGATTCAGTCCGGTCAACAACCGTCTGGACGCTTTGTCGCCGGACGACCTGCGCCTGCTCGACCCGACCCTGTATCTGCGATTCAAGACAAGTCCCGCACAAACAGGCACCTACCTGTTTACCGTCACGATGACCTGTGCGGAACGGACCATCTCGCAGACTTTTCCGCTGACATTTTAACGGTTTCCATCCGCTGTAAACGGGGAGTCCCAACGGTTGTACGCCGGGGCTCCCCGTCTGTTTTCCGCCGCCGGCCATTGGGAAAACGAGGCAAAAATCCGTAACTTTGAGGAGAACGGGCCGCGTCCCTCCCGGCCCGGCCGCATGTCCCATGAGAAAAATCGCCCTGCTGATGAGCTGTCTCCTCGGCGCCGCCTGCCTGACCGCCGCGGCGCAGGATCTGGTACCCCGCCCCGTATCGGTCGAACCGCGCGAAGGGGCCTTCATGCTCCCTTCCATGCTGCGCATCTACCACTCGCCCGACACGGAACCGCTGGCCCGCTACCTCGCCGCGGAGTTGCAGCGGCTCTACCGCTTCGAGGCCGTCCGGCTGACCGAGAGCGACAAACTGCCCTCCGACCGGGCAGGGATCATACAGATCTACACCGCGCCGTACGACGAAATGCCGGCCGAAGGCTATTGGCTCAACATCTCGCCCCGCGACATGCTGATCGCCGGGGCCGACTACGGCGGCGTCTTCAACGGCATCCAGACCCTGCTCCAGCTGCTGCCCGACGCACCGCCCTACTGCAGCGACTGCCGCCGGAGCGACATTCCGATCCCCTGCATCAACATCAGCGACTACCCGCGCTTCACCTACCGGGGCATGTTGCTCGACGTGGCCCGCACGTTTGTCCCCAAGGAGCGGGTCAAACGCTATATCGATCTGCTCTCGCGCCACAAGATCAACAAACTCCACTGGCACCTGACCGATGACGAAGGGTGGCGCATCGAACTGAAGAGCCACCCCGAACTGGCCGCCGTGGGCGGATTCCGCGGGGGCGACTCCCCCATCCTGCCCGTGTACGGCGCCTGGGACCGCAAGTACGGCGGCTACTACACCCAGGACGACATTCGCGAGATTGTCGCCTACGCCGCCCTGCGCAATGTGGAGATCATTCCCGAGATCGACCTGCCGGGCCACAGCCGCGCAGCCGCCCGCGTGATGCCCGCCATTCTTTGCTCGGGTCCCTACGACACCACCCCCACGAACGGCTATGACGACCGCAACGTGTGGTGCGTGGCCGAGGAAGCCAACTACCGCCTGCTGGAGGAGATTCTCGGCGAGGTGGCCGACCTCTTCCCCTCGCCCTGGATCCACATCGGCGGCGACGAGGTCAACACAGCCCAATGGGCCGCCTGCCCCCGCTGTCGGGCGCTGATGCGCGACCGGGGTTACACGGAGTATGCCCAGCTGCAGCACCACTTCATGGAGCGCGTCATTGGGATTCTGGAGCGGCTCGGCAAACGGGCTGCCGTATGGAACGAAGCCACCGACGGCGGACCGCTGAGCGGATCGCCCCGCGTGCACGGCTGGCAGAATCCGGAGGTGTGCCGCCGCGCCGCCGCAGCCGGCTACCGGACGGTGGCCATGCCGGCTCCGTATTTCTACTTCGACATGCGCTACTCGCCCTCCGAACCGGGCCAGACCTGGGCGGGCTGCGTCCCCACCGAAAAGGTCTACTCCTTCAACCTGGACGCCTTCACCCCGGACGAGCAGGCCGCCGTCGAAGGGGTCGAAAGCGCCCTGTGGCACGAACTGGGCCTGCTGCACGGCCCCGCCTACCTCGAACGCCAGACCTACCCGCGGCTGTGTGCGCTGGCCGAGGTGGCCTGGACCCCGCAGGAGCTGCGCGACTGGAACGACTTCGAGGCCCGCATGGAACGCACCCACTACGCCCGTCTGAGCCGCATGGGCGTCCGCTACCGCACACAGCCCGCACCGGCCGAAGCCGAAACGCTCCTCACGCCGGAGGTGGCCTTCAGCAGTTCGTTCCGCGACACCCGCAGCAACCCCTTCTCGGTGCTCACCGACTACACACCGGGGGCCTATGCCCGCACCACGCGCGGCGCCCGCGAGGGCGACCACCTGCTCTTCCGTTTCGCCAAGCCCGTCGCCTGCCGCTCCGTGACCGTCTCGACGGGCTACGACGGCCATCCCCGGCGCGTCTTTCCGGGAGGCCGTGCCGAGATCCAGTATGCCGGCGAGACGACCTTCCACGCGTGCGGCGAACTGGCCAACGGCTGCATCACGATCCGTCCCGCCGCCCCCGTACAGGCCATCCGCATCCGCTGCACGACACCGCCCGACGGCGAGGACGCGGTCATCATCCGGCCGCTGCGGATCGTCGCCCTGCCCTGACCATCCTTTCAACGCCTGCAAGCGCGTTTGCATCAGAAATTTCACGCCGGGACGCAACAAAAAAAGCCTTCCCGGCGTCTTTCTACCAGAGCGGTTCCGCTACCCGAAGCGCTCCAAGCCAGCCGCCCCGTACGTGAACGACAGACCGTTCTCGTCGGAAAATGCGTCACCGCAAAGCGGTTTTTGCCCACAACCGTTGCGTATGCGATTATTTTTTTCTTAATTTGCTGGGATAATGGAAAACATCAACCACATGAAAATATCTACAAAAGTGAAGACAACAGGTATTTTTTGCGCAGCGGCGTTGCTGGCGGCCGGCGTTGCGAACGCACAGGAACCGACCAACAAGGGTCAGCTCTCGGGCAGTTTCGAGACCAACACCATCTGGTACATGCCCGACAAGTACACCTACAACGCAGCCAACCCGCTGCCGAACGACCGGATCGGATCGAACAACTACCTCAAACTGGACTACTCGGTGGGCAAATTCAGCGCCGGACTCCAGGGCGAGCTCTACGCACCGGTGCTGCAGGGTTACGACTCCGCACTGAAAGGCGCACAGATCACCCACAAGTACGCCAAATGGACGGACAACAACTTTGAAATCCAGGTCGGCGACTTCTACGACCAGTACGGCAGCGGTATGATTTTCCGTGCCTATGAGGACCGTGCCCTGGGTATCAACACGGGCCTCGAAGGCGTACGCGCCGCCGTCAACGTGGGCGACTTCTTCTCGCTGAGCGCCATGATGGGCCGTCCGCGTTACTACATGGAGTATCTGCCCGTCTGGTTGCGCGGTGCCGATGCAAGCCTCTCGCTCTCGTCCCTGTTCGGCTTCACGTCCCAATACCTGGCCCTGGAGGGAAGCTACCTCTCGCAATACGACGAAACCCGCACGACCGTAAAGGGTGAGGACGGCAAATCGCTCGTTCCGGCCAACATGAATGCCTGGTCGGCCCGTCTGGTCTATGAGGTGGCCGGCTTCTCGCTGCGCGCCGAACTGGTGGGCAAATCGCCGAGCGTCTACTCGATGCAGGGCACCGATCAGGTGAAATTCGGCCGCGGCCAGCTGCTCGAGTTGGGCTACAGCGGCTACGGCTGGGGCATCTCGCTCACGGGCCGCAACCTCTACTTCATGGACATGAAGATGATCAACGACGTTCAGTACTCCGGTCTGGCCAACCAGTTGAACTACACTCCGGCACTGACCCGTCAGTACACCTATTCGCTGGCCAACCTCGACCCCTACTCGGTACACGCCATGGGTGAACGGGCCGCCCAAATGGATATCTACTACAACATCCGTCGCGGCAGCGCACTGGGTGGCCGCTACGGCACGAAGCTCCACCTGAACGGATCGATCACCTACGAGTCGGCTGCCGCCATCTACAATACGATCGGCAAGGCCGGCGACGCAATGCACTTTGCCTACCTGGACGCCAGCTTCGACCTGGAGAAACAGTGGAACAAGAAGTTCAAGACGACCATCCTGCTGGCCTTCCAGCGTATGAATACCGAACTGAACGCCAAGATTCCGGTAAACCGCTACATTGCCGTATTTGACGGACTCTACAAACTCACCTCCCGCCAGTCGCTGCGTCTGGAACTGCAGTACCTCTACTCGCCGTTCGCCATGCAGGAGTCGATCAACCCCAGCACCGGTATGCCCGAGTACTCCGTCTTCGACGACAAGAAGAACCGGGGCAGCTGGTGGGCCGCTTCGCTGGAGTACAGTTTCGCTCCCCGCTTCAGCATCTTTGTCAGCGACATGTACAACTTCGAGAGCGAGAAGGTCCACTACTACAGCGTGGGCATGAGCTACACCAAGGGCAACACCCGTATCGGCCTGACCTACGGCCGCAACCGCGAGGGTTACGTCTGCTCGGGCGGTGTCTGCCGTCAGATGCCCGGCTACACCGGTATCAACCTCTCGCTGACCACCTCGTTCTAACCGTACACGTAACAGAAAGAACTAATTCTTACATAAAATCTGATGCATATGAAAACTTGGAAATTGCTGGGTTTCGCACTGCTCGCTCTCGCATTGTGCGCAACCTCCTGTAACAAGCCCGACAAACAGAAGGGTGGCAGCAGCAAACTGGCGCTGACCATCAACGACGGCAAGACGTCGATCGCCGCCGATGGCCGCGACGCCGCCACCTTCACCGTCATCATGACCCGCGAAGACGGCTCGACGATGGACGTAACCTCCGACGCCGCCTTCACGGCCAACGACACGCCTTTCGAAGGCCACAACTTCACGACCAAAACGGCCGGCGAATACACGATCGTCGCTACCTACGAAGGCATGACTTCCAATGCTGTCCGCGTAACGGCTTCGTCGCTGTCGCTGTCGGTCGATCTGGAGTCGATCGCAGCCAACGGCCAGGGCACGGCCACCTTCACCGTAACCTACCAGGATAAGGACGTGACGGCCGATGCTTCCATCACGAACCTCTCCACCGGTGAATATTACGCCAAGGGTGCCAACACGTTCACCTCGCCCAACTACACGGGTGAATTCCAGTTCTCGGCCCAGTACAACAACCTGACTTCTAACACCGTTACGGTGAACGTGGTTGCCGCCGAGGCTCCCGCCCTGCGTCTGATCCCCAGCGCCGGCCGTGTAAGCGCCGGTTCGCAGGTGACCTTCACCGTCGAGAATGCCGGTGAGGATGTAACCGACGCTGCCAAGATCAAAATGGTGGATGGCGACTACATCAAGGGCGCTACCTACACGATGGCCAGCGAAGGCACGGTCAGCTTCGTAGCCGAAATCGAAGGCGCTACTTCGCCCGCTGTCAGCATCAGTACGAAAGACTTCATGAAGAACGTACTGATCTTCAAATTCACGAACGTCAACTGCTCCTTTTGCCCCGAACTGGCCAAGGCCATCGAAATCGCATCCGAGACGCAGCCGATCGTAGAGGTAGCCATCCACTCCTCCGTCATGGGCAGCGACCCGATGATCAAGGACGAGGCTCTCTTCAGCGACTTCGGCCGCTACTTCGGCAACCAGCTGCCGTGGGCCTTCCTCGACATGTTCCAGGCACAGATCCCCGGCGCCGTATCTTCGGACCGCGTGATCGACTACGTGAAACCGCTGGCCCTGCGCTCGGCCTATGCCGGTATCGCTGCCAGCGCCAAAGCCAACGGCTCGCAAATCACGGCTAAGGTCAACGTAACCGCATCGTCCTCCAGCCGCGACCTCTATGTTGCCGCCATGCTGGTAGAGAACGGTATCCGCTACTCGCAGAAGGGTTCGGATCTGGGCTCGAACTACGTACACAACCACACGTTCCGCGCACTGGCTACGCCGACCGTTTACGGCGATCAGCTGGGTACGCTGGCCAACAACGAGCAGGTGACCAAGACCTACACGTTCGACGCATCCCAGTATGACGTGAACAACTGCCACGTCGTATGCTACGTCCTCTACAAGGATGGTGACGCGTATATTGCCACCAACGCCATCGACGTTCCGGTGAACAGCTGGGTTGACTACGAGTTTGTCAAATAAGGGACAGCTCCGCGACGCTTGAAGCACAAGGGACTGTATCCGACCCGATACAGTCCCTTTTCTTAAAACGAACACATTTGCACAAACCAAATCAATTACCATGAACAAGATCAAAATCTTCGGCTTCATGCTGCTGCTTGCAGCCGTCGGCCTGATGGCCGGTTGCAAAAAGCAGCCCACGCCGACCGCAACCAAACCGGTGCTGACGGCCGACATTCCCGAAATTCTGGCTAACGGCACCGAAAAAGCCACCTTCACCGTAACCTACAACGGTGTGGATGTCACCTCGCAGGCCACCATTACCAATACGGCTACCGGCGAAGCCCTCACCGGCAACACCTTCTCGACAACGACTCCCGGAACCTACACCTTTGCCGCATCGTACAACAACGAGACCTCGGAGACCGTAACGATCGAAGCACTGCCCACCTCCGACCTGCTGCTGGCCGTGGACAAACCCAGCATCATCAACAACGGCGAGGATGTTGCCACCTTCACCGTCACCTATCAGGGCAATGACGTCACCGCACAGGCCGTCATCGTCAACATGACCAGCGCCGACCGCTGGGATGCCGGTGTCAATATCTTCTCCTCGCAGTCGTCGGGTACGTACGAGTTCCGTGCCTCCTACGACGGCAAGAGCTCGAACTCGGTAACGGTTACCGTCACCATCGAACCCCAGAATCCGCTGACGCTGCACGCCTCCACCCCGCGCATCAACGCCAATGGTGCGGACGAGGTTGTCTTCACGGTGCTGTATGACGGCGAGGATGTCACCTCGCAGGCCACCATCACCAACACGACCAGCGCCGAAACCGTAACAGGCAATACGTTCTCCTCGTCCGTAGCAGCCCTCTACCAGTTCGAGGCTTCCTACCAGGCATCTCCCGCAGATCCCACTATCGTATCGGATGCCATCACGGTAGCATGCGGCGACTACGACTTCTACAAGAACGTGCTGCTGTTCCGCTTCACGGGTGCCTGGTGCCAGCCTTGCGGCCAGTTCTCTTCGACGCTGAAGGCTGCGCTCGATGCTTATCCCGATCGTGTCATCCAGATGGCCATCCATACCAATGCCGGCGGCACGGACAACCTGACTTCGTCGCAGTTGGGACTGTTCCTGCTCTACTTCTCGCACAACTCGTGGCCTACCCTCTTCTTCGATTTCGACCGTACGGACACCGGCAAAGGCATCTCGCCGGTCAACATGAGTACTCAGGAAGTCGTATCCACGATCCAGGGCTATCAGGCCAAGGGCGCCCAGGCCGGTATCGCCATGACCTCGACAATGGAAGGCCGTACGGCCAATGTGACCGTACGTGTCACCCCCAGCCAGAGCGGCACCTATTACCTCGGCGTAGCCGTGGTTGAAGACGGTTTGGCCGGCACGCAGAACGGTGTAGAAGGTACCTATATCAACAACGATACCTTCCGCATCCTCGACACGGAAGTAACGGGCAACGAGCTCGGTTCGCTGACTGCCAATACGGAGGTATCGCAGCAGTTCTCCTTCGACCTGTCCAAGTACACCGATAACTGCCGCATCGTAGCCTATGTGAACATGTCGGACGGCAATGGCGGCTATACGACGACGAATGCCGCTTCGTGCCCGATCAACGGCTCGATCGACTACCGCTTCGAAGAATAGCTTCTACGGACATCATGAGGAGAGGCGTTTCCCGGCCGGGAAACGCCTCTCTTTTTACATGCACGCCCGGTCTGCAGGTTTCCCATGCAGCCTGCCAACAGCGGCTCTCGCGGCCGCATTATAACGTTCCTGCAGGGCAATCAACAGTTTCTGCTATCTGCCCCAAAGCGCACCAGGCGCGCTCACATACCCATCCCCTCCCTGTAACCCCACACACGTCTTAGGGACTCGCAGGCATAACACCAAACAACAAAAGAGGCCTGCATTACTGCAAGCCTCTTCATCTCAGTGACTCCGACAGGATTCAAACCTGTAACCGCCTGATCCGTAGTCAGGTACTCTATTCAGTTGAGCTACGGAGCCATTCCCTGATTGCGAGTGCAAATATAGGGCACTTTCCCGAACTGTGCAAGCTTTTCAAAGGAAAAAAATCGATGTTTTTGCAAAAAAATTGGCCCACCCGGACACTCTACCACACAACGCGCACATTATCACCACATTAGCCACATGTCATCTCACAACAACTTTTCATATCTCAACGCCCCGCATTTGGCCAGTTTACGCATTCGCCATCGTTCTGCCCCCTTGCCCATCTCAAAACTTTTAACGAATTACCTTATTTTCCTTTTCCCCACATCGAATCTACGCAAGTACTCTCGATGCTTTTACCTCCATGGTCCTGCTGTTTTGCCATTCCCCTCCAGCCCCTAACACTTCCGTATGGCAAAAGCAATCATCATATCCGAAATTTTCCTATCTTTGACAACCAATTAAACAACGATTGCCTATGATCAAATAACAATCAATCCGTTTTTCCATCGCGCCTGCCAATATCCAGTTGGCCGCGCGTTCATATAAAAGGCGTTATTCTTAATTTGGGTTGCTGAAACTTCGACACTTTCATCAATCACCCAAGAATCGAGTTTAACGCTCACGTGTTTCACGTGGGCTTTATTCTGTTTTTGGGTGATAGGTAGTCGAAGACCTCAGCAACCGAAATAAGGATTCTGTCCCACGTTTTTTATATGCCAACAAACCTATAACCAGCCGCAGGGACACGGCTCTACTCAAAAACAAGATCCAATATGATGTACACATGGCAATGCTCCAAATGCGGTTTGGTCATTCCTTCACCCGTCATGCCCTTTGGCGGCAAATGTCCTCGTGGAGGCTCGCATTCGTGGCGTAAACTCGGCAAACTGTTTTAAATAACCGAGACCTACGCGCCGAGAATCCCTGCGATTTTCGGCGCGTTTTTTAACAAACAAAGTTATCTTCTTAAGGTAGTAGTCCTTCCCCGGCGAACTCCTTTGAACTAAAATGGAGCACAAAACACGCATAGCACGGCATATAACCCCAATCCGTCGGACCTCAGCCCATGCACAGTTCACTTTCGCTACCACGCTATACGCAAACGTTCGCCTCCTATTCGCCTCGTCCGCACATTGGGAATCTGCTGCACTTTGGTCTATAAAAAGAACTATCACCTCATAACCACAGGGACATACTACCAGTTTTAACACCCCTCACCGAGGACACGTATCTTTTTGCCCTCTTTCGCAAATACCGCGATATGCGGAGGACTGCCAACATTCCCCCTCCTTATTGTCAAGAACACCTACCGCCTGCCCTCCCTGAATTTTTCCACCAAAGTTGCAACTTCCGTCCAACTCTTGATAAGCTCGTTCCGCTTCTGCTGCCCACTCTGACTCTCCACCCCGTACGCGTCTCCTCCCTTCTGCTACTCCCGGGGTTCCGCACCCGAATTGCCCCCCCACAACCGTCTCTAAAAAGCATGCTCACGAAACCTACAAACAGCAAGTCCCTGCATCAGCGACATTCCCGCCACGCCACGCAATGCACTCAGTGCTTTTACACAATGCCACAGCAACACTCTCCTCCGTTACTATCACCATTTTTTTCATACGATGCCCACCAACACCTTCAGAATACCCTGCCGCATACGCTTCCATTCCGTTACTGCCGCTTCCGTCCAACTCCTGCGCAACTTCTATCTGCTTGTAGCAACACTAATGCTGGTGCAGATACCCGATAACCTATTTCCAACTTCCCAAGTCTCGCCCACAACACCGATCCTGCCTACGCCCTTACACGACACCTTCCCCATACTCACACCCATCAAATCTCCGCCATGCCCACCATTTATCTTGTCGCATATTTACCCCTCCATGTGCGATAGCCAGCCTCCGCCCACTTTGGCTTAACTTCCTGCAGGCAGCAGCACAAGAGCAGGAACATAAGGACATAGGGGCAACGTACAGGATAGAGAAAGTTGGGAGTTAGCGAAAGCCGGAGCCGGAGCCGGAGCTGAAGCAACAACCACTCCGTCTACCCGCCAACAGGCCAACCAGCAGATAAGCCACACGTGAGCCAACAAACAGGCAGGCTAGCAGTCCAGCGCCAGCCAACACCCAAAAGCCAGCCAACAGGCCCCCGCCCCCCGCAGGCGAGGCAACAGGCGAGCACACTACCCAGCTCCCCAGACTGGCAGGCACAAAAAAAAGGTCAGACCTTGCGATCTGACCTTGAAGAGGCGGCTTCCTACTCTCCCACAACTAAATGCAGTACCATCGGCGTTAATGGGCTTAACTTCTCTGTTCGGAATGGG
>DXCC01000003.1 GCA_019116245.1 Candidatus Tidjanibacter faecipullorum
AGTTTCTGCAAAATATTAAATCAATGTGGTATCTTGAAACGGATAATTACCGCAAGCTGTTAGAATTTATTGAATCTGAGCCTTATCAAGTGTTTGTTATGGGACACTCGTGTGGTAATTCGGATAGAACCCTACTCAATACATTGTTTGAGCATCCTAATTGTTTCTCTATTAAAGTGTATTATCATCAGGAAGCAGCCGATAAAGATAATTATAATGATTTAGTACGTAATATTTACCGTAATTTCAATAATAAATCAGCGGTAAGAAATATAGTGGTAAATCGTACTTATTCTTTGCCATTGGTGCCGGTTGCGCAATAACAAAAAGCGAGGCGATAGAGGTGTGCCCTCGTTTATGTTTGTATCGATAACCTGAGAATAAATACAGGCGCATGTACAGGTAAAACCGTGCATGCGCCTTGTATATGTGGATAGAGATGCTATGCTGTCTTGATGGCTGCATCGAGCTGGTCGATGATCTTGCAGTATGGTATGGCCATGCCTTCGTTTGGCTTGTTGCTCATCTTGCGACGGATGGACGGGGTGTTGAACAGCCAGCTGATCAACTTCACTGACAGCATGCGGCCGATGTTGCGGTGGGGCAGGTCGTCGTAGATGCGTTTGGAGGTGGTGATCTGCGCCGCATATTTGCCCTTGAGGTCGATGCCGGATTCCTTGAGCAATTCGATGAGCCGATGTAGCTGGGCGGGCACGATAAAGGTATAGACGGGGTAGGCGAACAGAATGATGTCGGCCGACCGTACCGCCTCGATGATCGGTGAGAGGTCTTTCTCCAGCGATCGGATGCGTGTCGCTGCTTCGACGATGGTGAAGTGATCTTCCTTGAAGAGTTTCTGCAGGTACAGGACGCTGTGCTGGGTTGTGCTGTATTGCCCGCGCGGGCTTCCGTTGATGACGATGACATTCAGGTTTATGAATGTCGTATTAAGTGTTAATCCGGCAGCCTGTTGGGGGCGGAAAATGAAACAAAGCAAGACTCAGCGCCTTGCTTTGTTTTCCTAAATGGTTGCACTTTTGGTTGTGCTTGATGTCTAACTTGTTGGTGTTCAGCATGTGTTTGTACTCGGAACGGGAATCGAACCCGTACGGACATCGCTGCCCACGGGATTTTAAGTCCCGCGTGTCTACCTATTCCACCATCCGAGCAGAGGCTTGGGGTAAAGCGGCGTAAAAATAGTGATTTTTTCCGAAAAACGGGGTCGGCATGGTGAAATCCCCCCGGGAAAGCGTATTTTTGTGCGAAGTGTCCGATACGGCACGATTTATGTTCCCATACGAATAATCAAATCGATCGAAAGACATGATACACTTTCTGCAACTGGCCAAACCCAATGTCGATGTCCCGGCCGACAGCGTGGTGATCGACAAACTCAACAACCGGTTCCATGAACTGCTCCAGATGAGCTGGTCCGATCTGTCCCACACGTTGATGACCGATCTGATGAAGTTCAGCGGCAAACTCGTCGCCGCCATCATCGTCTATCTCATCGGCCGCTGGCTGATCCGTTGGCTCGACCGCATGCTCAACAAAATCTTCGAACGGCGCAAACTCGACTCGTCGCTCAACAAGTTCATTCGCAACATGCTGCGGATCGTGGCCTGGATCTTCCTGCTGCTGATCATCGTCGGCATTCTCGGCATCAAGACGACTTCGTTCCTGGCCATCATCGCTTCGGCCGGCTTCGCCATCGGCATGGCATTGAGCGGTACGTTGCAGAACTTTGCGGGCGGCGTACTGATTCTGTTGCTCAAGCCGTTCCGCACGGGCGACTACATCGTGGCCCAGGGACAGGAGGGTTCGGTCAAGGAGATCAACCTCTTCAATACGGTGCTGGCCACGCCGGACAACAAGACGATTATCATTCCGAACGGCAGCATGTCGAACAGCATCGTGAACAATGTGACCGATTCGGGAACCCGCCGCATCGAGTGGACGTTCGGCATCGCCTATGGCGACGATTACGACCGGGCACGTCAGGTACTGCAGGGGCTGATCGACGCCGATGAACGTATTTTCAAGACGCCGGCTTCGCTGATTGCCCTCAGCAATCTGGCCGACAGTGCCGTGCAGATTGTCGTGCGGGCCTGGGTCAAGGCCGACGATTACTGGAGCGTCTTCTATGACATGAACGAGAAGGTGTACAAGGTCTTCCCGGAGCACGGCCTGACCATTCCGTTCAACCAGTTGGATGTCAATATCGCCTCGCTGCCGTCGCCGGCTGATGGCCAGCCGGGCAAGACGGATGTGCTGAAGGCATAACCCGACCGGAAGAAGGCACAGGACAATCCCTGCACGGTACCAATCGTGCAGGGATTTTTGTCAACTCCGTGCGGCGGGCGGCATGCCAGGGCACGGGTCCGGCGGGGCGGTGGCCTGCGGTTCGGCTAGGGCAGGCGGACGAAGGGCGGTCCCGGCGGGCGGGGCAAAGAGAGACGCTCCGGGATTTTGTACGTAACGCCGATTCTTGTATCTTTGCGTGAAACAAAACAACCTTTAACGTAAACTTAATCGTTTTGAGAAAAATGGAACTGAGAGATATGCTTGCCATTTCGGGTCAGCCCGGCCTGTATCGTTACATTGCACGCAGCAGCAACGGCGTGATCGTGGAGTCGCTGGCCGACGGCAAGCGCATGAATGCTTCCGGTACGTCGAAGATCAGCGCGCTGGCCGAGATTGCCATCTATACCGAGAGCGAGGAGATGCCGTTGTGGCAGGTATTCGAGAAGATCTATGCCTATACGCAGGGCAAGCCGGCCGTTGATCCCAAAGCCGACGCCGCCGTACTGAAGAAAACCTTTGCCGAGGTGTTGCCCGACTACGACCGCGAGCGGGTGCATGTGTCGGACATGAAGAAGGTGTTCGCCTGGTATAACCTGCTGGTTGGTGCGGGCATGACCGATTTCCGCATCGAGAAAGAGGAGCAACAGCCCGCCGAGGAGGCCGAGAAAGCCGAATAGACGCCGGCACAACAATAGAGTGACAGGGCGTGGAGCTGGTCTCCGCGCTCTTGTTTTATGGTACATCGGCGGCCGGTTGGCGTTGTGCAAACTTGATAGGTTGGCAGCAGGTGGTCTTATCCGGCGGAAAATGAGTGATTCGGCGAAGCCGCACGTAGCACATTCTGGAGTCGGACCGTCTGGAGTAGGAGTTTGGGACGATGTGTCGCTTTGAATCAAGCGTTATTTCGACTGGCATAGCGGCGCAATTAGAGAAAAAACAGCATGGATAATTTGTTGAGGAGGACAGTAAGCACGTTCTCGGGGGTACGGATCGGCAGTACGGTGCGGGCTGGCGTGAAGCGGCTTTCGGTGCTTGATCGGGTGACGGCCGGTATGATCATCAAGGGGGTGTGGTGGTTTCGGGATGGTCTGGACGGCAGACGGTTGCGCGACGGACTGGTCCGTTTGCTGCAGAGCCGTCCGTGGCTGGCCGGTCGATTGACGGCAGAAGGGGTGGTGTATGATGCCGAGGGTGAAGTGCCGTTTGTGGAGAGCTCGCTTCCCGAATGCCGGGCAGAAACGGTGCTGGCCGAAAGTAATGCACTCGATCGTTTCGCTCATCCGTTGTCAGTTGCCGCCTTTCGGCGCGGTCAGGCGTCGCCGCTGACGGTCAGCCTCGTGCATGTGTCGGATGGAGCGTTGCTGTACGTTCAGGGAGCGCACGTTTGTATGGATGGAAGCAGTTTCTACGGCATGATGGCCGATTGGGCTCGTTTGTGTCGTGGCGAAGCAATCGAACCGGTGGAAGCGGCTTGTCGGCTTACCGATCCGGACTTCGCCGATGATCCGGCGCCAGCAGCGCATGCAGAGGCATGTGGTTATGTGCGGGTTGGATGGCGTGTACTGGCACGGATAATGTGGAACACCCTGTGTGGTTTGTCGCGGCGCCGTTTTGCTGTGCGGTTGACAGGGGAACAGGTGGCCGGATTGATAGAGCGGGTCAATGCCCGTCTCGGTACACACTACGGCCGTCATGTTGTGTTGTCGGCGCTTCTGGCTGCGGCTGAAGTGCGGTTGGGCGGTCTGGATGCCGGGGTGGCATGCCGTCATGTGTCGGTTGTGAATTTGCGCGGACGCATGGCGGGTATTCCGCTTCGTTTCGATGGTAACGCCGTGTACAATATTGTTTCGCCCGTCTTCTCTTCGTCCGATAAGGTAGAGGTAGTGGCTGGAATGATCGACCGGACGTTGCGCAGTCTGTTTGTCAACGGGGGCGAGCGACTGACGGAGGTCATGCGCTGTTACATGTCTGTCATACGGGACAGGTTGCCTTACGTGCCGTTCGATGTGGGCGGAATGTATGCCCGGCGGTCGCCGGTGAGTTATGTGAACGATTTTCTGGGCTTCTCTGTCTATGCTCTGGATTTCGGTACGGGCACTCCGGCCGCTGTACTTCCTCCCGATTTGCCTGATAAGGTGCGGCTGTGGCCGCTGCCTCCGCAACAGGGCGGGGGTGTGGAAATTCTCTTTACGGGGTGGCTGGCCGGGAGATGGGCGCGCTGTGGAGATCCGCTGGCGCTGCTGACGGCACTGAGTGAAGGAAAAGAACCGCTCGGATAAGAAAAACAGGTCGCTCCATACCCCGTCTGGTATGTTTCTTGCAAGAGTCTTTTTAATGAATGGCCGTAGCCCGGTGACCGGAGCCACCGGCGGCCGTTCCGGAAAAAGAAAGGAGAAGAAACCATGCAAAACAGACGACAACTCTACAAGATGCTTTCCACGGAGCGGTGGAAAGATTCGTCCGTATTTTTCCTGCGGATTTTCGTGGGCGTGATGATGCTGATCCACGGCATTGCCAAGATCAACGGGTACGAGATGCTCTTCACGTCGTTTCCCGATCCGCTGGGCATCGGCAGCGGGGCCTCGCTGGTGGTGACCCTCTGTGTCGAGATTCTCTGCGCCCTGCTGCTGATCGTGGGTCTGTTCGTGCGGCCGGCCGCCCTGCTGCTGGCACTGACGATGCTGGTGGCCACATTCTGCGCCTTCCCGGGCGAACCGTTTGCTGCCCACGAACTTTCGTTTGTCTATGCCGGTGCCTGCGTGGCCCTGCTGATTAGTGGCGGCATGCGCTATTCGCTCGACCGGGTATTTTTCAGAGCGTGACCTTATAACCTTCCTGACCTTATGACCGACGCCGATTATCAGACCATCGTATTCGATCTGCCCGACGATTACGAGGGCGCCGTACGGGCCACGTTGCTGGCGTTGCCCGCCCGGCACAAGAGTTCCTCGGCCGTGCTCTACCTGCACGACTATGTGGACTATTATTTCCAGCACCACATGGGGCAGTTTTTCGCCAGTCATGACCGCAATTTCTATGCGCTCGACCTGCGCAAGTGCGGCCGGTCGTGGATGCCTCACCAGCATTTCAACTACTGCCGCAGCCTGAGCGAGTATTATCCCGAGATCGACCGGGCCATCGACCGCATGCTGGCCGACGGCAACTGCGACATCACGCTGATGGGACTCGGAACCGGCGGTCTGCTGGCAGCCCTCTATGGGGCCGAGGGAGGCCGTCGCGCCTTTGTCAACCGGTTGATTCTCAACTCTCCCTTCCTGGAGTTCAACAACGGGTGGCTGACGAGCCGGCTGGCCGGAGCCATTTGTCGCCGTTGGCCCTATGCGACGGCGCGCAATCCGATGTCGACGGTCTATCTTGATTCGATCCGGGCCGACCGTCACGGAGAATGGGCTTTTGATCCGGTGATGAAACCCTACCGCCTGCCGTCGCTCCCGCTGGCCTGGGCGCTGGCCATGCGGCAGGCGCAGCGCAAGGTGCAGCAGGGGTTGGGACTGACCATTCCCGTGCTGGTGATGTTTTCCAGCCGCTCGTCGTGGCATCGCCATTGGGATGAGGAAGCGATGTGTACTGACACGCTGCTGGCCGTATGGCATATCCGTCATTACGCTGCCCAGCTGGGCAGCAATGTGACGCTGGCCGAGATTCGCGGCGGATTGCACGATCTGGTGCTCTCGCGGTCGGATGTGCGCGAAGAGGCGTTGACCCGCATGGAGTATTTCATCGAGAAGACCAGCCAGGAGTGTACGCCCGGTGCGGACGCGTAATGTGCCTCCGGAAGATCATGATACGTCGAAGGCCGACAAGCAACGTGCTTGCCGGCCTTCGGTTTTTTCGGCGCGACGGACTACCACGTCAACCGTACCGAGACATGATTGCCGGAGCGCGGAGCAGGGCGGTGCTTGGGAGCCTTTTTCTTGTCGTGTTTCCGTGGTTTGTCGTGTCCGGGCGGCGGCGTTTCGGGTCCGTGGTGTGGCCGGGCCGGTTTGTGGGCAGGGTGGTGCGGGTCGCCCGGCGCCTGCCACGAATGGGGCGGACGGTGACCGGGCGCAGGCGGCACAGGACCCGGCGTCATGGGCCGTACGGTGCACGAGGCTACCGCCAGTGCGGCGGCCAGGATCCCAGCGAGGGACAATATGCGGCTGATTTTCATGATTCTCGGTTTTTAGGTTCAACGAATGGGGTAGTGAGGCCTGTCCGGTACGGCGGAACGGTTATCCGCACCGAGGGGATAGCCTTTATCAAAGATAGTGAAAAAAGGTTGTCTGTCGATGTGCAGGGTCTGTTTTTTGGCGTCCTGCTCGCGGGGCGTATATCACCGCGAGAGGAGGAAACCGTTCGTCCGGTTTCGCAGGTGCGGGTACGGGGTGCGGTAGCGGCTGGCGCAAAACACGCAGGGCCGACCCGTTTCCGGATCGACCCCGCCACCTTATATGAATATGAAAAGTGTGGGTTAGTCTACGTGTACAAAGCGGAGAGGAAATTTGTTATTACTCCAAGACACGTTTGTATCATTGTAATGACAGGCCCAATAGGCGTAAGAGGTGTTGGTGGACTGTTTTGTAGACGACCCCGCATATGCTTGCGTGAGTGCACAACTCCGTTTGTCGTCGGTTGCATCCGGTTGTGTGGCCAACCCGTAGTATCCAGAGCCAGGGAAACGGAATTCGATGTAGCCGTCCTGCCAGAAAGATTCGTCCGCAACCATGTCGATGGTCGTTTGGGTGTCGTCCGGACGCAGGGCTTTGATCTTGATTGACATGTAGCGCTCAAGCGGATCGTCGGCTATCTTGACCGATTCCCAGCGATAGGCTGCATACTGACTGGTGCCATTGAAGCGCAGGCCATAGACAGGCCGCAGGTTGTAGTTGTATTTTTGGGGATCGTCGGACGCACCTGTGTAATAATGTATTGTTTCGCTGAGCGGACCCCATTTCAGTTGCGATTCTCCTTTTAACGTGTATTCGCTGTCAGTGTCGTCAGGGTGCGACATGTCAGGCGTATGATCTGCTTGATTTTTCAAGTAGATTGTTTCGGTAAAAGGAGTGGTACACATGGTGTAGGTGGAGCTAGCTGTTGAGGCGTTGTCATTCCAATACGGATACTGGTAGCCTTTCTTGCCATTGGCTTCATCGCTGTATTCGTTTGTGCTCTGTGGTGAAAGCAGTGCTAATTCGCCGCCAGTAGGAATACGGTAATGATGTCCGTCGGGGCCGGTAAAGGTGGCATCTACGGCTCCGGCAGCATCCAACTCTCCAAAGGAGATATAGGACGAGGCGGGACACTCGGCGAGTTTGACCGTCAGTTTGTCGTAAAACGAGGTAATTGTTTTACCGGACAGATCAACTTCTTTGACATTGTACGGCGTAAACATGTTGACCTTGAGGGCTGCATTGAGTTTGGCCTGTTCGGACATGTTTGACGTTTTGACCAGACGAAGGGCGCCCTGGTAGGTTTTCGGCGAGGAGACGACATGGGCTCTGTCCAGACCGTGTCCGCCGAGATAGGCATTGGCGCCGTCTTCAGCCGCCGTTGCTGTCCACAAATAGGAGTGAGTACCTTGGTTTATGGCGTCGGCTGTCGGGATATAACCTGTGGCGGGAATCGTATAGATCAGCTGGTTTTCGGCATCGGTATCCCCTTCGCCCGGGTTGCCCCAATAGGCCTCGTCGGCTACATCGTCGATGGTCATCAGCGTGTTAGGCTGCAGGGCCTTGATGCGGATCTCGAGATAGCCGGTGGTCGGCTCCACGTCCTTCACTTCATAGCGGTAAGCGGCACATTGGGCTGTCCCCCTGAACCGGATGGCATAGACGATCGGATAGTCGGGAAGGGCAGAAGCACGCGTGATGCCGCCGGCAGGGGCATTTTTGAAGATGGATTTACCTTCGCCGCCGTTAGCGGTCGTACTGTCGAACAGGTTGGTGGGCAGCGTCTCGGAAACTTCAGTACTGCCGTCCTCGGCTGTAGCAAAGACAACGTGAGAAAGAGAGGTGTCCGGGAAGAACAGGTACATCTCGTCTTTGGTCGGCACCCGGTAGTAGCTGTTGTCCGACGCATTGTAATAGAGGGAGTTGGCCCAGGCACTGTTCCAAGCGAAGAACTTGGAGGTGGTGTTGGGGCTCGAGGTCGTGAAGGTTACGGTGCCGGGCTCGCCACCGACGCCTTCCTCCAGCGTGGCAACGTTGGCCGATGCAAAGTTGTTGATGGCCAGTTTGGCGTTCATCTGGGCCTGGAAGGGAATCTCATCGATATTGAACGACTCGCCATTGGTCCAGTCCAATACCTCAATGTTGAATTCGGGTTCGATTTTGCGGCCGACCGTGATGCGATAGAGGTAGTTGCGCTTGAGGGCCAGCGGAGCGACACCGTCCGGATCATTGGCATCGATGAACTTGACGGTGTGGGTGTAGGTCTGGCCGTCGAGGGTGTACTCCACATCGAGCGTCGGTACGGTAGCATCGCCCGTACGGCTGAGGTTCTCGTAGCTGTAGATGGTCGACTTGTACTCCGCAGACGTGGTGAAGTTGCCGACCAGGTTGATGTTGTCGTAGAGTTTGTCCTCGGTGAGATCCGGGGTGGAGATCATGGCATTGGGGGTCATGAGCTGGCTCTTGATAACCCGGTTGTGGAACGTCACCTTGTTGATGGTCAGACCGTCGGCCTTGTTGAGCAGGTCGATGCGCACGGACAGACGACGGAGCGACACCTCGCCGCAGTCGGCCACCTCACCGCTGTAGGAGATGACCTTGATGGCTTCGGGCGAGGTCATCAGAAAGGCGTTGGCGGCATCGGGTGCCTGCGAAACGATCTGCTCCTCGAAGTCGCTGACCGCCGAACCGGCGTCGAGACCCTTCAAGGCATCCGAGAGGGCGGAATCGGCATTGGCAACGAGGTAAATGTCGAAACGACCGTCCTTGGCGATGTCGAATGAGCAGCCGTCCGGGGTGACGGTTACCTCAAAGGTACGGTAGAAGCCCATGTTGCCCGAGGATTGTTTCTCGTAGGTGACGGCGAGGAGGGAAGTGACTTCTTTTTCGGCAGCGATGGCGGCCGAAGCGTCGGGTTTTGCCGTGTCGTTGTTACCGGTGGCACGGGTGCCCTTGGCGGGCGTGATGCCGGCCAGGGTAAATTCCACGCGGTTGCCCTCGCAGTCCGCGCCGCCGGGCATCGTGTCGTGGGTGCATCCGCTCAGCAGCATGACTGCCACGGATGCGAGTATGGATATGATACGGGTTTTCATAATGAGTTTTCCATTTTGAAGTTTCGTGCGATTACTCGACCTTTACAAGACGTAACTGTTGGCTGGACATAGTTTTGGTCGGGCCTGTGGCAGAATAGGTACCAATGTCGGCTCCTCCAAATCCGAAGGTATAAGCATTGGCGCCGGACGATGTCGGAACCTGAGTCGAAGCCCACATGTAGCTGTTTAGATTGCGATAGGTGGTGTTATCCTCATTGGGTAGCTCTGCAGGTTTGGCCTCATTGGCATAGTAACCGCTGGCAGCAAACTTGAATTCGAGGCAACCGCTGTTCCAGAACGAGTCGTTGTCGGTGATGTCGTCAATCGTCAGAGGCGAATCGGCCGGCAAGGCTTTGATCTTGATGGAGAAGTAATGTAGACCGTCCTCGTCGCAGTATTCATATTTGTAGGCGGCGAACTCGCTGGTGCCTTTGAAGCGTATTGCATAGACCGCATAAATGTCGTAGTTGGACTGAATGTCGTCCTTTGTGTAGGTTACTGTTCTTAGATATTTGCCTTGGCGCAGATAGGAGGTGCCTGTGATGGTTTCTCCTGCCATATCCGGGGCGAAGTCGTCGGTATTGGCCATGTAGAGGGTTTCCGTAAAAGCGTAGTCATTTCCGTTCTGGTCGATGGTAGGAATACAGAGATTCCAGTCTTCTCCACCAGGCCAGTTCGGATAGAAACCGCCGTTGCCATGACCGTCCGGATCCTTGAGCCATTTGCCATTTTCATCGACATAGGGACGCTCTGCTACAGGCGTCTGGAGGGGAACCAGCAGCATCAGTTCGCCCAGTGTCGGAATGCGGTACCGGTTGCCTTCGGCGTCGGTCAGGATGGCGTTGCGCAGGTCGGTATCCGTATTGGCACCATTACTGGAGAAAGAGCCATCGGAAGCCCCTGAAATCCATTTGTACGTGAAGTACGACGTGGTGGGGCACTCCTCGCGCGAGGTGGTCAGTTTGTCGTAGAAGGTTACCTCCTTGGTGTCCTTGTTGAGCGAGAGCACGTTGTAGGGGGTGAACATGTTGACCTTCAGTTTGGCGTTGAGGGCAGCCTGATCGAATTCCTCGAAGGGCAGGTCGTTGATCTGGAAGGCTTCAGCCTGGTCCCAGTCGTCAACGATGAGGTCGAACGTCAGATCGAGCGGACGGGTGAGCACGATGCGGTAGAGGTAGTTGCGCTTGAGCGCCAGGTGTTTGGCGCCGCTCGGGTCGGTCGAGTCGAAGAATTCGACGGTGTGGGTAAAGTTCAGTCCGTCGAGCGTGTACTTGATCTCGATGGCGGGCAGGTGTTCGCCTTCGGCATCGGTCTCGACGTTCTCGTAGGAGTAGATGGTCTCCTTCAGTTCGGTCGGCACGTCGAAGTTGCCCGTCAGGGAGAGGTTGTCGTAGGTCTTGGTCTCGTAGAGCGCCTCGGGCGTGGAGAAGTTCATGTCGTTGGAGGTGCCCAGACGGCTCTGTTTGGTGCGGTTAACGAACGAAACCGAGTTGATGGTCACTCCTTCGGCCGCATTGACCAGGTCGATGCGGACGGCCAGACGACGCATCAGCACCAGACCGCCGTCGGTCGTGACGCCGTGTTTCGACACGATGTGTGCGGCCTCGGTGGAGAGCATGAGGAATGGATACCAGGCCTCGACGCCGTCCTGCTTGCCGACTGCCTGCGAGGCGATCAGCGCCATCAGGTCGTCGGCCGTAACCTGCGAATCGGCGGTCTGGTAGGTGAGGGCGAACAGCGCTTCGGAGAGCGTGTCGTCGGCGTTGGCCACGAACCAGATGTCGTAGGTGCCGTTTTTCTCGATGTCGAACGAAGCGGTCTGCGAGGCGGCATCGTAGCCGGCATCGAAGGTCTTGTAGTAGTTGCCGTCGTCGGTGAAGGTTACGGCAATCAGTTTGTCGATTTTCTTTTCGGCGTCGGTTGCGGCCAGCGTCGAGTGGGTGTCGTTGTCACCGGCGGCACGGGTTGATCCGCCCAGGGTGAAGACCACCCGGTTGCCGTCGGACGGGGTGCCGTTGGCGTCGGGCGTCTCCTTGCTGCAGCTCCAGGTGAAGGAGGCCAGGAGTGCCAGGGCGAAGGTTATGATTTTGGTTTTCATATTATGTTATGTTTTTGTTCGTTGTGTTTAGGCTATTTGTCAACTTTGACAAGGCGCAGCGTGCCAAGATTTGATAGCCCTTGGAATGAACTGTCGATGTTGGACCAAGAATATAAGTAAACAATGTGACAGTCCTCGAGATTTGCTTGACAGGTCGATGCCAAATATCTGTCAGTTAAGCCAAAGTCTTTAAGTTGGTTTACTGAAGTGGTATAATATCCCATTACTGGGAGCGAGAATTCGATGTAACCATCAGCCCAAAACTGCTCGTTGTCGGTGATGTCGTCGATCGTCAGTGTTGAGAAAGAGGGCAGGGCTTTGATCTTTAGGGAGATATACCGCTGCGTGGGATCGTCGGCTATGGCCAATGATTCGTAACGGTAGGCGGCGTATTCGCTGCTGCCCTTGAAACGAATGGCATACACCGGATGAATGTTGTACTGTTTGCCGTCGGTGTCGGTCACCGTTTCCGTCAGTTTGCCGAGGCGGAGGCATGAGGTTCCGGTTACGGAGCTGCCGGACGTGTTGGCTGTGCAATCACTGCTATCCTCCAGATAAGCCGTTTCGGTAAACATGTAGGAAGCACCGTACTGGTCATACATTATCATGCATGCTTTGTCTGAATTGCTGCTGGCGTTGTCATTCCATAGCGGAATTACATTGCCGTTTCCGGAGCCGTCAGGGGCTGCGATCCATTTGCCTGTTTCATCGACGTGGGGTTTGTCTTGGTCTTCTAGACGGTATGGTACCAGCAACATGAGTTCACCGAGGGTTGGCAGGCGGTATTCTGCTCCGGAATCGTCGGTAAAAGTAGCATGACGCAAGTCAATCGTGTTGTTGACGCCATTGGGTGTATTGTTGGATGCATCTTGTCCGGCAAGCCATCTGTAGGAAAAATAGCTTTCCTTAACATATTCCTCTTGAGTAGGAATAACCGAGGTGTAGAACGTGACCTTTTTGGAGTTCTTGTCGAGGGTTTTGACGTGGTGGGTGGTGAACATGTTGACCTTCAGTTTGGCATTGAGGGCCGCCTGCGACGAGGGGTCGAGTTGGTCCACACCCGGGCCGATCTCCTCCGGCATCTCGACCACGTTCCACTCCTCAACCTTGATGGAGAAGGTGAGCGGGTTGGTCTCGACAGGTTCGCCGTTGCCCAGTACGATCGTATAGAGGTTGTTGCGCGTGATGTCGACGGGCGTCTGCTGACCGCCGAGCTCGGTGCGGATGAACGGTACCTCGATCGTACCCTTGCTGTCATTGACGCGGTAGGCGATGCGCACGGCTGCGTAGTCCTCGGTGGTGTTGGGACGCTCGTAGGTGTAGAACACCTTGTTGAAGGTCTTGGGCGCAAAGACGTCGTCCGGGCCGAGTACGGGATGTTGGGCGGTGATGTCAACCTTGGCGTTGCTGCCGAGGGTCAGGCGCTCCTCCGTGGGTGCCTCAATGGCCGTCTGCGGGAAGATGTAACCCTGTTTGGCTGCCTTGACCAGTACGGCGCTCTCGAGCGTCATGTTGGGCGTGTTGTTCTGAATGTCGATACGGGCCACGATACGTTTGAGCTTTACCTGGCACTTCAGACCGGGCGTGACGGTAATGACTTCATTGACACCGTCCGAAGTGGCCGTACCCGACATGGCAATGCCGTTTTCCTCGCTGGCGAGTTTGTCGGCGGTGTCGTTGTCGTTCAGCGCAATGGAGGCGATGGTGGAGTTGTGCAGGGTCTCCTCCGTGCTGCCGGTTTCGACGGCGGCTACACTGGCGTCGTCATTGACCACGAAGGCGAACTTGCGTTTGGCGTTCATATCCGAGATCGGGGCCTCGACGGAGAACGAGTAGGTGCCGTTTCCGTTGTCGTAGAGATCGATGTCGGTCGTCAGATCGTGTTTGCGGAGGAATTTGGGTGCAGTGGCTTCCGTGGCGTCATACACCAGCAGGCTCATCTGGTTGATGGCCCACTCGGCCTGGTCGTGGGTAGCACGCGTGGCACGCTGGTTCGGATAGATGACCCCTTCGCTGCCGGGTGTGGCGATGGTGAAGGTGATCGGAATGTTGTCGGACTGAACCGACCGGTTGACATCGGTGCTGCAACTGCCCAGCAACAGGGCTGCCGCAGCGGCCAATGATGAGAATAACATGTGCGTTTTCATATCGTATGTTGTTTTTGTTTTCAAATCAAACCTATTCGGCAACCTTTACAAAGCGCAGCGGGAAACGATCTACATTCACGAGAAATGATGAGATGCAGGCGTTATATGGGTTGGCGTGCAAACCATAGGCGTATGTAATATTGTCGGTAGTTAGTGTTGTCGTCCATGCAAAGCTATATGTCTTGCTACGATACAATCCATCCTCCGGGGTGTAGCGTCCTGATGCGGGCAGGATAAACTCGATGTAGCCTTTCTTCCAATAGGTTTCCTGTGTAATTTCATCTATCGTTGTCGTGATATCATCCTTGCCGAGCGCCTTGATTCGGATGGAGAGGTCATAGGAATCGGTCTCTCCGGGAATCGGCAGGTACTCCCAGCGGTAGGCAGCGTACTGATCGGTTCCCTTGAAACGCAGGCCGTAAACGATGTGAATGTTGTAAGGTTTAGCCTCCATTTCTTCATCCAGCTTGTAGAGCACTTGCCGTGTCTGTGCACCGACTTTCAGCTGGGACTCACCCGATACGGTGTAGTCGGCATTGTCCGGTTGCGAAGAGTCGGGTTTATGCTCTCCGTTGTTTTTCAGGTAAATGGTCTCGGTAAAGGGCGTCTCAACCGTTACATAGGGATAAGAATTGCTTTCAGTATTGTCATTCCAAAAAGGATGGTAACGACCGTCATTTGGTTTGTTTATGGTCGTGGACTGCATATATATGGGAAGCAATAGTGCGCCCTCGCCGGCGGTCGGGATACGGTATTTCTGACCGTCGGGACCCGTAAACTCCGCATCCAGCGCACCGTTGTCCAGCAGGTCCTGCCAGGTGACATATGAACTCTCGGGGATGTTGTCGGGATCGTCCGTCACCTTGTCGTAGAAGGCGGTGATCGTCTTGTCGGTCAGGTTGAACTCCTTGGCGTTGAACGGGGTGAACATGTTGACCTTGAGGGTGGCGTTGAGGGCTGCCTGTGCATCCTCGTCGGGATCGACCGACTCGTCCATGTCCACGACATTCCAATCCTCGACCTTGATGGTGAATTTCACCTCGTTGGTCACGATCGGGGTGCCGTCGCCGAGCACGATCGTATAGAGCGTGTTGCGGGTGATGTCAATGTAGTCGTTGCCGTCGGAAGTCTTGCGGAACGGAATTTCCACCTCGCCTTTGGAGTTGTTGATCGTGTAGGTGACCTTTACCGTGGCGCCGCTTTCTGCCGCATTGGGGCGCTCGTAGAGATAGAATACCTTTTTCAGCGCGGTCTGTGCGTCGTAGCTGTCGCCCAGCGTGACCTGGGTGTTCATGGCCTCGGTGATGTAGTTCGCATCGGCTGCGGCAATCGGCTGGTGCGGGAACAGGAAGCCCTTGGGGGCCGCATTCTACAGGGTGATGGAGTTGATCACCATGTTGGGCGTGTTGTTCCGCACGTCGATACGGACCACGATACGTTTCAGGTGTACTTCGCACTTGACGCCCGGTACGATGGTAATGATGTCCTGCGACTGGCTCTCGGCAATGCCCGACATGGCGATGCCGGTGTCGGCGCCGGCGAGTTTGTCGGCTGCGTCGTTAGCCTCAAGTACCGTCGTGGCCAGCTTGTTCTGGAGTTCGTCCTGGCTCTCGCCGACCTCGGGGTCGGGGAAGGAGTCGTTGGCCACGAACACGAAGCGCTGGCGGGCCTTGAGGTCGCTGACCGGAGCCTTGAGGGTGAAGGTGTAGGTGCCGGCACCGTTGGGGACGATGCTGATGGCCCGGTCGCCCTCGGCGTCGGTCGAGTAGCTGCGCAGGAAGGTGCCCTGGTCGTCGTCATTCACGGAGTAGACGTACAGGGTCAGCTTGTGGATGGTCCACTCGGCCTCGTCGTGCGTGGCACGGGTCTGCTGAGTGTATGGAACAGCCTCCCCGGCGGGAGTGCTCATGGTGAAAGTGACGGGGATATTGTCTTCCACCTCTTCATAACCGGACTGTCCTGTGATGCAGGACGTGGTCATCAAAGCCGTTATCATGCCGATAAAGGCTCCTAAACAGGTTCTTTTCATGTTCATACAGTGAGATTGTGATTTTATGTTGTTGTTTGTCTTCATGGTTTGTTTCGTTTGTCGGGTCAACTGAATGTGCCGCCGTTCTGCCAGTCCTCCACGTCGGCGTCGATCCACGGCCTCACCTCCACCGTGCCGTTGGCGAAGAGGGTCAGCTGGATGCGGTAGTCCTGCACGGCCGTCGCCTCGGGATTCCAGCCCCATGTGTTGAAGGCCCGGCTCAGGTCGATGGGAGAGGTGACCGCCTTGTCGCCGAACCAGAGCTGGAACACCGGGATGCGGTCCCGCGTGTAGCGGACGGTGATGAACTCGTCCTGCATCTCCTGCGCCTTGAGCGGGGTGCGCCGCACGTAGGTGGCCAGCGTGTCGGTGTTGAGCGGGATGATCTTGTCGCCGACCCGGTAGACACCGTCCGGACCGAGCGTGTAGCCGATCGGCACCTGCTGCAGCTCCATGCGGTAGTCGCCCACATCTTCCGGCATGTTGTTCCAGGTCACCTTGACATGCAGGTGGCTGTGAATGTTGTTCATGTAGGTGACGAAGGAGTTGCGCCTGGTTTCGTCCACCTCCATGGGACATACGCCCCAGTAGAGCTCGTCGGCATTGAGGTATTTGCCAGAGGGCGTGGTATCGGTCAGCTCCATGACCAGCGAGTTGAGAGTGTGGTCTTCGGCCCGGAAGGCCAGCATCTGTTCGCTGTTGCCGATGGTCAGCATGGTGTACTGGCCCGAGGGCAGGGAGAAGCGGAGGGTGTGCAGGTCGGTGCCGGACGGGATTTCGTACATGTAGGCGCCGTTCGCATCGAAAAGGAAGTGCCGCAGCGAGTGGATGTAGGTGGTGAGCTCTTCCACACCGTAGGGGAGGTATTTCGTCTCCATGCAGATGTTTCCGCAGCAGACGTCACGGTCGTCGTCGATGGCACAACCCGTCACGGACAGCAGCAGGAGTGCCGTTGTCAGCAACATGTACCCTTTATGAAACCACCGACGGATCATGGCGTTGTTCCTTTTCTATCGCGATGCTTCGTTCTCGTTCTGTTGTTCCTCCAGCCAGCGTGCCAGCTCGGACAGGTTGTGCGCTGCACGGACCGGATCGGTCTCCATGGCCTTGCGGAAGTATTGCTCGGCCATGGCCGTATCGCCGCACAGCCAGTAGTAGATACCCAGGTTGTTGGCGGCCATGGGGCCGTCGGCTACCTGCTCCAGACATTCGTGGGCCTGTTCCAGATCGCCCCGCACCAGGGCGGCCGATGCGGCGTTGATGTTGGCCGACACGTCGTCCGGGAAGTAGCGCACGGCGATGTCATACTCCTTGCCGTACTGGTCGCGTTCGCGGGCAATGGTCTGGTCCGTATTCCGTTCGCGGGCCACGTCGTAGATCTCCTGCAGGCTCAGGTCCTGCGGATGCGAGGTCAGCCGGTCGGCACTTTCGTCCGGCGTGAAGGAGCGGACGCTGTATTCCATCTCCAGTTCCATGCGCCGCAGTGTCGGGAAGAAGTGGGGGAGCAGGTAGTTGTATGTCCTGCCGCCGTGCAGTTCCATGAGGTGTTTCTCGCGGCCATGCCACAGGTCGTAGCGGTCGATGATGGCGAGCACCTCGTCGCGGAAGCTCAGATCGCTGGCAGCCACCAGGGCGCGCAAGCCGTCCCAGTCTTCGCCGGCTCCCTGGCAGGAGATGGTGTTCCGATCCAGTCCGTAGTTGTCGGCCAGCCAGTCGCGCATGCCGTAGGCGCGGCGCTCCGACAGGTGCAGGTTGTGTTCGTAGGTATCCTCCGGCGAGGCGTAACCGGTGATGGCGATGCGGGTGATCCGGTAGGTGGCCGTATCGGTTGCGATCCGGTTGAGAATGCTGTCAATGTGGTGCAGTTCGGTCGCATTGTCGCCGAAATAGGACAGTACGCGGGATACGTTCACCGGATAGGTCAGCCGGACGGTGGCGGAGGCCGTGCGTTCCTTTACTGCCTCGGGTTGCGGCTCGAGGAAGGTGACGTTGGCTTCGTACAGCGGCAGGCTAACGACCGCCACGGGCAGGGGTAACCTGTCGTTCCGGTTGTCGTAGATGTATACGGTGTCGCGCCGGTAGCCCGGATGGAGCGGAATGCGCAATCCCTTGAGTGCTTTCAGGGTACTGCTGCAGCAGGTGAACAGGCGGGTCTCGATCAGCAGGACGGAGTCGGACGGGGTGGAGGGCATCAGCAGACTTTGCTCGTAATTCACGTAGTGTACGTCGTTCCCGCGACGGGCCAGGACGGTGTGCGCCATTTCGGGGGTCTGTTGCGGGTCGAAGAACTGCCGGCGACGGAAGTAGCGGGCTTCCGTGGGGCGGAAATAGCCGATGGCGGGAAACGTCGTCTCGCCCAGTTTGGGAATCAGACCGATGTAGCGGCCTCCGCGGGGCAGCCGACCGGCAATGCGGGCCCGGAAGCGCAGTTGGAGGCTGTCGCCCTGCCAGCAGGCGCGTATGCTGTCGTATGTGATCTCGGGCAGCTGGCGGTCGCGTCCCTTGCCTGCGCAGAGGGAGTGTGAGGCAACCAGCAGGAGCAATATCAGGATGATTCGTTTCATGGCCTTAACCGATATAGAAGACAAAGGATACGCGGGCCTGGGTCGGTCCGAAGTAGTGCCGGTCGAAGGTACCGGTCTTTTTGCCGCAGGCGCCGCAGTCATACCGGTCGTAATGCAGGTAGACGTAGCCTACGCCCAGCGCCAGGTTCAATCCCCAGCGTTTGCCCAGTGCCCACTGGTAACCCACGCCGATGCCGCCGCCGGCGCCCCATCCCTGGTAGCGGCTGCCGTCGAGCGGCATCAACAAGCTGATGCCGCCGATATTGTATTGGCCGCCTACGGCATGGAGATCGACGTAGAACCGCTCGAAGGTGCGGCAGGTCCAGTAGCGCCACTCCGGACTGACGAGCCAGTGCATCAGCTTGGGGTTGACGGCGATGCCGGTGGAGGCGATCCGGTTGGGCAGTTTGAACGGGTTGTAGCCGACCGACAGGGCGACCGAGGTGCGGTTGCCGGTGCGCAGTTCGAGGGCTATGTTCGGTGAAGCGGTGGCCCAGTAGAGCGTATTCGTCGCTATGCCCACTTGTTGGGCCGAGACGTTCTGGACCGCGGACAGCGTCAGAAGACCGAATAGGAGGCTGACCAATATGCGTTTCATGATTACCATCAGTCCTTTCTTTTTTGTGCCGGCCCGAAGCGTCATGTCGTCGAGCCAACAGAATGTGCCAATAGCGGTTATGATTTGTAACTGCATATTTTTCGGCCGCACATATAGTGTCTTTTTATTATAAGTGTCCTTGTGGCGACAAATAGTCTATATGTTGATTATATTGTTGATAATGTGTGTATTATTTCTGTGTTTTGTGGGTCGGATAGAAAATGTTTATACAGTTATTCGTTTTTTTATGTTGTTTTTGGGTTTTTTGTGAATGTTGTTGCAATATTGTTTTATGGTATAAAAAAATGCGAATATGTATGTTTGAATTGAATTTTTATTTCATTTATACCCATTATGTGTAAATAAAAATTCGGTACAAATAGTTGTGTGTATTTCTATTTGAAAGTAAGGCGCGATCAATCGCATGCATGCGATCTGTCAGGCTAATCGGGGCCGTCGGGGGAAATAGGGGCGGGTTGCCTGCGGAATGGGCGCGATGGTTGCGGTTTTGGGTGATATGGGACCGGTGGAGAAGGTGATGCGGATGGCTGGCGGAGAAACAGTTGCGGCCGCCCCCGACCCATCGGGGGCGGCCGCAAACGGCCTTCCATCGGGGAACTGTGCGGAGGCCGGCTGCAGGGCACGTTCCAGCACCTCGTCGCGGCCGGCCAGCACACCCTCCGGTGTCGGGAAGACCGGATGGTCGATGCGGACGCCGCAACGTTGCGTTTTGCTGTCGTCGGGGTAATAGATGCCGAGGCCGGAGATGGAGGTTTGGTGTCCGCCCGGCAGCGGTGCGACCGATACGTTGCCGTCCACCTCCAGGGTCATGGAACCGACCGTGCAGTCGTTCGGCAGCGTCTGGATGGTTGTGGCCGCATATTCGGCCTGGCTGATCGTATTGCCGTCCAGCAGGGCGATGACGCGGCCCGTGCCGCGGGGAAAACGACCCGGCTATCTTTTGGGGACGGAGCCCTTTGTGAAGCGATCGACGGGCAGCGCCTGTCGCTGCCTGCGCGTTGTGTTGGCCATGGTTGCTTTCGGCGGTCAGCGGGGTTTCACGGCACGCACCATGTGGTGTTTGCCGAGGGCGCCTGGCAGGCGGTGGACTTCCAGACCGGCTGCCCGCAACGCTTGCTTGACGCACCCTTTGGCGCTGTATGTCACCAGCATGCCGCCTGCAGCGAGCCGTGCGCAGATGCGCCGGAAGAGCGCTTCGCTCCACAGTTCGGGTTGCGTGTCGGGCGCGAAGGCGTCGAAATAGACCAGGTCATAGTCGCCGACTTCCCAGGCCCCGTCGGGAGCGGTGAGGTCGGCGTCGTATTTGGTGAGCCGGAAGCGGTCGGTGATCGGCACCGGCATGTTCCACGGCGCGCGGTGCAGCGCGACGAAGCGCGGATCGTCCGTATAGCCCAGCCGGCCGGCCATGTCGGGATCGACCGGATAGCGCTCCACGGTGCGGTAGTCGATCACAAGGCCGTGCTCCTCGCCGTAGCGGAGCGAGAGCCAGGCGTTGAGTCCGCTGCCGAATCCGACTTCCAGAATGCGCACGACGTTGAGCGGCAGGGCAGCCAGTCCGTTGGCGATATAGACGTGCGCGGCCTCGCCCACGGCGCCGCGCAGCGAGTGGTAGGTGTCGCCCAGCAGCGGGTGGCGCAGGGTGACCGAACCGTCGTCGGTCGGTTCCAGGGTCGGTGTGATGGTGCGGAGGGGATGCATGCCGCAAAGATCGTTATTTTCCGGTGACGGCCGGATACGGAAAAGGCCGATCTCCGTTTCGGGGACCGGCCTTTTGTCTTTTTTGGGGGGCGTCGCGGGGGAGGTGCCCCGGTTGCGGGCGCTACTCCAGCACGAAGCGTACGCTCACCGAGCACTCCACCTTCATGTCGCGGAACTCGATGTCGGGCGCCGGTTCGGCAACGGCCTTGTTCTCGGTCATGGCTGCGGCGCGCATGACGGGCATGGCGACGTCGTAATAGATCGCATCGTTGCCGTAGTAGCTGTTGTCGTTGATGGTAAAGGCCTTGCCGACGCTCTGGCCGATGGCTCCGGCCAGCGTCTCGGCCGTCGTGCGGGCGTCGCGCATCGCCTCGGCCTTCAGCTCGGTGCGGATGGCGTCAAGGTCGCTGCGGGTGGCCTTCATCAGCCGCATGTCCGCCACGTTGATGTCGCCCAGCGATTCGTACACCCGGGCCAGCGTCGCGGCGTCGTGCAGCTTGAGGATGTAGCTTTTGCGCGTCTGCACGCGGTCCTTGCGCAGGACGTAGGTTTTCAGGTCGCCGCTCATGTCGCCCACCTGGAGGTCTTTCTCTACGTCGATGCGCAGGTCGCGCAGCCGGGCGATCATCTCGCGTTCCTGCTGGGCGAGGGTGGTTTTGCTGCCCTTGAGGGTGGATTCGTCGAGCGTGATGGCGACATAGATCTCGTCGGGGGTTACGGTACGTTCGGCACGGCCGGTTACGGCGACGTAGCTGTTGTAGTCATTGGCGGTTTGGGCGGCGGCTGCCGTCGTGAGGAGCAGCAGGCCGGCGGCCATCATCAGCATCTTTTTCATGATCGTAACTGTTTTTTGGTTCGTCTTTCTGTCTTAAGGATGCACGAAGGGGGCAAATTCCATAAACCGAAGACGAAAAAATGGGTGCGGCGGGTTGCGCTTGCTATTCCTCCGCCTGGAGGAGCGAGCGGGTGACGCGGGCCTTGATGCGCTTGCCGTCGCGCAGGGTGCCCTTGCCGATGGGCAGCATGAAGGTCGGGTCGAGGTAGGCGGTCGTGGCGATCATCTGCGGGAAAAGGTGCGGTTTGCAGTTGGTGACGTAGCGGTAGAGCGCCACCTGTACGCCGTAGTGGCCGTCGGGCAGCTGTCCGGCCCGGGCCAGTACGGTGTCGGGCGTCACCGTGTCGCCGCAGGCCACCTGCAGCGACCCCTCAGCCAGCATCGTGTAGCTGGCCTGGGTGCCGTCGGCATGTTCCACGACGATGGTGTTGCCGCCCGTGCGCGTGAGTCCGAAACCTTCGATGCGGATCACCTGGCCGCGCCGCATGGCGTATACGTCGTCACCGGCCGCCAGCGTGAACTGCCACATGCGGAAGTCGGCCACGTTGGCACGCATCAGGCCCGCCTCGGCCGGTGTGAGGGCGGTGGCCAGGGCCGTCGTTCCGGCGGCAAAGGGCAGCCGGTAGACAAAGTCGGCATCGGGCCGGGCGTCGAGCGTGCCCTGCAGCCAGTCGGCCGTGAAGGTGGCCTCGGCCGGACGGGCGGCATCGCGCGGCAGGAGCGTGTAGAAGACGCCGCCCCGGGTGGTGGCGGTGACGGTGCTGCCTGCCTCCAGTTCGGTGGCGGCGACATTTTCCAGCCGGTCGAAGGTCATCCGGACGGTGAAGGTGCCACAGCCGTCGATGTCGGCCGTAAAGAGGAGCCGGTTGTCGGGGGCGACGGTCGTGTCGATCCCCACGCGGGGCGTCTGAGCTGCCGCGCAGAGGGCGGAAGCGCAGGCGATGAGGGTAAAGAAGGTCTTTTTCATGGCGTTGCGGGATTAGTGTTCGAGGCGTTCGAGGCGGACGACGTTCTCCACGTGGTGGGTGTGGGGGAACATGTCTACCGGCTGTACGGCCGTCACGCGGTAGTCGCCGGCCAGCAGGGCCAGGTCGCGTGCCTGGGTGGCGGGGTTGCAGCTCACATAGACGATGCGGCGCGGGGCGGCGCGCAGGATGGTGGCGATCACATCCTCGTGGACCCCTGCGCGGGGCGGGTCGAGGATCACCACGTCGGGCCGGCCGTGGCGGGCGATGAAGGCATCGTTCAGCACATCCTTCATGTCACCCGCGAAGAACGCCGTATTGCCGATGCCGTTCAGGGCGGAGTTGTGCTTGGCATCCTCGATGGCCTCCGGTACATATTCGATGCCCACCACGCGAGCGCAGTGGCGCGCCACGAAGTTGGCGATCGTGCCGGTGCCCGTGTAGAGGTCGTAGACCGTTTCGTCGCCGTGCAGGTCGGCGAAATTGCGGGCCACCTTGTAGAGTTCGTAGGCCTGGCGCGAGTTGGTCTGGTAGAACGATTTGGGGCCGATCTTGAAGCGCAGTCCCTCCATCTCCTCGAAGATGTGGTCGCGTCCGCTCCACAGCACGGCATCGATGTCGCCCGTCGAGTCGTTCAGCTTGGCGTTCACCATGTACATGAGGGAGGTGATGGCGGGGAAGCGGTCGCGCAGGTGGTCGAGCAGGGCGGCGATGCGGGGCCGGTCCTCCTCGGCGAAGACCACGATTACCATCACTTCGCCTGTCGAGGCGGTGCGGATCACCAGGTTGCGCATCAGACCGCTGTGCTGGCGGATGTCGTAGAAGGAGTAGCCGTGCTCCTCGCAGAAGCGTTTGGTCTCCAGGCGGATGTCGTTCGACGGATCGGGCTGGAGCCAGCAGCGGTGCACGTCCATCACCTTGTCGAACCGGCCGGGGATGTGGAATCCGAGGGCGGCTCCGGCGTCGATGTCGCCACCGGCGGCCACCTCCTCGTAGGTCATCCAGCGGCGCGGGGCAAAGGTGAACTCCAGTTTGTTGCGGTAGAAGGTCGTTTCGGCTGAGCCGAGGGTGGGGGCCACGGGAGGCAGGTCGAGTTTGCCGATGCGGGTGAGCTGGTCGAAGACCTGCTCGCGTTTGAAGCGCAGCTGTTCCTCGTAGGGCAGGTTCTGCCATTTGCAGCCGCCACACACGCCGAAGTGCTCGCAGAAGGGCTCCACGCGCAGGGGCGAGCGGACAATGTAGCGCACCACGCTGCCCTCCATGAAGCGGCGCCGCTTGTTGTGTATCTGTACGTCCACCACGTCGCCCGGCACGGTCATCGGGACGAAGACGACCATGTCGTCATGGCGTCCCATCGCCTTGCCTTCGGCGGCCAGCGTGGTGATTTCCAGCCCCTCGATCAGGGGCAGTTCTCTTCTTTTTCTTGCCACGTTTCTCTCTGTCGGTTGGGGACGGCGCCGATCGCACCGTCCGGGTTATGCCCCAAAATTAACCAAAATTCCGGCACATGCCGCCGTCTCCGACCCTCCTCCGGGACGGATATTGCAGGCCGAGGGGAAAATACGTATATTTGTCATTCGGTAGGCGGGTCCGGTGCCCGCTCCGCAAAATCCTGCGATCTATGAACATAGCACAACTGACTTTCAATCCTTTCCAGGAGAACACATATCTGCTCTGGGACGAGACCGGCCAGGCCGTGATTGTCGATGCGGGCAACTACACCGAGCGCGAAACGGCCCAGCTGCTGCATTTCGTTGAGGAGAAGGGGCTGCAACCCGTGCTGGCGGTCAATACCCACGGTCACGTGGATCACCTGCTGGGAGTCGAGCGGGTCAAACAGGCCTACGGCATTCCCTTTGCCCTGCATGCCGAGGACCGCTTCCTTGTGGAGTCGGCGCCCACCCACGGTGCGCTGTACGGCTTCAAGGTCGATGCGGTGCCCGAGGTCGACCGCGAGCTGGCCGACGGCGACGAGGTGCGCTTCGGCAACACGGTGCTGCGCGTCATCCACACGCCCGGTCATACGCCCGGCCACATCTGTCTCTACGAGCCGAATGAGAAGGTGCTGCTGACGGGCGACACGCTTTTCCACGAGAGCATCGGCCGCACCGACCTGCCGGGCGGCAACTACGGCTGGATCATGAAGAGCATCATCGACCGCATCCTGCCCCTGGGCGAGGAGACGGTCATCTATCCCGGTCACGGGCCTTCGAGTACGCTGGGCCACGAGATGCACTACAATCCGTTCATTACCGAAGTGATGGAGGGCGAAGTCCGTCCCGTCTAAAACCGCGGAGCCATGCGTATTGACATATTGACCGTCGTTCCCGAGCTGCTGGTGTCGCCGCTCAACGAGTCGATCCTCAAGCGGGCCCAGAAAGCGAGGCTGGTGGAGATCGTGATCCACAACATCCGCGACTGGACGACCGACAAGCACCGCCACGTGGATGACTATCCCTTCGGGGGCGAGGCGGGTATGGTGATGAAACCCGAACCCGTCTTCCGGCTCATCACCCACCTGCAGTCGGAGCGTCACTACGACGAGGTGATCTTCACCACGCCCGACGGCATCCAGTATGACCAGCAGGAGGCCAACCGCCTCTCGACGCTGGAGAATATCATTATCCTGTGCGGCCACTACAAGGGGGTGGACTATCGCATCCGCGAGCACCTCATCACGCGCGAGATCTCCATCGGCGACTATGTGCTGACGGGGGGCGAACTGGCGGCGGCGGTGATTGCCGACAGCGTGGTGCGGCTGTTGCCCGGTGCCATCGGCGACGAGGAGTCGGCGCTGACCGATTCGTTTCAGGACAACCTGCTGGCGCCGCCCGTCTATACGCGGCCGGCGGAGTTCAACGGCTGGCGGGTGCCCGAGGTACTGCTGTCGGGCCACGACGCCCGCATCGAGGAGTGGAAACTGGAGCAGGCGCTGGAGCGTACCCGCCGCCTGCGTCCCGATCTGCTGGAAAAGTAAACGACCATCTTATGAAATATTACCTCATAGCCGGCGAGGCGTCCGGCGACCTGCACGGCGCCAATCTGATGAAGGGGCTGCTCAAGAGCGACCCGCAGGCCGAGTTCCGCTTCTGGGGCGGCGACCGCATGGCGGCCGTGGGCGGCCGCCAGGGACTGGCCAAGCACTACCGCGACGCATCGTTCTTCGGCATCGGCGAGATCGTCCGCAACCTGCGCACGGTGCTCTCCCAGATTGAGGAGTGCAAGCGTGACGTGGCCGCCTATGCGCCCGACGTGCTGATTCTGATCGACTACCCGGGATTCAACTTCCGCATGGCACGCTTTGCCCACGAGAGTGGGTTGTGCAAGGTGTTCTACTACATCTCGCCCAAAGTGTGGGCCTGGAAGGAGCGGCGCGTGAAGCGCATCCGGCAGTGGGTTGACCAGCTCTTCATCATCTTCCCCTTCGAGATCGACTATTTCGCCAAGCGGGGCATCCGGGCCATCTATGAGGGCAATCCGTTGATGGATGCCATTGCCGAACGGTGTGCCGCAATGCCCTCGCGCGAGGAGTTCCTGCGGGCGAACGGCCTGGAGGACCGTCCCACGATCGCCCTGCTGGCCGGAAGCCGCCGCAGCGAGGTGCGCAACAACCTGCCCTTCATGGTGGAGCTGGCGGGCCGGATGCCCGACTTCCAGTTTGTACTGGCGGCCGTGTCGTGGCTCGACCGCTCGCTCTACGACCAGCTGCTGGCCGGCAGCGCCATTCGCGTGGTGTGCGACAAGACCTACGAGGCGCTGCGTTATGCCGATGCGGCGGTGGTGACCTCCGGTACGGCGACGCTCGAAACGGCCCTGATCGGCACCCCCGAGGTGGTGTGCTACAAGACCGATGCCCTCACCGTGGCGGCCGGGCGGATGCTGCTGAAGATTCCCTACATCTCGCTGGTCAATCTGGTGATGAACCGGGAGGTGGTGCGCGAACTGATTCAGAACGACATGACCGTCGAGAATGCCGAGTCCGAGCTGCGGGCCATTCTGCCCGGCGGCGCCCGGCACGACCGCATGGAGGCCGACTATGCCCGTCTGCGCGAGGTGATCGGCGGAGCGGGGGCCTCGGACCGTTTTGCCGCCCGCATGGTGGCGATCCTGCGGGGCGAGGAGCCGACGGACAGACAACAACGGAACGAACGATGAAAATCATCTGCATAGGACGCAACTATCGCGAGCACATCCGCGAGTTCGACAATGGCGAGCCGAATGCCGAGCCGGTCTTCTTCCTGAAGCCCGATACGGCGCTGCTGCGCAACAACGACACGTTCTGGATCCCGCCCTTCAGCCGGCGGGTCGAGTATGAGACCGAACTGGTGGTGAAGATCGGCCGTACGGGCAAGTGCATTGCCGAACGGTTTGCCCGCCGCTACTACGACGAGGTGACGCTCGGCATCGATTTCACGGCGCGCGACCTGCAGCGCGAGGCGATTGCAGCGGGGCTGCCGTGGGAGATCGGCAAGGCGTTCGACCATTCGGCGGCCGTTGCGCCGCGCTGGCTGTCGCTGGCCGCGCTGGGCAAGCCGGTTGGGGAGCTGCGCTTCGAGATGGCGCTCAACGGCGAGGTGCGGCAGCGGGGCGATGCCTCGCAGATGATCTTTTCGGTCGATCGCATCATCTCGTACGTATCGCAGTTCCTGACCCTGCGCATGGGCGACCTGATCTACACGGGCACGCCGGCAGGTGTGGGGCCCGTGGCGCCGGGCGACCGGCTGACCGCCTCGCTGGAGGGGGAACTGCTGCTGGATTTCGACATTCGTTAAGAGAAACAATCATTGCCGGAGCCTTCCGTCGGGAGTGCTCCGACCAACAGGTGAGAAACGATGAAAGTGATCAAAAGAATCGGTTTGGTGTTCGGATTGCTGTGGGCCCTCGTGCCTGCCGCACAAGCGCAGTTCCGGCTGACGGCCGAAGGGTTTGTCAATGCGGAGGATGCCACGCGCCGCGACTATGTGATCGAAGTGGCCGGTGCCGATCGGGCGACGCTCTTCCGGCGGGCCCTTTTCTTTGCGCAGGCCCAGTTTGCCGCGCCCGATGCGCGGTTCAGCGAACTGCCCGACGAGGCCTTTGCCGTGAGCGGCGTGGTGCGCGACCGGGTCGTGCTGTCGGGACTGTCGGGCCAGGCGTTCGATCTGGTCTTCCGCATGCGCTTCGAGGTGCGCGACGGTGCGGTGACGGTCTGCGAACCGGTGGTGGAGACCATGTACCGGTGGGTGGAACAGTCGGCCACGGCCAGCAATGCCGTGGTTCCGGCGAGCCGGGTGCTGCTGTTCGTCTCGCGCGACTATCGCGGCGTGAATGTCACGCCGTGGCAGGGCAATTCCTCCAACGTGATCTTCACCCCGCGGGGTGACGTGCGTAACGAGGGAGCCAAAGCCTCGCTGGAGACCTTTTTCAACGGCTTTGTCGCCGCACTGGAGGTTTATCTGAAGACTGAATTGCCGACCCCGGAGGGGGTTGCGTTCACTGCAGGGGCGGATTGTGTAGGCACCTATGTCGGTACGCTGCCCGCGGCCGACTGCGAGGGGATCCGCACCCGGCTGGAGATCCGCCGCGACGGCCGCTACACCTGCGCGATGGAGTACCTGGGACGCGATGCGACCTTCACGGAGCAGGGCACCTGTGCCGTGCGGGATGGGGTGATGACGTTGACGGCCGAGGAGGGGAGCCACCTCTACTTCCAGGTTGAGGAGGGGCGCATGGTCCTGCTCGACCAGGACCGTCGTTCCGTCACCGGTCCGCTGGCGGCCATGTATGTATTAAATAAGGAATAGCCGGATCGGCAACGGAGGCCGTCGGTCGCCGTCCGGAAACAAACAGACACACGCTTCATGACACTGCTCAAGGATAAACTGGCCGGCCGGCGGCTGATTCTGGCCAGCCATTCCCCCCGCCGCCGCGAACTGATGGCCGGTGCGGGGTTCGATTTCATGCTGGCCGACGGGTACGAGGTGGAGGAGACCTATCCCGCCACGCTGGAGGCTGCCCGGGTGCCCGAGTACCTCTCCCGCCTCAAGTCGCACAGCTATCCGGTGCCGCTGGGCGAGGACGACGTGCTGATTACGGCCGACACCGTGGTGCTCTGCGACGGCCGCATTCTGGGCAAACCGGCCGGCCGCGAGGAGGCCGAAGCCATGCTGGCAGCCCTTTCCGGCCGCTGCCACCGGGTGGTGACGGGCGTCACCCTGCGCCACGCCCGGGCCGAACGGAGCTTCTCGGTCGCCTCGGACGTCTGGTTCCGCCCCCTGCGCGGGGAGGAGATCGCCTACTATGTCGAGCACTACCGGCCTTTCGACAAGGCGGGGGCCTACGGCATTCAGGAGTGGATCGGCTATGTGGCCATCGAACGGATTGAGGGATCGTTCTACAACGTGATGGGGCTGCCCGTGCAGGCCGTCTATGCCGAACTGGAGCGGTTGGCCGATGCGTTGTGGCCGCAGCAGGAGCAATAGCGAGAAGAAAGATTGTAAACCCGATAAATTCACACTTTAACCTTATGATGAAAAGACGTTTTGCAGCTCTGCTGGCCTGCCTGCTTGCGGCGGCTACGGTCGTGTCGGCCGACGAGGGCATGTGGCTGCCCAGCCTGATCGGCCGTCAGGTGAAGGACATGAAGGCCAAGGGATTCCGGCTTTCGGCCAAAGACATTTACGACATCAACCGGGCTTCGCTCAAGGATGCCATCGTGCTGTTCGACCGGGGCTGTACGGGTGAACTGGTCTCCGAGGAGGGACTGCTGCTCACCAACCACCACTGCGGCTACGGCCAGGTGCAGAGCCACAGCTCGCTGGAGCACGACTACCTGACCAACGGCTTCTGGGCCATGAACCGTGCCGAGGAGCTGCCCAACCCCGGCCTGGAGGTATCGTTTCTCGTGCGGATGGACGATGTGACCGACCGGGTGCTGGAGGGCGTGACGGACGGCATGGATCCGCAGGCGCGCAAGGAGCGGATTGCCGAGAACAGTCGGATCCTCGTCGAGGAGACGCTGGCCGCCTATGGCGACCGGAAGGGCTATGAGGCTGCCGTGGAGTCGATGTACTACGGCAACCAGTATTTTCTGTTCACCTACCGGACGTTCCGCGACGTGCGGCTGGTGGGTGCGCCCCCTTCGTCGATCGGCAAGTTCGGCGGGGACACCGACAACTGGATGTGGCCGCGTCACACGGGCGACTTCACCGTCTTCCGCATCTATGCCGATGCCGACAATCAGCCGGCCGACTATTCGCCGGAAAATGTACCCTATCGTCCGGAGAAGCATTTCACCATTTCGACCCGGGGCATCGACGAGGGCGACTTCACCTTCGTGTACGGCTTCCCCGGCACGACCCGCGAGTATGTCACCTCCGACTATGTGGACTATGTGCTGAATGATCTGAATCCGAATACGATCCGTATGCGTACCGAGCGGCTGGACATCATCGGGGCCGCCATGGAGGCCGATCCGGCCGTGCGCATCAAGTATGCTTCCAAGGCGGCAATGATCGCCAATGCCTGGAAAAAGTGGCAGGGCGAGAGCCTCGGCCTGGCCCGGCTGGGTACCGTGGACAAGAAGCGTGCCTACGAGGCACGGCTGGCGGAGTGGATGGCCGACCGTCCCGAATATGCCGGCCTGCTCGACCGCATGCACGCCGTCTATGATGCGTGGAGGCCCTACGCGCTGGCCAACAGTCTCTATCGGGAGAGCATCTTTACCATCGAACTGCTGAAGATGGTGCAGCAGCTCGAAACGGCCATGGCACTGGGCAAATCGTTCCCCGATGCGGCCGTCCTGTACAAGGATTACGAGCCGGCCGTGGATCGTCAGCTGGCCGAAGCGATGATCGAGGAGTTCGTGACGGCCGTACCGACCGAGTTCGTGCCGCAGCAGTTGACGGCGGCCATCGCCCAGGTGGGTGGAGTGCCGGCCTATGTCGATTACCTGTTTGCACAGTCGGCCTTTGCCACCCGCGAACGGTATGAGGCGCTCTGCGCCCTCGACGAGGAGGCCTTTGTCAATACCATGGCGGCCGATCCGGCCGTGGCCCTCTACAGCCTGGCGGGCATGACCTACAATACGGAGATCGTGCCCGAGTACCAGCGGCTGAGCGCCGAGATCGATGCCCTCTATCCGCTCTACATGCGGGCCCAGATGGCTTTCGAACCGGAGCGCAACTTCTATCCCGATGCCAACCTCACCCTGCGTGTGGCCTACGGCAGCGTGGAGGGCTACCGTCCCGAGGACGGCATCTATTGCCTGCCTTTCACCACGCTGGAGGGTATCATCGCCAAGGACAATCCCGCCATCTACGACTATGACGTGCCCGACCGGCTGCGCGCCCTCTACGATGCGAAGGACTACGGCCGCTGGGCCATCAATGTCGGCACGAAGAAGGAGCCGTTCTACACCGTGCCGGTGGCCTTTATCGCCACGAACCACACCACGGGCGGCAATTCGGGCAGTCCCGTGCTGAACGGCCGCGGCGAGCTGATCGGCATCAACTTCGACCGCACGTGGCTCAGCACGATGAGCGACCTGGAGTTCGATCCCGCCATGTGCCGCAACATTGCCGTCGATATCCGTTACGTACTCTTCGTGATCGACAAGGTGTGCGGCGCCGGGTATCTGCTCGACGAAATGACCATCCGATAACGGCAGCGGGGAGAGAACGGGTACGTTTTCTCCCCGTCCGCATACGAAACATTCATTCAATGCGTTAACGTAACATTGCCCCGGGCGGTGCCCGGTTGTGCAAATCCAAGTCTATCCATTCAAACCACACGTATGACATCGCAAACGAACCGCAGCGGCCTGACCGACGCCCAGGTGGAGGAGAGCCGCCGGGAGCACGGCACCAACCTGCTGACGCCCCCCAGGCAAACGCCCTGGTGGAAACTCTATCTGGAGAAATTCAAGGACCCGATCATCATCATCCTGCTGGTGGCAACGGCCATCTCGCTCATCTTCGGCATCATTCACGGTGACTTCACCGAGTCGCTGGGCATCATCTTCGCCGTCGTGATCGCCACCGGCGTGGGCTTCTGGCAGGAGTACAGCGCCAAGCGAAAGTTCGACGCCATGCGGTCCGACCAGGACTACGAACCGGTCAAGGTGCGCCGCAACGGCGTGGTGGTCGAGGTGACCAAGGATCAGCTCGTCGTGGGCGATGTGGTGATCCTCTCGGCCGGCGACGAGATTCCGGCCGACATCCGGCTGTTCCAGGCTTCGGACATGAAGGTTTCCGAGTCGGCCATGACCGGCGAGTCGGTGCCCGTCTCCAAATATCCGCTCGAGGAGCCCTACACCGGATCGGGTTTTGCGCCCGATTTCCTGCTGCGCGGCACACTCGTCTCGCAGGGCGCGGGCGAAGGCGTGGTCGAGCGGGTCGGTGATGCGACCGAGATCGGTCAGACTACCCGCAAGGCGTCGGAGGAGACCAACAACGTGACCCCCCTCCAGCAGCAGCTCAACGGACTGGCCAAGCGCATCAATGTGGCCGCATTCGCCATCGCCGGTCTGATGTTCGTGATTCTCAACCTGGTGCACTGGATTCCCTATGAGGGACCGGCCGGTTGGGAAGAGGTACTGCTCACCGAGGTGCGTTTTCTGATGAGCGCCGTGGTGGTCATCATTGTGGCCGTGCCGGAGGGACTGCCGCTGTCGGTGACGATGGCGCTGGCCTTTTCCATGAAGACGATGGCGCGCGAGAATAACCTGGTCAAGAAGATGCACGCCTGTGAGACGGTCGGTGCCGTGGACGTCATCTTCACCGACAAGACCGGTACGCTGACGCAGAACTCCATGACGGTGGTCGAGGCCGACATTGTCGAGGGGTGCGAGGAGACGCTGGCGCTGGTCGGCGCCCTCAATTCGACGGCCAACTGGTCGGGGCGCAACGTGCTGGGCAATCCGACCGAGAGCGCCATTCTGAAGTTTATCGGTGCCGAGCAGACGGCCGACCTGCGGGCCGGTCATCCCGTTCGGGTGGTGATTCCCTTCTCCAGCGCCTACAAATACATGTTGTCGGAGACCGAGCTGGACGGCCATCGGCTGTTGCTGCTCAAGGGCGCTCCGGAAGTGGTGGCCCGCATCATCTGCAACGACAGTTACCTCGCGCTCGTGGCCGAGCAGCAGGATCGCGGCCGCCGGGCCATTGCCGCCGCGGTGATCGAGGAGATGGAGGCCGGGGAGGCCAAGCGCCTGCTCGAAGCGGGGCAGACGTTGCCGACGGCTCGCTACGTGGGTACGTGGTTCATCGAAGATCCGGTACGTCCCGACGTACCCCATGCCATCGAACAGTGCTACGGGGCCGGCATCGACGTGGTGATGATGACCGGCGACAACATCAAGACCGGTTCCGAGATCGCCCGCCAGTCGGGCTTCCGCAACCTCTGGGCCATCGAGGCCAAGGATTTCATGACGGCTGTCACCGCGCCGCAGAACGGCCGCGAATTTCCCAATGTGATTACCCGCTGCACCCCGTCGGACAAACTGGAGATTCTGCGCTGGACGCAGGAGCGCGGCCACGTGTGCGCCATGACGGGCGACGGCGTGAACGACTCGCCGACCCTCAACTATGCCGATGTGGGCATCGCCATGGGTTCGGGCACCTCGGCCGCCAAGGAGGCCGCCGACATCGTGCTGCTCGACGACGCCTTCCCCTCGATCGTCACGGGCGTCAAGTGGGGCCGTTCGCTGTACAAGAATATCAAAAATTTCCTCTATTTCCAGTTGTCGATCAACGTTTCGGCCTGTCTGATCGCTGTCTTCGGCCCCGTGGTGGGTGTGGAGATGCCCTTTACGGTCACGCAGTTCCTGTGGATCAATATCGTGATGGATTCGCTGGCCGCCATTGCGCTCGCCTCCGAACCGGCCGACGAACGGGTGCTGAAGGACCGTCCCCGCGACCGGAATGAATTTATCATCAATCGTCCGCTGGCTACGGCCATCTTCGGCTTCGGCGGTTTCATCTGGCTGCTCTGCACGGTCATCCTGTGGGGTATGGAGCACGGCATGCCGCTGGTGGCCGGCATCGACCGTACCGTCTTTTTTGCCGGATACATGGTGCTCAACTGGTGGAACCTCTTCAATGCCCGCGTCATCGGCAAGGGCATGTCGGTGTTCTCCGGTCTGGGACGCAATCCGAAGTTCATCGGTGTGGCCGCTCTGGTGCTGATTGCCACGATCTTCATCGTACAGGTGGGCGGCGAGGTCTTCCAGACCCATCCGCTGAGCACCCGCACCTGGCTTCAGATCCTGCTCATCACCTCGCCTGTGCTGATTGTCCGCGAGGTGTGGTACCAGCTCCGTCGCCGTCGCCGGTAGACTGCGGAACACGGATATGCAAAGGGGGCGATCCAGTCGGATCGCCCCCTTTGGCGTATGATGGCGGATGGGGCGTGTCAGCGCAGCAGGGAGTCGCGGATGTAGGCGAAGAGCTCTGCGGGAATGGGGTTCGGCCGGCCGAGCTGCGAGAGGGTGCGGAAGCCGGCGTTGCCGTTGATTTCGTTGACGATGAAGTGGTCGTCTTCGCCGAAGAGCAGGTCGATGCCCGAGAAGGCGACACCCAGCAGCCGGGCGCTGCGCACGGCCAGCTGGGCCGCGTGGGGGGAGAGTTCAAACGGAGCCACCTGGCCGCCCTGCGAGAAGTTGGAGCGGAACGAGGTCTCCGAGTAGCGCAGCACGGCGCCGGCCACCCGGTCGCCGATCACCCACACGCGCACGTCCCGACCGCTGCTCGAGGCGATGAACTGCTGGCACAGGCAATGGCCCTTGCATTGCGCCACGGCCTGGCGCATGCCCTCCTCGTTGTCGATCAGGAAGACGTCCTCGCCCTTGGCGCCGTCGATCCGTTTGACCACGAAACGTTCCGACCCCAGCACGCCGGCCACGTGGCGGTAGTCGTATTCGCCTTCCGGTGCGTAGAGGGTCTGCGGGGAGGGGATGCCGGCCGCGGCGAGCAGTTCGTGGGTGAGCATCTTGTTCTTGCACAGCTCCATCGAGGCGGAGGAGTTGATGAGCGGCACGCCGGCACGTTCCAGCGCCCGCGAGAGCACCGTGTCGTAGGTGCGCACGATGGCGAAGTCGGGCAGGCGCGTGACGGCCTCGCCCCGGTGCCAGAATGCGGGGACGGTGCCGTGGCCGTAGCCGACGGTCAGCTCCTCGGCAAAGAGCACGTGCAGGTCGATGCCGACGGCGGCCGCCTCGTCGGCGAGCCAGCCGAAGGCGTTGTCGCCGTGGCGGGCGACGTAGCGCGGATAGATGATCCAGCCGGTATGGGTGAAGGTCTGTGTCATGAGAGCAGGGTTGCAATGATGCGTCGCGTCTGCCGGGTGTTGCGGAATTCGCAGAGGTAGATGCCCTGCCAGCGGCCGATGTTCAGCCGTCCGTCCGAAATGGGCAGCGTCACCGACGGGCCCGTCAGTACGGCCTTGATGTGGGCGGGCATGTCGTCGTCGCCCTCCTCGGTGTGGCGGTAGTAGGCTTCGCGTTCGCGGACACAGCGGTCAAGGAAGGCCTCCAGATCGTGCCGCACGTCGGGGTCGGCATTCTCGTTTACGGCGAGTGCGGCCGAGGTGTGGCAGATGAACAGGTGGAGCAGACCCTGCTCCGGCAGCGGCGGCAGCACGGAGAGGATGTCGTTCGTGATGAGGTGGATGCCCCGGCCGTAGCCGTGCAGGGCGATTTCCCGTTGGTAAACCATGACGCAACGTTCGTTGATACGATTGCAAAGATAAAATTTTGTGGCGAGTTCTCCGAGTCTTCCCAGGTGTGTTGTGGGGGCCAGTGCCCATCATGCAACCGCCCCGCCGGGAAGGGGCGGGGCGGTGACGGGGCCTGCGGGCGGCAGGCGAATTGCCGTGCGGACGGCTACATGGTCAGCTTCAGTCCCACGAAGTACATGCGCGGGAGCGCGGGGCCGTACACATAGCCCGCATCCTTCATCGGGCCGAAGTCCAGGTCGTCCTGGTAGCTGTTCAGGATGTTCTTGACGCCGGCGCTGAGTTCCAGTCCCACGCTGGCCGACAGCCGGAACAGGTAGGAGAAGCGGATGCCCAGGTCGAAGAAGTCGGGGGTGCGTTTCTCCAGATCGTCGTAGCCGCCGGTCGTCTCATTGTATTTGGTGTGCTGTACGAGCATCGTGCCGGTGTAGGTGCCGAAGAGCGAGGCGTGGAAATTGCGCGTGATGTCGAACGTCGAGGTGAAGTAGCCGTACTGGTCGGGCGTGCGGAACATGCGGCGCTGGGCGGGCAGGTCGGAGTTCTCGGACCACGCGAAGGGCTCGTCGTAGAGGCTGCGCTGGAGCGTGTAGCCCAGCTGGAGCTCGAAGATGCCCGGAATGCCCAGCTTGCCCTCGAAGTTGAGGCCCATGACCGTGGCGCCCGAGGCGTTGCGGCGTTCCATGATGAGGTTGCCGGCGGCATCCTCGCCGATTTTGACGAGCGTGAATACGTCGTTGAGCTTCGTGTAGAACCCCTCCACCAGCAGGTTGGTCTGCAGGCGGCCGAAGTTGTGGTAGAGGTCGGCCGAGGCACTCACGCTGTGCGAGTACTCCGGGCGCAGGTCGGGAGCCAGCCGGATGAGCTGGAGCGTGCCGCCCACGGCATCCACGTGCAGGTCTTCGTCATAGACCTGCGGTGCGCGGAAGCCGCTCGAGTAGCTCACGCGCAGGCCGACATTCTCCGTGGGGCTGTAGCGCACGTTGGCGCGCGGGCTGAAGACAACGTTGCGCATCAGGCTGTGCTTGTCGATGCGGCCGCCCACCAGCAGGCTGAAGCGGCGCGTACGCCACTCGTTCTGCAGGTAGCCGCCCACCACGTGGGTCGTCTGGTCGGTCTCGCGTCCCAGGGCCAGGTAGCGGTCGAGCAGGTGGTTGTAGGTGTACTCCGCACCCACGGTCAGTTCGGCCGGCATGAAGAGCAGCCGGTCCATCGTGTAGGTGTACTGGCCGCCCGCCACGGCCGTGCGGTCGTGGGTCGCACCGTAGGAGTCGAGCTGCATGTCGGTGCCGAAGTAGGTCTTGCGGCCGATGTTCTGGGCCGAGGCGTAGGCCGATCCCTTGTGCTTGCCGTCGGCCGAAAAGGCGTCGAAACGCAGGCCGCCGCCGTCGATCGTGTTGTCGAGCTGCTCGGCGATGATCGCCTCGTGGGGCGGCCGGTCGAACATGTCGTTACCCGCGTCGTCGAGGATCTGTCCGCCGCGGCGGAACTCATGAATGTGGTGGTACTCGGCCGTCAGCCGCGAGTGGAGTCCGGTGCGGTAGTAGCCCCGGAAACCGATGGTTTCGGACTTGATGCCCGGCACGTCCGAGAAGTTGTCGCCGTTGTGGTCGTAGGGGTCGCGCTCTTTGACCATGCCGAAGAGGTAGATGCCGGCCTTGTAGTCGTCCGTCACGAACGAGCCGCCCAGGGAGGTGTTGATGTCCAGGGCGCCGTTGCCGAAGATGTTGGTCGTGTTGTTGAGGTTGAGTGAGTTGCGGAGCGGCTCCTTGGTGATGATGTTCACCACGCCGCCGATGGCGTTGGCACCGTAGAGGGCCGAACCGCCGCCGCGCACCACCTCCACGCGTTCGATCATCGAGGTGGGCAGCTGGTCCAGTCCGTAGACCGAGGCGAGCGAACTGAAGATGGGACGGCTGTCGAGCAGGATCTGGGAATACTGGCCCTCCAGACCGTTGATGCGGAGCTGGGTGACGGCGCAGTTGCCGCAGTTGTTCTCGATGCGCAGACCGGGGGTGAAGTTCATCGATTCGGAGAGGGTCGAGGAGGCGATGGCCGTGAAGAGCTTGCCGGAGGTGATGTTCACGATCGAGGAGGTCTCCTTCTTGTTGGTTTCGTTCCGGTTGGCCGTCACGACCACCTCCTCGATGCCGGTGGTGCTCTCCGTGAGGGTGAAGTTGACCTCGATGGTCCGGTCGTTCTCCGTGCGGACGGTCTTGACGACCGGCGTGTAGCCCAGCGACGAAGCCTCGAGGGTCAGTTCGCCGGCCGGCAGGTTCTTGAGAAAGTAGTGGCCCGTGGCGTCGGTTGTGACGCCGATCGTGGTGCCCTGGATGACCACCGTGATGTAGGCGAGGTGTTCGCCGGTGGCGGCATCGATCACGTGGCCGGTGATGTTCGCATCGCTGCGGGGTTGGGCGGGCGCGTCGTCGGCCCGCAGGGCGTATGCCGAGACACACAGCAGAAGCAGGGAGCTGCAAAGCCCCTTGATGATATGTCGCATGGGATTTGTCGTATGTTCGTTTTGTGAAAAAATAAGTGGTCGGAAGCGGCTGCGCCGGACGGCACAGACTTCCGCTCCGCAACCGGCGGTTGCGGAGACAGGGGGCGACGCGGAGAGAGTCAGCACGCGACGGACATGCGGCAGGGTGGGCCCCGCAGCGTATGGCTGCGCAGCAGGGCGGGGTGAAGCGGACGCACCTGCCGTTCGCGCAGCAGGGCGATCAGTTGCGGGGAGACGGCGCCGACCGCCATCAGGGCAGCCACGGTGGCGACGAAGGCTGCCAGAGCGGCGATTGCCGCAAACTGGGCCGCCGAGTGGGCATGGCGTGGTGCATCGGGCGTTCCTGTGTAGGGGTGGGAGTGGGTGACGGCGACCCCGTCGACGGTGTGCGTGTGGTAGAACAGCGAGAGGCTGCAGTGGTACCACAGGACGGCAGCCAGAAGCAGCCAGGCGATATGTCGGATCTTGCGCGGGTGCACGATGGGGTCATTCGTCGTTTCGGAGGACAAGGTACATAAAAAAAACGGAAGACCATCATGCCGGCCCGTCGAAACGGCAGGCTGGAAACGGAATGTATGCGGTATACGGATTGTGGAAACCTCCCAGGGGACACGGCGGTACAGCCTCTGACGGCCGATCGGCTGTTGCCGTAAGGTGTGAGGACATCGGTGTGGTACAAAAAGGGGTGATTTATATTATCATATATATTGTTGGTGATAAACCGAATGTGTCGTATCTTTGTCTCCGAAAGCCCCCGTTGATGCGGATGGTGTGAGCCTCCTTGTGGATAAGAAGGTTATCCTGTCCGAAGAACGCTGAGCCGGTCGAAGTCGGTGAGATAAACGAATTGTATAGATCCATGCGGAAACTGTTGCTCGTTGTCGTAGCTTTGTGCGGCTTCATGCCGCTCGTCCGGGCCCAACACGTCGCCGTGAAGACCAATGCCCTCTGTTGGGGGCGCTGGCTCCCAACCTCGGCGTGGAGTTCGGTGCGGGGCGCCGGGTGACCGTCGAACTGTTCGGCGCCTACCGGCCCTGGACCGTATGGAAGAATCCGGATGCCCGCTTCTGGCTGGCCCAGCCCGAGGTGCGCTACTGGCTGTGCGAATCCTTCGAGGGGCATTTCTTCGGTCTGCATCTCCACGGTGCCCAATATTATGCCCATGCCGGTGCCAGCATTTACGACGGCTATTTGGCCGGTGCCGGTCTCTCCTACGGATATGCCTGGATCCTGTCGCCCCACTGGAATCTGGAGGCGCAGGTGGGGGTGGGGTATGCCCGGCTGTGGTACAAGGAGCGTCCCAACCTGCCCTGCGAAAAATGTTTTACCGACCGGACCGGCAATTATGTGGGCCCCACGCGCCTGTCGCTTACCTTCTCCTATCTCTTTTAGACGCCATGAAAACGAAAGCATACTTGCGCAGGTTGTGGATCGGGCTGTTGCCCGTGCTGCTGGTCGGTTGCGCCGCTTCGCGCACGGCCCGCACCGTAGTCGTGTCGCCCGTGGAGACGCTCACGCCGGATGGCAATTCCACGGTGCGGGTGCATGCCCTGATCGACATCCCCGACCGGGCGCTCTCCTGCCGCAGCCGGCTCATCATCCGGCCCCAACTGATGTAGGGCGACAGGCTGGTGGCCTACTGTCCCGTAGCGGTGTTCGATGCTCCTGTCTATGCCAGGAAGCGGCAGCGGGAGGAGGTGCTCTCCGGACGGGTGGACACGCTGGCCGACCGGGCCGTCGTGGTGCGCTCCCGGCGGGCCTTTTCCGTGCCCTATGAGGCGACCGTTCCGGTGCCGGAGTCGTTCACTGGCGGCCGTATCGTGGCGGTGGTTACCGCCAACGGCTGCGGCGAGAGCCGGACGCTGGCCCGGCCGGACATGGCGCTCATCGCCAACCTGCCGACGCTCATTGACCCGCAACGGGACCTGCTGCTCAACTGGATCGAGCCCGAATTTGTCATTCGGCCCAAGGTCGTGCAGGGACGGGGCGAAGCCCGTTTGCAGTTTGCCATCAACCGTTACGACATCAACCTGGCGCTCGGCGACAACCGCCGGGAGATGGATGCCATGCTCGGTACCCTGCAGCGGATTGTCTCCGATTCGCTCATGACGCTCAATTCGCTGGCCATCTACGGCATGGCCTCGGCCGACGGCCCCTATGCGTTCAATACCGCCCTGGCCCGCAACCGCGCCAATTCGGCCCGGGCGTGGCTGGCCCGCCGCCTGGACTTTTCCGCGGCTCGGACGCGTGCCATAGCGACGGGGTCACGGCCCGAGGGATGGCTGCCCGTACTCGAAGCCATGCGGGCCGACGACCACCCCGACACGGCGGCAGTGGCGGCGATTCTCGACCGTTACGGTGCCGAAAATGACGATGCGGCCGAGTACCGCATCCGCCGGTTGGCCTGCTGGCCCGACATTCGTGCGAAATACCTTCAGAAAGACCGCAAGGTGGAGTATGAATATACCTATACGATCCGCAGTTTCACGACCGACGAGGAGCTGCTGGCCATGTATGCCACGCGTCCCGATGCCTTCAATGAGGAGGAGCTGCTCCGCGTGGCCACGCTCCGCCATACCCCGCAGGAGAAGCAGGAGGCCTGCCGGACCGTCCTGCACTATTTCCCGCAGTCGCAGGTGGCGGCCAACAACCTGGCCGTGCTGTTGCTGCGCGAGGGACGGCTCGACGAGGCCGAGGCGGTGCTCGACCGGTTCGAGAACTTGTCGCCGGAGATGCTCAATACGAAGGCGGCGATCCGGATCGTGCGGAACGATTATGCGGGGGCCGTCGAGCTGCTGGAGGCGGCCGGCGAGTTGCCCGAGGCGCGTTATAATCTGGGACTGCTGATGGCCCGGACGGGGGAACTGGATCGGGCCTGCGAGCTGTTGCGCGGCCGGGACGATGCCAATGCCGCCATTGTGGCCCTCAGTGTGGGCCGTACCGCAGAGGCGGCAGCCAAGATGACTGCCTGCGGAGACCGGTCGCCCCGGGCGGAGTATGTGCGCGCCTTGATCGCGGCCCGGCAGGGTGATGTGGAGGCGCTGATGGCCCATCTGGCCGGAGCCGTGGTGGAGGAGTCGCTCCGGCAGCGTGCCGCCGTGGAGGCCGACTTCGTGCCGTATGCCTCGCGGGCGGATTTCAAGGCCCTGATCGGCCGGGGAGGGGAGCATGAATAGACGGCTCGTCGCGGGACGGGGGCTGGTCGCCATGGCGGCGGCCCTGTTGCTGGGCGGGTGCATCCGTGAGTCGCTGCCGCCGTGTCCGCCTCTGGTGATCGAATTGTCGGTGAAGGACAAGAACTATTTCAACATCGACGATGCCGTGCGGCTGGGATTGCTGGAGCGCCGGGCCGAAGACCTGCCTTTCCGCGACTATGTCCATTCGCTCTACTACATTGTCCGCGACGAGCAGGGCGAGGTGGTGGCCGAACAACACAACACGCCCGTGACCGACGACAGTCAGGTGCAGCGCATCGTGCTGCCCGCTTCGCTGCCCTACGGCACCTACACCGTCACCGCATGGGGCAACATGCAGAGCGAGGAGCCGCTGGGCGAGGATGCCACCCAGGCCGAAATGGAGGCGGCGGGGGCTGCCGCCAACGATATTTATCTGGCCAGCGCGACGCTGGAGTACCGCTACGGGCACGACCTGTTTCCCGTGGGGATGGAGCGTACCAAGGGCAATCTGCTCATCAAGGCCGAAAACCTGCCCGACAACATCGACTTTTCGACCAAGAACATCGAGGACATCTTCGCGCTGGTCGATCGGCATTTCACCTATTCCGGCCTGACGGCGGTGCATACGGAGCGGGACTGGATGGTGCCCAACGAGATCCTGACCCAGACACTGATGTGTCCTTCGCCCGTTTACGAAGGGTCGAAGCTCAGCGTGGCCTTCATCGACAAGTCGGCCGTGACGCAGACGGCAGCGGGACAGCGGGTCACCTACTATCCCACGCTGGTGCCGCAGGATGTGCACATCACCATGGGACGTAACGAGATCACCATCCTGCGCTATGCCTATGTGGCCGAGGGCGATTCGGAGGGCGAGTTCCGGATCTATGTGCGGGTGAACGGCAACTGGGAGTTGATCCACGACATGGAGATTGAATAGAAATAGATTACGAACCAAACAAATAGTAACCCAATACAGTTTTTGCAATGAAAAAAACGTATGTGATCGGAATGGCCTTGATGGGATCATTGGCCTTCTGTGCCTGCACCGGCAACCAGAGCGCAGGCGATGGACTCGGCGAGGGGGCCGAACAGGAAATCACGCTGGCCGTAGCCAATGGCAACAGCACCTCGACCCGTGCCGGCCGTCCGCTGCTCAGCTCGGAGGCCAAGCAGAACATCGACAAGGTGATTGTCTATGTGGTCGATGCCTCGACCAAGGAGGTGAAGCATACCGAGGAGGTGACGAACTGGCAGAGCAGCTCGGAGGAGTACGGCACCAACGACGGCCGTTTCACCAGCTTCGTGCTCGATACGAAGCTGCCGACCGGCGACTACCAGCTTTTTGCCGTGGGCTATCAGAGCCAGGGCAGCAGTTATGGCGACATCGAGAGTGCACTGGTGTCGGGTTCGACCTTCCAGGAGAATGCCGTGCTGCCGCTCACCGCAGACGGCCCGGCCGAGGAGATTTTCGCCGGTTCGACGGAGTCGTTCCATGTCGATCAGGCCAAAGGATTCAAACAGCGTGTCGTGCTGAACCGTCAGGTGGCCGGCGTGTATGTCTATGCCAAGGAGGTGCCGTTCATTGCCGGTGCCACCGAGCTGCGCCTGGTGGCCTCCAATGAGAACAACCGGTTGGTTCTGGGTCAGTTCGTCAACCTCGAACTGGACAACAACGGCTTTGGAAACAGCATCCAGACGGCTGTGGTGAACGGCTACTCGCAGGAGAGCGCCTTTGACAAGACGCTTGTGAAGATCGATCTGAACGAATGGTTCACGGCGATCGAGGATACCGACGGCAACGGCCTGATCGACACCGGCGTGGAGTATGCCAACTGGAAAAAGCCCGGCTTCAGCGAAACGGCCACCTTCGAGAAGGGTTCCGTATTCGGCGGTGCGTTTGTGATTCCGTTCGCCAAGGTCGGCGAGGAGCAGACGCTGAAGCTGCAGCTGACCACCGCCGGCGGCAGCGAAGTGAAACGCGAGTGGAACGTCAACCTGCCTTCGACGGAGACCAACACCTACACGCTCTACACCTGGAACGGCGCGTCGTTCGGCGAAGGAGAGTCGGTGACGGAGGATGCCCACCACTACAACATCGTCCGCAACCACCTTTACGGGTTGGGCTCCCGCACGATGGATGATCCCGGCACCGGCACCGATCCGGAACCCGGCATCGACGAGGACGACGATCCGATTTCGCTGAACAACAAACACGAACTCGAACTGATCGTGAACGACAACTGGGAGGCCATCCACGACATGGAGCTGGATTGATCCCGTAACCCTGCAACGTGCAGCCGGATGCGGCACCGTCCCCTGAGAGCGGGACGGTGCCGGTCGGGTGCCGTCCCGGAGGTCCTTTCCGTCGGGCTGCAGCCGAAACCGGCAGACGGAGATCGTGTGGTGTCGGAACGGACCGCACCGCAAAACTGCAATTTACACGGATATGAGCGCGATACGTTGGCTGTTTTCCTGTTTTGCCGCCGTGGCGGCCCTGGTTTCCTGCACCGATTCCTGGCAGGGACAGGGCGGCGTGCCGGGCGGTAAGCTCCCCGACCAGTTCTTCACGGTAGCGGTGGAGAGTTCGGGCGAACTGTTCTCGGCCGGTGACGGAATTGCGCCCTTGGCCCGGACGCGGCGTCCCATTTCGAGCGTCAATCCGGCGCAGACCTTCGACCGGATGCGCATCCTCATTGTGGAGTATGCCAGCCCGGCCACGGTGATCTGGCAGACCACCATCGACGACTGGAGCAATCCGGACAATCAGGCCAGTGTCCCCTGGAGCTCGGCGACGGGACGGGGACGATACGCCACCATCCGACTCCCGGAGCATGTCCGACTGGAGGAGGACAAGACATACATGGCTTATGCCATTGGTTATCAGACGGGCACGTATGGCAACTACGCGCCATTTGCGGGAGTCGAGACCGGCGGTTTCTACCGTCGGACCGAAGTGGCTTCCGTGGCGCCGGGCGAGCATCCCGAGGAGGTGTTTGCCGGAGCTGAAATCTTTTTCGTGGAGGGGGGCGTGATCCGTTCCCGGCGCAGTGCGGAGGCCGAGTCCGAGAACGGACTGCTGGTGGCCCGGCGCCAGATGGCCGGCACCTTCGGCTACTTTACGCGCATCCCGGCCGTTGTCGGAGGGGCGGAGGTAGCCACCCTGCGGCTGGTTGCCTCCCGCTGCAACCGCAGCGTCATCTTCGGCGGTTTCCGCGGAGTGGACGATGCGTTCGATTTTCTCAAGGACAACGTGATCAACGGCATCGAACCGCGCACCGACTGCGATGCGCGACTGGACGGATCGCAGCGGGACGATGCCTTTACCGTTTATGCCATCGGGTTGAACCGCTGGTTTCCGGGCAATGAGGCGGACGACCGCCTGCCGCTCGATGCCAACGGCGACGGCTGGCTCGACGAGGCGGATGCCAACTGGCAGACCGATGTGGAACAGTACCCCGCCGGGACGATCTCCCTGCCGCCGGGTACGGTTTTCGGCGACCGTTTCCTGATCGCAACGGCCATGACGCGTGCGGAGGTGGAGGCCGATCTACCCACTTTCCAACTGCAGCTGCTCGATGTTGCGGGGCGGATCGTGAAACATTGGGACGTGACCCTGCGCGACACCGATCCGGAAGCCGACAGCGACCGGACGCTGGTTTCGCTGCCCGACGGACCGGAGGGGCGGACCCGGATTACCCGGCTGGAGAATGTGGATACGGAACGGTGTTTCAGCATCGTCCGCAACCGTCTCTATACGGTGGGGGAGAAGAGCCAGTCGCAGAGCTACGGCGAGGATCATCCCGTTGATCTGAGTGCGGCCCGGGAACTGGTGATGGATGCCCGTCACGAGTGGCAGATAGCAAACTTTATTATTTTCGACTGATGCGGATACGGAGTGCGATACGACGTTTTCGGAGGGTTTTCCGACAACCGGCAAACCTGGCGCTGGCGCTGTGGCTTGGCGTCTCGGCGGCGGGCTGTTCGCGGCCGGACGGACGGGACGACGGATCGGACCGTACGGGGCTTCGTGAGGTGGAGGTGACCTTCGAAGTGGGAACGGAGCGCGGAACGGGCGCCTCGGAGAGCGACACGGAGCTGGCTGCGGTGACGTTCGTGCCCGACGGCGGACTGCTGCCCCGCAGCGAGCCGCCCCGCGTGCTGCTCAGCAGCAACAACTGGCAGCAGGTCAATGATGTGCGCATCTATACCTTCCGTCGGGATGCGTCGGGCGCCTACACCTATTATCGACCCTTGTCGCAGGAGGGCACCCCGCTGGATTATCTGCCGGTCGGCGCGTTTGCCGACAAGTTCGGCCTCAGCCCCTGGATCGTGTGGTGGGGTGGCGCCGATGACCGGGACGAGGCCCACCGCTACGTTGGACGACTGCGGCTCGATGACGGCGCCTACCGCTTTCTGGCGCTGGCCCGTGATGACGGCGGGTCGCCCGACCCGTTGCTGGCCGATCCGAACCGGGCCAGCGAGGCGTGGAACTGGTCGGCCTGGACGGAGGGGAGCACCCGCCTCGAGGAGGCAACCCTTGCTTGCAAGGCGGACACGGTGACCGCTGCAACGGAACTTTTTGTCGGTTGTACGGCCGATCCGGTGGTTGTGGAAGGTACGGACCGCTACTTTACGCGTTCGCTGACCCTGGAGCGGGCCGTAGCCGGCATCCTGCTCTATGTGGAAAACATACCGGCCGAAATCGAGGGGTATGATCCGGATACGGAACTGCCTACCGGCCTCATCGTGGATCCGACCCCGTTCCGGGTCGTGAGCCTGGCGGTGGTTCACGGTGCGGCGCTCTCCGATCAGGTGCGGCTGGCCGATCGCGCTGCGGTAGCCGGTCGGCTGGCGGTGTCGACCTACAATTACCCCTTCAATCCGCCGACTCCGGCCCATACGCTGCTGAAGATCGACATTCCCGCCTCCGCAGCGATCTGCAACGGTGTGTTCGTCGATACGGCTCCCGACAATGTCCGTCACCCCAACAGCCTGCTGTGCGGCGCATTTGCCATGCCTCAGCAGGCCAATGTTCCGGCCTCCTCCGGTACGGGGGAGGAGTACGACAAGAGCCTGTACCTGGTCTTCTACGGGCGCAGTGCGGCGCAGGAGGAGTTTGCCCTGGCCTGGCGTCCGATCCGTCTGGCCGCTTCGGAAGGGGGTGATCCCTACTACTATCCGCTGCTGACCGACCACTTCTACAGCATCGGCCACCGGAACCTGGCTCCCGACGGCAGTACGCTGCCGGAGGAGGGGGACGAGCCGATTGACCTGACGGCGGCGGTCGAACTGGAGATCCGCATCGATCCCTTCTGGAATGAATATTACGGCGGTGAAATCGGTGATGCCGATCCGGGCGTGGGGCTTGATCCCGACTGGGGCGACCATCCCGCCGGCAACCTGAAACCATGAATCCAATGCTACGCAAGATGAAATACGGTATTTTGTTCAAGACGCTGCTACTCGGCCTGGCGGTCGGCTGTTCCGCCTGCCGGCAGCCCGACGGGGAGCCGACGGGCGAGCGCCGGATCCGGTTCGAGTTGACGCTCGATGCCCGTACCCGGGCTCCGCAGGCGCTCGATACGGAGCAGTATGCGGCCCGGCTCTACCTGTTCCGCGAAGAGACGGCGGACCGCTATGTGGCAGCGGGCACGATGGAGATCACGGGCGAGGCCTTCACGGTCGGCGGTCTGGATCCGGGTGTCTCCTACCGGTTTGTCTTTCTGGCCATTCCCCGGTCGCAGCAGCCCGCACTGCCGACGCTGGCTGACGGCACGGCCTATACGGAGGCGGCGATGACCTATCTGGCCGGCAATCAGCCCGGCCAGGAGGTTTTCCGGGCCATTCAGACCTTTACGGCTGCCGATGATCCGGCGACCCGCAGCGTGGTGCTGACCCGCCAGAACGGCGCCATCCAGATCCGGCTGGGCAATGCCGACGGTTCGGTGCGTAATGCCCGGCTCGAAGTGGAGGCGCTGCCGGAGATGCTCCTGCAGGATGGAACCGGCGGACAGGTGCTCTCGCAGGGCGCGGCCGTTGCGCTGGCGAAGAGCGAGCAGCCGGCCGTGACATCCGACTACCGCATTGCGGTCAACCTGTTGCCTGCGGAAGATATCACGGGACAGGGGGCCCTGGTGCTCACGCTGGCCGACGGCACGGAGCAGCGTTACACGTTGCGTTCCACCTCCGGAACGATCCCGATCTATCCCAATCAGATCACCTGGCTTGTGCTGCGGGGAACCGGCGAGGGCGGCAGTTTCGAAGTGGGCTTCGGCGGCGACATCAATCTCGACGACGATGCGTGGGACGGTTACCTTTGATAACGGAAGATGAAGAAAATCATGAAAACATTGAAAACATACGGACAGATGATGCGTCGGTACGCTCTGTGGGGGATGTTGTTGCTGGTCATGCTCGGTCTGGCAGGATGTGACCAGGCGGAACAGGAGGCCGGCCCGGCGGACGGAACGCCGCACGAGGGCATGTTCGAGGTGACCTTTTTCGCCCGCGGCGGCGAAGCCCCGGCCGGGGCGGAGAGCCGGGCGGCCATCAGCGGCCCTTCCGACCGGGTGCAGACTCTCGTCTATATCCTTTATCGAAAGGATGCCGAGGGGCGCTATGCCTATTACAAGCAGGCGACAGTTTTCCGGCCGGACAACTATGCTGTTGTCGAGGAGCACGAATGGCCGCTGCCGGCCATCCGGGAGACCCTGCCCGACGGTGACTATCGGGTGGTCTTTTTGGGCAACCTCGATGCCAATCTGTTTGAAGGACAGGGGCAGGAGGCTGTCCTGCAGAATTACGGAACCTATTTCGACGAGGCCCGGATGGTGATGCCGGCTGGCGGACCGCTGGCCTTCACGGACCGGAATCTGTTCTACTTTGCGTCGGCCGATTTCAACCAGGATGCTCCGCAGGTGGATATCCTGTTGCAGCGCATCGTGACCCGGCACGAATTCCAGCGTGAGTTCGTTGATGTCAATTCGGCATTGGACATGCTGGTGAGCAATATTTTCGACAGCATTCGCGAGCAGCAGCTGACGACGACGGTCGTGGGAGGATTGCTTCACAGTGCGCTGCTGGAGCCGGTCGCCAAGGCCTTGCTGCTGGACGAGAGCGCGCTGCTGGTCACGCAGGTGGTCGATGCATTGGTCGGTTTTCTGACCACGCCGCTGATCGATGCCCTGGATGAGGCGCTGCTGCAGAACAAGGTGGAGGTGCTGACCCGCCTGGAAAATACGCTGAAGACCAATGGCGGGGGAGCCGATCTGCTCGGCCTGTCGAATGTGCTCAATCCGTGGGCCATTTCGCCGGGGGCCGATGTGACGGGCTATTTCGTGACGGAGATGGATTTCGATCTGCAGCCGGTTGTGGCGTCCGGGCAGGTGGCCCGGACATGGGAGGATATCCCGATGTCGAAGCAGGCCGGGGAGGAGCTGAGCGTCGAGCGTTACCTGACCCTGATTCTGCTGGACGGCGCGAACCGGATAGACAAGATAGATATCAAGAAGGAGGGGCTGGTCGGTCCGCTGGTTGACGGAGTGGTCGATGATGCCGTGCTGTACGGGCGGCTTATCAATATCGAGAACGATCTCTCCTACGAGGCGCAACCCAATGTGGCCTATCACACGAACTATGCCTTCCTGAACCTTACACTCGACAATTACGGCTATTCGGAAGAGGGTGATCCGCTTGAACTGACCGCTCAACTTGATTCGGCACTGGTGACCGAGGAGCTGCTCTCCAGCCTGCTGGGTGACCTGGGGGGACTGATCGGCGGCGTGCTGTTGAGGCCGCTGCTGAATGCCGTGACCGGGGTGCTGCAGGAGACCACCTTTGCATTGAATGTATATCTGCCCGATCTGGGCATTCAGAATATCGTCGTGGAGGGCGGCTGGGAACCGGTTACCTCTTCGGTGGACGGACAGTAGCCGGCGATCTGCCGTGGGCGGAGCCACACCGAAGCCCCGACGCTATGCGTCGGGGCTTTTTGTTTCTCGGTGCCGATCCTGCAGCGGATGCGATGGATGCCCGGCGCCTGCAGCGCGACAGACTGAGGGACCGGATTCCTGGACCGGATTGCATTCCGTCAGGAGCACAGCAGGAGAGAAGCGGCCGGCGAAGATTGCCGTGCGGTGGGGGACCGGTTGCCGGATGGCAGGCTATTCGCACCCGCTATTCGCACCCGCTATTCGCCATCCGCTACTCGCTATCCGCTACTCGCTATTCGCTACTCGCCACAGAACTCTCGCCAACCTCCAGCTTCCTGCCGGACCGTTGCCTTGTCAGACCGTCGGACCCAACCATGTACCGGTACCCGTGGCCGTTCGTTTTCGTTTCGCCATGCGGTGCCTTCCGGCCAGAGGTCGTGCCGGTGGTGAAGGATAAAAAAATCCCCGTCGGCAACCGACGGGGATAGTCAGGCGTTCAAGCCGTTGCTTACTGAACCGGAGCGGCTTCCGGAGCTGCCGTCATGCCCATGGCCGTTTCGGGCGTGGCATCGGCCGGAATGCCGAGGGCCTGTTTCACGATCGGCATGATGTCCTGTACGCTCTTTTCGTCGTAGTAGGCCATCGGCTGGCTCGTTTCGTCGAAGATGATCGTGAATCCGTTGTCACGGCCGATCTTCTTGATGGCCTCCTGGGCTTTCTCGATAATCGGGGCGATCAGCTCGTTGCTCTTGGCCTCAAGCTCCTGGTTGGCCGTGTTGTAGAGCTGCTGGATGCGGGCATTCATATCTTGCAGTTCGCTCTCCTTCAACTGGCGGATGGCGTCGGTATAGGAGGCCTGGTTCTTCTGGTACTCCTGCAGCTTGTTGTTCAGCTCCACCTGCATGACTTCCAGCATGTCGGCGTAGTCGTCGTTGATCTTCTTCAGCTGTTCCTGCGCCTCGGCCCGTTCGGGCATCATCGATACGACGGCCTGGATGTTGATTCGGCCGAATTTGGGCTGCTGGGCCAGTGCCGAAGCCGAGCTGAAAAGCAGCGCTCCGGCAACCATAAGAACGATTTTTTTCATGTGCATTGTGGGTTATTTTAATAATGTTATGATCTCCTGGGTCTTGTCCGCCTCGGGCGTGTAGTAGATCACCATCGGGTTGGTGGCCACGTCGAGCACCAGTCCGTACTGATGCTCGGCCGCATATTTCGAGATGGTCTCCATCACCTTCTTCTGGAGCGGCTCGAGCTGTTCGGTCTGCATTTCGGCCATCTTGCCCTTTTCGCCGAAGATCTCTTCCTGATAGGCGGTGATCTTCTTTTCGTTGTTGAGGATTGTCTCCTCGTACTGACTGCGGACGCTGTCGCTCAGCGAGGCTTTCTGTGCCATATAGGTGTTGTACATCTCCTCGAGCTGGCCGTAGGCGTCGTCAATGTTCTGCTGGTACTGTTTGGCCGCCTCGTCGATTGCCTTTACGGCGGCGTTGTAGTCGTCCATCGATTTGAAGATGGTCTCGGTATTCACGACCATGTAGGGCTGTTGGGCCGAAGCCGTGCCGGCCGCGAAGAGCAGCGCGCAGGCTGCGATTGCCAGAATCTTTTTCATCGTCGTCATCGTTTTAGATAGTTGGTTGTTTCTCTTGTTGTCAGAACATCATACCCATCGAGAAGTGGAGCTTGCCTCCGTGGGGTTTCGACGACTTGGAGGTTCCGTCGAAGCCGTAGCCCCAGTCCAGACCGATCATGCCCACCATCGGCAGGTTGAGGCGGACGCCGACACCCAGCGAACGGTGTACGTTGAAGGGATCGAACTCCTCCCAGTTGCGGTAGCCGTTACCGGCCTCGGCGAAGACCAGACCGTAGATGGTGGTCATGCCTTCGCGCATGATCGGGTAGCGGAGCTCGAGGGTATATTTGTTGTAGACATTGGCGTAGGCATAGGGATCGGTCGGGTCGTAGGGGGTCAGGTCGCCGTCCGAATAACCGCGCAGGGCGATCAGGTCCACACCGTAGATGTTGTAGCCGGTCAGACCGTCACCACCCACGTCGAAGCCCTCGAAGGGCGACTGCTTGTACTTGTTGTAGTGGCCGAGGTAGCCCATTTCGGCCCGGGCCATCAGCACGAGTTTGCGGTCGGGGGTCAGCGGCAGGAACCACTGCGCCTTGGCCGTCCACTTGTGGTACTCGATCCATTTGTATTTCGAGGGTTCGTCGGGCGACATATTCTTGTAGTCCTTGCCGTCCCACAGCGAGTAGGGCGGGGTGAGGGTCAGCGAGAGCGAGAAGTCCGAACCGTAGCTGGGGTAGATCGGGTCGTTCACCGTACTGCGGCCGAAGATGGCCTTGAAGGTGATGATGTTCGAGAGGCCGTTGTCGAAGTTGGAGAACATCTGCCAGTCTTTCAGATCGTAGGCCGTGTAGCCCAGCTCGTAGTACAGCGTGAAGTAAGGGTCGGGCCACGAGAGACGGCGTCCCAGTCCGGCGGCCACGCCGATCGTGCGGAAGTGGCTGTTGCCCTTGTGGAAGATGCCGCCCCACTGGTAGGAGTCGGTCTGGTTCGAGTAGTAGGCCGTGATGGTCAGGGCATTCGGCTTCTTGCCGCCCAGCCAGGGTTCCGTGAAGCTGCCCATGAAGGAGGAGTAGTAGGAACCGTTGGTCTGGGCCCGGATGACAAGCTGCTGGTTCTGGCCCTGCGGATAGGGACGCCAGGCGCCTTTCTTGAAGAAGTTCTTGATGGACAGGTTGTTCAGCTGCAGACCGACCGAACCGACGAACATGCCGGCACCCCAGCCGCCCGAGATCTCGATCTTGTCCGAGGCCTGCTCCACCAGCGGCCAGCCGATGTCCACCAGTTCGCTCGACACGGGCTGGATCTGCGGCATGATGGAGGCGGGGTCGAAGTGCTGCATCTGGGCCAGCTGGCGCAGGGTCTGCATGAGCATGGCGCGGTTGTAGAGTTCGCCCGGACGCGTATAGATTTCGCGGCGGATCACCTCGTCGTTCACGCGGCGGTTGCCGCTGATGTCCACCTTGTTGATGGTGAAGGGTTTTCCCTCGAAGACCTTGATCTCAAGGTCGATCGAGTCCTTGCCGATGACGATCTCCGTCGGCTCGACGTAGGACATCAGATAGCCGTTGTTCTGGTACATGGAGGAGATCTGCGTCGGGTTCTCGATGTCGGTCTCCTTGCCGATGCCCAGCCGTTCGTAGAGGGTCTTGCGGTCGTAGGTGTCGCCCGATTCGATGCCCAGCATGCTCTGGAGCAGTTCGGTCGGGTATTTCGTGTTGCCGATCCACTTGATGTTGCGGATGTAGAACTTGTCGCCCTCCTCGACCTGGATGTCGATGCCGATGCGCTTGTCGTTGATCTTGTAGACCGAGTCGCGGACGATCACGGCGTTGCGGAAACCCTGCGAATTGTAGAGGTCGAGGATGTTCTCCTTGTCCTCCTCGAAGTTGTCCTCGTTGAACTTGAAGGACTGGAAGATGTTGAGATTGACCTGGTGGGTCTTCTTCATGGCGCGCCGCAGCCGCTTGTCGTCGAATTCGTTGTTGCCCTCGAAGCCGATGGCGCCGATCTTGACGCGGTTGTGCTTGTTGACCACGAAGGTGACGTTCACCGCATTGCGCACCACCGAGTCGTTCTCGATGCGCGGCCGGACCTCCACGTTGCGGAAGCCCTTGTCGATGAAGTGTTTCTTGATGAGGGTGATGTTTTTCTCCAGCGCGTAGTCCGACAGTTCCGTACCGCGTTTGAGTTTCAGGTTTTCGGTCAGGGTCGAGGCCTCGCCCTTGCGGATGCCCTCGAAGTTCCAGCTGTACACCCTCGGCCGCTCGGCCAGGTAGATCTGGATGTTGACCTTGTCTTCGGGCAGGAATTCGGCGATCACCTTCACGTCCGAGAAGTAGCGCTGGTTCCACAGGCGGGTGATGGCCTCGGCGATGCTCTCGCCGGGAATGGTGATCTGCTCGCCGCGGTGCAGACCGGTCGAGGCGGTGAGGATATTGGTGTCGAGGTATTTGACGCCGAAGATCTGCACGTCGTTGATCGTGTAGGTTTTCGGTTCGCCGTAGTTCAGCATCGGCGCTTCTTCGCCCGGAGTCGCTTCGGTCGGGGCCTGGGCGACGGCGTTCCAGAAGGTGAGGGACAGGAGGAAAAGGAGTGCCGGGATTGCCTTTCTCATTGGTAGCTAGGTATGGACAAAAAACGGGTTGGCGGGTTTCAGTGGTTCTGCGGTCGGTCAGTGGACGGGTTGCGGGTCGGCCTCTTCCACCTTGCCGAAGCGGCGGTGGCGTTTGGCAAATTCGGTCAGAGCGGCCTCGAAGTCGGCGTTGCCGAAGTCGGGCCAGTAGACGGGGGTGAAGTAGAGCTCGCTGTAGGCTCCCTGCCACAGCAGGAAGTTGCTCAGCCGCTGTTCCCGGCCCGTGCGGATAATCAGGTCGGGATCGGGCACGCCGTGCGTGTAGAGTTCCTCTTCGATGGTCCGGGGGGTGATCTCCTCCGGGGAGAGCCGGCCGTCGGCCACGCGCCGGGCAATGCGGCGGGCGGCGCGGGTGAGCTCGTCGCGTGAGCTGTAGTTGATGCACAGGAGCAGATTCAGCGAGGTGCCCTGCGCCGTGTCGCGTTCGATCAGGGCGATGTGGTCGTTCACCTTCTGCGACATCCGGTCGCGGTCGCCGATCACCTGCACCCGGACGCCTCCTTCCTGCAGTTCGGGCAACTCGTTGATGATGCTGCGGCAGAGCAGCTCCATCAGCATGTCCACCTCTTCCTGGGGGCGGCCCCAGTTTTCGGTCGAGAAGACATAGAGCGTCAGGTAGCGGATGCCGGGATTCTGTGCGGCGGTGCGGACGATGGTCCGCACGGTGTTCACGCCGGCCTGATGGCCTTCGTAGCGTTCAAGGCCGCGTTCCCGGGCCCATCGGCCGTTTCCGTCCATGATGATGGCCACGTGTGCGGGTACTCTGTCCGTCGTATTGCTCATGTTGCTTTCGGTCTGGTAAAAAGTGCGAATGAATCTACAAATATAATACGATTTGGGCGGATACACGCTATGCCGATTCGTTTTTCACATTTCGGCGGGCACGTGAGACGCCCCTCGGCGGTGTACGGGCGGTCGTTACCGACCATTCTCCCAGCCGTCGAGTCCCCACATCATTTTATTCCTTAACGTGTCGTAGAAGGATATATTTTGCAGGTTGGCCAAAAAAACGGGTTTCTCGGCCTTGCAGACGGTGAAGGTCGCTCCGGCGGCGATCTGGAAGGAGCGGTTGTCGAGGCTGGCCGCGGTGTAGGGGGCGCGGCTGTTGACGCACAGGGTGACCCGGGCCGTATCGGGAATCACCACCGGACGCATGGTCAGGTTGTGGGGGGCGATCGGGGCGATGACGAAGCAGCCGCACATCGGATCGACGATCGGGCCGCCGACGCTCAGCGAGTAGGCCGTCGAACCGGTGGGGGTGGAGATCAGCACGCCGTCGCCGCGGTAGGTGGTCAGTTTGCGGCCGTCCACGAAGACGTCCGTATAGGTCATGTTGATTTCGGTGCGGTGGATCGAAAATTCGTTCAGCGCATAGGGGTGTTCCGCGATGCGGACGTCCTGGCTTTCGACGTGGAGCATGGTGCGCGGCTGGACTTCGTAGCGTCCGGCGCGCAGCTCGTCGAAGACGGAGGCCATCTCCTCGCGGGGGGTGCAGGCGAGAAAACCCAGGTGGCCGTAGTTGATGCCCAGGATCGGCATGTCGTAGCCGTAGGCCAGGCGCACGGCCTCCAGAAACGTGCCGTCGCCGCCGTAGCTCAGCATGACGGCTCCCTCGGCCAGTTCGGACGACACGGTGTCGTAGAGGCGGGCGGCGGGCAGCTCCCGGGCGAGGGTGCGGGCGAAGGGACGGTTGACGTACCAGTCGAAACCGCTGGCGGCGAGGGCGTCCAGTATATCATTCAATTCCGGAGCGGTGAGTCCGAGACCCGGTCGCGAGAAGAGAATAATTTTATTCATGTTGCATTTTTTAATACCTTTACGGGCGCAAACGGAACGGCCCGGCGCGCGGTGCGGACGACCGTCCGCTTGCAGGGTTTCCTAAATCGTTGAGAGTATGACGAAATTGAGTGTAAATATAAACAAGATCGCCGTAATACGCAATTCGCGTGGCGGAAATCTGCCCGACGTGATCGAGGCCGCCCGCCGCATCAAGGGGTTCGGTGCACAGGGCATCACGGTGCATCCCCGACCCGACGAACGTCACATCCGGTACAGCGACGTGCGCCAGTTGAAAAAGGTGGTCACCACCGAGTTCAACATCGAGGGCAATCCCTTCGATCCCTTCTGCGATCTGGTGATGGAGGTGGTTCCGACCCAGGTGACTCTGGTGCCCGACGCACGCGACGCCATCACCTCCAACGCGGGTTGGGACACGGTCAAGTACCGCGATTTCCTGCGCGAGAAGGCCGAGATGTTCCACAGCAAGGGCATCCGCGTGTCGATCTTTGTCAATCCCGACATCGAGATGGTGCGCGGTGCCGTCGCGTGCGGCACCGACCGCATCGAACTCTATACCGAGGCGTACGCTTCGGGCTATGCGGCCGACCGCGAGGCGGCCATCCGCGACTATGTCGTCGCCGCCGAGGAGGCGCAGCGGCTCGGCCTGGGTGTCAATGCGGGGCATGACCTCAATCTGGACAACCTGCGCTATTTCATTTCGCGCATTCCCTTCACGGCCGAGGTGTCTATTGGCCATGCGTTGATCTCCGACGCCCTCTATCTCGGCCTGGAGACCACCGTACATCGTTATCTGGAGGAGGTACAGGGATAATCCGCATGCCGCTCTCGTTACCCATATTCGGGCGTATCTCCCGCATCGTCGACACGATGGGGGTGGAGGCCTATGTGATCGGCGGTTACGTGCGCGACTACTACCTCGGACGGCGCTGTACCGACATCGACGTGGTCGTGGTGGGCAGCGGCATCGAGGTGGCCCGTGCACTGGCGCGTGAGGTGGGGACCAACGTGACGGTCTTCAAGCGGTTCGGCACGGCCATGCTCCACGCCGACGGACTGGAGGTCGAGTTCGTGGGGGCCCGCAAGGAGTCCTATTCGCCCGATTCGCGCAAACCGGCCGTCGAGGAGGGTACGCTACGTGACGACCAGCTGCGGCGCGACTTCACGATCAATGCGCTGGCGTGGTCGCTCAACGGGACTACCTTCGGCCAGCTGGTCGATCCGTTCGGCGGCATGGCCGATCTGGAGGCCTGCATCATCCGCACCCCCTGCGATCCCGACGTCACCTTTTCGGACGATCCGCTGCGCATGATGCGCGCCGTGCGGTTCGCCACCCAGCTCGGATTCGACATCGCGCCGGAGACGTTCGAGGCGATTGAACGCAACCGCGAACGGATCGGCATCGTCTCCCGCGAGCGGATCATTACCGAGATCAACAAGATGGTGGCCTCGCCGGTGCCCTCGATCGGTTTCGACCTGATGGACCGGACGGGGCTGCTGCCCCTGGTCTTTCCCGAGTTGAGCCGCCTCAAGGGCGTGGAGCGGCGCGGCGTGCATGCCCACAAGGACAACTTTGTGCACACGCTCATGGTGCTGGACAACGTGGCGCGGCAGAGCGACAACCTGTGGCTGCGCTGGGCGGCCATCCTGCACGACATCGGCAAACCGGCCACCAAGGCCTACCTGCCCGCCGTGGGGTGGACGTTCCATGGTCACGAAGTGGTGGGGGCCCGCATGGTGCCGGAGATCTTCCGGCGGATGAAACTGCCGCTGAACGAGCACATGAAATATGTCCGCAAACTGGTGTCGCTTCACCTGCGGCCGATCATCCTGTCCGAGGATGCGGTGACCGATTCGGCGGTGCGGCGCCTGCTCTTCGAGGCGGGAGACGACATCGACGACCTGATGACTCTTTGCGAGGCGGACATCACTTCGGGGGACGAGCGCAAGGTGAAACGCTATCTGAAGAATTTTGCCATCGTGCGCCGCAAGCTCCGCGAGATTGAGGAGAAGGATCGCGTGCGCAACTTCCAGCCGCCCGTCACCGGCGAGCTGATCATGGCGACCTACGGCATTCCGCCCGGGCGCGTGGTGGGCGAGATCAAGGAGGAGATCAAGGAGGCGATTCTGGACGGCCGCATTGCCAATGATTACGACCAGGCCTATGCCATGATGGAAGAGCTGGCCCGGCAGCACGGGCTGACCCGCAAATCGTAACCGGTCCGGCGGAAAGCGGACCGACAACCTTCCGAAACATGTCCCGAAATCATACGAGGGGCGGAATCCTGTCGCAGGATTCCGCCCCTCGTTGTTTGTTGTCCGGCCGGAGGCTATCGGTTCTCGCGCTGGAGCGCCTCCCAGAGGGCATCCTTCAGCTGGGGAATGTTCATGCCGCTGACCGACGAGATGAAGGTTGTCTGGATCCCTTCGGGCAACCGGTCGCGGAGGGCGGCCAGTTCCGGTTCGCCGACCGTGTCGCACTTGGTGATGGCCAGCAGCCGCTCCTTGTCGAGCAGTTCGGGATTGTAGAGGGTCAGCTCGTTGAGCAGGATCTCGTATTCGGCCCGGATATCCTCGCTCGTAGCGGGAATCATGAAGAGCAGGATCGAGTTCCGCTCGATGTGGCGCAGGAAACGGGTGCCGAGTCCCTTGCCCGTGTGGGCGCCCTCGATGATGCCCGGAATGTCGGCCATCACGAACGAGTGGCCGTCGCGTACGGCCACGATGCCGAGGTTTGGCTCGAGGGTGGTGAAGGCGTAGTCGGCAATCTTGGGTTTGGCGGCCGACACTACCGACAGCAGCGTCGATTTGCCGGCGTTGGGGAAGCCGACCAGTCCCACGTCGGCCAACACCTTCAGTTCGAGAATGAAGGCGCCCTCCTGGCGCGGTTCGCCCGGCTGGGCATAGCGCGGCGCCTGGTTGGTGGCCGTCTTGAAGTGCCAGTTGCCCAGACCGCCGCGGCCGCCGGCCAGCAGGACGAGCTCCTGGCCGTCTTCGGTCACTTCGCCGATGAGTTCGCCCGTGTCGGCATCGCGCGCCACGGTACCCAGCGGAACGGGAATGATGGCGTCTTCGCCGCTTTTGCCCGAACTGCGGGCGCCCGAACCCGACTCGCCGTCCTTGGCAAAGATGTGGCGCTGGTATTTGAGGTGGATGAGGGTCCAGTACTGGCTGTTGCCGCGCAGGATGACGCTGCCGCCCCGTCCGCCGTCGCCGCCGTCAGGGCCGCCGAAAGCCACGAATTTCTCGCGGCGGAAGTGGGCCGAACCGGCTCCGCCTGCGCCCGAACGGGCAAATATCTTGACGTAATCTACAAAGTTGGATGATGCCATGGTGTTGGGTGTCGCCCTGGTGGCGAACGGTATGTTGTCGGGTACAAATATAGCGATTCCTCGCGGAACCACCGCCTGCATCCGGCTGCGTTCGGTCCGTCCCGACGGAACTGTGAAAAAAATGAGATGGAAGATCAAAATTGTGTTTAAAAATAGTACAATATATACATATAGTGTGTAAATTTGCATATATCAATGCGTGAAGAAAGGGCGTAGCCGGGATGCGGGCGCCGCAAGTGGAACTTAATGCAGCATGGATGACGGAACAGAAAGTAAGAACGGATGATTTGCTGATCGCCTGCCGTGTGGGCCGGTTTGCGATCGGAGAGTGGAAACTGGAGGCGGAACAGACCGCGGAAGGGGTATTTGCCGAGCGAACCATACTATTGGTTACGGAGGGAAAGGGGCAGTTCATGTGCGGTGAGCGTCATCCGGTGGCTATCGAGCCGGAGCGGATTGTGGTCTGCCCGAGCGACTGTTCCTTCCGTTTGGAGGCAGAAACCCCCGTATGTGTTACTGCCGTACGGATTGACGGCATCAATTTTACCCGCAGCGCGATTTGGGCGCGTTCGTCCGAAGCGTTGGCAAACGGCATTCTGCCGATGAAACCGGTGATCCGCACCTATACCGACGGGTTGCGCACCTGCACGGCGGCCGGCCTGGCAGACGACACCTTCACGCGGCTCAAGGCCTGCGAGTTGCTCTATCTGCTGCGGGTTTCCTATCCGGAGGTGGCGTTCGGTTCGCTGGAGTCGGGCAGCGTGCGCGACGCGGAGTTTGTCCGGCTGGTGGAGCAGAACTGGAACAAGGTGAAGAACAAGGCCGAACTGGCGGCCGTCACGGGATTGAGCATTTCCCACCTCGGGGTCAAGTTCCGCGAGGTGTTCGGCGTGCCGCCCTATCGGTGGCTGACCGAGCGGCGGTGCGAAGCGATTTTCCACCGGCTCGTCTATGGTCAGGACTCCTTCCGGCAGATCGGGGCCGATTTCCATTTCCGGTCAGCCCAGCACTTCAACGACTTCTGCAAGAAACATTTTGGAGCCACACCCGGCGTGGTCCGGCGTACGCGGGGTGTCGTGAACCGTTGATCGGTTCCATGGTTTATACGACAGGCCGCCTGAATCCATGTTCAGGCGGCCTGTTCCGTCTTGTGGCGTGTGTGGTCAGTCCATCTTCAGCACGGCGAGGAAGGCCGACTGCGGCACCTCGACGTTGCCGATCTGACGCATGCGCTTTTTGCCCCGCTTCTGCTTTTCGAGCAGTTTGCGCTTGCGGGAGATGTCGCCGCCGTAACATTTGGCCGTCACATCCTTGCGCACGGCCTTGATGGTCTCGCGGGCGATGATCTTGGCACCGATGGCTGCCTGTACGGCAATGTCGAACTGCTGGCGGGGAATCAGCTCCTTGAGCTTTTCGCACATCCGGCGGCCGAAGTTGTAGGCGTGGTCCTGGAAGATCAGCGACGAGAGGGCATCGACCGGCTCGCCGTTGAGCAGGATGTCGAGTTTGGCCAGTCGGCTTTCGCGGTAGCCCGTCTGGTGGTAGTCGAAGGAGGCGTAGCCGCGCGAGATGCTCTTGAGCTTGTCGTAGAAGTCGAAGACGATCTCCGACAGCGGCATGTCGAACGTTACCTCCACGCGGTCCTGCGCGATGAAGACCTGGTTGCGGAGCGTGCCGCGCTTGTCGATGCAGAGTTTGATGACGTTGCCCAGGTAGTCGCTTCGGGTGATGATCTGTGCCTCGATGTAGGGTTCCTCGATCTTGTCGATCATGGTGGGCTCGGGGAGTCCGGAAGGGTTGTGGACGAAGATCACCTCGCCCTTTTTGGTGGTCACCTTGTAGGAGACGTTGGGCACCGTGGTGATGACGTCCATGTCGAATTCGCGGTAGAGGCGTTCCTGGATGATCTCCATGTGGAGCAGGCCGAGGAAGCCGCACCGGAAGCCGAAGCCCAGGGCCAGCGAACTCTCCGGATCGAACGTCAGCGAGGCGTCGTTGAGCTGGAGCTTCTCGAGCGAGGCGCGCAGGTCTTCGTACTCGTCGGCCTCGACGGGGTAGACGCCCGCAAAGACCATCGGCTTCACATCCTCGAAGCCGGCGATGGCCTCGTGGCTGGGGTTCTCCACGTGGGTGATCGTGTCGCCCACCTTCACCTCGCGGGAGTTCTTGATGCCCGAGATGATGTATCCCACGTCGCCGGCGCGGATCTCGTCGCGCGGCGCGAGTTTCAGTTTCAGCACGCCTACCTCGTCGGCCTCGTATTCGTGGCCCGTATTGATGAACTTCACGGCGTCGCCCGTGCGGAGCGTGCCGTTCTTGATGCGGTAATAGGCGATGATGCCCCGGAAGGGGTTGAAGACCGAGTCGAAGATGAGGGCCTGCAGGGGAGCGTTGTCGTCGCCCTTGGGGGCGGGAATGCGCTCGACGATGGCCTCGAGAATTTCGTCCACGCCCTGGCCCGTGCGGCCCGAAGCGGCGATGATGTCCTCGTGCTTGCAGCCGAGCAGATCGACGATCTGGTCCTTGACCTCCTCGACCATGGCGGCTTCCATGTCGATCTTGTTCACCACGGGGATGATTTCCAGATCGTGGCCGAGGGCAAGGTAGAGGTTCGAGATGGTCTGTGCCTGGATGCCCTGGGTCGCATCGACAATCAGCAGGGCGCCTTCGCACGAGGCGATGGCCCGCGAAACCTCGTAGGAGAAGTCCACGTGGCCGGGAGTGTCGATCAGGTTGAGGATGTATTTCTCGCCGCCGTGCATGTATTCCATCTGGATGGCGTGGCTCTTGATGGTGATGCCCTTCTCGCGCTCCAGATCCATGTCGTCGAGCACCTGGTCCTGTAATTCGCGCTGCGAGACGGTCTGGGTCTTCTCCAGCAGGCGGTCGGCGAGGGTGCTCTTGCCGTGGTCGATGTGGGCTATGATGCAAAAATTCCTAATGTTCTTCATCTGGCATGGATTGATTGTCAGCGCTATCCGACCTCCGGGACGGAGCTGGCGTCCGGAACGGGGCGCGGCATGACGCAATAAAACGTACAAAGTTAATTAAATTTGCACGATCCTAAAAATACGTCACGATGAATAAGGTTTCCAATTACGCTTCGCTGGTGAAGTTCTCGCATACGATTTTCGCGATGCCTTTCGCGCTGCTGGCGTTCGTCTATGCGCTGGTGAGCACGGCCACGCCGTTCGACTGGCTGCTGCTGGTCAAGGTGCTCGTCTGCATGGTGAGCGCCCGCAATGCCGCGATGGGATTCAACCGCTGGCTCGACCGCGACATCGACGCCGCCAATCCCCGCACGGCCGGACGCGACATACCGGCCGGACGCATCTCGCCCCGGGCCGCGATGATCTTCGTGGTGGTCAACTGCGTGATCTTCGTGCTGGGCGCCTGGTGGATCAATACCCTGGCGCTGGCCCTGTCGCCCGTGGCACTGGTTGTACTGCTCGGCTACAGCTGCACCAAACGCTTCACGTCGCTCTCGCATCTGGTCCTGGGCCTGGCGCTCGGCATTGCGCCCGTGGGGGCCTACATTGCCGTGACCGGCTCCTTTGCCGCCATGCCCTGCCTGCTGGCGCTGGCGGTGATGACCTGGACGGCCGGTTTCGACATTCTCTATTCGATGCAGGATGTCGCCTTCGACCGTAGTCACGCCCTCCATTCCGTCCCGGCCCGCTTCACCCTGGTGCAGTCCACCCTCATCAGCCTGGCCCTGCATGCGGTGGCCCTCGTGGCCGTGATCGGCATCGGGGCAGGATACGGTTTCGGCTGGTGGTACTGGATCGGCACGGCGCTCTTTACCGTCATTCTGGTCGTGCAGCACATTCTTTACCGTCCCTCGCACATCGACCGCATCGGTGCGACCTTCGGTCTGGTGAACGGTTTGGCCAGCGTCACCTATGCGCTGCTGGCCATCATCGATCTGCTGGTGCGGTGATCCCGCCTCCGGCAATATGCACAGAACCGCCCGCTCTCGTCAGGGAGCGGGCGGTTTCCGTATGGGTGCGGAAGCAGGGGAGGGATTATCCCTGCACGTTGCGTTTGGCTTCCATCAGGATCGAGAAGGCGCGGTGAATGTCCTGGTCGCCTACCACGATGGTGAATTCGTTGGCGGTGCTGATGACCTCCACGATGTTGATGTTGTCCCAGGCCAGCTCCTTGAACAGATAGTAGTACACGCCGGGGCAGGCCGTGTTGTCCGAGGGAAGGCGCACGGTGATGAGCGACAGATTCGTATTGGTGCTGATGATGTGCTCGCCGGCGAAGAACTCCCGCACCAGCGGCACGATCGAATCGCTCACCACGAGTGTGGTTTCGTAGATGCCCTGCGAGAAGGTGCAGAAGACGTTCTTCAGTTCGTGTACCTCGTTCAGCAGGCGGGCCTGCAGGCTGTAGAGTGTGGCGGTGTTGAGGAAGGTGAAGTCCGAGAGGTTGGAGCGGACGACAATGTCGCCCATGTTCTCCACGACGTTGCGGATCTTTTGGGACGAAGCGAGTTCCAGACGGGGCACCAGTCGGTTGAGTGCCATGATGACGGCGCTGTCGTTGACGGTTTTGCCGATCCGTTCCTCTACTTCGGGTTTGATCTGACGGGCCAGCGCCGACAGATTGATGAGACCGTCCACCAGGGCGCCTTCAAGAAAAGGTTTTTTCTTGATGACTTCTTCTACGGCCACGGGAATCGAGATCATGATTGACGTAATTTTAGGTAAGTGATGACAACGCGGGGCGCATGCTGTTGCGGAAAGCCGGTTGTTGTTGGTAATTTTAACGGACGGTACAAAAGAATAAAAAAATAATGGGATTTCCAAGGAAAACCATGGCTTTTTTATAAGTCCTACAATACTGTCATGATTTGAACGGCCGGAAAAAATCATCGGGGCACTGTTGGGTTTTTTGCACGGAATGGCGGTGGGGCGGATGGGGCTGCGTGGACGGAGGCGTGTCGGAGGAGTGTGCCGACGCTTCCTGCGGCGGGCGAACGGGCGGTTTGCCCCTGCCGAAGCGGGAAAAAGGGGCCGAAGTAGGGGTGCGGGATGCAAGATTGCGAGATTCTTAGTATCTTTAGCTCGTTTTATGCGAAATCAACGAAACAGCTATGAAAATATCTTACGAATGGCTTAAGGACTATATTCATGCCGACCTCTCCATCGAGGAGGTTCTGACCATCCTGACCGACATCGGTCTGGAGGTTGACGGGTCGGAAAAGATAGAGAGCGTGCGGGGCGGACTGGCCGGCGTGGTGGTCGGTCAGGTGCTGACCTGCTGCGACCATCCCGACTCGGACCACCTCCACATTACCACGGTCGATGTGGGCGGCGAACAGCCCCTCGGCATCGTCTGCGGTGCGGCCAACGTGGCGGCCGGTCAGAAGGTGTTGGTGGCCACCATCGGCGCCACGCTCTATCCGGTCGGCGCCGAAGAGGGGTTCCGCATCAAGAAGAGCAAGATCCGCGGTGTGGAGTCGTTCGGCATGATCTGTGCCGAGGACGAGCTGGGCATCGGACAGTCGCATGAGGGTATCATGGTGCTGGCGGACGACGCGGTACCGGGTACGCCAGCTGCCGAATACCTTCAGCTGAAGGAGGACTATGCGATCGAAATCGGACTGACGCCCAACCGGGCCGACGCCACTTCCCATTACGGTGTGGCCCGCGACCTGGCCGCCTACCTCCGCTCGCGCGACCGGCAGGTGACCCTGTCACTGCCCGACGTGTCGGCCTTCCGGGACGGCGGTCAGCCGGCTCCCGACGTCACCGTGGAGTGCCCCGAGGCGGCTCCGCGCTATGCGGGCGTGCTGATCCGCGACGTGAAGATCGCTCCCTCGCCCGAGTGGCTGCAGACCCATCTGCGCGCCATCGGCATCAATCCGAAAAACAACGTGGTGGACATCACCAACTTCGTACTGCACGAGGTGGGCCAGCCGCTCCATTCGTTCGATGCCGACCACATCGAGGGCGGCCGTGTCGTGGTGCGCACCGTGGAGGCAGGTACCAAATTCGTCACCCTGGACGGTGTGGAGCGTACGCTGTCCGATCGGGATCTGATGATCTGTGACGCCCGCAAACCCCTCTGCATCGCCGGCGTGATGGGCGGTCTGGAATCGGGCGTGACGGAGCAGACCCGCAATGTCTTCCTCGAGAGCGCCTACTTCAATCCCGTCTGGATCCGCAAGAGTGCGCGCCGTCACGGCATCAACTCCGACGCCTCGTTCCGCTACGAGCGCGGCATCGATCCCAACATTACCCGCTATGCGCTCAGCCGTGCGGCCCTGTTGATTACCGAACTGGCCGGCGGTCATGTCGCTTCGGGCGTTGCGGACATCATCTCCGATCCGCAGATTCTGGAGCCTTTCCGCTTCGAGGTCGCTTTCGACCGCATCAATGCCTTGACGGGCAAGGTGATTCCGGAGGAGACCGTGCGCAAGATCCTGGCTGCCCTGGAGGTGCGCATCGAGGCCGAACACGACGGCGTGCTGTCGGTGGCCGTACCGCCCTATCGGGTGGACGTGCGCCGCGAAGCCGATCTGATCGAGGATATCCTGCGCATTTACGGCTACAACAACATCGAAATTCCGGCCCGTGTGACCGCATCGGTTTCCATGACCCGGCGTCCCGGCAAGGGCGAGGTGGTCAACAAGGTGGCCGACTACCTGACCGATAACGGCTTTACGGAGATCATGAGCAACTCGCTCACCCGGGGAGCCTACTACGAGGGGCTGACCTCCTGTCCGGCCGAGAACTGCGTGCGCATTCTCAATCCGCTCAGCGCCGATCTGAACGTGCTGCGCCAGACGCTGCTGTTCAACATGATGGAGGCCATCCAGCTCAATACGAACCACCGCAATCCGAACCTCAAGCTCTACGAGTTCGGCAACGTCTATCGCTACGATCCGGCACGCAAGGAGGAGGGCGGTCTGGCTCCCTATTCCGAGGACTACCGGCTGGCCGTGGCCGTGACGGGACTCGACCGGGTGGCTTCGTGGAACGAAAAGGCGGAGCCGGTGACCTTCTTCACGCTGCGTGCGGTGGCCGAGCAGGTGCTGCGCCGCTTCGGGCTCGACCTCTACCGGCTCCCGACCGAACCGCTGCAGAATGACCTGTACGGCGAGGGCCTCGAGGTGAAACTGAACGGCCGGACGCTGCTCACGATCGGCGTGGTGGCCGGACGGATTCGCCGCATGTTCGATCTCAAGGCCGATATATATTATATGGAGATGGATTTCGAGGCCTTCTTCAAGGGCGTGCGCAAACATACGGTGATGGCTTCCGAGCTGGCCAAGTTCCCCGAGGTGCGGCGCGACCTGGCGCTGCTGGTCGATCGCGAGGTAACCTTCGCCCAACTGCGTGCCATTGCCTTCACGACGGAGAAGAAACTGTTGCGGAGCGTCACGCTCTTCGACGTCTACGAGGGCGACAAGCTCCCGGCCGGCAAGAAATCCTATGCACTGGGCTTCGTGCTGCAGGATCCGGAGCGGACGCTGAACGATGCGGCCATCGACAAGGTGATGAAGAACCTCGTGGCCCAGTTCGAACGTCAGACCGGAGCCCAGATCCGGGCCTGATGACTGCCCTTTGATTGTACCCGGCAAAAGGCATGCAAACCGCATGCCTTTTGCCGTCTTGATGAAAATGCGACCTGAGTATGATACCGTGCCTGCTTCTGCCTGTCCCGTTGATCGTTTCAGCCAATGTGGTTTGGCCCTCCCTGTATATACTGTCCCAGGTATATTGCTGGTATGTCATTGTGCTGGGCCTGGTGGTGGAATTCTTTGCTGTCCGATTTTTTGGGAAAGCCTCGTGGGGTAAGGCGGCCGTTGTGACCGTTGTTATGAATGCCATTTCCGCATTGGTCGGTTGGGTGTTGATACCGGTCAGTGGCATTCTGACGGAATTTCTGTTGCTTCCGTTTGCACCGGGTACTTTTCAGCTGTCGCATTGGATTGTGGACTACGTCTTTGTGGCGCTGGTCAATACCTGCATCGAAGGCTTGGCGATGACAGGGATCTTCAAATACAGGTTCAAACGTGTTTTTTGGTGGCTTTTGGCTGCCAATGCGGTTAGTGTGGCCCTTTCGGTGCTGGTTCCGTTGTCGAATTTTGATTAACACGAAAAGCGTGGAGAGCGTGGAATGCGTGGAATGCGTCCTTTACGGTCGTGTCGGCAAGGAGTTTGCCAATCCATCCCGGCAACCGGAAGGAAACCGGGCAGGTGGTCGTTCTGCTGTGGCGCTGAAGCGGGAACCGGCTCGGAACGCATCGCGTCAAATGCGGAATAACTGTCCGTATCGAAATAAAATACAGCCGGTTACGTCATTATTTCCATACCTGCCCGTATTAGAGCGGGTATTTTTTGCTATCTTTATGTTGATGAACTTTCAAACAAGTGTGACAAGATGAACAATTTCATACGCAAAGGGGTGGTTTTGCTGGGGGCCGGTCTCGTTTCGGCAGCCGCTTTTGCCCAGCCGGCCCGACAGACCGCCGGGCCGGAAGTTGTGCCGCAGACCGTAGAGCTGCACCACGTGTCGCTCTCCTATGGCGGCTATTCGGTGTATGGCTTCCGGAACGTGTTCAGTGACCTGTTCCCCGACCTGCAGGCCAGTATGGTGGATGAGGGCATCCATACGGGAGCCGTGACTTTCGGCTATACCTATCAGCTGACTCCGGCGCTCTCTGTGGGCGGCCTGTTCAGCTATGCGGGCACGCTCGGCTCGATTCAGGCCAAACCGACGAATTACAGGGTCTATCAGAATTTCTTCAGCCTCATGCCGCAGGTGAAGTACAACTGGTTGGAGAAGGGCACCTGGCGTCTCTACTCGCGGCTGGCGGTCGGCGTGGTGATTGCCAACATTGCCTATCAGGAAGGGGTGAGCGTCACGACGCCGCTGACGGCAGCCTCATTTGCCTTTCAGGTGTCGCCGATCGGTTTTGAATTCGGCCGCTCGCTGGTCGGCTTCGCGGAGGCCGGTTTCGGCGCGACGGGCATCGTGGCTGTCGGCATCCGGAAGAGTTTTTAGCCGTGTAGCCGGCCGGACGATAACCGGTCGGACCGATCCGGGGGATACGGAAGCGGAGAGTAGTGCACTCTCCGCTTTTTTGTTGTTGTCTGGACAGTCGGACGTTCCCAATGGCTGGTGGTGAGTGAGGCGGCTCCAGGAGGGGACTGGCACGGCAGGGACTGGTGGCAGCGGCGGCCGGACAGGGAGGGAAGATAAAAACAGCACCGGCCGGAAACCCGATGTTTCCGGCCGGTGCCGTGTGTATGGCGGAGCGGAAGGTTACCGCGCCGCGTTGTAGTAGATGACGGCGCCCAACTGCCGTTTGCTGCTCCACAACCAGCAGAGGTTGTCCTCCTTCTGCAGCACAAGCATCTCCAGATTGTCGTACGAGGGCAGGTCGCCTTTTCCCTTCGAGGAGATGGTGACGTTGGTCGTGCCGTTGAGGGAGAGATTCTCGACCGGACCCGACAGGACGAATTCGATGTAGGCGCTGCCGTCGTCCGATACGATGCGGGCCGTGTTGTTCGATACGTTGTAGTAGAGCTGGTCGTTGATCTTGTCCATCGCGTAGAGCGTTTTGGTGTCCTGGTAGAGACCGGGCAGCGTCTTGCGTTTGAACTGTTCGCGCATCAGCGGCGTATCGGTTGCGGTTTTCTCGCGTTTGCAGCCGGTGGCGCCCAGCAGCAGGAGTCCGGCGAGAAGCAGCAGTATGTGTCGTGTTTTCATGATCGGTTCTATTCGGTGATGTTGATGTATTTGGTGAAGTATTCCGTACCGTCCGCCGTGATGATCTCGGCCGTCAGGCGGCGGTTGATGCCGGCAGTCGGATTCTTGATGAAGGTACCGCCGATGCGGGCATCGTCGAGGTACCACCGTACCGAGGTCACATCGGTCGATACGTTGCGATAGCGCAGCACGATGGTGTCATCGGTCGTGTAGCTGGCTTTGACGGCCAGGGTCGGCAGCTTCGTGGGGTCAACTACCTCGGTGGTCACCTCACGCACCTCGAACGGTTCGGGGTTGTCCTCGTAGGTCAGCGATATCGTATATTTCGTGCCAGACTTCAGCTCGGTGAAGTGGATGGTGCGCTCCTTGGTCGATACCGTCAGCGGTTCCTCGCCCTCGGCGGTGCAACTTACCGTGTAGGTGTCGTTGAAGGGGGTGAAGAACGAGATGAAGATGTCGCTCTGGCCCGGATCGATTACCAGGTCGCGGATCTGGCCCTGTTTCAGCTTCTCCACGTCGAACGTAACGTTGGCGGTGCCGTTCTGGGTGATGTTGTAGAGCTCGAAGCCGGTCGAGAAGCCGTCCCAGCCCACGAAGTAGGGCGACTGACTGGCGGTCAGCTCCCGGATGTTGTCGTCACCGGGGAAGAACATCTTGCCGAAGTCGCGCAGCACGCCGTTCGAACGGCTCACCGGCGAAGCCATGAAAATGCGCATGCACTCGTGGTCACCGAAACTGTTGACCTTGTTGGCGTTCAGGGCCCACAGGTCCTTGGCCCGGTAGCTGCCCACCCGGTTGTTGGACTGGTCAACGTGGTAGATCAGCATGCCCGATCCGCTGCCGATGGCCTGGTGGCCTATGCCCGATCCCGTATTGCCGTTCTGCAGGAAGGCATCCCAGCGGTTGATGTTGCCGTTACGGAACTCCAGGATGAAGTATTCGCCTTCGTTGAGCGTGTTGATGCGGTAGCTGTGATCGCCGTAGACCGGTTCGAGGGTGTAGCTGCCCGTTTCGGTAATTTCCTCCGGGGTGGCCCAGCCGACCATATAGCGCTCGAAGGCATTGATGGCAGGCGGAGTCTTGCCGCCGTTCACATAGGAACCGGCAGCCATCAGCGAGAAAATGTCGAGGTTGAAGCCGGTGCCGTTCTGGTTGTAGTCCGAGTCGTAGAAGTCGGGCCAGCCGAGAATGTGGCCGAACTCGTGGCAGAAGGTACCGATGCCGGTCATCGTCGCGCCGGAGGATCCCTTCAGCTCGGAGGTGTAGGCGGCAGCCAGCAGACGTCCGCCGCCCCACGTACCGAAGTCGATGTTCGGGTCGGTGTAGAACATGCGGGCCGGCCAGAGATACGAACCGCCGGCCTCGGCCTGGTTGTAGCCGGCGAAGAAGATGAAGACGTCGCGCAGTACGCCGTTGTCCACGTATTGCGAGAAGTCGACGCCGTTGTCAGCCGCCAGATTGCACGATTCGATGATGAAGCGGGCTTCGTGGCCGTCGTAGCTGTTCTGGTTGCCGGAGAGGGTGAAGGGGCCTACCACGTCGAAGTGGGGGTTGAACTGTCCGTTGGAGTTCTCCTTATAGTAGTCGCGGGCACTGCCGGTGGCATTGTTCTCGGCGTAGCCCTCTTCGTTCAGCAGGCGGTCAAAAGCCTGCTGCGGGTTGGTCACCGTGAAAGGGGCGTCGGCAAACTGTACCAGAATGACCAGCGAATGGAACTCCTCGCCGGAGTTTTGCTCGGCCCGCAACTGGCGCAGACGGGAATCGCCGGTCTCTTCCAGCGGGTTGAACGATGCGCCGAAAGCGGTCTGTGCGGCCGAAGCCTGCGCCTGGGCAGCGGACAGTGCGGCAAAGGGAACGCCCGTTGCTACCGAGTTGAGCGCAGCCCGGTCGGTGGCCGTACGCTGCGCGGCATCCTTGGCGCGGATGCCGGTGGAGACCAGCGTGCCACCCTGCATGCGGGCATAGTAGTAATTGCCGTTGGAGTCGGGTACAATATTGTAACCGTCGCTGGTGGTGGCATAATGGAACCGTTCGTCACCGTAGATGCGGATGGTAAGAGTCGTTCCGTCGGCCTGTTTCACCTTGATCGGTCGCGGGTAGGCCGGGACGGCCTGCATGTCCGTTGCCAGGGCTGTCAGCAGCGTGAACAGCGCACATGCTCGGAGAGTGTGGAACCATTTCATCATTGATTGCGTGTTAAAGTAAACGTGGTATCAGCTTGTTTATGTAATTAAACGGATTGAAAGTTGCTTTTTTTATCTTCTCGGGTGTAAAACGTTAGATTTTTTCTTCGGCAATATATTGTTTTTTTGCTAACAGTCAACACTCCGGACGTGTTATGTTATTTGATTTTTTGGTAATTCGCTGATTCTTATGCTATTACCTAAATCAAAAAAGATCTGTTGCGAGGAAACTGCCGTTGCGGATCGGTTACAGACGTCGGAAGCGTTGGGTCAGTTCGCCGTTGGTCAGGACCAGGGTGTCGGCAGAAGAACTGCGGTCGATGGTCAGCGTGTCGCTGAAGGCAACCGGCTGGCCGTGGTAGACGATTTTGCCCGAGAGAATCAGTTGCCGGTCTTCGAGCTGCCAGGTCTCAAGGATGGTGTTGGGAAAATTGGCGGCGTGGGCCGAACCGTCCGGTTCGAGGGACATGATGCGTCCCCAGCCCCGCTGTTCGGTGACGAGAACCCAGTCGCCGGGCAGATCCGGTACGGATGACCGGCAGCCCGCCAGCAGGCAGAGTGCTGCACAAACCGGCAGCAAGGTGGTTTTCTTCATTTTCGATCGGGTGCGGTTACAAGGGGAAAGGGACGAGATGGAAGGTAGCCCGCCTTTTCCAAATATGCAAGATAGCGATTTTCTTTGGAATCCGATCGAAAAAAGGTATGTTTTTAGGGGTGTACCGTCACGATGAAGGTTTCGATGCCGTTCAGAATCATCTGCAGACCGATGGCGGCTACGATCAGGGCGGTGATGCGGATCAGCGGCATCATCATGTTTTGTCGTTCGAGGAAGCGGCCGATGCGGTCGGCGTTGCGCATGATGACCCAGTTGATCGCCAGTGCCAGCAGCAGGGCGCCGATGGTCATCCAGCGCCCGTAGACGGCCGGCATCGTGACGACGGCCGTGATGGTGGCCGGGCCGGCGATCATCGGGATGGCGATCGGTACGGTGATGAGTTCCTCGATGCGGGTATTTTTGTCGAGGGTCAGAAAAGCGCCTTTCTGCAGCCCCACGAAGCCGTTGTAGAAGAGCACCACGCCGCAGGTGATCTGAAAGGCGTAGATCTTCAGATTGAAGACATAACCCAGAATGGCCTCGCCCATCAACAGAAAGAGCAGCAGTACGCCGATGGCCGTCACGGAGGCTTTGTCCACGATGCGGCGCAGTTCGGGGCGGGTGTAGTTCTCCTGGAGGGAGACGACCACGAAAACTTTCTGAATCGGGTTGATCAGGGCCAGCAGGGTCAGGCAGGCGCTGAAGAAGAGTTTGATGTCCATTGATGGCGGGGCTGTTTGCGGGCGTTCCACCGACAGCCGTGGCCGCCGGTGGAACGAAGTGAGGTTATATTATGGAAGGAACAATCAGCTGTTGACAATCACCAGCAGGGAGAGTACCGAGACCACTACCCAGAGGATGATGCCGAGGATCAGCGGTTTCCAACCCACCGAGCGGATCTTTTCGACCGACAGGCCGGCACCGATCAGGAACAGGGTCACGACGAGGGCGGTTTTCGAGATGCTTGTCACGGCCGGGCCGAAGGTGCTGACGAAGGGAATGTAGCTGTTGGCCAGCATGGCGAGGATGAAGTAGAAGATGAACCACGGGATGGAGATCTTCTTGCCCTTGCTGCGGAACAGGATGGCCGACAGGAGCGACACGGGGATGATCCACAGGGCGCGGGCCAGCTTGACGGTGGTGGCAACCTGCAGGGCCTCGTCACCGTAGGCCGAGGCGGCGCCTACGACCGAACTGGTGTCGTGGATGGCGATGGCGCTCCAGAGACCGAACTGGTGCTGCGACAGCCCCAGCAGATGGCCTACGAAGGGGAAGAGCACGAGGGCGATGGCATTCAGCAGGAAGACGACGCCCAGCGAGACGGACATCTCCTTTTCGGAGGCGTTGACGGCCGGAGCCACGGCTGCGATGGCGCTGCCGCCGCAGATAGCCGTACCCGAAGCAACCAGGTGGGAAGATTTGCGCGGCATCTTCAGCCAGCCGCCCACGAAGTAGCCCAGCGTCAGCACCAGCGTGATCGAACCGATAGTCAAGCCGAGGCCTTCGCGGCCTACTTGCAGGGCGCTGTGGACATTCATGCCGAAACCCAGACCCACCACCGAAGCCTTCAGCAGAATGTTGGTGGCCTTGTGGTTGAGCTTGGCAAAGGGATGGCCGAAGAAGAGGGTGAACAGGAAGCCGCCCACCAGGGCGATCGGAGCCGATACGTACGGCGTGGCGCAGAGAGCCAGCGCAAGAATGAAACCGGCCTTGACGGCAGCTTCGCGTTTGAGATTGCGCTTTGCGGGCGTCGCGGCGGCTGCGGCGGTCTGCGACTGGGGGCGAGTCTCGTGTGAGGTCATAAATCGGTTTTTTATCGTTTGCAGGACAAAGGTAGAGTGTCTTAAAATAAAAAACCAATATTAAAATATGCTTGATTATAACTTGTAGTTATTTGCCTCGAGGCAGAACTGTTTGAAGAGGTCGTTCATCCGGTTGTGCTGGCCGTGGGCCGACACGAAGCTGAAACTGCGCCGGATGTCGAGCCCTTCCACGTCGATGATCCGCAGCTTGTGCTGCACCAGTTCGTCCACCACGGCCTGGACCGAGACGAAGGCGAAGGCCCCTGAATGGTAGAGGTAGCGCTTGATGCTCTCCGTGCTGCCGAGCTGGATCTCGATCTGCATCTCGCGCAGGGAGAGCCCGTAGCGGGTCAGTGCCTCGTCGAGCACCTCGAGCGTACCCGAACCGGCTTCGCGGATCACCAGGGGCAGGGCGGCCAGCTGGTCGCGGTTCACCTCGTCGAGCCGGAAGGCCGAGTTGGCGGTTGCGGTGACCAGCACCAGTTCGTCATTCATGAAATGTTCGTAGTGGAGGTTGTGGCCGGTTGCCTTGCCTTCGATCACGCCCAGGTCGATGCGGCCGTCGGCGGTCAGCTCCTCGATCCGTTCCGTGTTGCCCATCGCCATTTCGATGCGGATGTCGGGATAGCGGCGGCGGAAGAGGGCCAGCATGCTGGGCAGGACATATTGGGCGATCGTGGTGCTGGCGCCCAGCCGGATGGTGCCGGAGGGGAGGCAGCCGTTGTCGGCAAAGGCGTCGTTCAGGTTGCCGTAGAGGCTGAGGATGCGGTTGGCATAGTCGAGCAGCAGGGCTCCCTGCGGGGTCAGCGACACGGTGCCGCCGCGCCGGTCGAAGAGAGGGGCGCCAACCTGTTTCTCGAGTTCGCTGATGTGTTTGGTGACGGCCGGCTGCGAGATGAGCAGTTCGGCGGCCGCCTTGGTGAAGCTGAGCCGGTAGGCGACGGTCTTGAAGACCTTGAGTCGGAAATCGGTAATCATAGGGTGTGGGCGTGAACGTTCGGGAACGAAGATACGCATAAATTATCGGAAATCCGCCGCCTGGTCGGCAAAGAAGGGGGCGTCGCGGACGGTTGGGCGGCCGGGGCGGTCGGAACAACGCACGGGGAGGCTTGCCGTCGGCAGCCTCCCCGTGCAGCGCGTTTTCTGCGTGAACGTGCGGTTTACCGGACCGTCTCCTCGAAGAGTTTCGGAATGCCGGTCGTGAAGTCGAGCCGTTCGCCCGTCACCGGATGGACGAAGCAGAGCCGGTAGGCGTGCAGGCAGACACGTCCCGCCGGATTGGTCGTGGCCCCGTACTTCTTGTCGCCCGCGATGGGGGTCTTCATCCACTCCATATGGGCGCGGATCTGGTTCTTCTTGCCGGTGCGCAGCGAGAGTTCCACCAGCGAGTACGCCTGGCCTTCGCGCAACACCGTATAGGAGGTGACGGCCTGTTCGCCTTCGCCCGTGCGGGCGGCCCACATCTTGCGGTTGCGGTCCTCGCGCAGCAGCGTGTCGATCACGCCGGTGGGCCGGGGCAGGTGCCCCTCGATGACGGCCACGTAGCGGCGGTCATAGACCAGATCCTTCCAGTTGCGCTGGAGCTGTTCCTGCACGGCCTGGCTTTTGGCGTAGAGAATCAGTCCCGAGGTCTCGCGGTCGAGCCGGTGGACAACGAAGAGGCGGGCCGAGGGATGCTGCTGCTTGATGTGCTCGCTGAGGATGAAGAAGGCCGTGCGGCGGCGCTCCTTGTCGGTGCCGACCGAGAGGAGACCGTTCCGTTTGTCGGCCACGATGAGGTAATCGTCCTCCCAGACAATGCGCAGCAGCGGGTGGCGCAGCGGGCGGGCCGACATGCCGTGCAGGACGGAGACCGTGTCGCCGGGTTGCAGGGCGGCATCGTAGCGGGTGGTGCGGCTGCCGTTGATGGCGATGCGTCCGTGGGTCAGGAGCGACTTGACGGCGGAACGGCTGCGTTCGGCCATCTGTTTCTGCAGAAAAGCCAGCAGGGTATCGGGTTCGTGTACGTTGAATTCCATTGATTGTGCAATTGGAGCACGGCGGGGAGCGGCAGTTGCAACCCTCCGACCGGGCCTATACGCCGACAAAGATACGATCAATTGAGCCAAACTCGGCATGCCGGCTGCGAAAAGCATCTCCTCGGAGTGAGGGGAGGGAAAAGATGTTGTCTTTGCGCTCCCTGATTATTCAAAAAATGATCCGATGGATGCTATTGAATTATTGACCGGACGCCGAAGTGTTCGGAAATAGCGCGACGAGCAGGTACCAAGTGAATTGATGACGGAGATTGTGTCGTTGAGCCGGTTTGCTCCCTCATGGTCGAATTTTTAGATTGCGCATTACTACCTTATGGACAACAGGGAGTTGATACAGGATATTGCAGAAAACTGCGTGAAGGGATTCGCATATAACCTCAAGACCCTTTCCCGCGCCAATGGCATTGTGGTGTTGAGTTGCGTGACCGGCGAAAACGGTTCGCTCAAGGGTAAGGTTGAGGGTGAGCAGCCAGCGGACCATGCCGCGTGGGAGTGTTTCGACGCAGGCCTGGTGTGCCAGCAGTTCTGTCTGGCGGCTTATGCCAAAAGGGGGGGTACCTGCATCCTGGGGGTGATTGACAATGAGGCCATTGCTCGCAAGATCGGGTTGCCGGAAAATGAAAAGGTGGCCGCGATTAGTGTGTATGGATACGAGGAGGGGGAGCATCATAAGGCGCCGACGCGCAAGGAAGTCGGCGAGGTGCAGCGGTTCATCGATTGAGAACAGGCGCCTCTTAATATGCCGGCAAGTTCGACGGTACGCGTGATGGCGCCGTCGGACTTGTTTTTTTGCCATGCGGTGTCGCTATCGACCGATCGTCGGCGAGCTGTTGCGTCGTGCGGCACGGCCCCGCCCTGAAGGCAGCCGGCCAGGTGCCGGTCGCTCCTGCGGCCAATGGGCGGTCAAAAACGCGGTAACACGCACATAATGTGCATCGAAGAGAGGCCAGTGGTGAAAAATGTTGATAAGTTCAAAAAAATGGTACACCTGACGCTACCGCGGCACTGTATTTTTGTTGTGACACAACCGGAATACCGAGACGTCGGATGCGGTTTTGTCGCCTGCTAAACACGGATTGGTAATTCGCCGGAATAAAAAAACGCACATTCCAGATACTTTGGCGAGCTTCGGAATGTGCGGAGATGTTCCGACAGATCAACGACAAACGATGAAAACAAACGCACGACCGTTGGCACGGCCGCCGTAGGCGGTTGCCGTATAGCTGCCTGTTGCTGTGAGTGATTGATCTACGGAAGGTCAATATCACGATGCAAATATAGGCAAATAATCGGAAAGTAAATCAGTAAGTAATTTCCATCTTAAATGTTGCAAATGAAAACCCAAGATATTTTATCGGCGTTTTTTGCCGAGACCCGAAAGATTGTAGCCGAAGAGATTGACCGGGCCTTCTCGCAACGTGTGGCGTCCCGTCCGGTCAGGGAGACCGATGCGATGTCGATCGTTGAGGCCGAAGCCTTTCTGCGCCAGGAGTTTGCCTATCCCGTGACGGTACGGTCGATCTATGATTTTGTCCATCGCGGCAATATGCCTTGCCGGAAAATCGGTAAGCGGCTGGTCTTCTCACGCGAAGCGTTGCGGGCGTGGGTGGCCGAAAGAACCCGGAACGCCGCGCCCAGGCGGCAGGAGACCCTGCGAAGCATTGCGGACGCCGGCAGAAAGGAGGTGTGCGATGAGTAACCCGTGGCATGCTCCCGTCAGCTCGTGTGGCCGACGGGGTGGATTGGGCGAGCGGACGGGGCGTGTGGCCGAGCTGTCGGCCCAGCGCCGGCTCGTGTATCGCCTCCTGTCTGACGGCAAACCCCGTTCGTCGGCCGACATTGCGGCCGAACTCCACTTGTGTGACCCGCGCGCCGTGATCCGCGACCTGCGCAAGGCCGGCTTCCCGATCGGCGACGAGTGGGTGAAAGGCGAACGGAGCCATTTTAAACACTACTTTGTCCGGAAAGGAGGCGTGCGATGATCGAGACCGATGAACAACGGCTCCGGGAAGCGGTCGAGGCGGAGTTCGGTGCTTCGTTTGCGATGTTCTCCCCGGGCGATCGGACCCTCGTGCTGCGGGCATTGCGCGACCGGTTGGCCGGCGGCCAGGTGCAGGAGCAGGGGCTTTCCCGGGCGCTGCGCGTCTATGTCGGCTCCGTGGCGGCTTATGTCGATGCGTTGTGCAGGAAAGGAGGCGGGCGATGAAGGACGCCTACTATTTCCCCCACGACTACAATGCCAAGGATGATCCCAAGTGCGAACGCCTGCTCTATGAGATGGGGCAGGAGGGCTACGGGATATTCTGGACGCTGATCGAGGTGTTGCGCGCCCAGCCGGACTATACCTATCCGATGGCCAATCTGCCGATCGTGGCCCGCAAGTACAATGCCGACGAGGACAAGTTGCGCAGGGTGATCGACGGTTACGGCCTGTTTGTCGTGACGGACGATCAACACTTCTGCTCGGAGAGCCGTACGGCCGGGCGACTGCCCGCCGGGGGGATGATTCGATTTGCGCGTGAGGGGAGTAATCGCTTTGCCGGACTGGTGACGGAAAAGGTCGTCGAGATGCTGGCCGATACCCGTGATTTCGGGCCGTGGATTGTGCAAGTTGCGATCAGGTCCATGGCTGTAGCAACGCGAGGCATGCCTTGCCCCGTAAGATGCTGACGTGTTTGTCGGATTGGTGCTAAGGATATGCCGGGAGAAGGTCGGGAACAATACAAAAAAGTCTCCACGGAGTACGCGGAGACAGTAGGTTGAAAACCTTCGGCATATAGCCTTATTGTGGTAAGATGTAGAATTCTTGTGGCGCAAAGTTACTACAAAAAAGTGAAATGCGGAAAGATATAGTGATAGAATTGAGTTACAAGGGTTTTGGTTGAAGTGGCGATAATCCGTGAAGCCATTACAATCCCTGCCGAAGCCAAATCCTGACGCC
>DXCC01000004.1 GCA_019116245.1 Candidatus Tidjanibacter faecipullorum
TCCTGAGCCAGGATCAAACTCTCCATTGTAATGTTTTATTTGTATCTTGGCTTAACCTCAAAGGTGTTTTGATTCCGTTTCCATCTCCGGAAACCGGATAAACTTTAGCTGCTCAATATCTCTTCAAAGAACTTATTGCTTTCGCCGTCTTTCCGACGCGCCGTTCATTATCTGAACGGGATCGCAAAGGTAGCGACTTTTTTCTTTCCTCCAAAATTTCGAGCCATTTTTTTTCAAACTTTTTTTCGACCGCCCGAAGCAACCGCCTCGAACCGCATCGTAAAAAAATCTTCGGAACCGGCCTGCAACCTGCTGGCTGCCACCTCATTCCTTAAAACAACCCGAATCTCTTAAGAACCTTGCTTTGGAGTTCCTCTCTCAAAGCGGGTGCAAAGATAAACCACTTTTACCCCCAATTCCAAATTTTTCCCAATCTTTTTTTGAAGAAAATTTATCTCTTTTCCAAAACCGACTATTTACAAAGCAGTTACACATTCGACAAAAAATCGTTGCCCAGGCATACGGGCTGACCCGAAGGCACCGTTACAAGGATATTAAGTTTGCGGAGGGCCATACAAACCCGTAAAATTATCCGTATCTTTCGACGTTAAGCAGCCAACACAACACGTAAACAATATGACCACATCGAATAAACAACCCGCTTCCCTGCCCGACCGTCTCTTTGAGGTGAGCTGGGAAATCTGCAACAAGGTGGGCGGCATCCACACGGTGATCGCTACCAAAGCGCGCACCATGGTCGAACTATTCGGCACCCGCTACATCGCCATCGGCCCCGAAATCCACCGCGAAGGCGACAATCCCGAATTCGAGGAGACGCCCGACCTGTGGCAGGAGTGGCGCGACACCCTCTACCGGCAGGAGGGCATCCGCATCCGCATCGGGCGCTGGCGCACGGCCGGCAAGCCCGTCACGCTGCTGGTGGACTTCAGCGACTTCATCAATCAGAAAAACGACATTCTCCGCCGGCTGTGGGACGACTACCACGTCGATTCGATCAGCGGCCAGTGGGACTACATCGAACCGGTGCTGTTCGGCTACGCCGCCGGCAAGACAATCGAAAGTTTCTGCCGCACCTTCTGCGCGCCCGACGAGCGTCCCGCCGCCCACTTCCACGAATGGATGACGGCCAGCGGCGGCCTCTACCTGCGCCGTTTCGCTCCGCGCATCGCCACGCTCTTCACCACCCATGCCACCGTACTGGGGCGCTGCATAGCGGGCAACGGACTGGAACTGTACGGTCCGCTCGCCACATTCGACCCCAATGACATGGCACGCCGCTTCAATGTGGTTGCCAAAAACTCCATCGAGCGGATCGCCGCCGCCCATCACGACTGCTTCACCACCGTCAGCGACATCACGGCGCGCGAGTGCCAGTATCTGCTGGGCAAGGCCCCCGATACGATCACGCCGAACGGCTTCGAGGATGACTTCACCTGGACCGGCGAAGCGCTGGCCGACAAGCGCAACGAAGCCCGCACCCGCCTCTTCGAGGTGGCCGGCGCCTGCTTCGGACGCACCTTCCCGGCCGACACGCTCGTCGTGGGCACCAGCGGACGCTTCGAGTTCCGCAACAAGGGACTCGACGTCTTCCTCAAGGCGCTTGACCGGCTGGCCGCCGACGACTGTCCGCAGCGCGAGATCCTGGCCGTGGTGGCCGTACCGGCCGGCAACAACGGCCCGCGCAAGGATCTGATGGCCCGACTGGCCGACCCGACGCAACCCATTGACGCCGCCCAGCCGCCCTACCTGACCCACTACCTGAGCGATCCCGACCACGACCCGATCGCCGGCGCCATCCGCTCGTCGGCCACGCTGAACCGCCCCGAAAACCGACTGTTCGTCCTCTACGTGCCGACCTATCTGGACGGCAAGGACGGCATCTTCAACCTGCCCTACTATAATATATTGGCCGGCATGGACATGACGGTCTTCGCGTCGTACTACGAGCCGTGGGGCTACACGCCGCTGGAGAGCGCCGCCTTCTCGGTACCGACCGTCACGACCTCCCTCTCCGGATTCGGCTCGTGGGCCGAACAGCTCTTCCCCGCCAACTGCGGCATCGAAGTCATCCCGCGCAACGACGACAACGACGAGGAGATCATCTCGCAGATTGCCGCCACGATCCGCAGCTATACCGCTATGTCGGCCGAAGCCTACGCCAAGGCGCGCGCCGAAGCCCGCCGGGTAGCCGAAGCCGCCCTGTGGGAACGGCTCATCATCCACTATCGCAACGCCTACGAGAAAGCCCTGCTGGGAGCTGCCGCGCGCACCCGACGCCAGTCCGACCAGGAGCGGCAGGCCGAACAGTTGCAGAGCATCCGCCCGCAGCCGACTCCCTCGCGCCCCTCGTGGACGCGGCTGATCGTCGAGGTCTACCTGCCCGAACGGCTGCGCCCGCTGGCCGCCCTGGCCAAAAACCTGTGGTGGTCGTGGACACTCGACGCCCATGAACTGTTCAGCTACATCGATCCCGAACAGTGGGATGCCTGCAGCCGCAACCCGATCACGCTGCTCGACCAGCTCTCGGCCCAGCGGCTGGCCGAACTGGAACAGGACGAGGTGTTCCTCAAACGCATGGATGCCGTCTATGCCGATTTCCAGCGCTACATGGCCCGCAAGGCCGACCAGCAGGCGCCGCGCATTGCCTACTTCAGCATGGAGTACGGCCTGCACCACTCGCTGAAGATCTATTCGGGCGGTCTGGGCATCCTGGCCGGCGACTACCTGAAGGAGGCCAGCGACCGCAACGTGCCGATGGTGGCCGTGGGCCTGCTCTACCGCTACGGCTACTTCACGCAGCGGCTCTCGGCCGACGGCACCCAGGAGGCCGCCTACGAGGCACAGGACTTCAACAAGCTGCCCATCACCCCCGTGCGCGACGAATTCGGCAACTGGTGTGCGGCCCAGATCTCCTTCCCCGGCCGCACCGTGACGGCCCGCATCTGGAAATGCGAGGTGGGACGCACCGACCTTTACCTGCTCGATACGGACCATGACCTCAACCTGGCCGAAGACCGCGCCATCACCCACCACCTCTACGGCGGCGACTGGGAGAACCGCTTCCGCCAGGAGATTCTGCTGGGCGTGGGCGGCATCCGGGCCCTCGACCGGCTGGGCATCCGCGCCGACCTGTTCCACTGCAACGAGGGCCACGCCGCCTTCATCGGCATCGAGCGGATCAACCGGCTCATCGAACGCTCCCGCCTCTCCTTCAGCGAGGCAGTCGAGGTGGTGCGCGCCTCCTCGCTCTTCACCACCCATACGCCCGTTCCGGCCGGCCACGACGCCTTCAGCGAAGACATGCTCCGCAAGTACATGTCCCACTACCCCGACCGACTGGGCATCACCTGGGAGCAGTTCATCAGCCTGGGCCGGGCCAACCCGCAGGATACCAATGAGAAATTCTCGATGAGCGTGCTGGCCAGCAACCTCTCCCAGGAGATCAACGGCGTCAGCCGCCTGCACGGCGAGGTGAGCCGCGAGCTGCTGGGCAACATCTGGCCGGGCTACTTCCCGGACGAGCTGCACGTGGGCTACGTCACCAACGGCGTCCACTTCCCCACCTGGACCGCTTCGGACATGCGCAAGCTCTATGCTCGCTACTTCCCGGAGGGCTTCTCCGAGGAGGAGTGCGATCCGCAGGCCTGGCAGAAGGCCAAGACGATTCCCGACGCGGAGTACTGGGGCGAACGGCTGAAACTCAAGGCCCGCCTGCTGCGCCGCGTGCGCGAATATGTCAGCCGCCCCGAGCAGAGCAACCTAACCTCGCCGCAGGCCATGGTCAAGATTCTCGAGTCGCTCGACACGGACGTACTGACCATCGGCTTCGCCCGCCGCTTCGCCACCTACAAGCGGGCCAACCTGCTCTTCACCGACCTCGACCGGCTGGATGCCATCGTCAACAACCCCGACCGGCCCGTGCGCTTCATCTTCGCGGGCAAGGCCCATCCGGACGACATTCCGGGTCAGGACCTGATCAAGCGGATCATCGAGGTGGCCGCCATGCCCCGCTTCACGGGCAAGATCATCTTCGTCGCCAACTACGACATGTACATTGCCCGCCGGATGGTGCAGGGCGTGGACGTCTGGCTCAACACCCCGACCCGTCCGCAGGAAGCCTCCGGCACGAGCGGCATGAAGGCCGCCATGAACGGCGTCATGCAGTTCAGCGTACTGGACGGCTGGTGGGTGGAGGGCTACCTCAAGGGAGCCGGCTGGGCCCTGCCCCAGGAGCAGACCTACCAGGATCCCGCTTTCCAGAACGAACTCGACGCGGCGGTCATCTACCGCACGATCGAGGAGGAGATCGTACCGCTCTACTACCGCCGGGGCGAGGACGGCATTCCGCACGACTGGGTAGCCGCCTCGAAGCGCTGCGTAGCCGACATCGCCTCGCGCTTCACGACCACCCGCATGCTGGCCGACTACCGCGAGCGGTTCTACGACAAGCTCTACACGCGCAGCCAGGCCCTCACGGCCGACCACTACGCCATGGCTCGCAGCATCGCCGCCTGGAAACAGCGCGTCGCCTCGCTGTGGGATCAGGTGCGCATCGTCCGTACGCAGGGCTTCGACATCAGCCGTCGGGCCATCGTCGTCAGCCACCCCTACCACATCGAGGCGGTGATCGACAGCGCCGGCCTCTCGCCCGAAGAGCTGGGCGCGGAGATGGTGCTGGCCGAACAGATCGAAGCCGAGTCCAACGTCCGGATTGCCGACCGCATCGAGCTGTGCCCGGTCGGCCGCGAAGGCACGCTGATCCGCTATGCGCTGGACTATACACCGACCACGCCGGGCTCCTACGACGTCGCCATCCGGGTCTATCCCAAGAACGCCCTGCTGCCTCACAGGATGGACTTCGCGCTCGTCAAGTGGGCCTGACCGACCGCTACCGGTTCCGGGATGCCGCAAGACACCCCGGAACTTTTCGCCGGATTTTCCATACATGAATGGAAAATTATACCTATATTTATAGAAAGAACAGAAGCCCGCAAAGGCTCGGCAAAAACAAACCCTATGTCCGTTCTCGAATTCGACAAGACCCAGCTCGGCAATCTGGAGTATTCGCTCCGGCGGGAGATGCTCGCCACCAACCGGGCGGGAGGTTACATGAGCACCACGCTGGTGGGCTGCAACACGCGCAAGTACCACGGACTGTTCGTCGCTCCGGTGATCGAGGGCGACGAGCACGACTACGTCATGCTCTCCTCGCTCGACGAAACGATCATCCAGCACGAACAGGCCTTCAACCTGGGCATCCACCGCTACCCCGGCGTCTATGAGCCCAAGGGCCATAAATACCTGGTGGATTTCCACTATACCCCCACCCCGTCGCTGACCTACCGCGTCGGCGGCGTACTGCTGCGCAAGGAGCTGCTCTGGATCCACGCCCACCCGCAGCTGCTGATCCGCTACACGCTGCTGGAAGCCTCCTCGCCGACTACGCTGCGGCTGCGCCCCTTCCTGGCCTTCCGCGACAAGCACACGCTCGGCAAGGCCAACTTCTACGCCGACGGCCACTCCTATCCGGTGCCGGGCGGTGTCCGCAACCGCCTCTACGAGGGGTTCCCGTGGCTCTACCTGCAGGTGGACAGCGACGCGGCCGAATTTGTGGCCGCCCCCGACTGGTACTACAACTTCGAGTACGACGAGGAGCGCGCCCGCGGCTACGACTACCTCGAGGATCTGCTCACGACAGGCTACTTCGAGGTGCCGATCACCCGCGAACGGCCGATCGTCTTCTCGTGTTCGATCGAAGCCGCCCGTTCGGCCGCCGCACTGGACGACCTGTTCGAGGAGGAGCTGGCCCGCCGCAGCGACAAGCGCGACTTCCTCTCCTGCCTGCGCCACTCGGCCCGCCAGTTCATCGTCCGCCGCGGCGACCGGACCGAAATCACGGCCGGCTATCCCTGGTTCGGACGCTGGGGCCGCGACACCTTCATCGCCCTGCCGGGCATCACGCTCACCCAGGGCGACGTAACCAGTTGCACCGAAGCGCTGGACACCCTCACGGCCCAGATGCACGAAGGGCTCTTCCCCAACCTGGGTTCGGCTTACAACTCGGTCGATGCGCCGCTGTGGTTCTTCTGGACCCTCCAACAACTGGCCGAACACCTGCCCGAGGAGCAGATCTGGACCCGATACGGCCGTGCGATGCGCACCATTCTCGACTCCTACCGCCGGGGCATCGGCGACAACATCGCCATGCGCGAGGACGGTCTGATCCGCGCCTCCCATCCGCAATATGCCATGACGTGGATGGACGCCGTCGTGGACGGACGCCCCGTCACGGGACGCGAAGGCTGCCAGGTGGAGGTCAATGCCCTGTGGTACAATGCCGTCTGCTACACGCTCAGCCTGGCCGAGCGCTACGGCGACGAGGCCTTTGCAGCCCGCTGGCGCGACCTGCCTGCCCGCATCCGGGAGGCATTCATGGCAGCCTTCTGGGATGAAAACCGGGGCTACCTGGCCGACTACATGACCGACGGCGGCGAGCGCAACACGGACATTCGCCCCAATCAGGTGATCGCCTGCTCGCTGGCCTACAAGATACCGGACGAGGCCCAGCAGCTGGCCATCCTCTCCACCGTGAAGCAACACCTGCTCACGCCGCGCGGACTGCGCACCCTCTCGCCGCGCAACCCCAAGTACAAGGGACGCTACGAGGGCAATCCCGCCGAACGCGACCGCGCCTACCATCAGGGCACGGTGTGGGTATGGCCCCTGGAGCACTACGTGCGCGCCTGGTTCGACCTGCGGGGCGAAGCCTTCCTGCCGGAAGCCGAACATCTGCTGGCCGGCTTCGAGGAGGATCTGGACAGCTACGGCATCGGCTCCCTGCCCGAAATCTACGACGGCGACCCGCCCCACACGCAGCGCGGCGCCATTTCGCAGGCATGGAGCGTGGGCGCCGTGCTGCGCATCCGCGAGATGATCGACCGCATGCAGGCCGTCCGGTCGTCCGCGAACCATCAAACCGATCAAGCACAAGAGAAGACACAGTTATGAGAGTATTGATGTTCGGCTGGGAGTTTCCGCCGCATATTGCCGGCGGACTGGGAACCGCCTGCTACGGTCTGACCCGCGGTCTGGCCCGCAATGGCGTCGATGTGACGTTCGTCGTGCCGAAAGCCTACGGCGACGAGGACGGCCGGTTCGCCCGCATCGTCAATGCCAGCGACGTGGAGACGCGTTTCACGGAGGACACCTATTCGCAGGAGCTGCAGAAACGGCTCTCGTTTATCCAGATCGACTCGCCGCTGACCCCCTATATCACGCCCGAGGAGTATGCCGAGGGCGAAACCTTCCACCACACCGCCCACCATACGGGCCGGACCCTCTGGCAGGGACGCTACGCCTTTGCCGGCGCCTACGGTCCGAACCTGATGGAGGAGGTGGCGCGCTATGCGATCATCGCCGGACAGCTTGCCGGCGATCTGCGCGACTCGTTCGACGTGATCCACGTTCACGACTGGCTCACCTACTACGCCGGCATCGCCGCCAAGCGGGCCTCGGGCAAACCCCTCGTGGTCCACATCCACGCCACCGAATTCGACCGCAGCGGCGAACACGTCAATCAGACCGTCTATGACATCGAACGCGCCGGCATGGAAGCGGCCGACTGTGTGATTGCCGTAAGCAATCTCACGCGCCGCATCGTCATCGAACGCTACGGCATTGCCCCCGAGAAGGTGGTCACCGTCCACAACGCCGTGCGGTTCGCCTCCACGCCCGACGAGGAGGTGCGCCGCGGACTGGACGACAAGATCGTCACCTTCCTCGGCCGCATCACCTACCAGAAAGGGCCCGACTACTTCGTCGAGGCGGCCGCCAAGGTGCTGGCCCGCGTGCCGAACGTGCGCTTCGTGATGGCCGGCAGCGGAGACATGATGCCCCACGTGGTGCGCCGTGTGGCCAGCCTGGGCATCGCCGACCGGTTCCACTTCACAGGCTTCCTGCGCGGTGCCGACGTCAACCGCATGTTTGCCCTGAGCGACGTCTATGTGATGCCCTCCGTCTCGGAGCCGTTCGGCATCTCGCCGCTGGAGGCGATGCGCGCCAACGTGCCGGTCATCATCTCCAAACAGTCGGGAGTGGCCGAGGTGCTCGATTATGCGCTGAAGGTGGACTACTGGGATGTGGACGCCCTGGCCGACGACATCCATGCGCTGATCTCCTACCCTGCCCTGGCCCACCTCTTCGCCCGCAAGGGACGCGAGGAGGTGACCGGACTCAAGTGGAACGACGCCGCCGCCAAGGTCAAACAGGTCTACGAACGCGTCATCGCGGAGGCCGGCCGCTGAGATGCCCGCCCCCCTTACCGGAAAACAATGAAAGAACCGCAATATGAAAACTCTGTCGCTATTCTTTGAGGTACACCGCCCCATGCTGCTGCGGACCTACCGCTTCTTCGACATGGGCGTCGATCACAACTACCTCGACGATGCCCGCAACCGGACCGCCATGCAGCGGGCCGCCATGAACGTCTATCAGCCCATGAACGCCCTGCTGGCCGACCTGATCCGCGCCCATGGCAACCGCTTCCACGTCAGCTTCTACCTCTCGGGGCTCGCCATCGAACAGATGCGCTCCTTCGCGCCCGATGCGCTGCAAAGTTTCCGCGATCTGGCGGCCACCGGCTGCGTCGAATTCGTGGCCGGCACCTACTCCGACTCGCTGGCCTCACTGGCGGGCGAGGAGCCCTTCCGCGACGAGGTGGCCCGCCACACCGAAATCATCCGCCGGGAGTTCGGCCAGACCCCCCGCACGCTCTACAACACGGCCATGCTCTACTCCGACTCGATCGGCGCCATGGCCGCCTCGATGGGCTACCAGACCATGCTGGGCGAAGGCGCCCGTCACCTGCTCGGCTGGAAAAGCCCGAACTACGTCTATGCCAATCCACTGAACCAGAAGCTGCGCGTCCTGTTGCGCAACTACCGGCTGAGCGACGACATTGCCTTCCGCTTCTCGGACACCCGCTGGTCGGAGTGGCCGCTCACGGCCGAAAAATACCTCGGCTGGATCCAGGGCGACCGCGGCGACACGGTCAACCTCTGCCTGGACTACGACGTCTTCGGCAGCTGGCAGCGGGCCGACAGCGGCATCTTTGACTTCGTACGGGCCTTCGTGGATCAGGCCATCGGCAGCGGATTCACCTTCGTCACCCCCGCCGAGAGCGCCCGCGCCCACCAGCCGATCGGCATTCTCCATGCCCCCCACGCCACGTCGTGGGCCGACGAGGAGCGCGACACCTCGGCCTGGCTCGGCAACGAACTCCAGCAGGAGGCCTTCAACAAGCTCTACGCCCAGTACGAGGCGGTGCGCCAGCTCGATTCGCCCGACCTCAACCACGTCTGGAACTTTCTCCAGACGGCCGACCACTTCTACTGGATGGGCACCAAATGGTTCACGGAGGCGAGCCGCCAGAACAGCAACAACCCCTACGGTTCGAGTTACGACGCCTTCATCAACTACATGAACGTGCTGAGCGACTTCATCAACGAAATCGCCCGCCGCAAGGCGGCCGCCACGTCGCGGTAGGACACGCACGCGCGGTAGGACACGCACGCGCGGCACACGCCCGACAACGACAAGGGGGAGAACCGGATCGGTTCTCCCCCTTGCTTACGGGTTCCCTGCGATGGGCAGACCTTAATGATGATTACAATGCAAGGATAGCGGTGTCTCCTCGATTTCAACTTCCTGTCGGGTCAGCACGCCATCCTCGAACGTGACGGTCGTAATCACCCGATTCTCCGACCGTGCCACACCGATGTAGATCAACTGGTCGTAACGGATGCCGTTTTCCACATACATTGCTTTGCCGACCGGCCGGCCACACAATTCGAGGACATCGTCGATCGACATGCCCAGCTCGATTTCATCCGGATGACACCCAAAGGATTGCTGCATGCCCGACGATACGCTGCAACCCGCCAGCAACAGCCCGGCGCTCAACAGCACGCCACACAGCCACACACGGCTTCCACTTCTTCGCATACGTTTCGTATTTTGAGCGATCGCGCGCAGGCTCCGCCGCGACGGGATCGCCCGGTTTTTGCACAAGACAGCCATTTATCCGCCACCTTACTCCCGCTCCGGCCACAAAAAAAATGAACGGCCGCCCCGTCGGAGCAGCCGTTCCCCTGTATTCAGCGTCGTGCGCCCGGGCCGTTAGTAGCTGCGGGCAAAGAGTACGCGGCGGTGCGACGGTTTGCCGGTCAGCATATCGACGCCCTCCTCGTCCACCGTATCGAACGGGATGCAGCGGATCGTCGCCTTGGTGCGCTCCTTGATCTCCAGTTCGGTTTCGGTCGTGCCGTCCCACGGAGCCAGTACGAAGCCGCCCTTCTCGTCGAGCACGCGCTCGAACTCCTCGAACGTATCCACCTTCGTAATCATCGAATCGCGGAACTTCAGCGCCTTGGCATAGATGTTCTCCTGCATGGCGGCCAGCTCCTTCTCGACGAAATCCTCGATGCCTTCGATCGGCACGGATTCCTTCTCCAGCGTATCGCGGCGCATCACCTCGGCGGTGCCGGCGGCCAGGTCGCGCGGACCGATCACGATGCGCACCGGGAAGCCCTTCAGTTCGTATTCGGCAAACTTGAAGCCCGAACGGACGTTGTCGCGGTCGTCGATCTTCACCGTGATGCCTTTCGCCTTCAGTTTCGCGGCGATGGTCTCCATTTCGGCCACCATGCGGCGCAGCTCCTCCTCGCCCTTGTAGATCGGGATCATGACCACCTGAGTCGGGGCCAGACGGGGCGGCAGCACCAGACCGTTGTCGTCCGAGTGCGCCATGATGAGGGCACCCATCAGACGGGTCGAAACGCCCCACGAGGTAGCCCACACGTAGTCGAGCTTGCCGTCACGGCCGGCGAACTGCACGTCGAATGCCTTGGCGAAGTTCTGTCCCAGGAAGTGCGACGTACCGCTCTGGAGCGCCTTGCCGTCCTGCATGAGCGCCTCGATGGTGAAGGTTTCGTCGGCACCGGCGAAACGTTCGTTGGCCGTCTTGCGCCCCATGATGACCGGCAGGGCCATCCACTCGCGGGCGAAACGCTCATAGACGTTAATCATCTTGTTGGCCTCCTCGAGCGCCTGTTCGCGGGTCTCGTGGGCGGTGTGGCCCTCCTGCCAGAGGAACTCGGCCGTCCGCAGGAAGAGGCGGGTGCGCATCTCCCAGCGCACCACGTTGGCCCACTGGTTGATCAGGATGGGCAGGTCGCGGTAGGACTGGATCCAGTTCTTGTAGGTGTTCCAGATGATCGTCTCGGAGGTCGGACGCACGATCAGCTCCTCCTCGAGTTTGGCGTCGGGATCGACCACCACGCCGCCGTCGGGATTGTTCTTGAGGCGGTAGTGCGTCACCACGGCACACTCTTTCGCGAAACCCTCCACGTGGTCGGCCTCCCGGCTGAAGAACGATTTGGGGATGAACAGCGGGAAATAGGCATTCACGTGACCCGTTTCCTTGAACATGTCGTCCAGCGCACGCTGCATCTTCTCCCAGATGGCATAGCCGTAGGGTTTGATGACCATACAGCCGCGCACGGCCGAACTCTCGGCCAGACCGGCCTTCACAACCAGGTCGCTGTACCACTGCGAATAATTTTCCGCCCGACTGGTCAGCTCCTTCAACTCTTTCGCCATAATCGTATATCTGAATGAATTATAATCTTCGTATCTTTGCGGAGGACAAAGGTACTGAGAATCCCCGTAACTCCGCCCACCGGAGGCACAAAATATTCGTCCGCCCGTCCAGCGGCCCTGCGGCATGCTGACCGGCCGTTTCGGCCGTTTCACCGGACGGAAACGACAGCGACAGGGATGTTTGCGTATATTTGTCTTGAAGGGGTACACCGTCCTGACACGGTGCCATGTTCCGGCGCGTCTTCCGCGCGGAAACGTCACCCCGGACGAAACAAAACCCCTTGCCGACACGTTTATTATGAAATATCCGGACCTGTGTCCGGCTGCAAAACCAACAGATCATGAAAAAGACGATCGGAACCATAAGTGCCGCGCTGACCCTCCTGGCAGCCCCTCTCTTCGGCAGCTGCACGAGCACCCGTCAGACCGCGTCGGCATCCGTCTATTACGACGACATGTACGGAAGTTATGACCGCAAGGCCGCCGTGCGCGCCCAGGCCGAGCGCGAAGCCGCCATCCGCGCCGAAGCGGAAGCCCGACGCGCCCAGGCTACGGCCCTCCTGGCCGACACCGACACCCAGACCCGCACCGTCTCCGCGACGGACGGCATCGTGCTGGAACCGCTGCAGCCGCAGCAGGACAGCTACGTGGAGGGATACGTGGACGGCTACGAGAGCGGCTACCAGCGCAAACTGTCCATGTTCGAAGATCCCTACTATGTCCGTCCGGCCAGCTACTATAACTATTACTACGACACGGCCTATTTCCTGGACGGCATCTACGGTCCGGGCTACTACGACGTCTCCCTCGTGGCAGGCAATCTGGTTGTGACGCCCGTCTATCTGACGCCGTGGAACAACTGGGGCTTCTGGGGCTCGCCCTACTACTGGTGGTCGCCGGGCTTCTACTTCGGCAGCTACTATTCGCCCTATTGGGGTTGGGGCTGGAACTGGGGCTTCAACTGGTACTGGGGCTGGGACTACTGGTATCCCCACTATGCTCCCTACCCGCCGCACCACCACGGCCCGTACTACTCCTACCGTCCCCACTCGAGTACCAACAGCAGCTACCGCTACGGCTCCTCGGCATCGTCGCGCTATGCCTCCTCGTCGACCCGCCGCGGCAGTTCGGCCAGCACAAGTGTCCGCACGGGCAGCAGCAGCTCCTACAGAGGCAGCAGCTCCTACCGGGGCAGTTCCGTCTCCTCGTCCCAGCGCGTAGGTTCGTCGACCGCCACCTCCGTACGGGGCTCCTCGTCGACCACTTCCTCGCGCGGCAACTACAACACCACGGGCGGCCGTCAGAACACGACGGGCATCCGGGGCACCTCCTCGTCGGGCCGCGGCACGGGCATCAGCTCTTCGGGCCGCACCACCTCCGGCAGCAGCTACCGCACGCCCACCACGTCGCGCCCCTCGGGCAACAACTACCGTACCCCGAGCACCTCGACCAGCATCCGGGGCAGCTATTCGACCCCGAGCCGAAGCACCTCGTCGGGCTATTCGCGCAGCACGACCAGCACGCCGTCCCGTTCGACCAGCACCTACTCGCCGAGCCGCTCCACGTCGACCATGTCGCCGAGCCGCAGCACTTCGCGAAGCAGTTACAGCACCCCCAGCCGGTCGTCGAGCAGCTCTTTCAGCTCGCCTTCGCGTTCGGGCGGTGTAAGCTCCTCCTCGCGTTCGGGCAGCAGCCGCCGATAACCTGCGGCTGACCTTCTTCACCGTTCCACCAACCGATCTACTTTCACCGTCATGAAAACCATCCGAAGATTCGCCATAACGCTGGCCCTTGCGGCCGCGGCCGCCCTGCCCTCCCGGGCCCAGAACAACACCTACACGCAGGGGGGCATCCTGCTGGCCTCGGGCAGCTTCACCCCGCTGGACATGATGCGCAACGCCCGCAACGACTACTCGTTCACCACGGCCCGCGTCAGCGCCATGGGCGGCGCCTTCACGGCCCTGGGCGGCGACCTGGCCTCGCTCGACATCAACCCGGCCGGCATCGGCATGTCGCAACACTTCGTGCTCGGCCTCTCGGCAGGCATGACCTTCTCGCGTGGCAACAACGAACTGGCCTCCCGGACCGCCACCTCCTCGCGCTTCACGTTCAACAACGCCGGCATGATCCTGCCCTGGGTGCGCAGCAACAACGGCCGGGTATGCTTCAACGTGGGATTCTCCTACAACAGGACGGACGACTTCAACTTCGGCGGCAACATCCGCCTGCCCCAGGTGCAGGGCGGCTCGCTGCTGAACGTCTTCCAATTGCAGCTCAACGGCCTTTACAGCGGATGGAAAGGCATCTCCGAACAGGCGCTGAAAGATGATCCGTTCAACAATACGGACATCTTCATCGACGAATGGGGTGCGGTGCTGGGCTACCAGTCGGGGCTCTTCCAGGCCACGGGCGACGGCACCTACGCACTGAACGCCCTGCCGTCCAACGCCACCTTCACCCCCTCGCTCAACTACCAGAGCACGGGATCGGTCGGTGAATACAACATCGCCGGCGGATTCAACTTCAGCAACGTGGTCTATTTCGGCTTCGATCTGGGCTTCCAGAGCATTGCCCAGAACATGTGGCTCTCCTACACCGAGGAGTATACCGGAGCGCCGTCCCTCAACCGGATGAGCTACTCGCAGCGCATCCGTGCCAACGGTACGAGCTTCAACATCAAGCTGGGCGCCATCATCCGCCCGATCCCCTCGCTGCGCATCGGCATCGCCTACCACAGTCCGAACTTCACCTCCCTCTACAAGGACTACATGGCCAGCATGGAGACCCTCCGGCCCGGACAGAGCACCACGTCGGTGTTCAACACCCTCCAGACCACCTACCTCTACGAATACCAGACTCCCTCGCGCCTGTTGCTCGGTGCGGCCTATACGCTGGGCAGCCGCGTAGCCCTCTCCTTCGACTACGAACGGGTCTGGTATAACGGCATGCGCTACACGAGCGAAAGCTACGCCGTGCAGGAGTCCTTCCGGTCGGAGATCCGCAGCCTCTACCGCGCGGCCAACAACTTCCGCGTCGGCGTGGAGGTGAAGCCCATCCCCTCGATCGCCCTGCGTGCCGGTTATGCCTACTACGATTCGCCGATCAAGGAGCGGGACGAGGAGGGCAATCCCGTCATCTTCAATGACATCTTCACCACCTCCTCGCACCACGTCTCGGCCGGTGTGGGCTTCTGGCTGGGTCCGGCCACGACGCTCGACCTCACCTACGTCTACAGCCGCTACCGGGTAGCTCCCTTCGGCCTCTACTACTACGAAGGTGCGGCCCGCCTGCCCGAAGGCACGGTCAACCAGGTCACCTTCACCCCCGGCGACGTACCGGCCGGCGTGCTCAACCGCCACTCGGCCATCCTGACCCTCAGCTTTCTGTTCTGATTTCCCAACCATCCCATGCCTCCGCCGCGGCGGAGGCATGTTGTTTTTCATTCCGACCCGCATGCCCCGTTACCTGATTCCGCTGCTGATTCTGCTGCTGGCGGGCAGCCTTTGCCCGGCTGCCGCCCAGGAACCGGAACTCCGCCTGGATCCGTTCTCCGAAGCCGCCCCGCGCACCGAGGAGCCGCAGCAACCGCAAGAGCCACAAGCGTCACAGGAGCCCCGCCCGGCCCAGCCCGAACGGCAGGCCACGCCCTGGCGCTGGGGCATCACCGCCGGCTACCAGCACACGTCGGTCAACTGGCTGATCGCCGCCGCCGACTTCTCGATCAACATGCATGACCAGGTGCGCAGCCACCCCGGCTTCACGGTCGGGTTCAACGCCTCGCTGCCCTTCGGTGCGGTGTGGTCGTTCGACACGGGCGCCAACCTCTCCATGTGGGGATTCGGATACAGCGGCGCCGGAGTCACCCTCAACGCCACCCAGTATGCGTTGAGCGTTCCCCTGCTGATTACCTTCTTCGAGAGCAACGCCCGCATTCCCGTCTTCCTGCAGGCGGGCATCCAGGCCGGGCTCACGCTCTTCGGCACCCAACGTCTGGATGCCGCCTGGGCCGACAGTCTGGACCGCCGGTCGCCCTTCTCCGCAGCCTCCTGCGGCGTGGTGCTGGGCATCGGCTATGCCGGTTTCACCTTCCAGTTCATCCAGAATTTCACAAACGCCTGGAGCAGCCCGTTCCGCAGCCTGTGGGAACAGCAGACCGGCCAAACGCTCGTCAATCAGCTCCAGCGCGCCTACTGCCTGACCTACACCTACTGGTTCTGACGGGCAGGCCGTTCGCTCCGGTGGCGATAGGCCAGCGGGGAGAGTCCCATCTGTTTTTTGAAGAATTTGCCAAAGGCGGCCTGATCCGAGAAGCGAAGGTCGTCGGCAATCTGTTTGACCGGCCGGTCGGTGCTGTCCAGCCAGTAGCGCGCCTCGATGAGGAGCATGGTGGCTATGTGGCCGTTGACCGTATTGTGGGAAACCTGCCGCACGATACGCGACAGATAGGCCGTCGAAACGCACAGCTGCCCCGCATAGAAGGCAATGCCGTGCTCCTCGCGGTAATGCTCCGCCAGCAACTGGCGGAAACGGTGGTAGAGTTCCACGCTGTGGGCCATCCGGCCGGTCCGGACACTGCCCCGCAGTCGCAGCGCCGCCGCCACCTTCAACATCAAAAAATCGGTCAGATAACGCACCATGCCGTTGCGGTGGAGCTGCACATCGCCAATCGTGTCGTAGAGGTCGATCGTGCGGCGCACCGCAACGCTCTCCGCCTCGTCGAGTTCCAGCACGGGCGAGCCGAATTCGGCCATGTGGGCGATCAGCTGATTGTACACGTGGGCATTGGTCGGCAGGCTATCGAAAAAATCGGGAGCCATGGCCAGTCCTACCGCCCGGAATCCGGCGTCGACGCGCTCCAGAGCCACGACCATGCTGGGAGTAAGAAAGGCCAGCGACCGGGGCCCGATCGCCCGGGTCCGGTAATTGACCGACAGGGCTGCGATTCCGTCCATGACCAGCAGCAGATAGAATGCGCCGGACAACATGCGGACCCTAACCGGCGTCGGATCCGGCTCACCATGCATGACAATGGTCAGCACATCGTTGTCCAGCAGCCGTTTGGCGTGGCCGTCGCGGCTGATGCGTTGAAAAAGCGTGTCGTTCTCCATCTCCGTTCCGTTTGTATGACCGATGGAACAAAGATACGATCGGTTTCGTATTTGACCAATTTTCGTCGGTTCCGGTCGAAGGAATTTCCGCCCGCCGGAGCGATCTTTGCGGCGGATTTTTTCACGCGACAAAAGAGATGAAATCGAAACGGGAATATATTCGCAGATACGTTTTACTGACCTTCGCCCTGTTCGTCAACGCCCTCGGCGTTGCCTTCATCACGAAAGCCACGCTGGGCACCTCGCCCATCTCCAGCCTGCCCTACGTGTTGAGCATCTTCACGCGCTTCACGCTGGGCGAGTTCACCTTCATCCAGAATTTCATTTTCATCCTGATCGAGGTGGCCCTGATGGGATGGCAGGGCTTCCGCAACCGGTACAACGAGGTACTGGTGCAGATTCCGATCGTGCTTTTCTTCAGCTATTCGATTGACGTCTGCATGACCCTCCTCTACGACATGCTGCCCACGACCTATTTCAGCCGGGTCGTCGATCTGGGCATCGGATGCGTCATCCTGGCCATCGGCATCGGCTGGTCCGTCAAGGCCAACGTGGCCATGAACCCCGGCGAATATGTCGTCCAGCTGATCGCCCAACGGGTCAACAAGGAATTCGGCTTCGTGAAGCTGTGCTTCGACTGCACGCTGGTTCTTTTGGCCTGCGCCGTTTCCCTGCTCTTCATGCACTCGGTCAACGGCATCCGGGAGGGAACGATCATCGCCGCCCTGCTGGTCGGCCCCATCGTCCATTTTCTCTACCCCTGCTGGCGGCTGTTCGACAAATGGCTGCTTGCCAAAGCCTAATCCGACCGGCCGTTCACACCCGGCCGTCACGCATCCGGGCCACTGTCCGCGGTGAGGAGAGTTCACGCACCGCATCACGCCCGATCCACCGCGCCGAGCGCACGTCGGAGGCGGCCAACCGCTCCGCCACATTCAGCGCCATCTCCCGAAAGTCCGGACCCCGCTTCCCTATCTGACGCAGGGCCCAGTTCACCGCCTTTTTCACGAAATTGCGATCATCGTCGGCATACCGTGCGACAAGGCGCAGCCACCCGGCTGCCTCGTCGGCCGTCACCGTCCGATCGTGTACGGCCAGCGCCGCCATCAGTACAAATCCCGTGCGGCGCACATATTCGCGCCCGTCGGCCACGTAGCGGCCGATCGCTTCGCGCACGAAGGAGGTCCGCCAGAACAGGTTGCCGCAACACTGGTCACAGAGATCCCACGAATCAAACGCCTCGACCCACGCATCCATCTGCTGCGGGGTCAGTTGCCGCGGATCGGCCATCATGCCCGCCAGGATGCGGGCTTCGTGCCACCCGGTATGCCACAGCGCCAGCGCCACGTCGTGCCGTCCACGCCAGTCCCTGGCCTTCTGCCGCAACACGGGAACCGGAATGCCGAACGCCCGGTCGTTACGAATGCCGAAGCGTGCCAAGCCTTCCCTCCGCCCTTCGTCCCGCAGGGACTCCATCCAGGCCACCAGAGCGGCCACGGCCCGTTCGGTCTCCGATCCGGCCGTCATCGTTCCTCCTCCCCGGATACCAGTCCGAGCTGTCGGCGCACCGCGTCGCACCCCGCCCCGTCGGGCCGGAACGTACAGGTCCGGAAACCGAGCCGGGCCGCCGCCTCCGTATTGGAAGGCTTGTCGTCCACAAACAGCGTCTGCCCGGGCACCACGCCGTAGCGTTCGCCCAGCAGCGCGAAGATGCGCGGATCGGGTTTGGCCAGATGCACCCGGCTGGAGATGACCAGCCCGTCGAAGTGACGGAGCACATCGAGCCGTTCCACATAGGTCATGAACTCCTCCGGCATGTTCGACAGGACATACAGGCCGTATCCGGCCTCGTCCAGCTCGCCGATCAGTTCCACCGTCTCGTCGAACGGGTCGAACAGCGCCATCAGCCGGTCGAGCCGGGCCGCCGCCTGCTCGAGGGAAAGGCCGTGCTCGTCGGCCACGGCCCGCACCACCTCCGCGCGCGAGGCGGTTCCCAGATCGTAACGCCGCCAGTAGTCGGGAAACGGCCGGTCGCCCTGCAGGAAACCGAACTCGTCCAGGCCGCCTCCGGCCCGGTCGTATCCGCGTCCGATGACCACGCCGCCCAGATCGAAGACGACGTTCCTTATCTTTTCTTCCTGTGCCATGATGCAAAGTCAATTTTTTCCGTCCACAAAGATAGCGCGGATTCGCAGTTCGGCACGATTTTCGCTATCTTCGTTGTATCGGACAAGCGCTTTCCGTCCAAACCCCGCACCCGTATGAAACTACTCCGCCTCTTTCACAATTTCGGCATCGAAAACCCCAATCTCGTCGAATTTCTGGATGTCGTTTTCACGATGCTCGTCGTCGGCCTCATCGGCTGGATCGTCTACATCGTCGCCAAGAAATACCTGCCCCGGCTGATCCGCCGCATCGTGGGTGCCTCGCGCAGCCACTGGAGCACCTGGCTCCTCGACCAGACCTTCTTCAACCGGCTGGGCGGCCTCATCGTACCGATCATCCTGCGCACGGGCATCTCCTCGGCCAGCTGGCACTACATGTGGATCTTCGACCGGATCGTCGACATCTGGATCGTCATTGCTGCCGGCCTGCTCATCACCTCGCTGATGAACGGCATCAACCGCGTCTACGAACACATCGCCAGCGTCAAGGACAAGCCCGTCAAGATCATCACCCAGGTAATTACCATCGTGATCTGGTGCGCCATCGTGCTCATCATCGTCAGCATCATCACCCGCGAGCGGCTGACCGTTCTGCTGGGCGGTCTGACCGCCTTCGCCGCCGTGCTGATGCTGGTCTTCAAGGACCCCATCCTCGGCTTCGTGGCGGGCGTCCAGCTCAGCTCCAACAACATGATGCGGCTGGGCGACTGGATCGTGGTACCGGGTAGCGACGCGGACGGCAATGTCACGGAGATCGGCCTGACCACCGTCAAGGTTCAGAACTGGGACAAGACCATCACGACCATCCCCACCTACAACCTCGTTTCCCAGCCGTTCACCAACTGGCGCGGCATGGAGGAGTCGGGCGGCCGGCGCATCAAGCGCTCGGTCAACATCGACGTTGCCTCGATCCGCTACCTCAACGAAAACGACCTGGCCATTCTCAAGGGCTCCGAACTGCTCCACGACTACATCACGCAGCGGCTGGCCGAACTGGAGGCCTACAACGCCAACCGTGCCAGCCATCTGGACAAGCGGCAGCTCACCAACATCGGCACCTTCCGCGAATACCTGAACCAGTGGCTCGACAACAACCCCGACATCAACCAGGAGATGACCCACATGGTGCGCCAGCTCCAGCCCGGCCCGACCGGACTGCCGCTGGAGATCTACTGCTTCTCGGTCCAGCAGTCGTGGATCCCCTACGAGGAGGTACAAGCCAACATCTTCGACCATGTCTATGCCGTCATGCCCCTTTTCGGGCTGAAGGCGTTCGAGTATGCCGGCACGCTCGTCCCGGAACAGTAGCTCCGACGCGAAAGCATCACACAAATCGGCCGACAAATGGCGAACCGACAACAGAAATGATTAAATTTGCGTTATACAAATGAGCGGACAGCGACCGGCAACCGCTGTTCTCCGCGCGGGTCGGAACCTTACCCGGAAAGTTCCGCACGACCCGCATCCGACAATGCCACTTATTCCCGTTCTATGGAATTCCAAACACTCAAAGAACTATACGCCAACAGCATCAACACCTACGGCAGCCGGTCTGCCTTCTCGATGCTGGGCCGCGAGTCGATGACCTACAACGATTTCGACGACCGGGTGGATTACGTCCGCGGCATACTGCTCGGCGCCGGACTCAGCAGCGGCGACAAGGTGGCCCTGCTGAGCAGCAACATGCCCAACTGGAATGTCTGCTACTTCGCCATCGTCACCTCCGGCATGGTGGCCGTCCCGATTCTGCCCGACTTCTCGGGCCCCGAACTGGACGCCATCATCGCCCACTCCGATGCCAAGGCGCTGATGGTCTCCGACAAACTCTTCTCGCGCCTCTCGCGTGAGACGATCGACCGGATGAACATCGTCATCCGCACCAAGAACCTCGGCATCCTCTCGCGCAAGAGCGGCGCCCTGGGCGTCATGCGCGAGCCCAAGCCCGACGACCTGGCGGTCATCATCTACACCTCGGGCACCACGTCCGCCCCGAAGGGCGTCATGCTGACCCACTACAACCTCGCCCGGCAGATCCAGATGGGCCGCGACCTCTTCGCCGTCCTGCCCGACGACGTGTTCCTCTCCATCCTGCCCCTGTCCCACACCTACGAGTGTTCGCTGGGCATGCTGCTGCCTTTCATGTGCGGCGCCTCGGTGGTGTACATCGACCGTCCGCCAACGGCCTCCAACCTGCTGCCCGCCCTGCGCGAGGTGCGCCCGACCATCATGCTCAGCGTACCGCTGATCATCGAGAAGATCTACAAGAGCCAGGTGGCCAACCGGTTCGGATCATCTCCATTCCTGCGTGCGCTCTATGCCCGCCCGTTCTTCCGCAAGATGATCCACCGCACGATCGGCAAACGGCTCTATGAACTCTTCGGCGGCCGGCTCCGCTTCTTCGGCATCGGCGGTGCCAAACTCGATGCCGAAGCCGAACGCTTCCTGCTGGAGGGACGTTTCCCCTATGCCATCGGCTACGGACTGACGGAAACCGCTCCGCTGCTGGCCGGAGCTACCCCCGACAAGGTGCGCCTCGGCTCGACGGGCCCCATGCTGAAAGGGGTCGAGGCCCGGCTGGAGGATGTCAACGAACTCGGCGAAGGCGAACTGGTGGTCAAGAGCCCCTGCACGATGCAGGGCTACTACAAGAATCCGGAACTGACGGCCGAGGTCTTCACGCACGACCACTGGTTCCGCACGCGCGACCTGGCGGCCTTCGACAACGACGGCTACCTCTACATCAAGGGAAGGCTGGGCAACATGATCCTCGGGCCGAACGGCGAGAACATCTATCCGGAGGATATCGAGAGCGTGCTGAACAGCCACTTTCTGGTCAGCGACTCGATCGTACAGGAGGAGAACGGCAAATTGATCGCCCTGGTTCACTTCGACCGCGAACAGCTTCGCAAGCGCTACCTGGAGTTGCGCCACGACATGGCGGAGATCAAGGCCGAACTCATCCGGTACGTCAATGCGAAAGTGAACAAATCCTCGAAGATCGCCTCCATCCGGGAACAGGAAGAGGCCTTCGAGAAGACCCCTTCGCACAAGATCAAGCGCTACCTCTACACGTCGCAGCACAAAAAAACAGCGCAACCGAACAACCGGATGCAGACCAAAGAGGTTTAGCAGCCCGCATAAAACACCTGTTCAAGGGGAGATTTCCGTGTGGAAATCTCCCCTTTTCTTGATTTTCTCCTGCCGGAACAACGAATCGGGCGTCCAAAGCGGGCTTTTTCAGTGAAAACCGTTATATTTGTTGCCACATTTGATTCGACCGCCGGCACTTCGTCCGGCATCATCCTCGACAAGACATAGTTTAGAGAAACCTTTTCCCATGCAAGATCTCGATGCATTGCAACAGAAGAGCATCCTTCAACTGCGTGAAATAGCCAAAGCCATGGGCGTCAAGAGCGTCACTACCATGAAGAAGGACGACCTGATCCGCGCCATTGCCGGCAACGGCACGCCGAGCCGCCCGTCGGCCGACGAAGCCCCCCGCCGCGAAGATACAGCAGCCGCAACAGACAGCAAAACAACGGATACAGCACCCGACGCGCCCCGTCCGGAAGCGGCCCCCGCAGAGGCCAACCGTCCCCGCCGCGGCCGTCCCCGCAAGAATGCGACGCCACATGCCGCTCCGGAGGCCGAAACGCCCCGTCCGGAGGCGACCGACGAAGAGGCCGCCGCTCCGGTGGCCGAAGGACAGACCGCAACACAACCCCAGCAGCCTGCCCCCCGCCCCGAGCAACCCCGCCAGCAGCGTCCCTTCCGCCAGCAGCACCACCGCCCGCAACACGGCGGCAGCGAAGCGGCCCGCCCGGCCGACCGCTACACGCCGACCCCGGCGGATGCCAGCATCGGCTATGTCGAGGGCGAAGGCGTGCTGGAGATCATGCCCGACGGCTACGGTTTCCTGCGGTCGCCCGACTACAACTACCTCAACTCGCCGGACGACATCTATGTGGCGGCCGCCCAAATCAAGACCTACGGTCTGAAGCCCGGCGACACGGTGCGCGGCGTGATTCGTCCCCCGAAGGAGGGCGAGAAATACTTCCCGCTGGTCAAACCGGTCGAAATCAACGGTCTGGCGCCCGAATTCATCCGCGACCGCGTCCAGTTCGAATACATGACGCCGCTCTTCCCCAACGAAAAGTTTACCCTCACGGGCAACGGCCACAACAACATGTCCACCCGCATCGTCGATCTCTTCGCGCCGATCGGCAAGGGACAGCGCGGTCTGATCGTCGCCCAGCCCAAAACGGGTAAGACCGTCCTGCTGCAGAATATCGCCAACGCCATTGCCGACAACCACCCGGAGGTCTACATGATCGTCCTGCTGATCGACGAACGCCCGGAGGAGGTGACCGAAATGGCCCGCAACGTGAAGGCCGAAGTGGTGGCCTCGACCTTCGACGAGCAGGCCTCGCGCCACGTGAAGGTGGCCGAAATGGTGCTCGACAAGGCCAAACGCATGGTGGAGTGCGGCCACGACGTGGTCATTTTCCTCGACTCGATCACCCGACTGGCCCGCGCCTACAACACGGTGCAGCCCGCCTCGGGCAAGGTGCTCTCGGGCGGTGTGGACGCCAATGCGCTCCACAAGCCCAAACGCTTCTTCGGCGCCGCCCGCAACACGGAGGAGCGCGGTTCGCTGACGATCATCGCCACGGCGCTGATCGACACGGGCTCGAAGATGGACGAGGTGATTTTCGAGGAGTTCAAGGGTACGGGCAACATGGAGCTGCAGCTCGACCGCAAGCTGGCCAACAAGCGTATCTACCCGGCCGTCGACGTGGTGGCTTCGGGTACCCGCCGCGAAGACCTGCTGTTGAGCAAGGAGGTGCTGCAGAAGACCTGGATCCTGCGCCGCTACCTCTCCGACATGACCTCCGTCGAGGCGATGGAAGAGATGGCCAAACACATGGAACACACGCAGGACAACGAGGAGCTGCTCGCCACGATGAACAAATAGTGCAGCCCGACGACCCAACTACAAACGGGCAAGGGGCGATCCGGTCGGATCGCCCCTTGCCCGTTTATGCTAAGCCGAAAATGACTATCTTGCCCTTCCAATCTACCCGCCATGGACATTGAAAGTTTCCGCGACTATTGCCTCACGCGGCCGGGCGCCGAGGAGTGTTTTCCCTTCGGCGACGACGTGCTGGTCTACAAGATCCTGGGCAAGGTCTTCACCTATGCCGCGCTGACGCCCCGCGACGGCATTTTCATCGCCAACATGAAGTGCGACACGGAGTATTCCGCCGAACTGATGGAGCGCTATGCCGGCGTCTGTTTCGGCTACCACTCCGACAAAAAATACTGGATCACGGTCACGCTGGAGAGCGACGTGCCCGACGAACTGATCCGCCATCTGATCGACCACTCGATCGAGAAGGTGGTCCGGAACATGTCCCGTAAACAACAGGAGGCCTACCGGCTGCGCTACGGCAACCGCTAAGCCTCCCCGTATGGTGCTCCCGATGCGGAGTGCTACGCACGATGCTCCTCGCCGAGCATGTTCTCGATGCGGGCCTCGGGCGTAACGTCCAGCGGACTGACCTCTCCCCGCAGATAACGGAAATAGCCCGTCACGGCAATCATCGCCGCGTTGTCGGTCGTAAACTTGAGCGGCGGCAGGAACGTGCGCCAATGGCGCTTCTCCCCTTCGGCCTGGATGGCGTTGCGCAGCCCCGAGTTGGCCGACACGCCGCCGGCAATGGCAATGTCCTTGATCTTGTATTCGCGCGCCGCCTTGACCAGTTTGTTCAGCAGGATCTCGACGATGGTCCGCTGCAGCGAGGCGCACAGGTCGGCCTTGTTTTTCTCAATGAAGTCGGGATCCTCGGCCACCCGGTCGCGCAGGAAATAGAGGAACGACGTCTTCAGTCCACTGAAGCTGTAATCGAACCCCTGCACGGAGGGCTTGGCGAAGTGGAATCGGTCGGCATCGCCCTGGGCGGCCAGCCGGTCGATCACCGGACCGCCCGGATAGGGCAGCCCCATCACCTTGGCACACTTGTCGAACGCCTCGCCGGCCGCATCGTCGATGGTCGTACCGACGATTTCCATCTCCAGCGGCGCCGTCACGCGCACGATCTGGGTGTGGCCGCCCGACACGAGCAGACACAGGAACGGGAAGTCCGGATGCGGGCGCTCCTCGTCGGGCAGGTCGATGAAGTGGGACAGGATGTGCCCCTGCAGGTGATTGACCTCCACCAGCGGGATGTGCTTGGCCACGGAGAGTCCCTTGGCGAACGAAACGCCCACCAGCAACGACCCCAGCAGACCGGGGCCCCGGGTAAAGGCGATGGCGTCCACATCGTCGATCGTCAGGCCGGCATTCTTGAGTGCGGTATCGACCACGGGCACGATGTTCTGCTGATGGGCCCGCGAGGCCAGTTCGGGAATCACACCGCCGTACTGCATGTGCACGGCCTGCGAGGCGATGACATTGGAGAGCATCGTCGTACCGCGCAACACGGCGGACGAGGTGTCGTCACAGGACGACTCGATACCCAGTATGACAATATCCGATGAAGGAGAAAGCGTTTCCAAAATGCAAATGTTAAAAAATCCGTGCGCCGAAACGGACGATCCGCCAAAATAGCGTGCGGAACCCCGGCAATCTCGCCAAAAATTCGTAAAATTGCAGATTGATCCGCGGCAGTTCGTCCCGGGGGACAACCGACCGTTTCGTACGTATGCGCAAAGTTATAAAAATATTGGGAAAAGCGCTGGCCTGGTGCCTGGTCGTGCTGCTGATGCTGCCGCTGGCGGTAGCGCTGCTGCTGAACGTGGAGGCGGTGCAGAACTTTGCCGTACAGAAGGCCGTCGGTCTGATCTCCCGCAAGCTGGAGACCACCGTTGCGATTGACCACATCCGGCTGAGCGCCTTCAGCCGTCTGGACATCGACAGGCTCTACATAGCGGACGACCGCGGCGACACGCTGATCTATGCCGACCGGCTGGGTGCCCGGCTGGGCCGCGTGGCACTGCTGCGGCGCGAGCTGCTGCTCCACGACGTTGCGCTGGAGCGCGGCAAGATTTATCTCTACACCGCCCGTGACGGCGAGATGAACCTCTCGCGCCTGCTGGCCCGGCTGAGCAGCGACACCACCAAGGAGAGCCGCCCCATGCCGCTGGCCTTCCGCAAGGTGCGCATCACCGACTCGCGCTTCAAGCTCCAGACCGAGGGTGCCGACACCGTCACCCCCGGACAGGTCAATTACCAGAACCTCGTTTTCGACCGGCTCAACATCGCCGCCCGCCGGCTGGACATTGCGGACGGCGACATCCGGCTGAGCATCGACTCGATGTCGCTGGAGGACATCAGCGGCTTCCGCATCCGGCGCCTGTCGGCCGACACGCTGCTGGTCGGCGACGGCATCATCGGGCTGGACAACGCCCTGCTGCGCTCGGAGGATTCCGAACTGCACATGCCCCGCTTCCGGCTGGAGGGCACCTCGTGGGCCTCGTGGGCCTACTTTACGGACAGCGTACGCTTCGATGCCCGGGTGACCGGCTCGCGGCTGACCACCGCCACGCTGAGCTACTTCGTTCCCTCGTTCCGCTCCAGCCGCATGACCATCGACGATGCCGACATCGACTTCAACGGTACGATTGACCGGTTCACCACCTCCATTGCCTGCACGGCCGACAACGGCCGGACCGACCTGGCCCTGCACGGCACCGTAGCCCGGATCATCGACCTGCCGCAGGCCTCCTTCGACCTGCGCATCGACCGGTTCGCTTCCGACGGACGCTCGCTCCGGCGCATAGCCAACGGCTGGCTGCAGCAACCGCTGGCCGAACAGCCCTCCCTGATGCTGCAACGGGCCGGTCACATTCAGTTGGACGGCTCCCTGTCCGGCACCCTGGAACGGTTCCGGACACGCCTCGGTCTGAACACGGACATTGGCTCCGTCACGGTGGCCGGTACGGGCGGCAACTCCGCCAAACGAGGTCTCCTGTTCAACGGCTCCGTCTCCGCCCGGGAGGTGAATGCCGGCCGCCTGCTGGCCAACAAACAGCTGGGCCGCATCTCCGCCGACGTAAAGGCCATCGGCCGCATCAAGGGCGAACGCATCAATGCCGACGTCACGCTCTTCGTGCCGACGGCCGAATTCGACGGCCATACCTACCGCCAGTTGCGCGTCGCGGCAAACTATCACGGCAAACAGCTCCAGGCACAGCTCTCCTCGGGCGATCCCCAGCTGCTCTTCACCGCCACCGGCAGCGCCAACCTCTCGGGATCGATTCCCAGCTACGATCTCTATCTGAACCTGAGCCTGGCCGACCTGTACGGGCTCAACCTCTTCCGCAAGGACAGCCTCGCCACCCTCAGCGGCCGCCTGCAGTTGCAGGGCAGCGGCTCCTCGCTCGAAAATGCCAACGGCGAGCTACTGCTCTCGGATCTGGTCTACCGCTCCCATGCCCACTCACTCCGCACGGACTCCGTCCAGCTGATCTGCCGCAGCAACGCCTCCGAACGTTACCTGACGCTGAACTCCGACTTTGCCGACGTGCGCTACCGCAGCGGCGTCGCCTACAAGGAGGTGCTGGACTACCTGTCGCACATTCTGTACGACTACCTGCCCGCCCTGGCCAAGGAGGAGACGCAGACCACGGCACACCACCATGCCGAACAAGGCAACACGCTGCAGATCCGCCGTCCGGCCAATGCCGGCGTAGCCACCCTGAACATCGGCGCCCCCACCCGTGCAGCCGTCTCCCCGCAGCTCAATCTGGCCCAGCCTGCCGAACTGCACCTGCGGATCAAAGAGGGGGCCAACCGGCTGGCCGCCATCTTCCTCAACGACTTCGACATCGCCTCCGGAGCCTACCTCGACGCCTCCTTCGACCCGAAGAGCGAACTCTTCGCGGTGGATGCCGACATCTACTATGTGGAGTACGGCAACTTCTTCATCACGAAACTGGGGCTGGATGCCAACAACCGGAGCGGTGCCGTCCGGATCGATCTCTCCACGGAGGATCTCTACCTGCCCAACATCTCGACCCCGTCCAACAACATCTCGGCCCGCATTGCGGACAACCGGATCGACCTGTCGGCCCGGTTGAGCAACGCCGAATCGGAACTGAACGCCCTGCTGGAACTCGAGTCGCGCCTGGAGCGCCGCAACGACAGTCTCTCGGTCAGCGCACGCTTCAAACCGACCTCCTACATCACCACGGGAGCACGACGCTGGGATCTCTCCTCCGAGGCCATCGTTTACTCTCCCGCCGACATTGCCATCAACCGGTTCCAGTTGGCCAGCGGCGCCCAGAGCCTGACACTGGACGGCACCTACGGCGACACCAAGAGCGACACGCTGCGTCTGTCGCTCAATGACTTCAACCTGAGCCTGCTCAACAACATCCTCAAACTGCCCGCCCAAACCATCGGTGGCACCCTGGACGGCCGGGCCGAACTGATTGCCGGACGCAAGTCGCCGGTGCTCATCGCCAACGTCCTCATGGACAGTCTCCGGCTGAACGGCTACACGGCCCCGCAACTGCAGCTGCGGAGCGCCTGGGACCTGACCAACCAGCGCGCCGGTCTCTCCCTGCGCAACACGGCCACCCAACAGACCCTGATCCGGGGCTTCTACAGCCCAACCCGCGATCTGCTCTCGGTCTCGGTCAACATCGACGGCATACCGCTCAACGCACTCTCCCCCTTCCTGCCGGCCGAAACCATCCGTTCGATCGACGGCTCAACCTCCCTGCAGGCCGAACTGCGCCGCGAACAGGATTCGACCCAGCTCACCGGCACGATCGCCGTCACCGATCTGGAGACCACCGTCGGCATCACCAACACCACCTACCGGGCCGAGGCGCTGACCATTGCCGTGGCGGACGGAAACATCACCCTGCCTCCGACCGAACTGCTCGACCAGGAGGGCAACCGCGCCACCCTGCAGGCCCGGGCCCGTTTCTCCCGCCGCGACCACCTGACCTACGCCATCCGACTGGTTCCCTCCAACCTGCTGGCGCTGAACACCACCCTGCAGGACAACCCGCAGTACTACGGCAAGATCTACGTATCGGGCGCCATCGACGTGACCGGCACCCGGAAAGGCATCGAAATCGACGCAGCCATCAACACCCGGCCCAACTCGACCTTCTATCTGCCCCTCTCCAACAAATCCTCCGTGGCGGAATCGGACTGGATCGTCTTCACCCAGCCCGCCGAAGAGACTGCCCAGGACATGCTTTCGCTCAAGAAGAGCCAGTACAGCCAGAAACAGGCCCAGCAGACAGCCCGCAAAAGCGACCTGAATCTGAACGTCGCCCTCAACATCAATCCCGGTCTGCTGCTCTCGATTTCCGACCAGGGGACCGACATGACCCTCAACGCCCGCGGTTCGGCCGTGCTGAACATCATGATGAACCCGACCACGGGCGAACTCTCCACCTTCGGCACCTATACCGTCAGCGAAGGAGACTTCATCTTCAGCCTGCCGCCCCTCATCTCCAACAAGCGGTTCACCCTGCAACCCGGCGGCACCATCCAGCTCAACGGCAACCCGATGGCCGCCCTGCTCAACATCGAGGCCGAATACCGGTTGCGCGCCTCGCTCCAGCCGCTGGCCGCCTCCTTCGAGGGCACCGGCATCAACACCAGCACGCGCATCCCCGTAGACTGTATCGTGCGCATCAGCGAGAGCCTCGAACACCCCGACCTGCTGTTCGACATCCGCATCCCGTCGGCCGACACCGACGTGCAGAGCGTACTGAGCAGCGCCCTCTCCTCCAACGAGCTGCGCGCCTTCAACTTCATCTGGCTGGTGGGCTTCGGCTCGTTCATGCCCAGCGAGGATGCCAACACGCAGGAGAGCGCCACGTCGGCCGGTGCGGCCCTCGGTCTCGACTTCCTGACCAACCAGCTCTCCAATCTGCTCTCGACCAAGGATCTGCAGTTCAACTTCGGCTACCGGCCGGAAAACACCACCTCGTCCGAGGAGTTCGACTTCGGCCTCACCTACAACATCGGCGGCAACGACCGGCTGATCCTCGAACTGGAGGGCAACTACAATGCGGACAACACCTCCTCGTTCAACGCCAACAATTCGAACTTCTCGGGCGACGCCTCCCTCACGTGGCTCCTCACCAACAACCTCTCCCTGAAGGCCTTCACCCGGACGATCACCCGTTACGACGAGAACCAGGGTCTGCAGGAAAACGGCGTCGGCGTCTACTACAAGGAGGACTTCAACGTCTTCTCGGACATCCGGCGCCAGTGGCTCTACCGGCGCGAGACCCGACGCAAGCGGCGCGAGGAACGCCGCGAAGAGCGTGCCGCCCGCCGGCAGCAGGCGACCGCCGCCGAAGCGGCCACGGAAACCACCCTTCCCAAAGCGGAAGAATAGGGCGCCACCGCCAGCGGACAGGCCGATTCTCACGCGGAGAAACACAAGATTTCGGTAAATTATCCGAATATGTTTCTTAAATTTGCGCGGTGTTAACCGCCCGGCGGAACTCCGGTTCCGCGCCCTGCCGGCAACACCCCGAAAGAGAACGAAAACAGTCAAACTTTACATTCTAAAGCCACAACACCATGACGATCTTCCTGCAGGCGGCCGGCGTTGCCGAAAGCGCCATCGCAACCACCACCGAAATGCTGACCGAACAGCCGCAAACCATGAGTTTCGGCGAACTCTTCCTGGCCGGCGGATGGCTGATGTGGATCCTGTTGCTGCTGGGTGCGGGCGCCATCTACCTCTTCGTGGAGCGCTTCATCGCCATCCGCAAAGCCTCGCACATCGACCATAACTTCATGAACCGCATCCGCGACTTCATCTACGAAGGCCGCATGGATGCCGCCGTCAACCTCTGCAAATCGACCAATACCCCCATTGCCCGCATGATCGACAAGGGCATCGAGCGCATCGGTCGCCCCATGACGGACGTACAGAACGCCATCGAAAATGTCGCCAACCTGGAGGTTTCCAAACTCGAGAACGGCCTGCCCGCCCTGGCCACCATCGCCGGCGGCGCCCCGATGATCGGTTTCCTCGGTACGGTCATGGGTCTGGTCAAGGCCTTCATGAACATGTCCATGGCCGGCGGTGCGGTGGACATGAGCATCCTCTCGGGCGGTATGTACATCGCCATGATCACGACCGTGGGTGGTCTGATCGTTGGCATCCCCGCCTACTTCGGCTACAACTACCTCACGGCCCGCATCGAGAAACTCGTCTTCCAGATGGAAGCCAACTCGATCGCCTTCATGGACATTCTCAACCAACCCGTCGATAAGAAGAAATAACAATGGCTATCAAACGAGGATCGAAGGTAAACGCATCGTTCAGCGCGGCCTCCATGACCGACCTGATGTTTCTGCTGCTGGTGTTCATGCTCATCGCCACGACGCTCATCAACCCCAACGCGCTGAAACTGACGCTGCCGACCAGCAACAACCAGATCAAGGACAAAGCCTACACGACGGTCTCCATCACGTCCGACCTGCAATACTACGTCGAGGACGAACCGGTCCCCTTCGAGGAGATCGAACCGCTGCTCCAGCGCCGCATCGGCGACGCCGAGAAGCCGGTCATCTCGCTCCACGCCGACAAGAGTGTGCCGATCGACAACGTGGTCAAGGTGATGAACATCGCCAAGGACAACAAGTGGACCCTGATTCTGGCTACCAGCCCCCGCTAATTCCATTTTCCGTCCCGACATGTACTACTACGCACCGGACAACAACCGCCGCGGCAAATGCGCGGGAGCGATCGCCGTGGGATGCTACCTGCTGATCTTTGCGGCGGTAGCCCTGCTGGTCTCGTTCCGCACCGACTACGAACCCGCGAGCGAAGGCATCCTGATCGACTTCGGCGAAGGCGACCAGGGCTACGGCACCGAAAAGGTGGCCCTGGCGCAGGCCGAACAGCTGCCCGCCGGACGGGCAGCCGCGGGCGAGGAGTACCTGACCCAGGACACCGAAGAGGCGCCCGCCATCCAGACGGCCCCCTCCGACTCCCAGAGTCACCGCCGCCGGCAGACCGACAGCAACATCGACCGCGCCGACCGGCACGATACGAACCAAAAGCCGCAGGAGGTCAACCGCCGCGCCCTCTTTCCCGGACGCAGCGTCACCTCGGAGGCCTCCTCGCAGGGGCTTACGGCCGGGACAACCGGCAATGCCGGCCACGAGTCGGGCGGCGACGGCGTGAGCAGCGGCACGGGCACCGGTTCGGAGGGCATCTCGTTCAGCCTGGCCGGACGACGCCCCGTCGGTTCGCTGCCCAGCCCGCGCTACGACGCCAACGACGCCCAGGGCAAGGTGGTCATCCAGATCACCGTCGATGCCCGCGGCAATGTCCAGAGCGCATCGTTCCACCCGCAGGGTTCCACCACCCAGGATGCCCGCCTGCGCGAAGCCGCCCTGCAGGCGGCCCGCAAGGCCCGCTTTACCCCCAGCGAGGCAAACGCCGTACAGACCGGTACGATCACCTATATCTTCCGTCTCAAGTAACCCCGCCCGCCATGCCGTTCTGCCGGATGCTTCTGTTGCTGCTCTGGCTGCTTCCCGCAGGCCTGCAGGGTGCCACGACCACCCATCCGCTCCAGCAGGCCGATGAGGAGGGCCCCCGGGCCGAGTTCGACCGCATGCAGCACGACTTCGGCCGCATCGACCGCAGCCGCCATACCGCCGAATTCCGGCTGACCAATACGGGCACGGCCCCGCTGGTGATCGTCCGCACGGAAACCAGTTGCCACTGCATCGCACTCACCTGCCCGGCCGAGCCGCTCCGCCCCGGCGAGACACGCACCGTCACCGTCTCCTACACCCCCGACCGCCGGACCGAAGGAACCTTCTCCCAATACGTCCGCCTCTACACCAACGCCCGCACAAAGGCTCCCGTCATGCTTTTTCTGCGGGGCGAAGTCGTCCGCTGATCCGTCCCGCCCGTTGCGCCGTGCGACGGGAACTTGCTCGCCATAAAACGGATACCGGCTCTCCGCCGACAGCAGCCTTCGGAGGGGGCCGCTACTGTTACTCTATTAACACACAAGTTTTTACAAGAGTCAGACAGAATTGCATATATTTGCGGCACGAAAAGACAATTTCATGCCCATTCTCTAAAATCCTGTCTGTGAAATTCGCATTAGACTTCCAACCCAAACTGTTTGCGACGCTGCGCAACTATGACCGCCGCAAATTCTCGGCCGACCTGATGGCCGGTATCATCGTCGGCATCGTCGCCCTGCCGCTGGCCATCGCATTCGGTATCGCCAGCGGTGTAACCCCCGAAAAAGGCCTCATCACGGCCATCATCGGCGGCTTCCTCGTCTCGCTGCTGGGCGGCAGCAGCGTACAGATCGGCGGCCCCACGGGCGCCTTCATCGTTATCGTGGCCGGCATCATCGGCAAGTACGGCCTCGAAGGGCTGGCCATCGCCACCATCATGGCCGGCATCATGCTCGTCCTGCTGGGCGTGCTGAAGCTGGGCGTGGTCATCAAGTTCATTCCTTACCCGATCATCGTGGGCTTCACGGCCGGTATCGCCCTCACGATCTTCTCGACCCAGATCAAGGACCTCTTCGGCCTGCAGATCGCCGGTCCCATGCCGGACGACTTCATCTCCAAATGGGGCGTCTATTTCCAGCACTTCGACACAACCAATCTCTGGGCGCTGGGCATCGGTCTGGTCAGCATCGCCATCATCCTGCTGACGCCGAAAATCTCCAGCAAGGTGCCCGGTTCGCTGGCCGCCATCATTCTCGTGACGATCGCCTGCTACGCCCTCAAGCGCTTCGCCGGTGTGGAGGGCATCGAGACCATCGGCGACCGCTACGCCATCAACCCGACGATTCCCGCTCCGGCCGGCTTTGCCATCAACATCGAAACCATCCGCGACCTGCTGCCGCCGGCCTTCACCATCGCCATGCTGGGCGCCATCGAGTCGCTCCTCTCGGCCACCGTAGCCGACGGCGTGACGGGCGACCAGCACAACTCCAACACGGAGCTTATCGCCCAAGGTGCCGCCAACATCATCGTGCCCTTCTTCGGCGGCATTCCCGTCACGGGAGCCATCGCCCGCACGATGACCAACATCAACAACGGCGGCCGCACCCCCGTGGCCGGACTCATCCATGCCGTCGTGCTGCTGCTCATCCTGCTCTTCCTCTCGCCCCTCACGCGCCACATTCCGATGGCCTGCCTGGCGGGCGTGCTGGTGATCGTCTCCTACAACATGAGCGGCTGGCGCACCATCCGGGGCATGATGAAAAACCCGAAGGCCGACATCGCCGTACTCTTCACCACGATGCTGCTGACCGTCGTGTTCGACCTGACGATCGCCATCGGCGCAGGTCTGCTGATGGCCGTGGTGATGTTCATGCGACGCATCATGGAGAGCACGAACATCTCGGTGATCCGCAACCAGATCGACATGACCGCTGACGCCGAAAGCAACCACCGCGACGACACGGTGAACGTGGCCAAAGGCGTGGAGGTGTACGAGATCGACGGTCCGTTCTTTTTCGGCATCGCCAGCAAGTTCGACGACGTGATGCACACCATCGGCGAAAAGTCGCGGGTCCGCATCATCCGCATGCGCAAGGTGCCGTTCGTCGATTCGACCGGCCTGCACAACCTCGAGAACCTGATCCGCGCCTCGCAGAAGGAGGGCATCACGGTGATCCTCTCGGGCGTGAAGGACTCCGTGCGGGAGACGCTCGTCAATGCGGGCATCGACCGGCTGATCGGTGCGGAGAACATCTGCCCGAACATCCATATCGCCGCCGAACGGGCCAATCAGCTGGCCGCCGAACAACCCGAAACGGCCCGGTAGCGGTTCTTCCGGAGAATATTCGTTATCTTAGCGGACGCAAACAACCTGCGTCCGCTTTTTTTACCGCCTGCGCACACCGCGCTCCGCCGGGGCGGACGCCCCGAGACCCCACGACACACATGCTCGCCTACCTGCTCACCGCCATCGGAGCGATGTCGCTCATCATGTTGACGCTCAAATTCTTCAGCGCCAAGCAGATCTATACCCCCCAGGCCATCATGGTCAATTACCTGTTCGCCTTCGTGCTGGCACTCGTCAAAGGCCACAGCGGCCTGTCGGCCGACCGGCTGCACGCCCTGCTTACCACCAACTGGTGGTACCTGGCCCTGCTGACGGGCCTGCTCTACTTCGGCTCGATGAATGTCATGGCCGTCTCGACGCGGCGGGTCGGTGTAGCCGTCACGGCCATGGCCTCGCGCACGTCGGTCGTGCTGCCGATCATCTGGGCCGCCCTGCTGCTGGGCGAACGCATCACGGGTTGGGAGGCGGCCGGCATTCTGCTCGTCCTGCTGGCCTTCGCCCTCATCATCGGCGGCCCCGCCGCCCCGACCTCCAGACGCCCGACACGTACCGCCTGGTGGCTCCCCGCAGGCGTCTTCTTCTCGGTCGGTTTCATCGCCGTCTGCATGAAGACCGGCCAGCACCTGATCCGCAACGGCGGCTCCTATGCGGCCGACTATCCCGTCTTCGAAACGCTCCTCTTCGCCGCTGCCGTCATAGGTTCGATCGGCTACTACGCCCTCACCGAAGGACGCCGGGCATTCCGTCCCCGGTGGCGCAGCATCGTCGGCGGCCTCTGCCTGGGCACGTTCAACTACTTCGTCACCTTCGGCACGCTCCACAGCCTCAAATACCTCTCCTCCAGCGAATTTTACGGCATCTACAACATCAGCGTCGTGGTCATCAGCACCGTGGTGGGCGTTGCCGCCTTCGGTGAACGGCTCACGCCCCGCAAGATCGGCGGTCTGATCGTCGCGCTGGCCGCCATCTTCGTCCTCGGCTTTGTGGGCGGCAGCCTGTAACCCCTCCCCGATACGACACAAGGGGCGGAATGGTTGACCATTCCGCCCCTTGTGCAAATTATCTGTTTTCGCCGCCCCTACAAGGAACGCTCCGTATAATCGAGCAGTCCGCCGCAGGCGTCCTCCAGCATGTCGAGCACCCGCTCGAACCCTTCGCTCCCTTCATAGTAGGGATCGGGCACGTGATCGTAGCCCCCTTTGCCGAAATCGGCCATCCGGTAGATCTTCGCCCGATCATCCAGCGTAAAGGCCAGTCGCTCGAGCGAATCGACGTTGCGGTCGTCCATGGCGATCAGCATGTCGAACCGGCCGAAATCCTCGTCCATCACGGGACGCGCACGGTGGGTCAGCACATAGCCCCGGCGCTCGGCGGCACGCCGCATGCGCGGATCGGGCAGGTCGCCCTGATGACCGCTGTAGGTACCGGCCGAATCGATCTCGTACCGGTCCCCCAGACCGGCTGCGGCCACCTTCTGCCGGAAAATCTCTTCCGCTGCCGGGGAGCGGCAGATATTCCCCATGCAGACGAACAATATCTTTTTCTTCATAGGTCACTGGTTTTGCATCTTCAAAGATACGGATTAAGCGAAATCTTTCCGCAAGTACACCATGTCGGCCAGCAATTTTCCATCATCAAAAACAGGATGATCATAATTGTTTGTAAAGAAGTCCTTCACCCGGTGTGAAACACGGAAGCCACAATGTTCATAAAAAGAGAGCGCAGAAGCCGTATCTCCCGTACCGACAAACATAACGGAGCATCGATCCCGGTAGTACGCACAGAGATAATCAATCAGCCGTTTGCCGTATCCCTGGCGTTGGAAAGCGGGATAAACGGCTATGCTTTTGATTTCATAAATACGTTCTCCTTCACGTGTCACTACAGCGATTGCCTTCAGGCCGTCATCATGGAGAGCAAACATTTCACCCCGTTCCAGATAGGTGTCTATCATGCTCTCCTGCTCATCCGCCAACAGCAGCAAATCCAGGAACTGTTTCTTGTCCGAAGTAATCCGTTTTATTTCCATGTTGCCCAATATGCCAACACTATTTTTATGGTCTTTCCGCCCCGATTCCGGATGCGATGCTTGACGTAAAACGCTCGTCACCACCACACGCCGCTCCGACGCCGACGGCGCAGATAACGGCGGGTGCAGGAGGCGATGGCGGGCGTACAGTCGGGCGCCTCGGACAACTGACGCACGATCGCCTCCAGCTGCTCGCCGACCCAATCGATGCGCGCAGCGAGCAGATCGAGCAATCGGATCTGCCACACCGCAACACCCGACGGCGTGGCGAGGTCAAGCAACCGGTCGAAACAGCAGGCCACGAGGGCTTCCGCCTCCCCGTCGGCGAGCGAAACGGCCTGCCGCCGCAGCAACTCGTACGCCATTTTCGAGAAGATGCGCTGCACGCTGACGTTGGAACTGGCGAGCAACACCTCCAACAGCCGCCCGAAACGCGTCACGACCCCCTCGGGCCACAACTTCCACGCGTATTCCAACGCCCACGCCGCCCGAAAGGCCACTTTCGGCTCCCCCTCCCGGGCCATCTGCAGAGCCTCCTCCCACAATTTCTCCAAGACAATCCGTTCGCCCCAGCGCTGCACGGACTCTCGGGAGAGATTTCCCGACAGCATGGCCTCGCGAAAGGCTTCACCTGCGTCGGAGACCTCCCCCGCCACACCGTCTGCCGGCATCGCCTCCGATGCCGGCCTGCCGTGCTTTCTGTCCTGTCCCATGTTCGCTTACATTGGCCCGACAAAGTAAGGCAAACTGCCGCAAACCGCCAACCGTTTTTTCGCAACCGGTCCGGCCACCACTTCCCCAGACATCCAGCGCCAGTCCGACGGGGCCCCCACCAAAAAGGAAATCCGCCCGCAAATGCTTATCTTTGCAACGTATGAACGGTTCCAACAACTATTCTCCCCGCACGATCTGGTCACTCACCTATCCGGTGCTCATCAGCCTGCTGATGGAACACCTGATCGGCATCACCGATACGGCCTTCATGGGACGCGTCGGGGCAACCGAACTGGGCGCTTCAGCCATCGCCAGCGTCTACTACCTCATGCTCTACATGATCGGCTTCGGCTTCAGCATCGGTGCGGAGATCCTCATCGGACGCCGCAACGGCGCCGGACAATACCGCTCCATCGGCGCCATCTTCTACCAGGGAGTCGTCATGCTGCTGGGCATCGCGGCCGCCATCGTCTTCTTCTCCTATACCGCCTCGCCCACGCTGCTGCGCCGGATCATCGCCTCGCCGGAGGTGTACGACGCCACGCTCGCCTACACCCGGCTGCGCGTCTGGGGCCTCTTCTTCTCGCTGGTCACCTGCATGTTCCGGGCCTTCTACATGGGCACCACCCGCACCCGCATCCTGACGCTGAACGGCGTGGTGATGGTGCTGAGCAACATCCTGCTCAACTACCTGCTCATCTTCGGCAAACTGGGCCTGCCCGCCATGGGCATCGCCGGCGCCGCCCTCGGATCGACCATCGCGGAAGCCATTTCGACCCTGTTCTTCATCGTCTACACCCGCCTGCGAACCGACTACCGGCGCTACGAACTCTTCCGACTGTCCCGTCTCTCGCCCCGCATTCAGGCCCAGATCCTGCGCGTGTCGGGCTGGACCACCCTCCAGTATTTCATCTCGACGGGTACGTGGCTCTTCTTCTTCCTCGCCATCGAACACCTCGGCCAGGAACCGCTGGCCATCTCGAACATTGTCCGCAACACCTCCTCGTTCCTGTTCATGATCGTCTCGGCCTTCGCCTCCACCGGCACCGCCATCGTCAGCAACCTGATGGGGCAGCAGCACGCCGGCGAGGTAATGCCCCTCTGCGGCCGGATCATGCGCATGTGCGCCTGGGTGATGCTTCCCATCTTCGTTTTCGCCCTGCTGGCCCCGGAGATCGTCATGCGGATCTTCACCGACGACCCGGCACTGATTGCCGCCGCCGTCCCCTCGATCCGCGTCATGCTGCTGACCTACCTGATCAATATTCCCGCCTACGTGCTCTTCCTGGCCGTGTCGGGTACGGGCAACACCCGCGTGGCCTTCTGGATCGAATTCATCGCCACCCTGCTGTATGTCGCCTACATCTGGCTGGCAGCCATCCATCTGAAGGCGGACATCGCCCTCTGCTGGCTCAGCGATGCCTTCTATGCCGTCGGACTGCTGGTCTGCTCGTGGTTCTTCCTGGCCCGGGGCAACTGGTACCACCACCGCATCTGACCCCCGTCACACGAAACAAAGCGGAGCGACACCCGTCCGGGCATCGCTCCGCTGTCGTATCGGCCACCGCCGGCTGCCTATTTCGCAACCTCGGCGCCGTAGTGGAACGTCACGTTCTCCTTCAGATCGGGATGGAGCGACTTGCCCACCGGGCAGGTCATCGCCGCGCCCTCCAGAATCCGCTTGTCCTTGTCCGAGTAGTCCCCGGGCAGGTAGAAGTCGAGCTTGATTTCGACAATGCGGCGCGGATCGGTACCCATCACCTTCTGAATATCGACACGGGCACCCGTCAGGTCGATCTCCAGCCGCTGGGCGGCAATGCCCATCAACGTGAACATGCAACTGCCCAGTGCGGCAGCCACCATATCGGTCGGCGAAATGTATTCACCCTTGCCGTGATTGTCAAGCGGAGCGTCTGTCATCACCTTGTTGCCGGACTGAACGTGCGTGATCTCGGTCCGCAGATTGCCGAGATAACGTGTCTGAAGTGTTGCCATAATGCGTATGTGTGCTTAAAAATCGTTGTCAACGTTTCATGAAATTCATCCGGTGGGTCGCTCCGTCCTGACGCAGCACGAGCGTATAGGCACCCGGACGCAGATCGGCCACGGTCAGTGCTGCCGTTCCGGAAGCGTCGAACTGCATCGAACGACGCATCACCACACGGGCCGCCTGGTCGTAAACGACCGCCTCGGTCTGCACGTTCCGCAGCGCATCGAGCGTTACGTAGAGCGTATCGTCGGCCGGATTGGGATAGACACCCGCACCACCCTCCGGAGCCGGCGAGGGAGCCGCACCGTTCTCAACGGTCACCTCCAGGGCCGTCTGAACACCGGCGCCGTCCAGGTCGATGGCATAGACCGTCACGCGGGCCGAGCCCTTGGCCAGCGGCCGTACAATCAGGTAGTTGCCATCGATAGTAGCCTCCACGACCTGCTCGTTGCTGTTGCGCAGCGAGAAGGTCAGCACGTCGCCCTGCACGAGGTTTTCGTCGGAGAAGTTCTGCGTCAGATCAAACCGCCGCACATACTCCTCACCGACATTCTCGATGGAGATCGCCCCGAGTGCCTGCTCCAGTTTCGGCTTGCTGTTGGCGTAGTCGCCCGACGTAGCCGTCATCGAAACGGCCTGCGAACGGTTGCCGAAGCGGTCCACGGCCACCACCTGGAAGGTATAGTTCACATTGTAGAGACCATACCACGTATAGGCAGCCGCCTGCGCAGGCTCGAACACGTTGCGCAGCTGGAAGGAAGCCTCCACGTCGGGCTGCCCCTCGCGTTTGCCTACGCCCTTGCCTACATACGCGATGTCGTAGTAAGCCACGGCCATGTCGTTGCCGTCGGCAGGGGCGGTCCACTTGAGCGTAAAGCGGTTCTGCAGGGCCGCAGCCGATGCGTCGGCAATGGCCGCAGGCTGTTTGCCGCTGTCCTTCGTAAAGACGAGACCGGCATCGACCAGACCGACGCCCAGCTTGTCGTAATACTGTTCATCAACCGCCTCACCGACCGGACGGAAGCTGCGCAGCAGAATCTTCTTGCACTCCTGGGCCGTGAGCACCTCGCCCCGGCGGGCATAGGAGGAGACGATCAGTGCCGCCACGCCCGACACATGCGGACAGGCCATCGAGGTGCCCGACTTGTAGTCGTAGATCGGCTGCTCGTCCATATCGATGCTGGTGCTGTACACCATGCCCGCCTCCGTGAAGCGCGGATCGGTGGAGTCGGCACCGCCCGGTGCGAAGATATCCACATTCTCGCCGTAGTTGGAGTAGAGCGCCTTCGTATAGTCGGGATTCATGGCCGCCACCGAAATCGTCCGGGGATCGGAGGCCGGATAGAGCGACGTGGCTCCCTTGCTGTTGCCGGCCGCAAAGATCACGATACCGCCCTTCATCGGACCGGTCTGGTTGCCGTTCTCGTCGGTACCCGCATTGGCGATGAAATAATCCAGCGCATCGGAGACATCCTGCGGCATGGTGGCCGAGGTATAGGCCCAACTGTTCTGCGAGATCACGGCGCCGTTGTCGGCCTCGTAGGCAAAGATATCGGGATTGGTGGCGAACTCGGTGGAATAGACCTGGTCGGTGATCGCCACGGTCATGAGCCGTACACCGTCTTTATTGCCCGTACCGCCCGCAATGCCGCAGACGCCGATGCCGTTGTTGTTGACCGCGGCAATCGTACCGGCCACGTGCGTCGAGTGGGCGCCGGGGTGGATCTCGCCGTTATCCAGCGGACCGTTCCAGCCGTAAATGTCATCCACATAGCCGTTGCCGTCGTCGTCAACTCCCTCCTGGCCGTTGAGTTCGGCCTCGTTGACCCACATGTTGTCGGCCAGATCGGGGTGATCGAAATCGACGCCACTGTCATTCACCGCCACGATCACGGAACGGTGACCCGTCTCGGTCTTCCAGGCCTCAAAGAGGTTGATGTCGGCCCCTTCGACAAAGTTCTGACCGTCACCGCGGTTGTTGTAATGCCACTGCTTGGGCAGATCGGGGTCGTTGAAGGGCATCTCGTCGGGACGCGATGCCGCCATCGACATGGGCATGTAGAGCGCTTCGGCAGGAATGGCCGGCTCGTCGTAGAGCATGCGGGCCTTGTAGATCGGCTGCACATGGGCAACGCCGGGCAACTCGGCAAATCCGGCCGAAGCACGGGTATAGGGTACGCTTTCGTCGAAACGGATGTCATACCACAGGTGCAGGCCGAAACGGCGGCGCCGCTCGGCAAATTTGCCGCCCTCGTGGAAGACGCGGCGCACTTCGGTGGCCCCCAGCGCTTCGGCCAGGCTGTCGAGACGGGCATCGCCCGAATTCATGGCTCCGCGCGTAAAGGTTCCCACCCGCATCGGTGCGGCATCCTCGCTGAGTTTCAGGCGGACCCAACCGCGCACAATGTTGTCGCCGCTCTCGACGGCCGCCGTCGGCTGATTCGGAACGGGGGGAGTCAGGGGCGTTTCCTCCTTGACGCAGCCGCACAGTGCGCCGGCCGCCAGAAGGGACAGGAAATACTTTTTCTGCATCATCATTTTCAATCTCTTTCCGGCCGTCAGACCGGAGGTATATACTCACACACTGCAGGCCCCGGTTGCCCGGAACCTGCATTTGCTATCGTTTTGGTGCCCTTTCGGGCAGGAGTCCGGTGTTTACAGTTTCATAAATGCAGAACGTACGCGGACGTCCTCATATTGTATCTCGAGGAAGTAGTTGCCTGCTGCCAGCTTGGAAACGGCCAGCACACCGCTGCCCTGCGAGATGGTCAGATCGCCCTCCCAAACCAGACGGGCTGCCGAGTCATAGATCCTGGCATCGGCCGAACCGTTGTAGGTGGTGGTCAGCGAAATATTGAGCTGATCGGATGCCGGATTGGGATAGAGGCTCATGGAAGTCTTGGCACCCAGGTTCACCGTCACGTTGAAGGTCAGCTCGGCATAACCGCCAGCCGCATTGGTAGCCCGAACGGTCACGGCGGCCGTACCCGAAGCCTTCGGCGTCAGCGTGAGCACGCTGCCCGACACGGCGGTGGTCACGATCAGTTCCTGCGAACTGGTGGCCGAATAGGTCAATTCGCCCTGATCCGTAAAGCTGTTGGCCAGATCATAGGTTACGGTCGCACCGATCGTCATGTCGGAAATCGGCTGGGCAATCGTGGGCGGCACAACGCCGCTGGTCAGTTCAATCGGCTCGGAACGGTTGCCCCAACGGTCTTCAACCACCATCTTGATCGGCAGGTTCACATCATAACGCGAACGAATCATGTAGCTGACCTTGTCGCCCACATCATAGAAGTTCACCAGCGTATTCTCGGTTTCGGCACCGTTGTAGGGGATCGTCACGATAAAGTTGGCGACCGCAGCGCCGTTACCGTCGGCCGGTACCGTCCACGAGAAGTTGAGCGCCGTACCGTCCACGGAGAATTCGGCATCGGTTACCTGAGCGGGCTGGGTGCCCGGATCGTTCGTCAGTGCAGCAGCCGCATCAACCAGACCGCGGCCGATATTCTCGAGGTTGTCCTCATCGATGATGCCGCCCAGCGGACGATAGGCATTCAGCAGACGCTCGCGGCATTCAGCAGCCGTAAAGCCGTCACCGCCGAAGTGCGATACGATCAGACCGGCCACACCCGATACGTGCGGGCAGGCCATCGAGGTACCCCACAGGAACTTGTAGTCCGGCACGCCATTGCTCGAATAGGTACTGAGCACCTGCTGGTCGGAAGCCGTCGCTACGGACGATCCGCCCGGTGCGAAGAGGTCGATGGCCGAGCCGTGGTTCGAATAGGGGCCCATCTGGTAGTTGGGGATCATGGCCGCTACGGCTACCACCTTGTCGCTGGCAGCCGGCAGCAGCGTCTGACCGCCCGTATTGCCGGCAGCAAAGATGATCACGCCGCCCTTCATCGGACCGGTCTGGTTGCCGTTCTCGTCGGTACCCGCATTCTCGATGAAATAGTCGAACGCGTCCGCATAGGATTTCGGCAGTTCGCCCGTCGTACCGAGCGTCCAGCTGTTCTGCGAAATCACGGCGCCGTTATCCGCCGCATAGAGATACGAATCGGGGGCATTGTTCACCACCGTACCGCTCTCCGGATAGATCTGCAGGGGCATGATGCGCACGCCGTCCTCCGGACCCGTACCGCCAGCCACGCCGCACACGCCGATGCCGTTGTTGTTGATTGCCGAAATCGTACCCGAAGTATGGGTGCCGTGCGAGCTGTAGTCGATCTCACCCGAATTGTTCACATAGCTCCAGCCGTGCAGGTCATCGACATAGCCGTTGTTGTCGTCGTCCGCCTTGCTGCTGCCCGAGGCCTCGGCTTCGTTCACCCAGAAGTGAGCGGCCAGGTCGGGGTGCTCCAGGTTGGCGCCGTCATCGTGTACCGACACGATCACGTTCGGTTTGCCCGTCTCCAGCTTCCAGGCCTCGAAGGCATTGATGTCGGCTCCGGCCAGAAAACCCGTCGCTCCACCCGCATTATGGTAGTGCCACTGCTGCGGCAGCATCGGATCGTTGAACGGCATCTCGGCATCGGCACGGGTGATGCCGAAGGCCGGCAGATAGATCGCGCCGTCCGGCACGACCTCCGCCACGTCCGTACTGCGGATCTTGTAGACCGGCTCGATGTACGACACCAGCTCCTTCAGCGCGCCGAATTCGTCGGCCGCACGCGATACGGGGGTCTGCTCGTCAAAGTGCAGATCGTACCACAGGTGGAAGCCGTATTTGCGCCGGCGCTCGGCAAATTTGCCGCCATCGGCGAATACGCGACGGATCTCGTCCACACCGAGCGATGCAGCGATCTGATCCAGTTGCTCGTTACCCGATGCGAGCGCCCCACGGGTCACCGCACCGACAGGCAGTGCTTCCGCATCATCGAGCAGTTTGATTCGGATCCAGCCCTTCTCGATCACGTCGTCATTGTACGTTCCCGATACGGCTACCTCCGGTTCGGTCTGTACGACCTCCTCACGGACACAGCCCGCCGCTGTCAGCAGACACACGCAGGCCGCCAAATAAGTTGCCCTTTTCATTCAATTAAGATTTATGTGATTTTCAAAAATTACGCTTTGCGCTAACATGCAAATTTACAATTCCGTCCGGTTTTTTGCGCCATCCGGTCCGATTATTTTCGGCCGGCCGTCATTTTTCTCCGCCACCGGTCAGAAAGCAGCGGGAGGCAACCCCGCACCGAGGCTGCCTCCCGCATGACACGTTTCCGCGCAGGAAACTATCGTTTCATGAATCCGCCCGAGAGGCGTCCCTTCGACGTATTCACCACGCAGGTATAGCTGCCCGGACGCAGATCGGCTATCGCATAGGTCGCACTGCCGCCGCGGAACTCGACACGGCCGCTCTTGACCCGACGGGCCGCATTGTCATAGATCGTCACCTCGGCGATCTCGTCCGAAATACCGCTGGCCGAGATGGAGAGGTTGTCACTGGCCGGATTGAGGGCAAAGGTCAGCTGCGAGGCATCGCCCGCCGCATTCTTCACCGTCACCGCCAGCGTAGCCTCCACCGTAGCCTCGGCTGCATCGCCGGTCAGGATGGTCAGACGTCCTTCACCGCGATTCACGGCACGCAACGTCAACTGGTCGCCCGAGATCTGTCCCGTCACGGCATTGCCTTCGGTCGAAGTGATCCGGTAGGTCAACTGGTCGCCCAGTTCCAGATCGGGGTCGGTGATGTATTCCGACAGCGAGAGGGTCATCTGATCGCCCACACGCTCCATTTCGATCGTACCGAACTCCTTGATGATCACCGGAGCATGGTTCCACCAGCCGCTCTCGACGGTCACCGTAAACGGCACATCCAGATAGGCTCCCTCGGTATCGGTGGCCCGTGCCGTCACGGTGCTGACACCGGCCTTCAGCGGCATGATGGTCAGCACGCTCTCCTCGTCGATCGACACCTCCACAACCGTCGGATCGGACGACGTGGCCGAGAAAGTCAACGCATCGCCGTAATCGACATCCGGCTCCGAGAAGTAGTTCTCCATCCGGAAACGTTTGAGGTTGTTTTCGCCGGCGGAGGGAATCGTCAGGTTCAGCAGGCGGGCCTTCTGTACGGGCGGACGGTTGGTATGTTTCTCGGTCGTTCCCTCAAAGGTTACCTCCTCACCCTCGTTGCCCCAGCGGTCCACGGGTTTCATCTTGAGCGTATAGCTGCGCAACTGAATCAGTTCGAAGCCGTATTCGTAGGTTTCGCCGACATCCTCGGTATTGACCAGCGTCATGTGCTGCCATTCGCCCACGCCGCTGTCCGTCTTCTCGGCATACTCCAGTTCATATTTGACAACCGGCATGCCGTTACCGTCGGCCGGCACCTTGCAGTAGATCACCAGACTGTCGGGACGGCCCATGGCGCCGTACTCCTCCAGCGGATCGGGAGCCACCTTGGGATTCGACATATCGTCCAGCGCCATGCTCGCATCGGCCAGACCGACACCGATCTGGTTGATATACTGGCCGGCGACAACCGGACTGATCGGACGCACGCCGGCAAGCAGCTTCTCCTTCACCTGCTCGGCCGTATAGCCGGGCGCACCGTACTTGGAAGCGATCAGCGCGGCAATACCCGACACGTGCGGACAAGCCATCGACGTACCGTACAGATACCCGTACTGGTCGTCAGGCAACGTGCTGTAGATACCCAGCGACGATTCGCCGCCCGGCGCCAGAATACTTACCTTCGGCGAATAGTTGGAGTAGCTGGCCCGCGTATAGTTGGCCGCCATGGCCGCTACGGAAATCACCCGATCGTAATAGACCGGATAGGCCAGCTTATTTGCATTCGAGTTACCGGCAGCAAAAACTACCACGCCGCCCTTGATCGGACCGACCTGTGCCGTACCGGCCTCATCCATACCGGCCTCATCGATGAAGTAATTGATGGCATCCAGCAGGTCGGGAGCCAAATCGGGCGAAGAGACCTCCCAACTGCACGAGGCAATAACCGCCCCGTTGTCGGCCGCATAGGCAAACATGTCATAGTTCGGGATGGCAATGGTGCTGTAGGCATTCCACTGTACGGACATGATCCGCACGCCGTCGCCCGCGCCCGTACCGCCGGCCACGCCGCAGACACCGACGCCGTTGTTGTTCACCGCGGCAATCGTACCGGCCACATGGGTCGCATGGTTGAAATCGGTAATCTCGCCCTGCTTCAACGCAAAGTTATAACCATAAACATCGTCCACATAGCCGTTGTTGTCATCGTCAATGCCATTGCCGGGAATTTCCCCCTTGTTGACCCACATGTTGGCGGCCAGATCGACATGATCGACATCGACACCGGAATCCAGCACGGCCACAATGACCGACGGATCGCCGGCCTCCTTCGCCCAGGCCGCATAGAGGTTGATATCCGCGCCTTCTGCCGTGCCTTCGTCAAGGCCCGTATTGTAGTAGTGCCACTGCTGACCGAGCAGCTCGTCATTGAACGGCGGCTCGACCACCGGCCGCGACGCATCCAGCGCAGCCGCCATCACCCCTTCATACTGCAGTTCGGCTGCCATGTCGGGCACGATCTGTGCCTCGTCCGGCACCAGCCGGTAGAGCGGAATGGCATACTGCACGCCCGGCAGCGTCCGCATGCCGGCCTCGGCACGCGACACGGGAACCTCCTCGCCCAGTTTCACGTCATACCACAGGTGCAGGCCGTGTTTGCGACGCCGTTCGGCATACTTGCCGCCGTCGCTGAACACGCGCCGGATCTCGGTGGCTCCCAGCTGCTCGGCAATGGCGTCCAGGTCGGCATTGCCCGACTCGACCGCACCGCGCGTAAAGACACCGGTCCGCAACGCCTGCGCATCCTCGGTCAGTTTGATACGCACCCAACCGGGCACGATGCTCTCGTCGTCGGGCGTCGAGACCTCCATGAAGTTCTCGTCCTCCCCCGGGACGGGCGCTACCGGCTCCTCGTGGGTACACCCCCAGGCCGCGGCGGCGGCCAGCAAGGCTACTAATGCTTTTTTCATCACTATGTCAATTGATTTACGGATTTCCCTTTTCTGCCGCTCCGCACCCCTGCGGGACGGAGCGGCACCGCATTCCGTCCGAAGCCGGAAACGCAAGTTGGCGATAAAAATACGTATTATTTTCCATTTCTGCAATCGCCCCGCAACGAAAGGCGGCGACCCTTGCGAGGTCGCCGCCACAGTCGGATCAGGCCTGATCCGCTACTTTTTCAGGAACGCCCGGTGGTACTCCCGGCCGTTCTCCAGCCGCACCGTCATCGTATAGGCACCGGGAGCCAGCGCGGAAAGATCGCACACGGCGCTGTCCGTTCCGTCCACTCCCAGGGCAAGCGCCGCCTGCTCCATGACCAGCCGGGCCGCACTGTCATAGATGCGCAGCCGGACCATCGTACTGCCCGCGCCGGCCACCCCTATCGTGGCGGTCGTTTCGACCGGATTCGGATAGAGGGTCAGCCCCGCTGCCAGCGTCGGCTGCTGGGGATCGGGGTCGGGGTCGGGGTCGGGATCGGGATCCGGCTCCCCGCCCCCATAGGGGTTGTCGCAGGTCACGGTCACACTCATGTTACGCGTGATGGAAGCGCCCGCCCGGTCCGTCACCGTCACTTCGACAATTGTCGAGCCCTGATGACGGGCTTCGATCACCAACTGCGCCCCCTGCACGGCTGCCGTTGCCACCTGCTCGTCCCGGCTCGAGGCCGTGAAGGTCAGTTCGTCGTCGGGCAGGTCGGGATCGGTGAAATAGGCCGTCAGATCAAGGGTCGTACGGAAGCCCTCCTCACCGTCCCCCTGCGGCAGGCTGACGGGCGACAGCGACTGCACCAGTTCCGGATCACGGTTGGCATGCGCCAGCGTGGTGCCTTCGCAGGTTACCGTCTGAAGCGATTCACGGCCGAAGCGATCCTGCGCCCACACACTGAAGGTATAGGTTGTCGCATCCGCCAGGCCGGTCACCTCCGTCTCCAGCGTCTGCCCGACCGAAAGGCGGTTGGGGATCAGCAACTGCTGCTCCGCGCCCTCCGCCGCGCGATACGTCACGCGGAAAGCGGCCACCGGCATGCCGTTGCCGTCGGCCGGAATTCCTTCAATAGCAAGACGAAGCGCTCCCTCTACCTTGTCATACGGAGCGGCCGTCACCCGAGCCGGTCCCTCCGGCGCCACAGTTGTCTCCTGCAGGCCGATCAATCCGGCATCGACCAGTCCGACACCCAACTGCTCGGCGATCGACGGATCCACCTGCCAGGCGTCCACCGGCCGGTAGCTGCGCAGCAGGATCTCCTTCAGCCGGTCGGCCGTGAAGCCTGCGCCGCCGTAGTTGGCCACAATCAGCGCCGCCACACCCGACACGTGCGGACAGGCCATCGAGGTGCCCGACATGTAGACATAACTGTTGGGCGAATAGCCCTCCTCCTGGTTCCATCCGGTGCTGAGCACCTTACCCTCGCTGCCGAACTTCGTGTCGCTCACACCGGCACCGCCCGGCGCCAGAATATCGACATCGGCGCTGATGTTGGAGTAGCCGGCCCGCGCATAGTCGGGACACATGGCCGCCACGCTGATGACGCACTCCTCCTGTGCCGGAGGCGTCACCTCCACGGGATTGTAGTTGTTGCCGGCCGAGAAAAAGATCACGCCGCCCGCCATCGGTCCCGTCTGGTTGCCGAGATCATCCTTGCCGCCCTCGTTGACAAAATATTCGAGCGCCACGCGCAGGTCCTCGGGGGTCTGATCCATGTTGGAGAAGTTCCAGCTGTTCTGACTGATCACCGCCCCGTTGTCGGCCGCATAGACGTAAGCCGCCACGCCGGTCGTCGTATCGTCGCCCGTCGGCGGATAAAGCGGACAGGACATCAGCCGCACGCCGTCGCCCTGGCCCGAACCGCCGGCCACACCGCAGACGCCGACTCCGTTGTTGTTTACCGCAGCCACCGTACCGGCCACATGGGTGCCGTGGGCACCCGGGGTCAGATTGCCCGTATTCTCATAGAAGTCATAGCCATAGACATCGTCCACGTAGCCGTTGCCGTCATCATCCAGCCCGTTGCCGGGGATTTCCCCCGCGTTGATCCACATGCTGGAAGCCAGGTCCTCGTGCTCGTAATCGATGGCCACATCCATGATCGCCACAATGACCGACGGATCACCGGCCCGGCGGGCGGGATCCTTCCACACGTCGTACACACCGATGTCCGCTCCTTCCACCGAACCGGGCATCGAGCCGTCGTTGTCATAGTGCCACTGCCATTTGAGCATGGGGTCGTCAAACGGCGCGGCGTGTTCGCCTTCGCCCCGGCTGCCCTGCCAGCCATCCTCGGCGGCAGGCAGCGCGCCCGAACGGATCGTCGCTCCGTAAACGGCCGCATCCGAAGGCCGCATCCGGTAGATGGGCCCCACATACGCCACCTCGTCTTCGGCGGCAAACCGCTCGGCAGCGCGGGTCACAGCGACCGATTCGTCGATCTTCACGTCATACCACAGGTGCAGGCCGTAACGACGGTGCCGGTTCTCGAAACGGGGATCGTTCGGGAATACGCACCGCACCTCCGTAGCCCCCAGTTCGTCGGCCAGCCGGTCGATCCGGGCATGGCCCGTGGCCACCGCGCCGCGCGTGAACCGGCCGGTACGCAGCGCACCGGCCTCCTCCTTGAGACGGATACGCACCCATCCGGGCACAATGTCCGCTCCGTACTGTTCGGCCGCCGGCTTCTCCACGGGAACCGTACCGGCCGGCTGCTCCCCGCCAGCGCCAGCAGCCCTGCAATACTTCTTGTTTTCATAGTTATGGTTAGTTTGATAGATGTGCTTCATTCGGCAGTCGGCCCGCAAGGCCCCGAAGCCCACGGCCCGGGATCGGCGCAAGCCAACGCAAGGTTGAATTTACGGATTTTTCATGAAATCATTCCACCTTTTACCGGAAAAGCAGCCAGCCAGCCAGCCGGCCACGCCATCCATCCGTTCCGTCCAGCAGGCGCCACGACTGCCGGACAATGCACGGGGCGGCGGAATCGCATGATTCCGCCGCCCCGAAAGCATTGCTCCGCAGGATGCCTACCGTTTCATGAACGAGCGGTGGTACTCCTGACCGTTGTCGAGCTGCAGGGTCATCGTGTAGGCTCCCGGCGCCAACGCGGTGAGGTCGTACACCAAGCGATCCTTCTGCTCGCCGGTCCCCCGGTCGAACACGACATTGGCGACTTCCAGCACCAGGCGGGCCGCACCGTCATAGATGCGCATCCGGGCACTGTTGCCATTGGCTCCGGCCACGCCGACCGTCACCGTCGTCTCGACCGGATTCGGATAGAGCGTCAGTCCGGCACCCAACGTAGTCGTATCCTCCTGATCCCCATCACCGCCTTCATCGGGTCCGGGAGGCGTTACCGGGGTCTCCTTGACATTGACACGCATGTTGCGCGAGAACGCGGCACCGGCCAGGTCTGTCGCCGTGATGGAGACAATCACACTGCCCTCCATCCGCGCACTGACTACCAGAATATTCTCCTCAACCGTCACCTCGGCAATCGACGGATCCTCACTCTCGGCCGAGAAGGTCAACTTGTCATTGGGCAGGTCGGGATCGGTAAAATACTCCGACAGGTCGAGGCGACCCTCGAAACTGCCGTTCTCGGGCAGCGTCATCGGCTCCAGCGGCTTGGCCAGCTGCGGCGAACGGTTGGCATGCTCAATGGTCGTTCCCTCGCAGTTCACCGCCTGGGACACGTTGCCGAAACGATCCACAGCCACCACTTCGAACCGATAGGTCGTTTCATGAGCCAGTCCGTTGATCTCCGCCTCCAGCGATTCGCCCACCGAGAAATAGTTGGGGACAATCACCTCGCGCACTTCGCCGCTGCCGTCGGCCGGAGCATAGGAGACACGGAACGAAGCCACCGGCAGCTGACGGGGCGTCGCATCGGCCGGAACGTCCGCAATGGACAGGAAGAGCGTCTGCTCAACCCCCTCCTGCGTGCTGGCGGATACGCTGCCGGGCTGACCCGGAGCGGCCTTCGGATCGGTCAGATTCATCATGTCGGTCCGGACAAGGCCGTTACCCAGTCCTTCCGTCACGAAAGCGCTGGTCTGGTAGCCATCCACCGTTATATAGCTGCGCAACAGCATGTCTTTCAGATCGGCCTCCGTAAAGCCCGGGCCGCCGTAGTTGGCAACGATCAGCGCCGCTACGCCCGACACGTGCGGACAAGCCATCGACGTACCGTTCTTCCAGCAGTAGGAATTGGGAACGAACGTATCGCCGTCCCAGCCAGTGCTCAGCACCTTGCCCTGCGTGCCGAAATCGACATCCTGCGCACCGGAACCGCCCGGAGCGAAGAGGTCCGCACCCGGACCGATATTGGAATAGAGGGCGCGACGGTAGTTGGCCATCATGGCCGTAACGGCAATGACGCACTCCTCATTGGAAGGAATACCGATCGCGGTCGAATACTCGTTACCCGTGGCAAAAACCAGAATACCGCCCTTCATGGGGCCCGTCTGATTGCCGTCGGCATCCGTACCGGCATTGTCAATGAAATACTGGAAGGCATCCAGCAGACTCTGCGGAGCCGACGTGATGGTCGGTGCGGAATACTCCCAGCTGTTCTGGCTGATCACCGCCCCGTTGTCGGCCGCATAGACATAGGCATTCGGAGCCACGGTATTGTCGCCGCCGCCGTCCGACGAGTAGAGCGGGCAGGTCATCAGCCGCACGCCGTCACCCTTGCCCGAGCCACCGGCCACACCGCAGACGCCGATGCCGTTGTTGTTCACCGCGGCCACCGTACCGGCCACGTGCGTACCGTGCGAACCCGGCGTGATGTCCCCTGTACGGTTATAGAAATCGTAGCCGTACACATCGTCGATATAGCCGTTGCCGTCGTCGTCGATGCCATTGCCGGGAATCTCACCCATATTGACCCACATGTTGTCAGCCAGATCCTCATGGGTAGCCTCAACACCCATATCCATGATGGCTACGATCACGGACGGATCGCCCGCCTTCATCTCCGGATCGTTCCAGACGGAGAACAGTCCCACATCGGCGCCGGGCAGCGAGTTGGGCAGCGTACCGTCGTTGTCGTAGTGCCACTGATACTTCAGCTGCGGATCGTTGAAGGGCATCTCGCGCTGGTTACCCGCCCACTCGCCGCCGGTCGTCTCCTCCGAGGCGGCCTTCATCTGCGAGGGCAACAGGTAACGGGGCTCGTCCACCAGCTGTACGGTATAGATCGGTTCCACGTTGCTGATCTCGGGCAGGGAAGCAAAATCCGAGGCCGCACGCGATACGGGCACCGAATCGTCGAACTTCACGTCATACCACAGGTGCAGGCCGTAACGGCGATGCCGGGCCTCGAAACGGGGATCCGACGGGAATACGCGCCGTACCTCCGAAGCGCCCAGTTCGGCTGCCAGCCGATCGAGTTCGGGGTCACCCGAGCCGAGCTCTCCGCGCGTAAAGACGCCCACCCGAAGCGGCGTGGCCTCCTCGGTCATCTTGATACGCACCCATCCGGCGAGCACATCGCTGTCGGAATACTGGTCCGTATTTCCTCCCTGCGACGGTATCCCCTGCTCCGCATCCTCCCGCACGCAGGAAGCAAACAGGCCGGCCGCCGCCAATAACAATACAAAATAACGTTTCATCAAAGTTTGTGTTTTTACGATCTGTGCAACCTGCATCCCGCGGCAATCGCCACTCCGACGCAGGCATCCGATGCGAAAATAACGAAAATATCCGAACCGACACCGCAGCGGCCGCCGGAAAACGGCCCGTTGCCGTACCGGTTCGGGTTCTTGTGTGCGCTCTCGGCGCCGATTGCTACAGTTTGATCATGGACGACGTGTAGCTGTGATCACCCAGCGTCACCCGTACCGTATAGGTACCCGGAGCCAACCGGCTCACCTCGGGAACCGTTACGCGGCTGTTGCCGTCCAGCTGCTTGGACACTTCCATCACCTGACGGGCGGCAGCATCGTACCACGTGATGACAATGCGCTGGTTGACGCTCAGAATCCGATCATTCAGCGCCAGCGTCATCTGATCGCCAACGGGATTGGGATAGAGGTTGAGTCCCGGACGCAACTCCACATCATCCGGATCTTCGGCAGGCGGCGTTTCGGGTTCCGGTGCCTTGATCGTAAAGAAGATGGGGGCCTCGATTGCAGCACCGCGCTTGTCGGTTGCCACGACCGTCACCGTACAGGTACCTGCCTTGAGCGGCGTCACCTGCAGCGTCAGACCGTTCAGCAGTTCGACAGCCACCACCGACTCGTCGCTCACGCGGAACGAATAGGTGATCGCGTCGCCGTATTCCGTATCAGGCTCCTTGAAGTAGGTGTTCAGAATAAACTTCTTGACATTCTTGGCCAGATCAGCCACATCGTCCACCTCGATCGTTACGTCGCTGAATTCACGCAACAGTTGGGGAGCATGGTTTTCATAGATGTCCGTAGCCGACTGGAACTCCACATACTCGGTCTCGTTGCCGTAGCGGTCCACGGCATTGATCCGGAACTTGTACTCGGCTTCACTCTTGCCCTGGAAGACGTACACGAAACGCTCGCCGGCATCGAAGTTGTTCGTCAGGATCATCTTCTGCGTTTCACCGGCCACGCCGTTCACCACCTCGGCATACTCCAGATTGTATTTTGCCACCGGCATGCCGTTGCCGTCGATCGGCACGGGGAAGGAAATGGTCACCGAAGCGGCCGTTGCCTCGGCCTTCAGATCGGTAATGGCCGACGGGCCTTCGGTCGGGAAGTCCAGATCCATCAGGGCCACATCCACCAGACCGTTGCCGATCTTGCCCGAATATTTCGGAGCCATGTAGTCGCCGATCGGACGGACGCTGCCCTCCAGACGGCGACGCAGATCGGCAGCCGTGAAGCCCATGGCCTTATACTTGGAGAGGATCAGCGCAGCCACACCCGACACATGGGGGCAGGCCATCGAGGTGCCCGACATGTAGCCGTACCGGCCATTGGGCAGCGTACTGTAAATGAAGAGAGCCGAATTGGATTCCGTCTGCGAATTGGCTCCGCCCGGTGCCAGCAGGTCGATGCTCTCACCATACTCGGAGTAGTCGGCCACCTCATAGAAAGGCGTCATGGAGGCCACGGCCACCGTACGGGCATCCCGTGCCGGATAGTAGACCATATCCGAACCGGTATTGCCGGCGGCGCAGACCACCAGACCGCCCTTCATCGGGCCGTCCTGCACGCCGTTCTCGTCAGTACCGGCATTATCGACAAAATACTGAATGGCATCCGAGGTATCCTTACCCAGACCGGTCTGGTTGATGGTCCAGCTGCAGTTGACGATCACGGCGCCCATATCGGCCGCATAGGCGAAGGCCTCGAGCATCGGGATGTCGTCCGAGCCGCGCTCGTCGAAGAACTGGAGGGTCATCAGCCGCACGCCGTCCCCCGTATTGGAACCGCCCGCCACGCCGCAACAGCCGACGCCGTTGCCGTTCACGGCCGCAATGGTACCGGCCACGTGGGTACCGTGGTTGCCGGGCGAGATGTTGCCGGTAGGCCGTTTCTCGGGATCACCGGACCAGTTGACCATGAAGTTGGCACCGTGGATGTCATCCACCACGCCGTTGCCGTCATCGTCGATGCCGTTGCCGGGAATCTCGTTCGGATTGACCCACATGTTGGCTGCCAGGTCGGGGTGGTCGTACTGTACACCGTGGTCCATCACGGCCACGATCACCTTCGGATCGCCGTAGGTTCCGGCCACCTTCCAACCCTCGAACAGGTTGATGTCCGCACCGGCAATCGAACCGGGAATCGAACCGTCGTTATGATAGTGCCACTGTTTGGCCAGATCGGGATCGTCGAAGGGCATCTCGTCGGCCGTCGCGCTCTGGCGGGCCGTCGTCAGAGCCGGTTCATAGACGCTCTCGGCCGGCATAATGGCATAACTCTCCATGTGCACCCGGCGAATGGGCTGTGCGACCTGCACGTTCTCCAGTTCGCCGAAGGAGCGCTCGGCGCGGGTCACCGGCACGCTGTCGTCGATCTTCAGATCGTACCACAGATGGAGGCCGTATTTCCGACGGCGCTCGGCAAACTTGCCGCCATCGAGGAACACCCTCCGGATCTGGGTCACACCCAGCTCCTGGGCAATCTCGTCCAGACGCGGGTCACCCGACTCAACGGCCCCGCGCGTAAATGCGCCTACCCGCAGCGCTTCGGCTTCCGGTTTGAGCTTGATACGGACCCAGCCGCTCACCACATCATCGTCCTGCCAGGACGACTGTCCGGCATCGGGTACTCCGGCCAGGGGTTGCCCGATCTCTTCCTTCACACAGGAGGCCAGCGCTACCGTCAATCCGGCAAACAGAGCCGCCCGAAAAAGTCTCTTTCTCATCAAGGTATCGTAATTAGTGTTTTTGTTGTTGGCATTCCATCGGCCGCACCTTGTAATAATACGGTCACAAATTGCATCTTACAAATATATTATTTTTTTCGTTCATTCATCTTCTTTCGCCCGATTTCATACTGGGCCGCCGATTTTTACGTTACCTTTGCCGGGGTCGGTCCATCCGGACCGCACCATACCGCATATCGACAAAAACATGGCAGAGGAGATCCGAATCGACAAATGGCTTTGGGCCGTACGCATCTTCAAGTCGCGCAGCGATGCCGCCGAGGCATGCCGCATGAACCGCGTACTGGTGAACGGGAGTTACTGCAAACCCTCGCGCGAGTTGCGCGAAGGCGACACCGTGGCCGTACGCAAACTGCCCGTCACCTACACCTTCCGCGTGAAGGGACTGGTCTCCAACCGGCAGCCGGCCAAGAACGTGCCGCTCTACATGGAGAACCTGACGCCGCAGAGCGAACTGGACAAGCTCAACCCGCCGCGCGAGACGATCTTCATCTCCCGCGACCGCGGCACGGGCCGCCCCACCAAGAAAGAGCGCCGCGAAATCGACGCCCTGATGGACGACCTCTACCTCGACGAGAGCCTGCTGTCCGACGACGAGTAGCACCGTCCTGCGCCCGCTCACGACAAGAAAGGGAGCGACGCCGTCCGCCAAGACGCTGTCGCTCCCTTTTCATGCATTGCCCGACCGCCCTACAGCACCACGCTTCCGGCAATGGAGGTGCGGCAATGCACATCCTCTGCCGGATCGTATTCGGGATAGACCGCCGGATCGGCCGCCATCTGCCGCCGGGCGGCATCGAGCAGCGTGGCGGCATCGCGCCGCACCCGGCGACTCCACGCCACCACCGCCGCATCGGAGGCCGCCTCGAAGGTCTCGCCCCCATAGCGCACCACACCGGCCGCCCCCACCCGCTGCATGAGCGACGGCAGCACGGCCGCTTTCACGAAGAGGGCCAGCGCCGGTTTCAGCCACTCGTCGGCCAGTTCGGCGTAACGCCCCTCCAGCACCGCTCCGTACATGGCCCGTCCGAGCGCCGGTGCCAGATGGCGGAGCTGGGCGCTGCGCACGTCCTGTTCGGAGAGCACGCCCTCGGGCAGTTCCGCATCGCCGAAAGCCGTCTGCACGACTTCGGCCACAGTCATCATCGTTTTCATGGATTCACAGTCTTAAAAAGGGACCGGCCGACGCATCGTGTTGCTGCCGGCCGGTCCCGGTTTTGCGCCGCGTCAGTCGATGTTGCGCATGGCGTATTTGGTGATCTGGGCCACAAACAGCTGCTGCCGTTCGTCCTGGGGATCGAAGTCGAGCCCGTCGGCCCGGCGCGCCTCCCACACCTTCATGTAGAGCGGCTTGCTGCGGGTCGGAGGCCGGTTCACCACCGCGAGCGACGAACAATTCTCACCGAGCACCCGCTCCATGAGGCTGCGCAGGGGTTCGAGCAACTCGGCCTGCTCGGCCAGAATCACCGTATTGAGGGCGATCTCGTACTCGTGCAGGATGCGCTCGGCATTGAAACCCGAGGCGTAGTCGAGCCCGCTGAGCGAACGGAACCACGAGTGGGCCACCACAATGTCGGCCGTAGCCTGCTCGTGGAGATCCCGCCAGTCGCCGTCGTTGGCCGACGTGATCGGGATGTAGCGCGAGCTGTCGCCCTCCTCGCAGTCCTTGATCATGAACATCACCTGCCCGGGACGTCCGGCAAACTTCCGTTCGGCGCGGCGGGCCAGCTCCTCGGCCTGCTGTTCGTTGTCCACTCCGCCGTCAAGCAGCATGACACCCGACATCTGGAACGAATTCTCCAGCCGGCTGATGTTCCATCGGTCGGTCTTGTAGGTGATCGCCGAGACGTTCAGCCCCGCCACATAGGCCGGCACACCGTAGTGGCTGAAGGCAGGCTCGTAATCCTTGTAGTGGATCACGGCGTGGAGCAGTCCGTCGGCGCCGCGCTCGGTGAGGGGCCACAGCGGCAGCGAACGGAAGCCCGACCGCGGCGCGCGGCTCCAGTCGCCGTGCAGCAGCACGTGGCGGTCGTCCCGCGCCAGGCGGCAGCGCGAGGCATCCTGATGGAACAGCGACAGGAAGGTTCCCGCCTCGTCGGTCACGATTTCGACGAACGCATTGCCGAAGAGCATCTTGTCGAACGCCAGTTTGCGGAACACCTGCCGCAGGGTCTCGCCGTCGCGGTTGGCATGGGCCACGAAGGCCGCCAGCCGCGGCAACCCCTCGCCCATCGAAAAGCCCTTGCCGGCGATGTAGTCGGCCTTGTCGTTCACGATGCGCCGGTGGGTCACGCTCCGGCGGAACATCTCGGCCAGTGCCAGCGGGAAGAGGTTGTCGTCGCCCCACCGCCAGCAGCCCGCCGTTCCGCCCGTGCGCGGAGCCGCCCGAAAGGGATCCCGGCTCTCGCCGCGGGGCGTAAAGAGTTTGGGCACATAGTGCGTCTTGTCCTTCTGCATACTTCACATTTTTTCGGATTACAACAAATCATCGACCCGGCCCGTGAAGGGGCGCGAACAGGCCACATCGTTGGCCCGCAGCGTCACCCGCACGACGGGATCCTCGGCCTGCCGGGTGGAGCTGTCGGCTTCGGCCGCCACCAGCCGCAGCGGCCGCCCGGCGCCGAAATCGGCCGACCAACCGGCCAGCACGGTTTCGCCCGAGGCGAGACGCAGCAGGGCCACGATGCCGCCCCGCCCGTCCAGTTCGCGCAGCCGTTCGACCACGGCAGCCGCCCGGCCGCCGGCCACGGGCAGCGTCCACGAGAGTTCGTGCCGGATATACCACAGCGAGAAGGCCCCCTGCATGCGCTGCACATAACCGGCACCGTCCTCTGCGACGGCACACGGCTCGAAGCGACACCCCTCGCGCAGGGTAATCGTCGTCCAGCTCGCAGCGTCCCCCGCAACGGCCGTCACCGCGTCGGCCGCCGCCAGCCAGACCGCCTCCACGCCCCCCGCCGAAGCGCACAGCTCCTCCGGCGGGATGGTTCCTACCGTTCCGTCCATCCGGCTACTCGGTATAGGCCAACGAAATCAGTTCGGGCAGCAGGTAGTCGCAGCCGGCCATGAAGACGGCCCGCTGGCGATTCTCCATCAGGTCGGGATTGTACCACATGCGCACCTCCGTACCGGGAAATTCGCCCGCACTGAGGGCCAGCGCCAGGTTGCGACGGTCGGTGAGCAGGATGAACGAAGTACCCAGATCGACATGATTGACCAGGTGTTCGGTGATCTTCAGGTCGACCAGCGGAATGCCGCGGTAGGTCAGCGTTTCGTGGCCGGTCTGCTTGGCCAGGTAGGCCGCCTCGAGGGAGGGCGTCTCCAGGCTCTCCTCGTAGGCATTGTAGACGTCGGTGGTGACGAAGAAGGCCAGTTGTCCCTCCGAACGCAGATCCTTCAGCACGATCGGCGCATTGTCCCACACGGTGCGCAGGCGGGTTTCGGCCGTCGCGGCATCGATCGTGTCGTAGGTTTCGGCCACGATGCCCTGCGAGGCGATGTCGGACTTGACGCGGTGCAGAAAGCCGTCAAAGGTGTTGAGTCCGCTCTCGCGGTCGCTCTTGCCGAGCCACATCGTGGCACGGATACTCTCGGCAATCGCCTCGCGGAAGAGCGCCGTCTCGGCCTCCTCGAGCACGGTGCCGCTCAGATCCTCCATCGAGCCGATCGCGGCACGCGTCATGCTGTCGTACACGAGCGAAAAATATTCGTCGGCCGAGTAGCCCATCTCGGCCTTCACACGCTGCAGTTCAATATTCTTGCGCATGCGTTCGGGCGCCTTCGATCCCTTCCACCCGGCAGCGGTGTACTTGTGCAGCACGTCGTCCGGACGGCGCCAGAAATGGAGTGTCACGGGAGCCGGCATGTTGTAGAGCACCCTCACGCCGAGATCCACGGCGTTCTCGCCCTGCAACATGGGGCGGAAAAAGATCGTTTCCAGTTCTTTACCCAGATAGGTCTTGGTGTTTTCGATTCTGTTCATCATCGTTTTACTTGTTTTTGGGGGTTGTTTATCGGTTCGCGCGCGTCATCGGTCCAGTCCGATGCCGTCACGCAGATTCATGGCATCCTGCCGGTAGGCCAGTTCGTTGGGCGACAGGGAGGGAGTCTCCTCCGGCGAGGGATCCTCCGGCATCTCCACTTCGGTGCGGCAGGCTGCCTGCTGGGCCGCCCGCAGGGCTGCAGCCACCGCCCGGTCGTCGGCCGCGGCATCGGACGGCAACGTCCGCTCCGCCACCGGAGCCACACGCTTCTCCTCCGAAGGGCCGTCGCCCTCCAGCCAACGCTCCAGCCGCTGCAGCAGGCGGCGCCATCGGGAGGGCATCGCCCCCTCCGCCGGCGGAGAGGTCATGCCCAACAGGCGGCACAGCTCCGTCACGCCCCGGTCAACCGGCAGCCGCTCTCCGTCGGCAATGATCCGGTCGGCCAGTCCCGCCTCCACCGTCTCGCGGGGAGTCAGCCAGCGGCCCCGGCCGTCGTTTTCGTTCATCAGCGCCGCAAACCGTTCGGCCGGTCGCCCCGACCGCTCGGCATACAGGGCTGCCAGCCGTTCGTCGGTCCGGTCGAGCAGCTCCTTGACGGCCGCCAGCGAACGGGCATTGCCCTCGGCGGCGCTCTCCGCACAATGGATCAGGTAGAGCCCGTGGGAGGAGATTTCGCGACACCCGGCCGAAGCAGCCTGGGCAATGAGCGTGGCCGCCGAGGCGGTGTAGCCGTAGCAGCGGGTCACGATGCGGGCATCGAGCGACTTCAGCGCATCGTAGATCAGCAGTGCATCGTGCACGTCGCCGCCCGTCGAGCGAATATTGACCACCACCTCGGGTGCGGCAATTGCCCGGATGCGTTCGATCGACTCCGCCAGCCGGGCATAGGAGGTTCCCTGCTCCCCGCCCGCGTCGCCCAGCTGCTCGGGACGGCCGATCACACCGACAATGTCGATCACCGCTCCCTCGGCCCGGTCAGTCACACCGATCCGCGACTCCGCCACGGGCCCTCTTGTTGTTTTTCCGTTCATACCAGATTGATCTCCTTGTAGTAATACATGCATTTGCGGACATACTCGTACGAGCAGCAGAAGCGTTCGGCCGCTTCATACATGGCCTCGACCTTCCTGGACCCTTCGCGCACCCGACGCTCGACATCCCGGCGGATGACCAGCACCTTGCAGCGCACCCCATCAACCACACCGATCCGGATCAGCCGTCCGATCAGCTCCGCCACATCGGCTCCGTCGGGATAGAGCCGCTCCATTTCGGCCACCAGCTGCCGTTCGCAGACGGTCAGCCGCGCTTTTGTTTCCTCTTCCTTCATAATCGCTGTTGTATTTGTGCCGGGGGTCAGAAATACGACTCCTCGACCAGATCGCGCACCTGACGCTGCGCCTGCGTAATCTCCTCTTCGGCCACATAGACCCGCATGTCGGCCAACAGGCGGCACACGATCCGCACCACATCGGCCTCGGTTACGGGTTCCCGGTCGTCATACGCGGCCGTCGCCGACATCGTCCCGCTACCGCTGCGGGCCGCCGTCGTCACCACCGCCCGTACGGCCGGCAGGACAAAAGCGTTCCCCGACTGGACCTCGAACGAGCCCCCGCTCTGCTTGTTGCTTTCCATACTGTTCCGAATTGTCAGAACGTCCTCAGACGATCTGTGTGAATATACATTTGGTCGACACGGCGCCCGGCTCGTAGTCGCACACCTCTTCGAGACGCCAGTCGCACGGCTCGCCGTCGATCCGCAGCCGAACCGCGCCCGGAAGTCGCGCATCAGCCGGTTGGGACGGCTCAACGTCTCGATGTCGTCGGCCCCGAGGCGAATCCATGCCTCCAGCCGCACGCCGTCCCGGCAAGTGGCCACCGCACCGTCCCACCACGCATGGAGCCCCGCCTGACCGTCCCGGTCCTCATAGCCGAGCGTGAATCCCTCCTCTCCGGCCCGGTGGAAGGCGATCAGCGGATAGCTTGTCCCGAACGAGGGCCACCCCCACCGTTCACCGGCCGGCAACCCGACCAGCCCGACAAAGCGCACCACCTTGGGGGGAAAGTTCAGCGACTCCTCGTCGGGCTGTTCCTCGCCGGCCCCGACCAGTTCGGCCGAAGCCGCCCCGAGCCCCGTACCGGTCAGCCCGACCGACGGCGTGAAGAGCGTATTGACGCAGCGTTTTTCCTCTCCCTGCTGCCAGGGATTGCCGAGCGACACGCTCCAGCTGCCCAGGTGTCCACCCTCGCGCCGGTTGAAGTCGGCCGTCGCGCCGTCTCCCGCCTGATACTCCCACGCCAGCACATCGGGCATCTGCGAGCGCAGGTCGGTCACGTGAACCGGCTGCGAAACGTCCAGCCGGTCACTCCAGTCCACCACCACGTCGTCGCGGTAGAAGTCGCGGCGGGGCTCGGCATAGACGGTGCGCGACACCTCGTCGGTGTAGAAGCAGAGGCCGAACATCTCGCGGACCGCCTGCACGACGGCCATGCGGCTGACATCGTGGGCCGCCACATCGGCAAAGGTCACCTGATCGCCCAGCGTCGGATGCGGCAGGAATACGGGACGTACGGTTGCCGCAGCCAGCACGAGCGTCATCCCCTCCGAGGCACCGCCCAGGTAGATCGTATCGAAATACTTCGGCCGGCCGGGCGACAGTTCCTCGGCCACGCTGCGCAGCGTAACATCCACCTGCATGGATCCCGTCTCGTTGACATAGCCGTCATAGAGTCCCCATTCGCCGCCATAGGGGACGAACGTCCCGTCCGCGGAGACCCGTTTGTCGAGACGCAGCTGCGCATAGGGCCCCGGCCGGGTCGTCGACACAAGCGCCGTGCGGGAGGCCAGCTCGGCCACCACCACCTCTTCGACGCCGCTGGCCGTGGTTCGTTCGGCCACCAGCCGGTAAGCCTCTCCGTCCACAAAGCCGAAAATGATGCATCGGTAGGAGTACCCGGCCTGAAATTCCTCCCGACGGTCGGGATAAGGATTCGCCAGGCCGAAGAGCGACATCCGGCCGCTGCCCAGATAGATGCGGTCGAAACCGACCAGTTGGCTCCGGCTCGCTATCCGGTAATCGGTACGGTACTGCAGGTGGTACTCGAAGCCCACCCGCACCGCCTCCGTGGGGGTAAAGACAACCCGTTCCCCGTCGAGGGAGAAACAGCCGCCGTTATCGAACAGCTCCTCCCCGTCCGTGCCGACGCCCTGGGCGGCATCGACCAGATTGCCCACCGAACTGGCCGTGCGCAGGGGATCGGCATAGACAAAGCCAAGCGCATCCGCCCGCGCCTCCCCCGCCGCCTGCCGTCCCGCCCGGAAATCCATGCGCTGCCGCAGGCGCGAGGCATCCCGCGTGAGGTAGTTGCCGCTCATGTAGAGCGACCGGAAAAACGCCCCGTCGATGAAGCGCGACTCCAGCGTGTAGCCTGCCTCCCGGAAAATGGCGTGCAGCAGATCGTTCAGCCGCAGAAAGGGGTGGTAATCCTCGGCGGCCAGCACCCGCTGAACGGTTCCGTTCCCTGCACCGCCGCGGAGCCGGTTGAGCCGGCAGACCGGAAACCATTTCACCGCATCGTCCGATGTCCAGCTCTGGCCGATCATGCCGTTGCTGACCATCACCAGATAATCCGGGAACAGGGTCGCCAGCTGGTTGCGGGCAGCGTGGTCGGCCCACTGCTTGCCGGTGCCGACGATGTGGAAGGCATAACGGCCACCCGCCGTCGCCTTCTCGCAGTCGGTCAGCCGGATGTCGCCGTCCAGCAGCACGCAGCCGTCGTGCTCGATGCGGGCGGCGTGACGCCGGTAGTTGAAGCGGTCGGCAGCCGCCACCTGGTCACTGTCCGCCAACAGCTGTCGGTTGCGGGCCGTCATGGGCACCGAGAGGCTCTTCGTATACCCCGTCCGCCCATACTCCGGGTCGGTCACCGAGGCCACCGAGAGGGTGATGCTAACCACCGACCGGTCATCCAGGTCAGCCCGCTGATTGTCGATATAGAGTTCCATCGTCCGTTCAGAAACATTGACACACCCGCATTTTCTTCTCCTGCACGACGAACGTCACGGCATCGGGTTCCTCCGTCGTCCGCCACACCATCTCCGGCACCTCGACCGTCACCGGCTCCGGCTCCGCACCGCCGAGCCGCCACACCAGCGGCGCCTCGGCCAGTTCCGCCACCCCCTGCAGCCACTGCTCCGGCAGATACCCCGAGGTGAGGGTCACCTCCTGCCGGCATGCGGTCACCTGAGCGTCCCGTCCGCCGCTGCCGGCATACCAGGCCTTCGTCACGGTCCGCCGTTCCCCCACCGCCGGGGCAAACGTATGACAGTCGCAGCCGCCCGACCGGTTGAACCAGCACAGCCGCACGCTGCCTGCCACCCGCTGCACGATCCGGTAGCGCACCCGCAGTTTCTCCTCACCGGCCACCGTCACCGACAGAGTCACCGCCGTCACCTCCCCGACCGCCACGCCGGCCGCCTCGAGCTGCTGCCGCAGATCGGCCATCACCACCGCCAGCGTCACGATGCCGCGCTGCGCCACATAGGCCTCCAGTGCGAACTGCCGCTCCACGCCCTCCGTTGTCCAGGTGCAGGTCAGGCTGCAGTCGGGCACACACAGCGACACCTCGTCGCGCTCCTCCCAGCCGATGGTCCGCTCCAGCGGCAGGGCAGTCAGCACTTCATAGGGGGTCAGCTGACGCACCGCCCCCGTAAAGGACCGCACTGCTGAGATCCGGTCGCCGCACAGCAGGGCCGCCATCGCGCAGCGTCCGCCATCCGTCACGAAACCCGTCCGCTCGGCCGCCACCGGTTCGGGTGCGATACACCGCCGCAGACAGGCGGCCATGTTCACACGGGCCGGCTCGCCGCCGCGCACGACTTTGGCCCCGACGGGCTGCTCCCCGTCCGCCAGATAGAGCTCCACGGTAGCGGTCTGTCCCGCCTCCACGCCCTCCACCACATAGATCAGCTCGCCAAAGACGGATCCGAAATCCGCCGGCACTTCCGAAAATATTACTGCCATCGCCCGTTACGCTTGATAATAACAAACCACCGCATCGAACTCCGCCGTCACCGACACGGCCTCGCGCAGCACCACGGGCTGCTCGTCGGGAGTCACCTTCAACCCTTCCACATACCGCACGCCGGCCGCCTGACCGAGCTGCGTGAACATGCGGGAGGCATCGGCCTCCAGCGTCTGCCAGCCCGCCTCCGGTTCCTGCGACACCGACGGGGCAATCAGCCGCAACCGTACGGCATAGGTATCGCGGCGCCAGGCCCTTCCCTCCGCCTTCCGCAGCCGCAGCGGGGTGACCCACACGGCCGGCAGCCCCCGGGTCAGCGGAGCCAGCCGCTCCTCCCGCCCCGCCAGAAAGCGGTAGCCGAGCGACTCCGCAATCTGGCGCAACGCGTTCATTAGCATGATTCGTTTCATAATCGTTGAGTTCAATAAATGATATTCCTTCAATCGGCCGTCAAAAACACGATTCACCGCTCACAACCGACTATTTCTCCGTTTTCGACAGGACAAAGATAAGCATACAAACAAAAAAAGTCAATGCTTGTATGTGTTTATTTCAATTTTTTACCAAAAAAGCGACCGGAGCGCTCCGCTGCGCCGATCGGACAGGACCTGCTGTGCGGACCATCCCATACCGCGCAGCACGAGGTACAGACACACGGCCGCCCCGCAGCCATCAGGCCACGGTCGACACATGCCCTTCGGGGCATCCGTCACTCAGCAATTTAGAAAAGGGAAAGCTGGTCGGCCGAGGTGTGGAACGAGAGCCGATGCCAGGGCGAGAGCCCGTACCGGAGAATGGCCATGCGATGGGCCCTGGTCGGGTACCCCTTGTTGGCATCCCAGCCATACTGGGGAAACTCCGCGTGCAGCTCGCGCATCCGGTCGTCCCGGAAGGTTTTGGCCAGCACGGAGGCGGCTGCGATCGGCGCATAGAGACCGTCGCCGCCGACGATACATTCGTAGGGAATATCGAGTTCGGAACGGAACCGGTTGCCGTCGATCAGCAGCCGGCCGGGACGCACGGCGAGCTGTTCCACGGCCCGCGTCATGCCGGCAAACGAAGCGTTCAGGATATTGATCCGGTCGATCTCGCCGGGCGACACCTCGGCCACGGCCCATGCCACCGCCTCGCGCAGGATCACCTCGCGCAGCCGGTAGCGGTTCCGCTCGGTCATCTGCTTGGAATCGTTCAACCGCGGATCGAAGAAGTCGGGAGGCAGCACGACGGCAGCGGCAAAGAGCGGCCCGGCCAGGCAACCCCGCCCGGCCTCGTCGCATCCGGCCTCAATCGCATCCGCCCGGAAACGGTTTTTCAACGCATGCTGCTTCATGATCCGTTCCTGTTTACCCCTCAAAGATACCGCTTTTCCGCCTCCGGGGCGCACGCCCGCGACCGTTTTTCCCGTCCGTTCCGCAGTCTGCCGCCCCCGAGCGGCGCCTCGCAGCACCCACCGGCCGCTATCCGTACGGAATCCGACCGGTTTTATTACCTTTGTAGGCAACCTAATGTACCCCCATCCATGAACCGTCCCGACGCCATCCGCCAGCCGCTGGCCATCGCCCTGCTTACCTCCGTGGTGCTGCTCCTGCTCATCCTGCTCCACGGATCGGTTCCTGTCGGCTCCACAGCCGACATGCCACTGGGGGCCATCATCGACCGGCTTTTCGCCGCCCCCGTCCTGCTGCAGCTGCTCCGCGCGCTGGTCACCCTCGCCAATGCCGTCCTGCTGTCGGGCCTCATCGTGCGCTACGGCCTCTGCCCCACCCGCACCTACCTCCCCATGCCGCTCTACGTGCTCCTTTCCGGGCTGTTCCTGCCGACCGCCTCGGCCAGCACGCTGCTGATCGTCCTGCTGCTGATGCTCCACCTCAACCGCATGACGGCCTGCTTCCGCCGCTCCTACCAGTTCGAACACCTTTTCATCGCCTCGCTCTACCTGGGCCTGACCCCCATGCTCTCCACGGCCGCCACACCGCTGCTGCTCTCCCTGGCCGCCGCCCTGTTTCTCTACCGCCGCACGGCCCGCGAGGCGATCGTTGCGCTGGTCGGCGTAGCCTTACCCACCCTCTTCTGCTCCGTCATCTGGTGGAGTACGGGTGCCGACTGGAACCACCTGTTGCTCCAGTGGGGGACCGGACTAGCCGCAACTGCCGTTCCCGACGCGCTGCCCGCCTGCACCGTCTCCCGCATCGCTGCCCTCACTCTGCTGGGACTGTGCGGCGTGCTGCTGTTGCTGGCCATCCTGCGCCTCTACCGGACGCTGCCCGCCCTGCGCCCCCGTCCCCGCAGCATCTACCTCCACATCCTGTGGCTGATGCTCTGCTCGGCAGCCACGCTTTTCTGCTGTCCGACCCGACCGGAGGTAGCCGGCACGCTGGCCGCACTGCCCGCCACCGTGCTGATCACCTCCTACCTGACCTTCCACGGACGCCGCTACGCACTGACCGTCTATCTGCTGCTGATCGCCGTGGCCCTCATCGCTTTCATCTCTCCCTTTGTCATCTGAACGCCGCCAGCCCGGCCAAACGCCAACACACAACGTTCTTTCTGAACGCTGAACGGTCTTTTTAAATACCACAAACAAACACCTGCGTATCATATCTACATCGCAAGCATATAACATAAGGGTTAAAAACTACTCCATACCAGATCATCTTGTAAAGATACAAGACGACATTTGACTAACTATCAACTCTTTATTGTCCCATTAATCGCCTGTCGGCATCCTGTCAACAACCATCGGCCTCCCTCGCCGGGCATGCCGGTGATTTCCGCTATCTTTGACACACGTAAATATCAGACGCTCTTTTATTTGAGCTGTCATTTTACTTTTACGCATCATCGGGAACGACACGATCCGGAGTCCGTGGAGGGCATTCCGATTGACCGCTCTTTCCGCATGATGCATACGGATACGACGAGACTAGCCGATATGAAAACAACCGACAACCGAACCCAGCAACCGATCATCACCAAGATGCAGCAACCCCAACACACCGGTAGTCAAGCCCATACCCTGTCGCGTTATGCCATCGGATATGTGGTGCGCGGGCGGAAATACATCTACTACGGCGACACACGCTACGAAGCCCGGGCGGGCGATATGTTCTACCTCGGAATCGGTACCCACTATATTGAGGAGATTCCGGACGAATCCCGTTCCTACGAACAGCTCACCCTCTTCTGTTCGCCCGAACTGTTGCGGGATCTGCTGAGCGACCTGAGTCTGAACTACCGTATGGAGTTCGACAACAACCACACCTGCGCCAACTGCGGCAACGATCTGTTCCACATCTTCTACCCGTCCTGGGGAGCCGTCACCCACTTCTTCGGTTCGCTGCATGCCTACCTGCGCGAGGACCTTTTCGGTGAGACGCCGGCCATGGAACGCATCAAGGCGCTGGAACTGCTCTGCCTGCTGCTGGCCAATCCCGACTGCTGCATCCGCAGCCGCCTGCTGGACGACATCAACATGGCCTCCGACGGCTTCGAACAGATCGTGCGCCGCCACATTTTCGACAACATGACCATCGAGGATCTGGCCGCGCTGTGCAACAAAAGCCTGACTTCATTCAAGAAGGAGTTCCTGCGCCGCTTCCACGAGCCGCCCCACAAATGGTTCCTGCGCCAGCGGCTCACCCACTCGCGGCTGCTGCTGATCTCCACCGACAAGTCGATTGCAGCAATCGCCTCCGAGTGCCGGTTCACCAACCCCTCCCACTACATCAAACTGTTCAAACAGGCCTACGGCCAGACTCCGGCCGTCTACCGCCACCTGCTGCGGAGCGAAGCGGACCGGAAACGCGAGCCTCTGACCGCCGACCACCCGCTTCCCGTACGCTGACCCACTCTACCATACCTCCTCCCTCCCGTCGTCCCGGCCTTTTCGGTCGGGACGACCTGCACCCCCCCCGCACACGCCCCGCCACTTGCCGGGCGATGTCCACTTAACAGGACTGCCCTACGAATCATGTTAATTTTTCTTTTCCGATTTTTGCTTATTCAAAATATTTGTTTAATTTTGTTCTCCGTGAAAAAACCGAAGTGCAGATAACTTCATTAACCTATTCAACCTCTATCTAACCTATGAATGCCAGGGGCGGACGCGAGTCTCCCCTTTTTTTGTTTCCGCCCCGCCTCAGCGCGCAAACCCCAGCGCACGGATCTTGCGTGACAATACTCCGACCAGCTCCCGCTCCACAATGCCGGTCAGCACATCCGGCGCATCGTGCCAGCGATTGGCCCGGAAGAGCCGCCGGTAGGTCATCAGATGATGGGCAAAGTCGGGCCAGCGTATGGTCCAGTCGGCCGGCATGACCACGTTGCGCCACACGGCCGATGCATTCGACAGGATGCGTGCCTCCTTGTTCTCGTGCTGACAGAACCATGCGATCCGGTGATGCGGACACAACCGGCCGACGGCCCGGGCAAATCCCCTGCCGCCGTTGTTGCTCTCCATCAGCACGTCGCAGGCGGGCTGCGCGGCAATCATCGCGGCCACCAGCTGCTCGGTCACCTCCATCGGTTCCCGCGAATAGACCACGTCGGTGACGTAGATCCGCCCCGCCCGATCGACCGCATAGCACACCGAACAGAGGTAGTCGTCGCCCGTATCGGCCGTATCCGTATAGTTTGCATACCGCACGATCCCGTCGGGCAGTGCCCCGTACTCGGCAAACCGACCGTAAAGCAACCCCTGGGCGGCCGAAGGACGGCCCTGATACATGCACTCGAAGCGCAGCGGATCGAGCTGCATGCGCTGACGCAGCAGCCCGACGTCGTGCCGCTCTCCCCAGAGGGGTTCCCCGATGGCCCGGCCGTCAATTTCGGTCGGCGGCGCGGTGCGGAGCGCCTCGAAGTTGAGATGGAGCCATCGATCCCGCTCCGTCTCCTCCAGCTGTGCCCAACGCTCCAGCGGCACCACCTGCTCCTTCTGCTTCAGCAGGCCGATCAGATCCTCTTCGTGCCACCGCGTGAAAACAATCAGTTCGCGCGAGGCGTTGTGCAGACGCGTGCGGGCCACCGACGTGTACCACTCCCAGCAGTTCTCACGCACGACGGGCGAATTGGCCTCCATGGCATCCTTGTAGAGGTCATCCAGGATCAGCACATCCACCCGGTTTCCGGTCAGCGATCCCTCGCGGCCGACCGACATCACCTCGCCCTGATGCCCCACGATCTCCGCGCAGTCGGCCGTGCGCACATACTCCGACCGCGCACCGGCCCGCTTGACCGTCGTCTCCGGGAACAGGGCGGCATAGGCCTGCGAATCGATCAACCGCTGCACCCGCCGGTTGAACCGGTTGGCCAGCGAGGCACTATAGGAGGCAATGGCAATTTTCAGTTCGGGATCCAGTCCCAGCATGTAGGCGGGCAGCAGGGTTGTCGCCCCCAGCGATTTGCCGTGCTGGGGCGGGATGGTCACGATCAGCCGCCGGATCTTCCCGCGCGCGAACGCCTCCAACACCCGATAATAGGCCGCGTGGAAACGCCCGACCGTAAGGAAGGGGAACATCTGCCGGGCAAACCGGTCAAAGCGGAGCGGCTCCCGGGCCTCCTCCGCCACCTTTTCTTCTTTCATACCGTCTTTCTTCGTAAAAAAACGGCTCCCGCATCACACACGATACGGGAGCCGGCACACATGATTTTCCGCCGTCCGCTCACCCGCGGGCCAGCAGCGCCCGTCGCAACGGCTGGAAGGCGAAGTCGTTCAGCACCTCGTCGCCCTCCGTGTTCACGGTTTCAAATTCCCACCACACGGGCACCACGTCGCTGATCGGAGGAACGCCCTCGCCGGCCAGCCGCACACCGGTCCGATAGACGATCAGCGTTGCCGTCAGCGTCCCCTCGAAGGCGGGCCGCTTCACCATCACCGAACCGTTGTAGTAACCGGCCTCGCCGATCGCCTCTTCCAGTAGCCGGGCCACCTCGTCATAGGTCTGCCAATCCACGGCAATCACGGTCCGATCCGTTGCAAAGGTAACCTCCCGGTCACCCGAAACGGTTTCCACAAAATCCGATTCTTTCTTCATCTTTGCACACATTTCCGGAAAGGTTTTCCAGCCGCCGAAGCGCCCGGAGCGCCGTTCGGCACCCGCCGGTTCTCCTCCGGCAAACATAAAAAACACACTCCCATTTGGTTATAAAAATCAAACTTCTTAACTTTGCAATACAAAGATATATCAAATATTTGAACTCATCAAGTCTTTTTCGGTAAAAACTTCCGCCATGAACAACGAGCAGATCGGCCAGCGGCTGAAAACAATGCGCAAAGCGCTCAATATGAACCAGGACGCGGTAGCCAAGATCCTGGGAATCGGCAAGAGCGCCCTCTCCATGATCGAGACCGGACGGGCTGCCCTCTCCGAACGGAACAAGAACATACTGATTCAAAAATTGAACCTGAATCCCGAATGGCTCGAGACGGGCCAGGGCGAAATTTTCAACTGTCCGCCCGAACAGTTCGTGCCGTTCACCCACCGCACCGACCGCACGGTGCCGATGCAGAGCGTCCCGCTCTACAACATCGAGGGCACGGCGGGTCTGGTCCCCCTCTTCACGGGCCAGACGCCTGTCCAACCGGTCAACTACATTCACATTCCCAATCTGCCCAAGTGCGATGGAGCGATCTACATCGTGGGCGACAGCATGTATCCCCTGCTCAAGAGCGGCGACATCGTGCTCTACAAACAGATGAACAGCATCGAGGACATCTTCTGGGGCGACATGTACCTGCTTTCGATCGACATTGACGGCGAGGAGTATATCACGGTCAAGTACATCCAGAAATCCGACAAGGAGGGCTATGTCAAGCTGGTCAGCCAAAACCCCCACCACGCCGACAAGGACATCCCCGTGGACCGCATCAAGGCGCTCGCCTTCATCAAGGCCAGCATCCGCATGAATTCCATCAAATAGCCCGACCTTGGACTACTCTCCCTCTGCGGGGTGCCGACTGTTCGGCGCCCCGTCTGCTTTTTGCCGCCGCCCCACACGCCCTGCCCGCCCTGCCCTTCCGCACCGCACGCTCCACCTGTCCTGTCGCCCAGCCACCCGCACGGCCCGACGCCAGCCGCTCAGCGTCCATACCGCTCGCCCCGCCCGGCGGGACCGCCGGACAAAACAAGAGGGCCCGGCCACATTGGCCGAGCCCTCTTTTTCCTGGTTCCGCAGCGATCAGACAACCAGCAGAATCAACAGCTGGGCCGACAACACGCGCAGGAACATCGTCAACGGATAGACGGTCGTATAACCCACGGACGGCAGATCGTTGGGCGAGGTATGGGTTGCGAACGAAAGGGCGGGCGGGTCGGTCGTACCACCGGCAATCATACCCATCGTCGTAAAGTAATCGACCTTGCACCACTTCATGGCAATGATACCGACAATCAGCAGCGGCACAATGGTGATGATGAAACCGTATCCGATCCATTTCCAACCGCCTGCGACAATCGTATCGACAAAGCCCTGTCCGGAGCTCAGGCCGACGCCCGCGAAGAAGAGGGCGAGGCCGACCTCACGCAGCATCAGGTTGGCGCTGACAGTCGTATAGGTAATCAGGTGGCACTGCGGGCCGAAACGGCCGAGCAGGATGGCCACGATCAGCGTACCGCCGGCCAGACCGAGTTTCACCGGCTGGGGAATATCGCCGAAGTAGAACGGGATGCTGCCGAGCAGTACACCCAACAGGATACCGATGAAGATCGGGATGATGTTCGGTTCGCGCAGACGCTTCAGCGTATTACCGAGCATGTTCGACACATCCTGCAGCGCGGCCTCGTCGCCGACCACCGTCAGACGGTCGCCCAGCTGCAGACGCAGCGTGGCGCTGGGGGCCAAATCCACACCGGCGCGGTTCACGCGGATTACGTTCACATTAAAGTTGTTACGCAACTTCAGGTCGCTGAGATAACGGCCGTTGAACTGCGATTTCGTGATCACGATACGGCGCGACACATATTTCTGTCCCTCACCGTGCCATTGTTCGTCCACCACGGGCACCTTTTCGCCGAGCAGGGCGGCAATCGCCTCCTCGTCCTGTGCGGAGGAGACAATCAGCAGCGTATCGCCCGCAGCGATCAGGGAGTCGCCCGCAGCGATCATCACCGTACCGTTCTGACGCATGATACGCGACACGAGGAAGCCGTACTTGGTCAGCGAACGCATGTCCACGATCCGCTTGCCGATCACCGCCGGATTGAACACCTTGACGGCCATGACCGTCGTGGCTGCGGGATCGTTTTCACGCGCCTGTTCCAGCCGCTGATTCTCCTTGTTGATGTCGATGCGGAAAATCCAGCGCAGGATCAGCAGCGAGCCGATGATACCGAGCACACCCAGCGGATAGGCTACGGCGTAACCCATGGAGATGGTCGGGTCAGTCAACCCCGTAGCATCGTGATAGGCCTCCTGCGCGGCACCCAGACCGGGCGTGTTGGTTACGGCGCCGCAGAGGATGCCGACCATCGTGGTCAGATTCACACCGGTCACTTTCCACAGAATCAGGGTCGTAGCCACACTCAGCAACACACCCAGCGTTGCCAGACCGTTCAGCTTCAGACCTCCTTTCTTGAAAGACGAGAAAAACGTCGGGCCGACCTGCAGTCCGACAGCGAAGATGAACAAGATCAGACCGAAATCCCGGACAAAGCCCACGATTCCCGGATCGAGCAAGAGACCGAAATGGCTCATGACGATGCCGACAAACAGAATCCAGGTAAGACCCAGGGAGATTCCGGCGATCTTCACTTTTGCCAATGCCGCACCCACAGCGATGACTACGGCAAGCAACAAGACAGAATGGGCGATCCCCGTTCCGAAGATCAGCTCCTTGATCCACTCCATAAAAACACAGATAGAAGTTAAGTTTGCGCAATGCGCGCGGTTACGCCCTACAGGCGCAAAAAGCAGCGCAAATATACCGCCTTTATTTTGGAAAAAGAAATAAAGCCCCGGTTTATTCGCGGATAAGCCCCATTGGAATTTTTCGTATGACAAAACCTATATTCCCCGCCTTCCGCCCGTCTCACCGCCATCGCACCCCGGTGCCGGAAACGATACGGCGGGAGGTGAACCCTGTCGGTTCACCTCCCGCCGTGTATGGGAAACATACGGCTGTCAGTGCTTCTGCATGTGGCGTTCGAATGCTTCGATCGTATTCTCCATCAGACAGGTGATGGTCATCGGACCCACACCGCCGGGCACCTTCGTAATCATGCCGGCCACCGGCTCGCAGGCTGCGAAATCGACGTCGCCGCACAGTTTGCCCGTTTCCGGATCGCGGTTCACGCCCACGTCGATCACCACGGCACCGGGTTTTACCATATCGGCCGTCACGAATTTCGGCCGTCCGATGGCTACGACCAGAATATCCGCCTCACGCGTCACCTCCGGCAGATTCCGGGTGCGGCTGTGGGCAATCGTCACCGTTGCGTTCTCGTCGAGCAGCAGTTTGGCCACGGGCAATCCCACGATGTTGCTGCGGCCGATCACCACGGCCCGTTTGCCGGCAATCTCCACGCCGGTGCTCTTCAGCAGCCGGATGATGCCCTTCGGGGTGCACGGCAGCAGACAGGGCTGCTTGAGCCACAGGGCAGCGACGTTGAGCGGATGGAAACCGTCCACATCCTTCTCGCGGTCGATGGCGGCAATCACCTTCTCCGAATCGATATGTTTCGGCAGCGGCAGCTGCACGAGGATGCCGTCCACCGTACGGTCGGCATTCAGTTCGGCGATCAGGCCGAGCAGTTCCTCCTCCGTAATGGTCTCCGGCTTGCGGATCGTCGTATTCTTCATGCCGAGCTCGTTGGCCATCTTGGCCTTGCCGGTGACATACGACACGCTGCCGGGATCATCGCCGACCAGCACGACCACCAGATGAGGGGTGCGACCGTACTGCTGTTCCAGTTCTTTGATACGGGCCGACATCTGCCGCTTCATCTCCGCCGACAGATCCTTGCCGCTAATAACCATACCCATAGCTCTATCCTTTCTTTTTGGTATTCTGAATCGTTGTTAACTATTTGTGCAGCGCCGCCGCACCGATGTCATGCCGGTAGAACAGGTTCTCGCAACGGATCGTCCGCACACCCTGCATGGCCTTTTCATGGGCCTGCTCGAGCGTTTCACCGCGGCCGACCACCATCAGCACACGGCCGCCGGCCGTCACCAGCCGACCGTCGCGGCGCGCCGTTCCCATCTGATAGACGGTCACCTCCGGATCGGCCTCGGCCGCCTCGATGCCCTCGATCGGGAACCCTTTCTCGCAACTGCCCGGATAGCCCTTCGAGGCCATCACGACACCCAGCGCCGCCCGGTCGTCCCAGCGCAGCTCGGCCGCCCCGGTACCGTCGGCCACCGCCGAGAAGATGTCGTAAATATCGCTCTGCAGACGGGGCAGTACCACTTCCGTCTCGGGATCGCCGAAACGGGCGTTGAACTCGATCACCTTCACGCCTTCGGCCGTCTTCATCAGACCGCCGTACAGCACCCCCGTAAAGGGCACCCCTTCGGCCACCATGGCGGCAGCCGTCCGCTTCATGATCCGCTCCAGCGCATCGTTCCGCTCCGCCTCACTGATGAACGGCACGGGCGAATAGGCTCCCATGCCGCCCGTATTGGGTCCTTCGTTGCCGTCGAAGGCGCGTTTGTGGTCCTGAGCCAGCGGCATCGGCCACACCCGTTCGCCCGACACGAAACACATGAACGAGAACTCCGGCCCCTCCAGATAATCCTCCACGACCACCCGGCCGTGACCGAACTTGTCGTCCAGCAGCATGTCGCGCAGCGCGGCATCGGCCTCTTCCATCGTCATGGCCACCACGACCCCCTTTCCGGCCGCCAGTCCGTCGTACTTCAGCACGGCGGGCAGCGGACGGCCGTGCACATAGGCGCGTGCCGCCTCGTAGTTGTCAAAGGTGCGGTAGCCCGCCGTCGGAATGCCGTGACGCATCATCAGCTCCTTGGCAAACTCCTTGCTTGTCTCGATGCGGGCCGCCTCGGTCGTCGGGCCGAAGATGCGCAGTCCTTCCGCCCGGAAGCGGTTGACGATGCCGGCAGCCAGCGCCGATTCGGGGCCCACGACGGTCAGATCCACCGCATGGTCGCGGGCGAAACCGAGCAGTCCCTCCACATCGGTATCCTTCAGGGCGACCGTTTCGGCCTGCGCGGCGATACCGGCATTGCCGGGCGCACAATATATCTTGTCTACTTTCGGGGAGCGGGTCAGCGCATCCACAATGGCGTGGCAGCGGCCGCCGCCTCCCACTACGAGTACTTTCATGGTATTCTCTTTTTGTCCCTTTCCGATCCCTCCTGCTCCCTGCCGCGGCACGGCGGTTTCTGGAGTAAAAGCGAACGCACCGGCCGTTCGGAAGGGCCGGTGCTGATCGGTTTAATGTTTGAAGTGGCGTTCGCCGGTAAAGACCATGGCGATGCCCAGCTCATTGGCCTTCACGATCGAGTCGTTGTCGTGAATGCTGCCGCCGGGCTGCACGATGGCCGTCACGCCGTACTGGGCAGCCAGTGCCACCGTATCGTCGAAAGGCAGGAAACCGTCCGAAGCGAGCACCAGCCCCTCGGTCATTCCCTTGGCCTTGGCCTCACGCAGGGCGATCTCCGCCGAACCCACGCGGTTCATCTGACCGGCGCCCACGCCGACCGTAGCTCCGTTCTTGACCACCACGATGGCGTTGGACTTGACGTGTTTCACGATCCGCCATGCGAAGTCCATGTCGGCCAGCTGCTCTTCGGCAGGACGTTTCTCGGTTACCGTCATTTCGGTGGTCACCGTCTTGGTCACCGTATCGAGGTCCTGAACGAGCAGACCGCCGTTCACGCTCACCAGCTGACGCTCGCGCACGCCGGTGCGATCCATGTTCACCTCCAGCAGGCGCAGGTTTTTCTTCTTGGTGAGGATCTCCAGCGCCTCGGGCGAGAAGGACGGCGCGATGATGATCTCCAGGAAAATCGGCTTCATGGCAGCCGCCGTCTCACCGTCCAGTTCACGGTTCACGGCCACGATACCGCCGTAGATGCTCACCTGGTCGGCCTCATATGCCTTGCGCCAGGCCTCGCCGATCGTTGCGCCCACGGCTGCGCCGCAGGGGTTCATGTGCTTCAGTCCGACACAGAACGGCTGCTCGAATTCGCGCACGATGTTGAGTGCGGCGTTGGCATCCTGAATATTGTTGTAGGACAACTCCTTGCCATTCAACTGACGGGCATGGGCCAGCGAGAAGGGCACGGGCGTCGTGCTGCGATAGAACTTGGCCTGCTGATGAGGGTTCTCGCCATAGCGGAGCGGCTGGGCGATGTCGAACTCCAGGAAGAGTTTCTCGGGCAGCCCCGCCTTGTCGCGCAGATAGGTTGCGATGCAGGCGTCATACTGGGCCGTGTGGGTGAACGCCTTGGCCGACAGCTGCAGCCGCGTTTCGGGTTTGGTATTGCCCCCTTCGCGGATCTCGGCAATTACCCGGTCGTAATCCTGCGGATCGCACACCACGGTCACGTCGCGGAAATTCTTGGCCGCGCTGCGGAGCATCGAAGGACCGCCGATGTCGATGTTCTCGATGGCATCCTCCATGGTCACGTCCGGTTTGGCGATCGTCTGACGGAACGGATAGAGGTTCACACACACCATGTCGATGAACTCGATTCCGTTCTCCTTCAGCGCATCGATGTGGCTCTGCACATCGCGGCGGGCCAGCAGTCCGCCGTGTACCTTGGGATGCAGCGTTTTCACGCGGCCGTCACAGATCTCCGGGAACCCGGTCACATCGCTGATGTTGATGACCTTCAGGCCCTCCTCCCGCAGCAGTTTCATCGTACCGCCGGTAGCGATGATCTCCCAGCCGAGCTGCTGCAATGCGCGGGCGAAATCGACGACGCCCGTCTTGTCGCTGACACTGATAAGCGCTCTCATATCTCTTCTGTATCTCTTTGTTTGCTGTTTCTGTTGTTTACTGTTTGAGCAGCCGGCCGCCGGCAATCAACTCCCCGATGGTCTCCACATAGAGCGGATACTCCACGGCATGCACCATCGCCTCCAGTTCGTCGGGATCGCTGCCCTTGTAGTCGAAGGCGCGCTGGGCAATGATCCGCCCGCCATCCAGCTCGTTGTTCACGTAATGGATCGTCACGCCATAGACCTTCACGCCGTATTCGAAGGCGTCGCGAATGGCATGGGCGCCCTTGAAGGCGGGCAGCAGGGAGGGATGGATGTTGATGATCCGGCCGTCGTAGGCCCCGAGCATCACGTCCGACAGGATCCGCATGTAGCCGGCCAGACAGACGAGCTCCGCGCCGCAGCCATCGAGCCGTGCCACGATCTCCCGCTCGAAAGCCTCCTTGGAGGCATACTCCTTCGGCCGGAACGCGAAGACGGGCACGCCGAACTTCGCCGCCCGCTCGCAGACGTAGGCTCCGGGACGGTCACAGACGACCAGCACGACCTCGGCATTGAGACGACCGTCGGCACACGCCTGCGCAATCGCCTCGAAGTTGCTGCCGTTACCGCTGGCAAATACCGCCAGACGGGTTTTCCGTGTTGCCTCAGCCATACCCTACTCGATCACTACGCCTTCGCGGTCGGTAACGCGTCCGATGACCGAAGCGCGTTCGCCGCTGGCTTCCAGCAGGGCGATGGCCTTCTGCGCATCAGCTTCAGGCAGGGCGATCACCATGCCGATACCCATGTTGAAGATGTTGAACATCTCGCGGTGTTCGATATGGCCGTACTTCTCCAGGAAGCGGAATACGGGCAGAATCTCCCACGTTCCCTCCTTGACGGCAATACCCTGTCCCTCGCGCAGGATACGGGGAATGTTCTCATCGAATCCGCCGCCGGTGATGTGGCTGATGCCGTGCACGTCGCACTCGGCAATCACCCGCAGCACCTGTTTCACATAGATCCGCGTCGGGGTGAGGAGCACCTCGCCGAGGGGCCGGTCACTCAGTTCGGGATAGACTTTCTTGAGGTCGAAACCGTTGTCGGCCACGATCTTGCGCACAAGGCTGAAGCCGTTCGAGTGCACGCCGCTCGAAGCGATGCCCACCAGCACGTCCCCCACGGCCACTTTCGAGCCGTCGATCAGACGCGACTTCTCGACCACGCCGCAGGTGAATCCGGCGATGTCGTAATCCTCCTTGGCATACATGCCGGGCATTTCGGCCGTCTCGCCGCCCACCAGGGCGCAACCGGCCTGACGGCAACCGTCGGCCACGCCGGAGACGATGGCCTCCACCTTGACCGGATCGTTGAGTCCGAGAGCTATGTAATCGAGGAAGAGGATCGGTTCGGCGCCCTGGGCCAGCACGTCGTTCACGCACATGGCCACGGCATCGATGCCGATCGTGTCGTGTTTGTCCATTTCGATGGCGATCTTGAGTTTGGTACCCACGCCATCCGTACCGCTCACCAGCACGGGTTCGGCCACTTTCAGCGCCGAGAGGTCGAACATGCCGCCGAATGCGCCGATGTTGCCCATCACGCCCAGCCGTGCGGTCGATGCCACATGCTTCTTGATACGTCTTACGCCTTCGTAACCGGCTTCGAGGCTCACGCCGGCCTCCTCATAGCTCTTTGCCATAGATCTATCGCTTTTTTTCGATGTTTAGCTAAAATTTCTTGTCCTTGTTGGCGTCGTACACCGACTGGTAGAGCGCCGTCGGGTAGTGGCCCGTAAAGCAGGCGATGCACAGTTCGTGGCGGTCGCCGGCGGCCCGGAACAGCGCCTCGGGCGAAAGCCACTCCAGCGAATCGGCGCCGATGATCTCGCGGGCCCGCTCCTTGCCGTCCTTGCCGGCACAGATCAGCTCGTCGTAGGTCGAGATATCCACGCCATAGAAACAGGGGCTGGTAATGGCCGGGCTGGCGATGCGCAGGTGGATCTCCTTGGCACCCGCCTGCCGCAGCATCTTCACGATGCGGCGCGAAGTGGTGCCGCGCACGATCGAGTCGTCCACCAGCACGATCCGCTTGCCGTCCACGATGCTGTGTACGGGCGACAGTTTCATCCGTACGCCCTTCTCGCGCAGCTCCTGCGAAGGCTGGATGAAGGTGCGGCCCACATATTTGTTCTTGATCAGGCCCAGCTCATAGGGAATGCCGCTCGCCTCGCTGTAGCCGATGGCGGCGCTGAGGCTCGAGTCGGGCACACCCACCACGATGTCGGCATCCACGGGATACTCCTCGTAGAGCATGCGGCCGGTCTCCTTGCGGAACGAGTGGACGTTCACGTTCTCGATGTCGCTGTCGGGACGGGCGAAATAGACATACTCCATGGCGCACATGTTGTAGTGCTTGAATTTGGAGTAGTCCACGCTCTGCAGGCCGTTTGCGTCGATGATGACCACCTCGCCCGGCGCCACGTCGCGCACGAACTCGGCTCCGACCACCTCAAAGGCACAGGTTTCGCTGCTGACCACCCATCCGTCGCCCAGACGGCCGATGGAGAGCGGACGCAGACCGTGTTTGTCGCGGCAGGCGTAGATTTTGCTGGCCGTTTCGATCAGCAGGGCGAATGCGCCCTCCACCATGTTCAGCGCCTCCAGAATCGGAAAGATACGGTCCCTGTTGTCGGTCTCCTTCTTGATGAGGTGAGCGAAGATTTCACTGTCGGAGGTCGAGTGGAACAGGCTGCCGCGCTCCTCGAGGAAGGTGCGCAGCTGCACGGAGTTGACGAGGTTGCCGTTGTGGGCCAGTGCGAAGTCGCCCGTGCTGTGCATGAACAGGAACGGCTGCACGTTGTCGATGCCGCCGCCGCCCGTGGTCGAGTAGCGGACATGACCGATCGCCATGTTGCCGGTCAGCGTTTTGATATTGTCCTCGTTGAACACCTCGGTCACCAGGCCTTCGCCCTTGACGCGATGGAAGACACGGTTGTCGACGCTCACGATGCCGCAGCCTTCCTGGCCGCGGTGCTGCAGCGAGTGGAGTCCGTAGTAGGTGAGCGAAGCCGCATTTTCAACGCCGAAAACACCGAACACGCCGCACTCTTCGTGGATCGTTCTGTCCTGATAAATAGCCATTTGCTTTCCTCCGAATAAAAATTGTCGTTTGCCGGTCTGCCGCAGCGGCCGGCTGCCGGAAGGCCCCGTCGTGCGGGGAGCTCCGACCCTGCTTCTGCGCAAGGGTCACCCCTCGCCGCAGAAAAAAAAGGTTTTCCGGCCCCGTAAAGATAACATTTTTTACGGGACCGGAATATACCGTTCCGTGCTTCTCTATTTCGTGAGACGACGGAGAATCTCTTCGTAGGCCTCGTGCACCTTGCCCAGGTCGCGGCGGAACCGGTCCTTGTCGAGCTTTTCGTTGGTCTCGGCATCCCACAGGCGGCTGGTGTCGGGACTGATCTCGTCGGCCAGCACGATCTTACCGTCGCTCGTCCTGCCGAACTCCAGTTTGAAGTCCACCAGCTTGATTCCCAGCACTTTGAACAGGTCGGTAAGCAGCACGTTGATCCGGCGGGTCATGTCCAGGATCTCGTCCAGCTCCTCGTAGGAGGCAATGCCCAGCGCCACGACATGGTCGTTGTTGATGAGCGGATCGCCCAGTTCGTCCTTCTTGTAGCAGAGGTCGATAATCGTGTTCGCCGGTTGGGTTCCTTCGGGAATGTCGAGCCGTTTGGCCATCGAGCCGGCGATGATATTGCGCACGATCACCTCCATCGGGAAGATCTTCACGCGGCGGCAGAGCTGGTCGCGGTCATTGAGCTGCTCGACGAAATGGGTCGGAATGCCATGCTCCATGAGGTACTTGAAGATGATGGCCGAGATCTGATTGTTGAGCTGGCCCTTGCCCTCGATGGTGGCTTTCTTCACGTTATTGTAGGCCGACGCATCATCCTTGTAGTGGATGATGATCAGCTCGGGATCGTCCGTCAGAAAAACCTGTTTGGCTTTGCCCTCGTAGAGCAATTCACGTTTTTCCATATTGCTGTGTTTTATTGCTTGTCCTTGAGTCGTATTGCATCATAACGGGCGTGCGGCCTCGGGCCGCACGTGTTCCGCCTTATTTTTTTCTGAAGTACCGTACGGCATTGCCGAACAGATCCTGCGTCTTCTCGCCGGCGATGTTCCGGTAGAGATTCCGCTCGTAACGCTCCGTGTGGCCCATCTTGCCCAGAATCTGACCGTCGCGGCTCACGATACCCTCGATGCCGTAATAGGAGCCATTCGGGTTGAAGGGGGCCTTTCCGGTCGGTTCTCCCGCCTCGTCGGCATACTGGAAGGCCACCTGTCCGTTGGCAAAGAGCTCCTCGGCGAGCTTGCGGCTCACCACGAACTTGCCCTCGCCGTGGCTTACGGCAATCGTGTGCAGGTCACCTACCTCGAATCCGGCCAGCCAGGGGGAGTTCACCGAGGCCACCCGCGTGCGCACCGCCTGCGAAATGTGACGGTTCACGTCGTTGCGGAAGAGGGTCGGCGACTCCGGCGTCACCATGCCGAGCCGTCCGTAGGGCAGCAGTCCCGACTTGACGAGGGCCTGGAAACCGTTGCAGATGCCGAGGATCAGACCACCGCGGTCGAGCAGTTTGTGGATCTCGTCCGTAATGGCCTTGTTGTTCAGCACGCTGACGATGAACTTGCCGCTTCCGTCGGGTTCGTCGCCCGAGGAGAAGCCGCCGCTGAGCACGAAGATGTCGCAGGCGGCAATCCGCTGGCGCATCTCTTCGATCGACCCCAGCACGTCGTCGGCCGTCAGGTTGCGGAACACGCTGAAGGTCACCTCCGCACCGGCGCGACGGAATGCCTTGGCCGTGTCGTAGTCGCAGTTCGTTCCGGGGAACGAGGGCAGGAAGGCCACGGGGTGCTCCTTCGCCTCGCCCTTGTAGGTATGTTTCACCGTCGGAGCGGTCACTTTCATCACTTCGGGGCACGTTGCGCCGCGATCGGGATAGATCGTGCAGAACTTCGCGGTATTGGCCTCAAGCAGCCGGTCGAGCGCCATGCGCACGCCGTTGACCGTCACCGCCTCGTCGGCCACCGTGCGGCCGAGCAGTTCCACATGCTCTCCGGTCAGTTCCGTACGGCTCTCCACCACGAGCGAACCGTATCCGAAGCCGAAGAGGGTCGGCTCGTCAATCGTGATCTCGGCACCGATGCGGTTACCGAAGGCCATCTTGGCCACCGCTTCGGCCACACCGCCGAACCCGACCGCCCAGCCCGAGACGATGTCGCCCCGCTCGATGCGGTCGCTCACCATCGTCCAGTTGCGGCGCAGTTGTTCCGTGTCGGGCATCCGGTTGGCGTGCGGCACGTGACGGATCAGGTAGATGCGGTTGCCCGCCTCCTTGAATTCGGGGCTGATGACCCGGCCGGCATCGACCGTCGTCACACCGAAGGCAATGAGGGTCGGCGGCACGTTGATATCCTTGAAGGTGCCGCTCATGGAGTCCTTGCCACCGATCGACGGCAGCCCCAGTTCGTACTGCATCTTCAGCGCGCCGAGCAGGGCGGCTGCCGGCAGGCCCCACGTGTGGGGATCCTCGGTCATGCGCTCGAAATACTCCTGATAGGAGAAGCGCATCCGGTCGAAGCGGGCACCGGCCGACACGGCTTTCGTCACGGCCTCAACGACCGCATAGGCCGCACCGTGATAGGGGCTCCACTTGGTGATATAGGGGTTGTAGCCGAAGGTCATGATGCTGGCCGTGTCGGTATAGCCGTCTCCGACGGGAATCTTCTGCACGGACACCTGCGTTTCGGTGGTCTGCGTGCGGCCGCCGTAAGGCATCAGCACGGTCGAACGGCCGATCGTCGAGTCGAACATTTCGACCAGTCCCTTCTGCGAGAGGACGTTGTTGTCCGACAGGGTTTCGGTCATCCGCTCCTCCAGCGTCGCGCCGTTCCGGCGACAGGCAAAGGGATCACCCTGCTCCTCTACGCGGCCGATCGTGGCCTTGGCATAGTGTTTCGCACCGGCGCTGTCGATGAAGTCGCGGGACAGATCGACCACCAGTTCGCCCTTGCCGTACATGCGCATGCGGCGCGTGTCGGTTACATCGGCCACATGGGTCGCCTCCACGTTCTCCTCGGCGCAGTACCGCTCGAATTCGGCGCGGTCCTTCGCCTCGATCACCACGGCCATGCGCTCCTGCGATTCGCTGATGGCCAGCTCGGTATAGTTCAGGCCGCTGTACTTGGTCGGCACGCGGTCGAGATAGATGTCCAGTCCGTCGGTCAGCTCGCCGATCGCCACGCTCACGCCGCCCGCACCGAAGTCGTTGGACTTCTTGATGAGGCGCGTCACCTCCGGACGGCGGAACAGCCGCTGCAGTTTGCGCTCTTCGGGGGCGTTGCCCTTCTGCACCTCGCTGCTGCACAGCTCCAGCGAGTGGGCGTTGTGCTCCTTCGACGAACCCGTCGCACCGCCCACGCCATCACGGCCGGTACGGCCGCCCAGCAGCAGGACAATGTCACCCGGCACGGGCGATTCGCGGCGCACGTTCTCGGCCTTCACGGCACCGACCACGGCACCCACCTCGAGTCGTTTGGCCACATAGTCGTCGTGATAGATCTCGCGCACCTGGGTCGTCGCCAGACCGATCTGGTTGCCGTAGCTCGAATAGCCGGCAGCCGCCTTCGTACTGATGATACGCTGCGGCAGCTTGCCCTCGAGGGTTTCGCTCACCGGCATGTAGATGTTGCCCGCACCGGTCACGCGCATGGCCTGGTAGACATAGGCACGACCCGAGAGCGGGTCACGGATGGCACCGCCCAGACAGGTCGAGGCACCGCCGAACGGTTCGATCTCGGTCGGGTGGTTATGGGTCTCGTTCTTGAACTGCAGCAGCCATTTTTCCGGTTTGCCGTCCACATCGACCGTAATGAAGATGCTGCAGGCGTTATTCTCTTCGCTCTGCTCCATGTCGTCGAGCAGGCCTTTCTTTTTCAGGTAGCGGGCGCCGATCGTGGCCATATCCATCAGGCACTCGGCCTTTTCGCCGCGGCCGAGTGCCTCGCGCATGCGGCGGTAGAGGGCCAGCGACTCCTCCATCTCCCCGCGCATGAACGAATCGTCCACCCGGATCTCCTCCAGCACGGTCGTGAAGGTGGTATGACGGCAGTGGTCACTCCAGTAGGTATCCAGAATGCGGAGCTCCGTCTCGCGCGGATCGCGTCCCTCGGCCCGGAAATAGTTGACCACCTCACGCAGGTCGTCAGCATTCATGGCCAGTCCGTTGGCCTTGCAGTAGGGAGCCAGCTCGGCATCGGTCATCTTCGTGAAGCCCTCCAGAATGGGCGCCGGTTTGACTTCGGCGTGCTCGGTGTCGCTCAGACGCGACATGTCCTTCTCGCGCGACTCGACGGCATTGATGTAGTATTTGCGGATCCGCGCCATATCTTCGTCCGGCACGGGTTCGGCGAACAGCAGCAGCCGCGCACTGCGGATGTTGATCCGGGCCTGCGGCTCGATCAGCCGCACACAATCCATGGCCGAAGCGGCACGCTGATCGAACTGACCGGGCAGATACTCCACGGCCAGATAGCTGCGTCCCTCCAGGTCGCAGGCGTCGGTCACCACGTCGGTCACCACCTCGCCGAAGACGCCGTAACGGCTCCGCTCGAGCAGTTCGGGCGTAAAGCCGAACAGGTCGTACACATTCAGCAGACGCAATCCCTCGAGCTTCAGCCCCAGGTTGGCGTTCAACTCGTTCTGCAGGCTCTGCGCCTCCACCCGGAATTCCGGTTTCTTCTCTACGAAAATACGGTAGTTTTCCATATCCTTATTGCGCGTTGTCTCTTGCTTGTATTGTTGTTTGTTCTGATCGCCGCCCTACTCCACGAAACGGCTGCGCCACTCGGCGTCATACTGCTCCGGCGTCATGCCCACATAGGTGATGTGCCCCATCTTGCGTTTGGGCTTGCTCACCGTCTTGCCGTAAATGTGAACGTAGACGCCCGGCTCCTGTCTGGACTGGCTGCTGTCGGTCCCGTGGCCGATCTCCCGGGCGATCGCTTCGGCCGCCTCGAGATCCTCGCCGAGAATGTTCTTCATCACCGTGGGGGCCACCAGCTTCGGCTCTTCGAGCGGCAGCCCGAGCAGGAAGCGGCACAGTTCGCGGAACTGGTTGGTCGTACACCCCTCAATGGTATAGTGACCGCTGTTGTGCGGACGGGGGGCCATTTCGTTGAAGTAGATCTCCTCGCCGCGGATGAAATACTCGATGGCGAGAATGCCCTTGTAGCCGCAGCGATGCATGAACGCCTCGCTCTGACGCACGAGCCGCCCGCGCACCTCGTCGCTCATCTTCGGCGCCGGCACCAGACACAGGTCGAGGATACCCTCGCGGTGAATGTTCTGGCCGATCGGGAAACTGACGATCCGCTCGCCGTCGCTGACCATCACGATGCTGGCCTCGTAGTCGAACGGCACGAACTCCTCCAGGATGGCGGGCGTTCCCCAGTAGGGTTCCGTTTTGGCAATGTCCTCCGGCCGGCGCAGCACGACCTGACCGTGACCGTCGTACCCCAGCGTGCGGGTCTTGAAGACGCACGGGTAGCCGATCTCGAAGAGGCCCCGCAGCAGCGATTCGCGGTCGATGACCTCCGCAAAGCGGGGCGTCTGCAGACCGTTGTCGCGCGCATTGCTCTTTTCGCGCACCCGGTCCTGCGAGTCGAAGAGGGGTTTGTAGCCCTGCGGAATGTTGTACCGCTCCATCAGCGGCACGATCACCTCGCCGGGCACGTTCTCGAATTCGTAGGTCACCACATCGCTCCGGCGGCACAGCTCCTCGAGCGCCGCCGCATCGTCATACGCCGCCACGATGTGCTCGTCGCACACCCGGAAGGCAGGCGCATCCGGCGCGGGATCGAGACTGATCGTCCGCGCCCCCAGGCGGGCCGCCTGTTCGGCGATCATGAGTCCCAGCTGGCCTCCGCCGATGATTCCTATGGTTTTCACTCCCATGGCCGCGGTTTACTGCAGTTCGGTCATCAGCACGGTTTCGGTCTGCTTGCGACGGAATTCATCGAGCGACACGGCCAGTTTCTCGTCCTTCAGGGCGAGGATGCTCACGGCAATCAGCGCGGCATTCTTGGCGCCGTTGATGGCCACCGTAGCCACCGGCACGCCGGCCGGCATCTGCACGATCGAGAGCAGCGAGTCGAGGCCGTTCAGCGCACGCGACTTGACCGGCACGCCGATCACGGGCAGCGGCGTCATGGCAGCCGTCATGCCCGGCAGGTGGGCAGCGCCGCCCGCACCGGCAATGATGACCTCAATGCCGCGCTCGCGGGCCGTTTTGGCATACTCCGCCAGCAAATCGGGCGTACGGTGCGCGCTCACGATGCGCTTTTCGTACGACACTCCGAACTGTTCCAACGTCTCAGCCGCACCGGACATCACCTCCCAGTCGCTGATCGAACCCATAATCACTCCGACCTTAGCCATGGTTTTGTTCTCTGTTTTTACTTTCGACAATCGGTTCGTTTCAATAGACAAACCGCCACGACACAACCTGTCATAGCGGCTCATTCCCTTCCTGTGCATGCTGCCTTCCGCAGTTTTCCTCCGGACCGGGCCATCCGTTCCCCACCGGAAGCGAGGGTCGTTCCACCTCGGCCGGTTTCGTTCCGAATCTCCTTCTCCGTCGTCATGGTCTGCATCTGGAAACGGGCTGTTGCACAACGGTTCTCGACGAACCTCTGTTTTTAAAGTCGTAAAGGTAATACTTTTCCCGAAAACAACCAACGACGCCCCCCGTTTTTCGCCCCATCCTCCGGACCGGGCACGGAGCGGATCGGTACAGACCGTGCGCGCCCCTGTCAAAAAAACGAAAGGGCCGGAACGATCCGACGATCATTCCGGCCCTGCGGTCAACGGGTACGTCCCGTGCGACTATTTACGCACGAGCGTCTCGCAGTATGCGCAACGGTATGCACCCTCTTCGCCCTCTACCGGACGCATGAGCTGCGGCACATTCTCCGAGTTGCTGATGCAGCGCTTGTTCGTACAGCGCACACCGGCGGGGTTCTCCTGTACGCCGATCAGCTGCGGATTCTCCATGCGTTTGGTTTCCCATTCGAAGAGTTTGCAGATTAGCGCCATACGCATGAACTTGCCGTTCTCAACCTCGCGGAAGTAGGCGGCACGCGGATCCTTGTCCACCTCTACGGCGATTTCGTTCACGCGGGGCAGCGGGTGCAGGACGGCCATGTTTTTCTTGGCCAGTTTCATCTTCTCGGCGTCGAGGATGTAGGTATCCTTCAGGGCCTCGTACACGGCCGGGTCGTCGAAACGCTCGCGCTGTACGCGGGTCATGTAGAGGATGTCGAGTTCGGGCATCACGCTCTCCATGTCACGCACCTCGGTGTAGGGGATGCCGGCCTCGCGGAGCTCCTCCAGCACATGCTCCGGCATCTTCAGTTCGTCGGGCGAGATCATCACGAAGCGGATGTTCTCGTAACGCATCATGGCCTTGGTGAGCGAGTGTACCGTACGGCCGAACTTCAGGTCACCGCACATACCGATCACGAGGTTGTCCAGACGGCGCATTTCGCGTTTGATGGTGAGCAGGTCGGCCAGGGTCTGCGTCGGGTGGCAGTGCGAGCCGTCGCCGCCGTTGATGATCGGAATGTCGGTCACGCGCGAAGCCACCAGCGGAGCGCCGTCTTTCGGGTGACGCATCGCGATGATGTCGGCGAATTTGTTGATGGTCATTATGGTATCGGCAAGCGACTCTCCCTTGGTTACCGAAGAGGTGCTTGCATCCGAGAAACCGAGCACATTACCCCCGAGTTCGAGCATGGCGGCCTCGAAGCTGAGGCGCGTACGCGTACTGGGTTCGTAGAAGAGGGTGGCAAGCGTTTTGTTCTTGCATCTTTCCGTATAAGCCGGACGGTCTGCGATAATGTCGAGCGCGAGATCGATGATCTCCTGCAGTTCCTGCATGCTCAGGTCGGTGATGTCAATCAGATGATGCATAATAAACCGAATTTAAAGGTATGGTAACTCTTTGTTTGTCTCTGTTGTTGGTTGTGCATCGCCCCGGGAGGCGGTGCGGGGCGGCCGCTGCGGCTGCCTACCGGCCGATCCACGACTCGTCGCGCGGATTCTCGCGGAAAGCGATCAGACGGGCCACATCCTCCTTGCGGATATATCCCTCCTCGGCAGCCACCTCGATCAGCGTATCGAAATTCGAGAGGCTGTGGTTGGTCACCTGGGCCTCGCGCAGGTGATCCAGACCGGTCTGCATGCCGTAGGTGAAGATGCTGGCCACGCCGAGCACCTCGGCCCCCGCTTCGCGCAAGGCCTTCACCACCTCGATGCAGCTGTCGCCCGTCGAGATGAGGTCCTCGATCACAACCACCTTCTGTCCCTTCTCCAGACGGCCCTCGATGCGGTTCGTACGGCCGTGATCCTTGGCGCTGCTGCGCACGTAGCCCATCGGCAGGTCAAGCAGCGTAGCCGTGATGGCGGCGTGGGCGATGCCGGCCGTGCTGGTTCCCATCAGCACCTCGCACGACGGGTAGAGCTCGCGCACGATCCGCGCCAGACCGGCCTCGATGTGATCCCTCACGCGCGGTGCGGTGAGCGTCAGACGGTTGTCGCAGTAGATCGGGCTCTTGATGCCGCTGGCCCAGGTGAAGGGCTGCTCGGGGCGGAGAAATACCGCGCTGATCGAGAGCAGGTCCTTGGCAATGATACGTTCCAAATCTTTCAGGGTTCCTGCCTGGCAGCAGTTGCACCCGTTGTCGTGTTTCTGTTCCACTTTCTTATGTCGTTTTTCAACTTTCTCTTCTCTGTTTGTTCGTCCCCTACCGCATCAGGAACTCCTTCATGCAGCGGCGATAGGCCCCTACCGGATCGGCAGCCTGGGTGATCGGACGGCCCACCACGATGTAGTCCGTACCGATTTCGGCTGCACGGGCCGGCGTAGTGATGCGCACCTGGTCGCCCTTGTCGCCGTCGGCAAAACGCACGCCCGGCGTCACGGTCATGAATCCGGCGCCGCAGGCCTCCTTCACCATGCCGGCCTCCAGCGGCGAGCAGACTACGCCGTCCAGACCGGCCTCCTTCGCATTGCGGGCGTAGTGGACGATCGTGTCGTTGATCGGGGCATTGATGAGCAGTTCGCGCTGCATGCGCTCCTCGCTGGTGGAGGTCAGCTGCGTGACGGCAATCAGCAGGGGGCGGGTTCCGTCCGGACGGGTCAGTCCCTCCAGGGCGGCGCGCATCATGTCGATCGTACCGGCCGCATGTACGTTGGTCATGTCCACGTCAAGCTGGGAGAGTACGGCCATCGCCTTTTTCACCGTATTGGGAATATCGTGCAGTTTCAGGTCGAGGAAGATGCGGTGTCCTCGGCGCTTGATCTCGCGCACGATCGAGGGGCCTTCGGCGTAGAAAAGCTCCATGCCGATCTTCAGGAAAGGTTTCTCCTGGGTGAAGAGGTCGAGAAACCGGAAGGTATCTTTCGCGCTGGGAAAGTCGCAGGCGATGATTACGTCTTTTGCCATGTGTGGTGTTGTATATCGTTGTCGTTGTTGTTTCCGTATGCTTGTCACGCCACGCCGATGATGTCGCGCAGGCGGGTGATGCCCAGTTTGGCCATTTCGGCGGGCAGCGCCTCGATGATCTCCTTGCTGGCGTAGGGGTTGCGCAGGTTGATGGCGCCCGTCTGGACGGCCGTCGCACCGGCCATCATCATCTCGATCACGTCGCGAGCCGTCGCCACGCCGCCGCACCCCATCACGGGGATCCGGCACGCCTTGGCCACCTGATAGACCATGCGCAGGGCCACGGGGAAGATCGCCGGCCCGGAAAATCCGCCCATCGTATTGGCGATAACCGGTTTGCGGGTCTTCACGTCGATGCGCATGCCCAGCAGCGTATTGATGAGCGTCAGACCGTCGGCTCCCGCCTCCTCGCACGCCTTGGCGATCGACACGATGTCGGTCACATTGGGGCTGAGCTTCATGTACACGGGTTTGGTGGTCACCGCCTTCACGGCGCGGGTCACCTCGTAGGCGCTCTCCGGCACCGTGCCGAAGCTCATTCCGCCGTGCTTGACGTTCGGGCAGCTGATGTTCACCTCGATGATGCCCACCTGCCGCTCCTTGTCAATCCGCTCGCAGCAGTAGGCATAGTCCTCCACCGAGAACCCGCTGATGTTGGCCACCACGGGTTTGTGGAAGATGCGGGCCATCCGGGGCAGCTCCTGACTAATCACGGCCTCGATGCCCGGGTTCTGCAGTCCCACGGCATTGATCATGCCGTCGCGGCACTCGGCGATGCGGGGCGTCGGGTTGCCGAAGCGCGCCTCGCGCGTGGTGCCCTTGAAGGAGAACGATCCGAGAATGTCGAGATCGTAGAATTCGGCAAACTCGGCGCCGAATCCGAACGTTCCGCTGGCGGGCACGATCGGGTTGTCGAGCTTCAGCCCGCTCAGTTCGACGGACAGGTCACAGGTCCGCTCCGTATCTTTATGCTGTGCGTTCATCTTATTCCCAGATTATCTCGTCCGTCTTCAGTACGGGCCCCTCGCGGCAGATGCGCTTGTTGCCCCCCTTGGTCTTGCAGGTGCAGCCCATGCAGCCGCCGAAGCCGCATCCCATGCGCTCCTCGAAGCTGAACTGGCCGGGCACGTCGCCGATCGCGCCGCCCAGCGCACGCAGCATCGGCATCGGACCGCAGGCATACACATAGTCGTATGCGGGTCGTTCGCTGCGGATGGCATCCGTCACGAAGCCCTTGACGCCCCGCGAACCGTCGGCCGTCGCCACGATCACCCGGGCGCCCAGCGCGGCGAACTCGTCGGCATAGAAGATCTCCTCCTGCGTATTGAAGCCCAGCACGACGGTCACCTCGCGTCCTTCGGCCAGCAGCCTCCGCGCCAGGTTGTAGAGCGGGGGGACGCCTACGCCGCCGCCCACCAGCAGAGCCTGCTCGCGGCAGGTCGTCGTATCGAAACCGTTGCCCAGTCCGGTGAGGATGTCGAGCCGCTCGCCGGCCTTCATGCCGGCCATCCGTTCGGTTCCCTCCCCCACCACTTTATATATCAGCGTAATCGTCCGCTCGTCGTAGTCACACACCGAAATCGGACGGCGCAGAAATTTGCCGGGCACCTCGATATTGACGAACTGGCCCGATGCGGTGAGATACTGCGTGTCGCCCGCCACCACCATCCGGTATACCGACGCGGTCAGCGGCTCGTTCGACACAATCTCGTATATTCCTTTCTTATACATTGTCTTCGTTTTCGCTCTTCGTTTTTCGTCCGCCGTTACCGTCCGTCATAGGCCGTGCGGCCGTCCACGAGGGTCATCACACACCGGCCCTGCACCTCCCATCCCTCGAACGGGGTGGCATGGCCCATCGAACGGAAGGTGGACGGATCCACCTTGTAGCGCGCCTCCAGGTCGAAGAGCGCCACATCAGCCGGAGCGCCGACCGTCAGCAGACCGCCCAGCCCGAAGAGGCGTCCGGGCAGCACGCTCATCACCTCGAAGAGCCGCTCGAGGGTCAGCTTGCCCTCCAGCACCAGGTATTTGTACAGCACGGGGAAAGCCGTCTCCAGCCCCACGATGCCGAATGCGCTTCCCTTCAGACCGCGCGATTTCTCCTCCGCCGAATGGGGGGCATGATCCGTGGCGATCACGTCGATCGTACCGTCCTGCAGACCGCGCAACAGCGCATCGCGATCCGCGGCGCTGCGGATCGGAGGATTCATCTTGAAACGGCCCTCCTCCTGCAGATCCATGTCAGTCAGCACCAGGTAGTGGGGCGCCGTCTCACAGCTCACCCGCAGGCCCTCGGCCTTGGCGCGGCGCACCAGTTCGACGCTCTCCTTCGTGGAGACGTGGCAGACGTGGTATTGACACCCCGTGCGGCGCGCCAGCGCGATGTCGCGCTCCACCTGCCGCCACTCGCTCTCGGAGCAGATGCCCCGATGGCCGTGCAGCCGGGCATACTCGCCGTCGTGGATGTAGCCGCCATTGAGCAGGCTGTTCACTTCGCAGTGGGCCACGATCGGTTTGCCGAGCGAAGAGGCCAGCTTCATCGCCTGCAGCATGTCGCCCTCCTCCTGCACGCCGCGGCCGTCGTCGGAAAAGCCGACCACGTCGCGTTTCATGGCCGCCATCTCGGAGAGTTCGCCGCGACCCATCTGTCCCCTGGTAATCGTACCGTAGGGGATCACCTTCACCGCCGCCGTGCGACGGATAATCTCCAGCTGTTCCTCCAGATGCGCCTTCGTATCGGGAGCGGGTTTGAGGTTGGGCATGGGGCACACGGTCGTATAACCGCCGCAGGCGGCCGCCGCGCTGCCCGTGGCGATCGTCTCCTTGTAGGCGAAACCGGGTTCGCGGAAGTGGACGTGCACGTCGATCAGTCCCGGCACCACATGGAGCCCCGTCGCGTCGATCACCTCCGCGCCTTCTTCGTCCACCTGGCTGCCCACGGCCGTGATGATGCCGTCCTCGATGCGTATGTCGGCCGCCACGAATGCGCCGTCGACATACGTTCTGCCGCCTTTGATCACCCTTTTCATCGCTGTTCTGTTATTTGTTGCGTCCCGCAGGAGACCGCTTTCCATAAAAAAGGCAGCCTTTTCAAAAAGCTGCCTGAAACTCTTCGTAACGGAAAGAGGAAAGGGAAAACGACGCCTCCACCGGCATACTCGTGCTCGTGTGCTTGGCCATTTTGTCGTTCCGCGCGTCCATCTCCGTTTCGTGATTGCTTAAATTGGTGCAAAGTTAACGGTTATTTCAGGAATTCGCAAAGAGTTCCCCGTAATTTTTCGGTAACCGTCTCGCAACACAAACGACACGCCGCTTCGTCACGCTTCGTCCTCTTCCTGCTTCCAGTTCTGCATGGGCACCTCGACCAGCAGCAGCCGGGCCGGCGCAAGGGCCCGCACCGTCACTTCCTCCGCATCCGTCACCCCCACGGCATCCTGTGCCGCCAGTTCGACATCCGCCATGGCCGCCTCGCCCTCGATCAGAAAGGCATAGCAACCGTTCCCGGCACGGTGAAGCCGATAGGAGGCTTCCGCTCCGGCATCCAGACCGATCAGCCAGATCCAGGCATCCTGATTGATCGGCAGCACCCCGTCGCCGCCCACGGGCGAGGCCACGGGCTGCCAGCCATTGCGCACCGCCGGCGCGAGCGTCACCCGGTGGTAGGCCGGCGGCAGTTCGTACCGGCGCGGAAAGATCCACAGTACCAGGTAGTGCACCTCCTCCTGCGGACTGTTGTTATAAGTGGTGTGGACAATGCCCGATCCGGCGCTGATGACGTCGGCCTGCCCGGCCGTCAGGGTCACCATGTTGCCCATGTTGTCGCCATACTCCAGCGTACCCTGCAGCGGAATCGCCACAATCTCCATATTGTCGTGCGGATGCGCATTCATTCCCTCGCCGGGCAGCATCGTCACCTCGTTCAGCACGCGGAGCGCTCCGAAGTTGATCCGGCGCGGATCGTAATAATTGGCGAAGCTGAAATTGAAGTAACACCGTCTCCAGCCGCTGTCCGCAAAGCCCCGGCTTTCCGCCCGATGAATCACCCTTTCCATAAACTAATTTTCCCTTGGTTGTCGGCGCGGCACCCGACAGGCGGATGCCGTTTCACCTATCGGATTAACAAAAATCATTCCATTCGTGCCACGTCCCGTTTCACCGCCCCGGCCCGGCAACGCCTCATTGACAAGCAAACCATTCTATACAAACCAATTATCCCCACTCGAAAATAGCATAAAAAGCCCTGAAAAAATTTCATAAGGTCCCACCATTCCCGGCCCGGTCCTCCCCGTTGCCCCCGTCGTCCGGCGGCGGCAACGGGGCGGCCAACCGCCCCGACGATTTGACGATTCACCCGGCCGACCGCATGGAAAAAATCGCTTACTTTGTCTTCATGAAAATCGTCTATACCGTCCTGGGATCACTGACGCTGGCGCTGGGCATCCTCGGCATCTTTCTGCCGCTGCTGCCCACCACGCCGTTCCTGCTGCTCTCGGCCTGGTGCTACTGCCGCAGCTCCGACCGGCTCTACGGCTGGCTCATGGGCCATCACGTACTGGGCGGCTACATCCGCAACTACCGCGACAAACGGGCCATCACCCCGGCCGGCAAGGCCGTCTCCCTCGCCCTGCTGTGGATCACCCTCTGCTACTGCATCTTCGCGGTCACCGACCGGCTGTGGCTGCAACTGTTGCTGGGAGCAGTGCTGATCGGCGTGACCCTTCACATCCTCTCGTTCCGCACCCTGCGCCGCAGCGAAAACCTGCACATTCTCCCGACCGACACCCCCGCCCGCAAGGCCCGGCGCGACGCCCTGCTCGCCCGCCTGCGCAAGGAGCAGAGCCTGCCGCCCGATTTCGTCCCGGCAGCGGACCACGACAGTTTCCTGCTCCGGGCCGAGGGAAAGGATGTGGGATGCGCCTTCTTCCGCCGCCAGCCCGAGGGCCGGCTTGCCGTGGAGGGCATCTTCCTGCGCCGCGAAGCCCGTGGCCGGGGTTACGCCCGCGAAACCTTCGCCTTTGCCGAGTACCTCTGCAAGCGCCACGGACTGCACACGCTCTGTGCCACCATCGACGGACGCAACGGACGCGGCGTGGCGGTCTATGCCAAGAGCGGTTTTCTCATCACCGCCACCCTCACCGACGGCAACACCACCCGCTACGTGATGGAGCGCACCGTACAACCTTAATTATTGACAAATCCAACCAATCCTTCCGACCATGATCTTCTATTTTTCGGCCACCGGCAACTCCTACTGGATCGCCCGCCTGCTGGGCGAACGCTTCGGCCTGCCCCTCGTCTCGGTCACGGAGGCCGCCCACCGGAACGTCTACCGCTACGATGTCTCCGCCTCCTCCCGGCTGCTGTTCGTGCTGCCGGTCCACTCGTGGGGCCCTTCGCTCTCGATGCTCACCTTCATCCGGGAACTCGAACTGACCGGTTACCGCGGCCAGCCCGTCCACGCCGTCTGCACCTGCGGTGACGACTGCGGCGAAACCGACCGCATCCTGCGCCACGCACTGCACCGGAAAGGACTTGCACTGCTGGGTACCTTCTCGGTCACCATGCCCAACACCTACGTGCTCTTCCCCTCGTTCGACGTCGATCCGGACGATGTCGCCGCCCGCAAGCTGGCCGAAGCCCCCGCCCGCGTGGCCGCCATCGCCGATGCCATCGATGCCAACCGCCCCGCCGGCTCCCTCTACCGTGCCGGCAGTTCGGCCGGCGTGAAGACCCGGCTGGTCTACCCCCTCTTCCGCCGGTTCATCCGGGGCCGGGTGCGGTTCCATGCGACCGACCGCTGCATCGGCTGCGGACTCTGCGTCACCGTCTGCCCCGAAAACAACATCCGCATGGAGGGCGACCGCCCCGTATGGAGCAACCGCTGCGTACAGTGCCTCGCCTGCCTCCACCGCTGCCCGACCCGCGCCGTCGAATACGGCACGAAAACCCAGCAGAAGGGACGCTACAAGAACCCGAAGGTCTATTGACCACCCCGCCTCCGGCTCTCCAGCCCCGGAACCGCCGCCCGGAATTGCACCTGCCGGAGGCGAATTTCCGGGAGTTTGGTTATCTTTGCCTGTGGCCGCCGCCCCGCTGCGGCCGATACGCTCCGACACCATGAAAAGCATCTTTCGTTTCGCATTGCTCCTGCTGCTGCCGGCGGCCTCGCTGACGGCCTGCGTGACCGGCAACAAGGGCTACGTACGCATTCCCTCCGACCTGACGGACATCACGCTGATCGGCACCAACCCCAAGGAGATCACCCTCGAGGCCAGCGACGACTGGTACGTGCGCATCTTCTACGAGGAGGGCGATACCCTGCGCTGGCTCAACGCCACGCCGCTTTCGGGCCGGGCCGACGAGACTTCGGTGACCCTCACGGCCAAAACCCCGAACTACACCACACAGCCCCGCCGGGCCGAAGTGCAGTTCAAGTTGCCCGGCGACGCAGGCACCATCATCCGGGTCACCCAGCAGATCTCCCCGAAACCGCAACCCCTCACGCACCTCACCCGGAGCCTCTCCGGCGCCACGCTGGAGGGTCCCTCCGAGCTGACCTTCCAGTATGACGAGGAGCTCGAAAACACGCCCGTATTCTCGGACGGCACGACCACCTATACCCTCACCCGCGGCACCAGCAACGGCACCATCGCCACGGCGACCTCCGGCGGCACCGGCTCCTTCTCCTACACGGCCGTCAACGGCCGGATCACCGCTCTGGGCCCGCTGCAGTGGGAATTCCGCGACCGCAACACGGGCATCCTGCTTCAGCGCTCCAACGTTACCTTCACCTTCAGCTATGACCGCACCGAGGACAAGAAACTCGTGAGCGTCAGCCGCACGGAGGAGTTCACCGTCGAAGAGGGCGTCACCCTCGAGCAGAGCCGCCAGCAGACCGAAATCTACGAATTCGTCTACGACAACCTGCGCATCGCCTCCATCACCCACACCCTGCCCTACTCCTCGGCCCAATCGACCGCCAGCCGGTCCAAGCTGGCCTACACGTTCACCTATCCGGAGAACGACGCCGACATCCAGGAGAACAACCTCACCACCAACGTCTGGGACCTGGTAGTCATGCCCGGCATGCAGGGCACGCCCTTCTACACCTTCACCGGCTTCGGCATCTTCGGACTGACGGGCGACACGCAGGGCAACTTCCCGATCAGCGCCCAGGTGACCTACATCGCGCCCGAAGCGGAGGACGAAAACGCCCTGCCGCCTCCCACCTCCCTGCCCCAGCAGATGAGCTACACCTTCACGCGCGACAACAACGCGTCCCTGACCGGCGCCCAGACCGTCACCACCTGGAACGACCACACCGAGACCTCCTCGGTCACGTTCTCCTATACGCCGCTCGAGACGGACGAAACGCCGGACGAGACCGAATAAATCATCGCCCCCTCCGGAGGCAATCCTTCCTGCGCGGGATCGCGGCAACCAGCTGTCCGAGATCCCGCGTTTTCTTGCATGCTTCTTTCACAAATGCCGTTTCCGTTGCCTTCATCGCGGCGATTTTTCCATACCGTTCCATTCCGGACGGGGTCATGTCCTGCCTTTCCCAATGCCATTTTTTCTCGCCCGGAGGTTGTCCGACTGCCGAATTTGAACTACTTTTGCACGCTGAATCTCCGGACAGACAACTACTCCCATGCGGCCGATTTATCGGACCGCCTTTTGGCGTTAAGGCCTGACCTACCCAAATAAACTGCCTGTACCGGCAATAATTCCGCCTGTTTTCCGTACTTGCTATGTACAAAAGAGGAACAGTTTTGCGCTGAGTTCCGTAAATGGACAGATTTGTACGGAAAGCGACAAAACGAAGGATGCGGATCGCAGTACCTTTGAGTGCGCAAAAAATATACATATATATAAATTTTAGTGAGGTTATGAAAATATCGAAACAGTTGCTGCTGTGCGGCAGCCTTCTCGCGCTCGTTGGATGCGCCCAGAAGCCCCAGACTGCCCCCGTTACCGGTTACAATCTGGTGACACTGCAACCCGAGGACCGAACCATCTACACCAGTTATTCGGCCACTATCCAGGGACGTCAGGACATTGCCATCTATCCGCAGGTATCCGGTTACATCACCAAACTGGCCGTCACCGAAGGCCAGCAGGTCAAGAAAGGCCAGACCCTGTTCATCATCGACCAGGTGCCCTACCAGGCCGCTCTGAACACCGCCGTAGCCAATGTCAAGGCCGCCGAGGCTTCGCTCGCCACCGCCAAGCTGACCTACGAGAACAAAGAGAAGCTGTTCGAGAAAAACGTCATCTCGGACGTGGATCTGACCACCGCCCGCAACAGCTACCTGACGGCACAAGCCCAGCTGGCCCAGATGCAGGCCCAGGAGGTCAATGCCCGCAACAACCTGTCCTATACGGTTGTAACGAGTCCCTCGAACGGTGTGATCGGCGTACTTCCCTACCGCGAAGGCGCCCTGGTAAGCGCTTCGCTGCCCCAGCCGCTGACGACGGTTTCGGACAACTCCCAGATGTACATCTACTTCTCCATGACGGAGAACCAGCTGCTCAGCCTGCTGAAGGAGTATGGCTCCAAGGAGGCTGCGATCAAAAACATGCCGGCCGTGGAACTGCGCCTGAGCGACGGCTCGCTCTACGATGAGAAGGGCCACATCGAGGCCATCAGCGGCGTCATCGACCAGAATACGGGCTCGGTGAGCGTCAAGGCCGTCTTCGACAACAAGAACGGTCTGCTCCACAGCGGTGCTTCGGGCAACATCATCATTCCGGAGACCATCGAGCAGTGCGTGGTTATCCCGCAGGCCGCCACCTTTGAGGTACAGGAGAAGATCTTCGCCTACAAGGTAACCGACGGCATTGCCAACCCCGTTGAGGTAACGGTCACCAAGGTGAACGGCGGCAAGGACTACATCGTCACCTCGGGTCTGGCGTTCGGTGACACGATCGTTGCCGAAGGCGCGGGTCTGCTTCGTGCCGGAACCCGCGTACAGGCCGAACAACCTACCGCGGCCCCGCAGGCAGCGCCCGAGGCAGAGGCAACCGCTACGGAAGCCGAATAGACACACCATACTTTCTAATTCTCAATCAGGCAATCACATACAGACATGAATCTAAGATATTTCATCGACCGGCCTGTCTTCTCGGCGGTGATCTCCATCACGATCGTCTTTCTGGGACTGATCGGATTGACTTCGCTGCCCGTTGAGCAGTTCCCGGATATCGCGCCGCCTACCATCTCGGTAAGCACGACCTACTTCGGCGCCAGTGCGGAGACGCTCCAGAAGAGTGTTATCGCCCCGCTGGAGGAAGCCATCAACGGTGTGGAAAACATGACCTACATGACCTCCACCGCAACCAACTCCGGTTCGGTGCAGATCCAGGTTTACTTCCGCCAGGGTACCGACCCGGACATGGCCGCCGTCAACGTCCAGAACCGCGTCTCCAAAGCCCAGGGCCAGCTGCCGTCCGAGGTTACCCAGGTCGGCGTGACGACCGTGAAGCGTCAGACCAGTATGCTGCAGATCTTTGCGGTGTACAGCCCGAACGGCACCTACAGCGAGAACTTTATCTCGAACTACATCAACATCAACCTGAAGCCGGAAATCCTGCGTATCACGGGCGTAGGTGACATCAACATCATGGGCGGCTCGTACAGCATGCGTATCTGGCTCAAACCGGACGTCATGGCCCAGTACAAGCTCAACCCGAGCGACATCACCGCCGTACTGGCCGAGCAGAACATCGAGTCGGCGACGGGTTCGTTCGGCGAGAACTCCGGCGAGACGTTCCAGTACACGATGAAATACAGCGGCCGACTCATCCTGCCGGAGGAATTTGACGAGATCGTCATCCGCTCCAACGAGGACGGTACCGTACTGCGCCTCAAGGATGTGGCCGACGTGGAACTGGGTCAGGAGAGCTACGCCTACCACGGTGAGGTGAACGGCCATCCGGGCGTATCGTGCATGATCTTCCAGACGGCCGGATCGAACGCCACGGAGGTCAACAACAACATCAATGCCTTCCTGGCCAAAGCCGCCGAGGATCTGCCCGAGGATCTAGAGATTCTGCAGCTGATGAGCTCCAACGACTTCCTCTACGCCTCAATCCACAACGTGATCAAGACGCTGATCGAGGCCATCCTGCTCGTCATCCTGGTGGTCTACTTCTTCCTTCAGGACTTCCGCTCGACGCTGGTGCCCTTCGTCGGCATCATCGTATCGCTGGTGGGTACGTTCGCCTTCATGTCGCTCATGGGCTTCAGCCTCAACCTGATTACCCTCTTCGCCCTGGTACTGGTGATCGGTACGGTGGTGGACGACTCCATCATTATCGTGGAGGCCGTCCAGGCGAAATTCGACGTCGGCTACCGCTCTTCCTACATGGCCAGCGTGGACGCCCTGAAAGGTGTGGGTTCGGCCGTACTGACCTCGTCGCTGGTCTTCATGGCCGTGTTCATCCCGGTATCGTTCATGGGCGGTACGGCAGGTACCTTCTACAAGCAGTTCGGTCTTTCGATGGCCGCCGCCGTGGGTATCTCCGCCATCAACGCCTTGACCTTCAGCCCGGCCCTCTGCGCCATGCTGCTCAAGCCCTATGTCGATGAGAACGGCAACCAGAAGAACAACTTCGCCGCCAAGTTCCGCCGCGTCTATCAGGTGGGCTTCAATGCGGTCGTTGAGAAATACAAACACGGCGTACTCTTCTTCATCAAACGCAAATGGCTGGTATGGACCTCGATCTGCGCCTCGGTAGTGCTGCTCGTCGTGCTGATGAACTCCACCAAGAGCAGCCTTGTGCCGGAGGAGGACCAGGGAACCATCTTCCTGAGCGTCACGACCGCACCGGGTTCGTCGCTCCAGACGACCGTCGACATCATGGACCGCGTGGAGGCCAGCATCAAGGACATTCCGCAGATCGCCAACTACTCCAAAGTTTCCGGCTACGGCATGCTTTCCGGTCAGGGCAGCAACTTCGGTATGTACATCATCAAGCTGAAGGACTGGTCGCTGCGTCCCAAGAAAGAGGATAACGTACAGGCCGTCATCGGTCAGATCTACGCCCGCACGGCACCGATCAAGAGCGCAACGGTCTTCGCCATGTCGCCGGGTATGATCCCCGGCTACGGTCTGGGCAACTCGGTGGATCTGCAGATGCAGGACCGCGCAGGCGGTTCGATCGCCGACTTCTTTGCCGTGACCCAGCAGTTCATCGCCGACCTGAGCCAGCGTCCGGAGATTGAACGCGCCTTCACCTCCTTCGCCATCAACTACCCGCAGTGGCAGGTTGACATCGACGCCGCCCAGTGCAAGCGTGCCGGTATCTCGCCGACCGAAATCCTGGGTGTTCTGTCGGCCTACTGCGGCGGTCAGTACATCTCGGACTTCAACCGCTTCTCGCGTGTGTTCAAGGTGATGATGCAGGCCGATCCGCAGGCCCGTCTGGACGAGGAGTCGCTCAACCACATGTATGTCCGCGTCGGTGACGAGATGGCTCCGCTGGGCCAGTTCGTCAAGCTGACCCGCGTGTACGGTTCGGAATCGCTCAACCGATTCAACATGTACAACTCCATCTCGCTGAGCATCTCGCCGAAGGACGGTTACAGTACCGGTGAGGCGATCAAGGCGATCGAAGAGGTGGCCGCCCAGTCGCTGCCTTCGGGCTACGGCTACGAATTCGGCGGTATCACCCGTGAGGAGAGCCAGCAGTCCAACTCGCAGATCTTCGTCATCTTCGGTATCTGTATCCTGATGATCTACCTGATCCTGAGTGCGCTCTACGAGAGCTTCATCCTGCCGTTCGCCGTCATTCTGAGCGTACCGTGCGGTCTGATGGGCTGCTTCCTCTTCGCCAAGCTCTTCGGTCTGGAGAACAACATCTACCTCCAGACGGGTCTGATCATGCTGATCGGTCTGTTGTCGAAGACGGCCATCCTGATCACGGAGTATGCCACCGAGCGCCGCAAGGCAGGCATGAGCCTCACGGCAGCCGCCGTCTATGCGGCCAAGGCCCGTCTGCGTCCTATCCTGATGACGGTGCTGACGATAGTCTTCGGTATGATCCCGCTGATGACCGCCTCGGGTGTAGGAGCCAACGGTAACAGTTCGCTGGGTACCGGTACGGTTGGCGGTATGATTATCGGTACGCTCGCCCTGCTCTTCCTGGTGCCGACGCTGTTCATCATCTTCCAGCACCTGCAGGAGAAGGTCAAACCGGTCGAGCGGGAAGCCTGCCACGACTGGCAGATCAACGCCGAACAGGAGGTTATGGACAAGACTTTAGATAAATAAACCGTCATGAGAAAACACATCATATTCTTGCTGGCGCTGCCCCTCTTGACGAGCAGTTGCGGCATCTACAACCAATACAAGCCCACCGAGGAGGTCGCCCCCGACCTCTTCGGTGAGAATGTGGCGGTCACGGATACCCTTTCGCTGGGCAATGTCGACTGGCGGGAGATGTTCACCGACCCGATTCTCCAGCGACATATCGATTCGGCACTGGTGCGCAACACCGACCTGCAGACCGCTTACCTGCGGGTACAGGAGGCTGAAGCGTCGCTGATGTCGGCCCGACTGGCCTACATTCCCTCCTTCTCGCTGAGCCCCCAGGCCACGCTGGGCACCGGCGGTGATCTGCAGAACGCCACGATGACCTACTCGCTGCCGCTGACGGCCAGCTGGGAGATTGATATTTTCGGCAAGCTGACCAACCAGAAACGGGCTGCCAAGGCCGCCTACTACCAGAGTCAGGAGTATGCCCAGGCCGTCCGTACGCAAATCATCGCTTCGGTAGCCAACACCTACTACACGCTGCTGATGCTGGATGCGCAGTATGCCATCACGCAGGAGACCGAGAAGACGTGGCGCGAGAGCGTGGAGGCAACCCGCGCCTTGAAGGAGGCCGGCTACATGAACGAAGCCGCCCTGGCGCAGACCGAGGCCACCTACTACAGCATCTACACCTCGATGCTCGACCTGAAGGAGCAGATCAACCAGGCCGAAAACGCCATGTCGCTGCTGTTGTTCGAGACGCCCCAGGCCATTGAGCGCGGCTCGCTCTACGACCAGAACTTCACGGAGGAGTTTTCGGTCGGCATTCCGCTCCAGATGCTCTCCAACCGGCCCGACGTCCGCTCGGCCGAGCAGGCACTGGCCCAGGCCTTCTACATGACCAATGCCGCCCGTTCAGCCTTCTATCCCTCCATCACGCTGAGCGGCAGCATCGGCTGGACCAACTCGATTGCCGGCGCCATCGTCAATCCGATGCAGGCCATCGCTTCGGCCGTCGGCTCGATCACCGAACCGCTCTTCAACCGGCGCATGAATGTGGCCCAGCTACGGATCGCCAAGGCCCAGCAGGAGGAGGCCCGACTCGCCTTCCAGCAGACGCTGCTGAATGCCGGCAGCGAGGTAAACGACGCACTGATGCAGTACCAGACGGCTCACCAGAAAGCCGAATATTACGTCAAACAGATCGACGCGCTCTCCATTGCGGCCGAGAGCACCCGCCTGCTGATGGAGCACGGCAGCACCAACTATCTGGAGGTGCTGACCGCCCAGCAGTCGCTGCTGACGGCTCAGTTGACCCAGGTAGCCAACCGCTTCTCGGAGATCCAGAGTCTGATTTCCCTCTACCAGGCGCTGGGCGGCGGTCGCGAGATGTAAGTACTCCCCCCAACCACAATGACAGCGGTCGCAGCCGAAAGGTTGCGGCCGCTTTTTGCATGCCCACGCATCCGCCCACAGCGGCTTTGCTTCCACGCTCCCCCGCTCCGCCTGCCCCACCTGCCCCGCCTTGTTCTGACCAGGCCACCGTCCGATGCTGCAACCGCTCCGCCGCCCCTACGGCAACCGTCTCCCCGCCCTATGCCGTATCCGTACTCCGGCTATCCGCGATAGCCGGCCACCGATACGCCTCCGACGGTATCCAACGGTTCTCATTCTCCGCCGACAAGAGCAGTTCGCCATGGCAGGCTGCCCCAACCGAAGCCCCCTGCCGCAACACCGCGCAAACGGTCCGGAAGCCTCGCCCGCCCACCTTGTTCCGCACCGCCGGCCCGGTTGCGTCCTGCCCGTCCCCGGCGTGTCATCCGAAAACCTACCATCCAAAAACGAAGCGGGGGCACACCTTCCGGTGCGCCCCCGCCTGTGCCGACTGCGGGCAGATCAGATCTGATCCGTCACCTCCCATACGAAGGCCCGCATGCCCTGCATCTGGGACTCCTTTTCGAGCTGGCGCAGCGCCTCCATCACGGAGGGCATCTTCTCGTCCTCGACGACCGCCAGCACCGTGGCGTTCATGGCCGGCCAGGTGTGTGACCCCATGTGGGGCTCACCGCTGTGCGATCCCCGGCCGTAGGTGAGCGGGAAGAGCGTGTAGCCGCGTACGCCGTAGTGGTCAAACACCCAGTTGACGCGCTCGGTAAGGGTCATGTTGTAGGAAATAAACAATGCTTTCATACGTGTGTCCTGTTCCATAAAAGTTTTTATCAACGGGAGGGACGCTCCGGCGGGAACGCCCTCCCAGCCGGCTTATCGGGCCAATGCCTCCCGCCGGTTTGCGCGACGCATCCGGCGGCGCTGACGGCCCACGCCGACTCCGCCGAAGATCGAATACATCACCGGCACTACCAGCAGCGTCAGAATCGTCGAGAAGGTCAGACCGCCGATGACGGCAATACCCATCGGCTGCCACAGCTCCGAGCCTTCGCCCAGACTGAGCGCCATCGGGAACATGCCGAGGATGGTGGTCAGGGCGGTCATCAGCACCGGACGCAGACGGCTCTTTCCGGCAGCCACCACGGCCTGGTTGATGCTGTAGCCGCGTTCGCGCAGCAGGTTCGTGTAGTCCACCATCACGATACCGCTCTTGACCACGATGCCGACCAGCATGATGGCACCCAGCAGGGCCATCAGACTCAGCGACGTACCCGTGAAGTAGAGGGCGAAGAAGACGCCCGGCACGGCCAGCAGTACGGTAATCATGATGATGAAGGGATAGACGAACGACTCGAACTGGGTGGCCATCACCACATAGACGAGCAGCACGATCAGGATGAACAGCACGATCATGTCGCCGAAGGTCTCCTCCTGATCCTCGAGGGTACCGCCCACCTCGACAAAGACATCGTCGGGCAGCACGTAGTCGTCCAGCAGCGCATTGACCTGCTCCACCACGGTCCCCAGGGCCACGCCGTCGCCCAGCATCATGGTGACGTTCACCACGCGCTGGCGGTTCTCACGCTCGATGGTAGGCGGTGCGAACTCCTCGACCACCTGGCCCACGTCGCCGACCCGGATGGCGGTACCCTGATTGTTGTAGAGGACGATCTCCTCGATGTCCTGCACGGAGAGCCGGTAGGGTTTGGCGTAACGCACCACGATATCATACTCGTCGCCGTCCTCGCGGTACAGGCTGGCCGTATAACCGTTGATGCGGTTGCGCACGGCGTTCGAGACGGTGGCACTGTTGAGGCCGTAGTAGGCCAGCATGCGGCGGTCGAGCTTGACGTTGAACTCGGGACGCATCTCGTCACGCGACACGGTCACGTCTCGGGCGCCATCGATCCGGGCCAGTTTGTCGCGCAGGTCGGACGCAATGACATTCGTCTCGTCGAAGTCGTAGCCGAAGATCTTGACCTCGACATTCGAGGCCGAGCCCATGCCCGAGGACATGGCGGAACCCATGCTGCCGCCGGGAGTCACCGTGAAACGCTTGATCTCCGGAATCTTGGCCAGCTCCTCACGCAGTTCATCGGTGATCGTGAAGATCGTCTTGTCCCGTTCGTGGGCCGGCGGGAACTTCAGCGTGTAGTTGATGATGTAGGAACCGGTCGTCGTCATGGCCGAGTAGGCCGTCGTTTCGGACGGCGAACCGGTACTGGTCGAGACGCGCTCCACATAGGGGTAGTTGGTGGCAATCATGTCGTCGATCTGCCGGGCGATGCGCTTGGTGTACTGCAGGCCCGTATTCTGCTCCAGCTCCACAACCATGCCGATGGAGCCGTTGTCGGAAACCGGCATGAAGTCGGTCGGCACCTGACGGGCCACCACCAGACCAACCACGAAGATGACCAGCGTGCCGATCATCACGACCGCACGGTGGCGGACCGCCCAGGCGATCAGTGCGGCATAGCGCACGTCCAGCCGGTCGAGGAACTTGTCGATCGGTTTGAAGAGGATACCGATGCCCTTATAGGTATGGTTGTAGTTCGGCTTGAGCAGTTTGGAGGAGAGCATCGGGGTCAGCGAGATGGCCGTCAGCGTCGATACGGAGACGATGATGGAGACCATCCAGCCGAGCTCCTTGAAGAGGATGCCCGCCATGCCCGATACGAGGGTCAGCGGCAGGAACACCGCCACGACGGTCAGCGTGGTGACGATCACCGAGAGCCACACCTCGTTGGTGCCGTAGATGGCCGCCTCCTTGGCGGAGGAGCCGCGCTCCATGTGGGTGGTGATGTTTTCGAGCACCACGATCGCATCGTCCACCACCATACCGATGGCTATGGAGAGCGAACTGAGCGAGATGATGTTGATGGTCGAATCGGTCAGGTAGAGGTAGATGAAGCCCGCCAGCAGCGAGATCGGGATCGTCACGCAGATGATGAGCGTCGCCCGCCAGCGTCCCAGGAAGACCATGACGACCAGGATGACGAAGATGAAGGCGAACATGATCGTCTCGCTGAGCGAGTTGATGCTGTCGCGGATATTCTCCGAACCGTCCATCAGCACACTGATCTCCACATCCGGCGGCAGGGTCTTCTCGATGGCGGGCAGTTCGTCGAAGATCCGGTTCACGATGTCGACCGTATTGGCGCCCGACTGCTTCTGTACGACCACGCGCACGCCCAGCCGGCCGTTGATGCGTTCGTCGAGAGTCTCCTCCTCGATGGTATCGCGGATCTCGGCCACGTCACGCAGGTAGATGTCCCGTCCGCCGTAGCTCGACACCAGCACGTCGTAGAGTTCGTCGCTCGAGTCGAATTCGCCGTCGGTCTTGACGTTGATCGTATTGTTGCCGATGTCGATCGTACCGGCCGGCACATTCACGTTTTCGGCCGCAATCACCTGGCCGAGCTGTTCGACGGTCAGGTTGTAGGCCTCCATCTTGCGCGGATCGACATAGACCTGCACCTCGCGCACCGGGGCGCCCATCATGCTGACCGAACCGACGCCCTCGACGCGGTTGAGGCGGTTGACCAGCTGTTCGTCAAGCAGTTTGTAGAGACCATTGTAACTGTCGTCGGCCGTCACGGAGAGCACCATGACCGGGATCATGGAGCTGCTGAACTTGTAGATCGTCGGATCGTCCACCTCGTCGGGCAGCAGCGACCGCGTACGGTCCACGGCATCGCGGATGTCGTTGGCCGCCACGTCCAGGTCTGTTCCCCATTCGAACTCGAGCGAGATCATCGAGAAGTTGTCCTCCGACCGGGAGGTGATCTCCTTCAGATTCTCCACCGTGTTGAGGTTGTCCTCCAGCACACGGGTGACGTTAGTCTCGATATCGGAAGCGTTCGCACCCGGATAGGTCGTGATGACCGATATGGCCGGCAGGTCCATCTCGGGATACATGTCGATGGCCAGATTGCTCAGCGAGAAGGCGCCGAGAATCATCACCATGATGAAGATCAGTACCGTCGAAATCGGTTTTCTGACCGCACTTTCGTATATTTTCATAAGTTGCCGTTTTCCCTGTTAAAACACACTTGCGGGGTCCGGGGCGGTCACTCGCCCTCCATGACCGAAACCGCCATGCCGCCCAGCAGCCGTGCCGAACCGGCAATGACCACCTCCTCGCCGTCCTTCAGGCCGTCGAGAATCTCGATCCGGTCGCCTACCTGACGGCCCACGGTCACGAAGCGGCGCTCCGCATGGCCGTCCTGCACGACATACACATAGCGCTCGTTGGTGCCGGTCATGCGCTGCACGGCCACATCCAGCACGGTCACGCTCCGCTCCAGTCCCATGTTGAAGAGCGTCCGGGCATACATGCCGGGGCGCAGCCGCATGTCGGGGTTGGGAATGGTCACCTCCACCTCGAAGGTACGCGAGGAGGCGTCGAGGGCCGGCGCGATGCGGCTCACCTTGCCGGAGAAGGTCTCCTCGGGATAGATGTCGAGCCGCACCTCAACGGGCATGCCCATGTAGACGTGCGGGAAATACTGCTCCGAGACATAGACGTAGGCCTTGAGCGGGTTCATCTGCATCACCTGATAGATGCCGCCGCCCGATACGGCCGAAAAGAGATCGCCCACCTCGTTGTTGCGGAGCGTCACCACGCCGTCGAAGGGGCTGCGCAGGGTCAGGTTCTCCTCAAGGTTGGCCACCGTCTCCTTCAGCACGTTGATGCTCGTCTCGGTGGCATCCATCTCCTGTTTGGAGATGCCGCCGGTCTCATAGACCCGCTGCATGCGGGCAAAATCCAGCTCCAGGTTGGCCAGCTGGATGGCATTCGTGTTGTACTGGGTCTTGTCCAGCTCGGCCAGGATCTGTCCCTTCTTCACCCGGTCGCCCACCTCCACGTTGAGCTTCTCGATGCGCGCCGCCACGGAGGGGACGATATAGGTTGTCTTGTTGGGTTCCAGGTTGGCCGTGAAGCTCACCGTCTGGGCCACCTCCTCCACGCGGGCCTTCTCCACCTTGACGGAGACCGTCTCCTGGGCCTCGGTGTCGCTCTTTTTGGCTTCTCCCCGGCATCCCGTCAGCGCAACCGCCGCCCATACGGCAGCCGCGATCCAAAGCAGTCTGCTACTTCTCATGGTTATCTCTGTTTTTTTGATTTGTTCGTCACTGGTTCTGTTCCGTTCCGGCCACCTCGTAATCCATGCCGACGATCTGCTCGTAGTCGGCCTGGGCGGCCAGGTAATCATACACGGCCTGCGTATAGTTCAGCCGCGCCTGCGTCAGCTGCAACTGGGCCGAGTTGAGTTCCAGAATCGTTCCCATGCCGCCGCCGTAACGGGCATCGGTGATGTCGTAGGCTTTCTGTGCCTGCGCCACGGAGGTCTCGCTGGCCGCCATCTTGCTGCGGGCCGTCATCAGATTGCTGATCGACGAACGCACCTGCATGCCGAGCGACTCCTCCTGGTATTCGCGCTGCAGCTGGAGCTGTTCGATGGCAATCCGCGTCTGACGCGCCTGCTGGTTCACCCGGGTACCCGAGAAGATCGGTATCGAAATCGACACGCCGAAGGTCAGCGGGTGCTGCCACCAGAAGCTGTGTGACGTCGTGGCGGACGAGGAGCCCATGCCGCCCAGCAGATCGCCCATCAGTCCGGCCAGGTCGGCCATGCCGGCCGGCCCGAGTGCATTGGTCACGCCGGCCACCAGGTCGGGATACTTGGCCAGATCGACGTCGGGGAACATGCTGCCCCAACCGGCATCGCCGAAGTTGATCTCGGGCATGTCGTTGCCGTAGAGGCTGAACTGGCCGAACGCCGCAATGGTGGGCATGCGCTGGGCATTGACCACCTTGAGCTGATTTTCAAGCAGGCGCGCCTGAATGTCGAGCGAACGCAGGTCGCTGTTGTTGCTGATGTCGGTCGAATAGTAGGCATTCGCCTCGGCCGCGTCGGCAAAGCCGTCGAGCGACCCTTCCAGTTCGAGCGCCACATCCATCGGCAGGCTCAGCAGCATGTGCAGGTAGAGATCGGCCACCTCGATGGCCCCCTCGGTCTGGATGATGGTCGGCTGCAGACTGCTGAGCTGCACCTGGGCCGTCAACAGATCGTACTCGGAGGCCAGCTCGGCCTCGAATTTGCCCTGGGTGTCATCGACCGTCTTCTGGGAGAGGGATTCGCTCTCGTGCAGCACGTCGAGCGACTCGCGGAGCAGCAGCAGGTTGTAGAAGGCCTTGCGGACCTCGTTGACCAGCGACAGCCGCGAGGCGCGCGCCGACTCGATCGCCTCCTCCATCTGGGTGCGGTTCATCTTGATCGACGCGTAGACGGCCGGCACGAAGAGGGGCACGGAGAGATCGGCTCCCAGCGACACCGTATTGTCGGCACCGAAGGTGAGGCCGCTGCGCGACATGGTCTGCTTGATGGCGGCATAGCTGTACGATCCCGAAGCCGACAGGGACGGCAGCAGGTTGCCGACGGTCTCCTTGCGGACATAGTCCTGCCGCTGGATCTCCAGATCGGCGACCCGGATCATGGGGTTGTCGTTGAGCGCGATTTCCAGCGCCCGGTCGAGCGTCAGCGTCAACCGGGCTGACGGAGCGGGTTCCTCGGCCGCCAGCTGCAGGACGGCCAGTACCGCAAAGAGAGTCATGAACGCTCTTTTCATGCGTAATGGGAAATTTGATGGTTATAGCTGTTTTCTGTCTTTCATTTTGGCGTCGATGTAGGCCCGTCCCTCGTCGGTAGTGATACCCCGCACGAAGAGCATCATCAGCATGCGCATCTCGTCCAGCTGGGAGCTCTCGTTGACCGGACCGGCCGCAATGATCCGCTCGGAGAAGTCGCGGTGCAGCCCGTAGAGGTACCGGGTGAATCCGCGCGCCATGATCGTCTCGTCGATCCATCCCAGGAACATGCCCTGCTCCTTGCCGCGCCGCAGACACGCCTCGCTGCAGGCCACGATCTGTTCGTAGTACTTCCGCACGATGTCTTCAAAGATCTGCGGATAGAACCTCAACAGATCGATCATCAAGTTTCGTGCCGAAGTCTTGAACTCGGTGCCGTGGCCCGACATGATCCACATCTCGTCGATCGCATTCTCGGCCCGGGACATGGGGCCGACCAGCATCGCCTCCTGCTGCTTGACATAGGTCTCAATGGCCTGCCGCACCAGATGCTCCCGATCGGTAAACTGCTCGTAGAGCGTCCGTTTCGATATGCCGCACACCGATGCGATGTCGTCCATCCGCACCGACTTGATGCCCAGATCGGTGAACAGCCGCAGGGCCGTATCCACTATCCGTTCCTTCAGTTCCATAATCTTATTCTTCAGACGAAGCAAAGATAGAGAAAACTTAAGATAAAAAAAAAGTTTTCTCCGTCAATCCGTCCGCAAACACCCCCGAACCGCCCCGCATGCGGGGCGAAACGCCGCCGGGACCGGGCACAAAAAAAACGCCCCTGCCCGTCAAGGGCAGAGGCGTCCGAGGGTCGATCCGGTCCGAACCGGCGGAACCGTCACACGGAAGCGCAGCTGCTGCAGTTGCCGCCGCATACGGTCGTATCGTCGCAGGCGGCCTTCTTGCCGGCCCGTTCGGCATCCAGTTCATGCGTCTCCTGCACGGCACACTTGATGCCGCGTTCGCGCATATGCTTGTTTTCGCTGATTTCGGAATCGATGTTGTGCCCCTTGATCATCAGCGTCAGGGACATGCCCAGCACGAAGAAAGCGACCAGCACGATGGCGATCAGAATTACGATCCATGTTGTACTCATAGCATGACGAGCCGGCTTTTCGGCCGCACCTGCAGGCCGTGGATGAAAAAGAGGAGCCATCCGCCCGACTCGCGACAAATTTATTAAATTTGCGGATAATTTGAGGATAAATTTCTTTTTCCAGATGAAAATCATCATAGCGGGAGCCGGAGAGGTGGGCCAGCACCTGGCCAAAATGCTCAGCGGCGAGGATCACGACATCACGGTGATCGACTCGGACGCCAAGTTGCTCGACGACCTGGCCGGTCTGGCCGACATCGTCGCCATCGAGGGCGACTGCACGACCTTCGCCGCCCTGCGCAAAGCCTCCGTCCGGAAAGCCGACCTCTTCATTGCGGTCAACCACGAGGAGAACATCAACGTGCTCTCCGCCATCCTGGCCAAGCAGCTCGGCGCCCGGAAATCCATTGCCCGCATCGACAACAACGAATACCTCGAGCCGAACAACAAGGAGATGTTCATGAACCTGGGCATCGACTACCTGTTCTATCCGGAACGGGTCGCCGCCCGCGAGGTGATCAACCTGCTCGGACACACCTCCACGACCGAATACGTCGATTTTTCGGGCGGCAAGCTGTCGCTGGTGGTCTTTCCGATCGACGCCACCTCCGAGTTCACGGGCCGCACCGTGGGCGAGGTGTGTGCCCAGGCCGGCGAGGACTTCCGTCCGGTGGCCATCAGCCGTGACAACCGCACGATCATTCCCCACTCGCGTGACCGCTTCTACGAGGGCGACACGGTCTACATCATCGCCAACGCCGCGGCGGCCCGCAAGGTGACGGGCTACTCGGGCAAGACGAACGTGGTGATCCGCAACCTGATGATCCTCGGCGGCAGCCGCATCGGCGTCCGCATCGCCACGGAACTGCAGGACGAACTGAACGTCAAACTGATCGAATACAACGCCGAGAAGGCCTACAAACTGGCCGAGATGCTCGAGAAGACCCTCATCATCAACGAGGACGGCCGCGACATCGACGCCATGATGGAGGAGGGCATCACCAGCATGGATGCCTTCGTGGCCGTCACGGGCCGGGCCGAGACCAACATCCTGACGGCCATGCTGGCCAAACGGATGGGCGTGAAGAAGGTGATCGCCGAGGTGGAGAACCTCACCTACATCAACCTGGCCGAGAGCATCGGCATCGACACGATCATCAACAAGAAACAGATCACGGCCAGCCGTATCTTCCGCTTCACGATGGACACCGACGTTCAGGCCATCAAGTGCCTGACGGGCAGCGAAGCCGAGGTGCTCGAGTTCGTGGTAAAGCCCGATGCGCCGATCACCCGCTCGACGCTCCGCACGGCCGGTTTCCCGAACGACGCAACCATCGGCGGCATCGTCCGGGGCGACAAGGTCTTCATCCCCAACGCCGACTTCCAGATCAACGCCTACGACCGGGCCGTTGTCTTCGCCCTGCCGGCCGCCATTCCGAAGATCGGCCGCTACTTCAACTAATTGTTCCTCAACCCTACCCCTATGCCTTTCATTACCCGCATCATAAACAGCTACTTCGCCAAACGGCTGCGCGAGATCGACCGCTTCCGCCGCCACCCGGCCGAAGTGCAGCAGGAACAGCTGGACTACCTGCTGCGCCAGGGCCGCCGCACCGAATTCGGACGCGACCATGCGCTGGAGACCGTCCGCTCGGCGGAAGCATTCCGCAACCGGCTGCCCGTCACCGACTATGAGGGCATCCGCCCCTACATCGACCGGCTGCGGCGAGGCGAAGCGAATCTGCTCTGGCCCGAACCGACCCGCTGGTTTGCCAAGTCGTCGGGCACGACCGATGCGCGCAGCAAATTCATCCCCATCACCTCGACCTGCCTGCAGCGCAGCCACATGCGCGGCCCGAAGGACATCATGGCCCTCTACTGCCACCTCTACCCGAAGACCGAGGTGGTCGGCGGCAAGATGCTGACCCTGGGCGGATCGAAGCGGATCGAACACGAGGGCGACCGGATGCTGTCGGGCGACCTCTCGGCCATCCTGATCGAGAACACCCCTGCGCTGGCCCATCTGCTCCGCGTACCGGACAAGAAGACGGCCCTGCTGCCCGACTTCGACGAGAAGGTGCGCCGCATCGCCATGCAGGCCACGCGGCAGGATGTCCGCTCCTTTACGGGCGTTCCCTCCTGGAACCTGGTGATGCTCAACCGCATTCTCGAATATACGGGCAAGGACAACATCCTGGAGGTGTGGCCCCGCATGGAACTGTTCGTCCACGGCGGCATGAACTTCCAACCCTACGAAGCCCAGTACCGGCGGATCATCCCCTCGCCCGAGATGCGCTACATGGAGACCTACAACGCCTCGGAGGGCTTCTTCGCCATCGCCGAGGAGCCGGGCCGGAGCGACATGCTGCTGATGCTCGACTACGGCACCTACTACGAATTCCAGCCCGTCGACCGGCTGGACGACCCGAGCGCCGTCGTGCCGCTCGAAGGGGTGCGTCCCGGCATCCCCTATGCGATGATCATCACCAGCACCAACGGTCTGTGGCGCTACATGATCGGCGACACGGTCGAGTTCGTCTCCACCGACCCCTACACGATCCGCATCACGGGCCGTACAAAACTCTACATCAATGCCTTCGGCGAAGAGGTGGTGATCGGCAACGCCGAAGCCGCCATACAGGCCGCCTGCGAGGCTACCGGTGCGCAGATTGCCGACTATACGGCTGCGCCGATCTACATGGAGGGCCGGCACAAGGGAGCGCACGAGTGGATCGTCGAGTTCCACACGCCCCCTTCGGACAAGGCCCTCTTCGACCGCACGCTCGACGAGACGCTGCGCGCCGTCAACTCCGACTACGACGCCAAACGCTTCAAGGACACGACCCTCTCGGCTCCCCGCATCACGGCCGTACCGGCCGGCACGTTCGAGCGCTGGATGCGTTCGAAGGGCAAGCTGGGCGGCCAAAACAAGGTGCCCCGCCTGAACAACGACCGCACCTATATCGATGAACTGACCGATTTCGCCGGTCTGACGGCGCAACGGCCGCACTAATCACCCGCCAATTCATACGACCATGTATATCGCCATTTCAGGAAACATCGGCAGCGGCAAGACCTCCCTCACGGAGATTCTGACCGAACGGCTCGGCGCCACGCCGCTCTACGAAGAGATCGCCAACCCCTACATCGCCGACTTCTACGAGGACATGCGACGCTGGTCGTTCAATTTCCAGGTCTATTTTCTCGGCTCGCGCATGAACCAGGGGCTCCGCATCCGCCAGGCCGAAGGGTTCATCGTCCAGGACCGCACCATCTACGAGGATGCCCACATCTTTGCCAGCAACCTCCACGAAATGGGGCTGATGTCCTCGCGCGACTTCGACACCTACATGAAGATCTTCGGGCTGTCGGCCAACCTTGTGCCCACGCCCGATCTGCTCATCTACCTGCGGGCGAGCGTGCCCACGCTGGTGAGCCAGATTCTCAAGCGCGGCCGCAGCTATGAGATGGGCATCGACCTCGACTACCTCAAACGTCTGAACAACAAATACAACGACTGGATCGACAACATCTACGAGGGGCGCGTGCTGACGCTCGACATCGACCGGCAGGACTTCATCATGGAGCCCGCCATCATCGACGATCTCGTGGCCCGCATCCATGCGCTGGAAACCGAACTCTCCGCACGATGAGCCTCACCCTGCCCGAACCGTTCCTGGCCCGCACCGAACCGCTGCTGGGCGATGCGGCGGCCGCCTTTCTGCAAGCGATGAATGACACACCGCCCGTGTCGGTACGCTGGAATCCCTACAAGACAGCTGGCGCTCCCGACGGCACACCCGTACCGTGGAACCGCTACGGCCGCTACCTGACCGAGCGTCCCTCCTTCACCACCGATCCGTTGTTCCATGCAGGAGCCTACTACGTGCAGGAGGCTTCGTCGATGTTTGTCGAGCACCTGGTCCGCTCCGCCGCCGAACCGGAGGGGGCGCGCATCCTCGACCTCTGTGCCGCACCGGGCGGCAAGGCTACCCTATACGCCACGCTGGCCGGCGCCGAAGGCATCGTGGTGGCCAACGAAGTGGTCCGCAACCGCGCGCTGACGCTGGCCGACAACGCCCGCAAGTGGGGCATCGGCAATATGGTGGTGACCAACGACGACACGGCCCGGCTGGCCGGTCTCACGGAGTGGTTCGACATCGTGGCGGTCGACGCCCCCTGTTCGGGCGAGGGCATGTTCCGCAAGAATCCCGACGCGATGACCGAGTGGAGTCCCGCCGCCCCGCAGCTGTGTGCGGCCCGTCAGCGTCAGATCCTGGCCGATGCCTGGGAGGCCCTGCGCCCGGGCGGCCTGCTCATCTACAGCACCTGCACGTTCAACCGCGAGGAGAACGAGGAGAATGTGGCCTGGCTGGCCGAACACTACGACTTCTCGGATGCCGGCGTGGAAGTTCCCGCCGCATGGGGCATCGAGCAGACCGAGGCGGGCGGTATCCGCTGCTTCCGTTTCTGGCCCCACCGGCTGCGGGGCGAAGGCTTCTTTGCCGCCGCGCTGCGCAAGGAGGGACAGAAGGGACGCCCCTTCCGCCCCAAGGCGCGCAAACCGCTCTTTGCCGAGCCCTCGCGACGCGAGACCGAGGCCCTGGCCCGCTGGATCGCCCAACCCGAATTCATGCGCTTTGCCCGCATCGGCGACACCTACTACGGCTACTACGCCGCACCCTACGGCGACATCCGCACGCTGGCCGAATACCTCCACACGCTCCATTCGGGGGTCTGCATGGGCCAGCTCTTCAACGGCACGCTGAAACCCGACCCGTCGCTGGCGCTGTTTCACGACCTCATCCGCACGGCCGCACCCGAGGCGGCCCTTTCGCGGGAGGATGCCCTGCACTACCTGCGCCGGGAGGAGCTTCCCTCGCCAGAGGCTTTCAACGAGGGGATGAATCTGGTCACCTGCGAAGGCTACGCGCTGGGCTGGGCCAAGCGGATCGGCCAGCGCATCAACAACCTCTATCCCAAATCGCTGGCTATTCTCTACAAATAACCCACGGACGGCCCGGCAGCCGCCCGCACAACGCTACGGAATCATGGCAGACAACTATCTGGAACGCAAAATGGAGGAGTACCTGGCCCAACCGGCCGGCGGCCGCTCGACACCGATCGCCACGCTGACCCGCCTGTTGCGCCGCAACCGCAGCTGCCGCGGCTACGACAGTCGGTTCATCGTCCGCGCGGACCAGCTCCGCCGCATCATCGCGGTGAATGCACTGACCCCCTCGGCGCGCAACCGACAGGCACTCCGTTTCCGGCCGGTACTCTCCGACGAGGCGCCGAAGGTGCTGCCCCTCATCCGGCTGGGCGGCGCACTGCCCCAGTTCCACCTGCCCCTGCCCGGCACGGAACCGAACGCCTTCATCGTCATCTGCGGCACGGTGCCCGAGGACCGCGACCTGGACATCGACCTGGGCATCTCGGCCCAGAGCATGCTGCTGGAGGCAACGGAGATGGGATTGAACGGCCTCTGCATCGGTGCCTTCGACCGGCAGGAGGGCGTCCACTATGTCCCGAAGATCCGCCCGGACGAGTTGATCATCCAATAGCCGCCCTGTACCTATACAACAGACAGGAGGAGCCTCTTGCAAGAGACTCCTCCTGTCTGTTTTTCCATCGGTCGTCGGCCTCGGATCGCTCCCATGCTGTGCCCCAACCGGCGGCACCGGCCAACCGGCTCCGGATCGGCCGCCTCCACCCCGGAGCAACACGCCATGGCAACCGGCCGATACGAAAAAAGCGACCATCGTGTGATGATCGCTTCCCTTGTGGGAGCACAGGGATTCGAACCCCGGACCCTCTGCTTGTAAGGCAGATGCTCTGAACCAGCTGAGCTATACTCCCGTTACATCTGAAAGGCATTCCTTTCGTTTGCGAGTGCAAATATAGCACATTTTCCGCACACACCAAAATTTCAGCCACATTTTCCGCGTCAGATGCCCGTTTTTTCCCGATCCGACGGCACCAGCTCCTTTTTTCACCGATCGGCAGCCAATTCGCCCGGCCCGAAAGGCGAAGTGGAACGGTTCTTGCAGGATCATTCGGTAACCGGTCGCCGCACCGGTCCGAGGCGCACCGCACCCGAACGCGCAACCGCTCCGGGCCAGGCGGTCACGACCTGCCGAATGTGCCGGACCGGTTCCGAAACCGTCAACGATCACTTGCCGCTTATGAAACACTTTTCCCTTTTGCTCATGCTGCTGCTGACCGGCTGGGTCGGCTACGCCCAGAACCACGAACTGGAACAGCCCGCCTCGGTGGACGAGGTGCGCACCCAGTCGGGTGTGGACCCCACGCGCGTCACGTCGCGCCTGGGCTACTCGTTCCGCTTCTTCGACCGCCCGGCCGACGCTGCCCAGATCAACAACCGCATCAGCGCCACCTTCGGCGTGAACGACTGGAGCTTCAATCTGAAGGCCGACCTCATCTCGCTCAACACGCTGCCCGGCCGCTCCGGTTTCGTCACCGGTTTCGGCGGCATGGCCTTCTCGGCACTGAACGCCTTCTTCGTCAACGAACGGCATGCGCTGGCCGCCTCGCTCGACCTGGCCTTTCCCTTCGCCTCGCAGAACATCGCCACGGCCACAGGAGCCGACGGTTCGCTGACCCTCACCCCAGCAGTGACATACAGCTACACGATCAACAGGAGCCTGATGCTGGCCATTCAGCCGCAGTACGCCTTCTCGCTCGCCACCGGCCGCGGATATGCCTGCACCAGCGTGCTGACCCTGCGCATCTTTCTGGCCAAATTCTATGATTCGGGATTCTACTTCGTCTTCGAGCCGCGTCCGATCTACGACTTCCAGGCCCGACAGTTCGATCTGGTGCTCTCCCCCATCGTGGGCACCACGCTCGGCGGAGGCTATGCGGTCTCCGTCCTGGCCGAGGTTCCCGTACGGGGACAGATGCTGCGCAGCCGCGGCGCCATGTACCTCTTTGCGCTGACCCGCACCTTCTGATCCCCGCCCGGCAGTTCCTTTCCGCAGGCGGCTCCCGCACGGGGCCGCCTGCCGTCATTCCTACCGTCCGGACAGATCGGGAGGCGCCGCCAGCGGCTCGTAGATCAGGCCGTCCGCCGTCTCATAGAAATAGTGGCGCAGACCGTTGGTCAGCATGAGGTAGCGCGCCCCGACCACGCTGTTGTAGCGCACCGCCTGATCGAGCGTGCGGGCATCGATGGTCACTCCGGCCGCCTTGCACTCGGCCAGCAGCAGGGGCCGCTGCCCGCCGTCCAACACCACCACGTCGGCCCGCTGTGCCGTACCGCCCAGCGCCACGGGATACTCCTGCACAATGGCGGTCGGCGCCACGCCCAACCCTTCGCGCAACCAGCCGAGCAGGTGGCGGCGCACCCACTCCTCGGGGGTCAGCAGCAGCCAGGCCCCGCGCAGGTCGTCCCAGACGTAGTCGCAGCCGCGACGCCGTGCAGCCCGCAGCCGCACAGGCGGAAAATTCAGAACCGGATAAGCCATCTTGTGCAGGAAAAAACGTACTTTTACCGTTCGTTTCGTCCGGCCGCTGTGCGACCGGCGCCACGGCAAAGATAACGCACCGCAAAGAGAAAAACGCCATGAAAATACGGATTCTTCCCCATACCCTGCTGCTGGCCTGTCTGCTGGCCGCTCCCGCGCTGTTGTGCGGCCAGTCGCGCGACACGACAGCGACCGTGTACGGCCCGCTGGCGGCCCGCCCCGACTCGACCGGCGCCGGCGCCCTGCTCGCGCCGCGGGCTCCGCTCATCCCCTGCGCCACGGAGGAAGAGGCGCTGACCGGCTCCCCATCGCCCTACGTCATCCCGTTGAACGAATGGCAGCGCGACACCGTACCCGGAGGCACCCGGTTCACGACCCGCTTCAAGGTGCGCTACACCTGGAACAACCGCACCGTCCTGCTGCGCACGGAGGATGTCTCCTCCTCGTTCGGCGTAGCCATCAACGGCCAACCGGCCGGCTACTGCCAGACGGGATCGGGCCATGCCGAATTTGACCTGACCCCCTGGATCCGTCCCGACTACAATACGGTCTCGCTGACGGTCTTCGACCATGCGGCCGCCTCCGTACTGGAGAATGGCCGCGAGTCCGCCCCGGCCGGTTTCCGGGCCGCCAGCATCCTCTCCCAGCCCACCGTCCGCATCGAGGACGTTTTCCTGACGCCGACCCTCGGCGACGGTACCTGCTACATCGCCTGCGACGTGGCCATGCAGAGCCATCTGCTCAACCCCAAGGCGTGCGACATCGGCTACGAGCTCCTCAATCCCGCGGGCGAAACGGTGGCCACCGCCCGGAAGACGGTTCACTCCACCATGCTGCACTGCGACACGGTACGCTTCGTCATCGCCGTCACCGACCCGCAGCTGTGGAACCACGAAACGCCCCACCTCTACACGCTGCTGCTGACCAACCGCAACGAAGGCCGCCTGACGGAGTGCATGGCCTTCCGGTTCGGCATCCGCCAGCCCGGCTGCCGCGACGGGGTCTTTCTGATGAACGGACGCCCCGTCACGCTGCGCGGCACCCGCTATGCCGCCAACGAAAACGCCTCGCTGGGCATCGCTCACCTGCAACGGCTCAAACGCGAGGGCTACAACTGCATCCTGGCCGACGGACGTCCCCAGCCCGACTACTTCTATGCGGCCTGCGACAGCCTCGGTCTCTACGTGTGCGATGCGGCCGACATCGACACCAGCCGCCAGCCCGAACGCATCACCAAGGGAGGCAACCCCAGCAACGATCCCGCCTGGCTGAATGGCTACCTCGACCGGCTGCGCCGCATGTACACCGGCTCGCACCTCCACCCCTCGGTGGTCGTCTATGCCCCGGCCCACGCATCGCGCAACGGGTTCTGCCTCTACGAAGGCTATTTGGCCCTCAAAGCGTGGGTACCCGAAACGCCGATCTGGTATGACGGCGCCGACGGCCAGTGGAACACCGACCTGACCGCCGAAGCCCTGACTGCCGCGCCCGATCCGGCTGCCGGCCGGGAACCGGTCGAGGTCTGCGTCCGGCCCCGCGACGGACGCTATGCCGTCGAACTGCACAACCGGATGGAACTGACCGATCTGTCGCTCTTCTACCGGATCAAGGCGCGTGCCGGCCGTCTGCGCAGCTCGCGTTCGGGCGAACTGCTCCTGCCGGGCAACGCCACTACCCCCATCCTGCTCGACCTGCCCGTCGTGCCGGCCGAAGAGGGCAAGGTGCAGATCGAACTGCACGTCCGCAAACCCGTCGTCCGCCACGAGGCTGCCGACCGCACCCCGCGCAAAGTCGCCGACCTCTACCAGACCAGCAAGACGACCGTCGCCCTGCCAATCCGCGAATAATACGGAGGAGCCGCTTCGCCCCGTTCCGCCGCTCGCCGCTTTCCTTGCAGGAAGGTGGCGAGCGGTCGTTTCAGCCGCATCCAACCGGCCAATTTTTCCATTGCTGCCGCCCCGCGCACAATCCATCCATACATCCGCCATTCCGGCTCGGTCCACACCGTACCTGCCCTTCAGCACTCCCTCCGATCGGCTTGTGCTCCCATGTTCCACCCCGCCCCCACATGCTTCCTTCTCTATCCTCATCCCCCGCAACCGCCTTCCCACCGCCGTCCTCTCCGCCCCCTGTTGCCGCCGCCTACAGAAATATGGTTTTTTATTTGCATAATTCATGCATTATGCTATCTTTGTAGACGGTTTTTTCCGAAAAAGAAGAAACACAAACAAAAACAACCCGAATCAACCACGCAAAAACCGACTACGTAACATGCCCTCGATTTCCGAACGCGCGGCACGCATGCCCGCTTCTCCGATCCGCAAACTCGTACCTCTGGCCAACCAGGCCAAGGCAAAAGGCATCCGCATCTATCACCTCAACATCGGCCAGCCCGACATAGAAACCCCGAAGGAAGGACTCGAAGCCCTGCGCCACATCGACCGCAAGGTGCTGGAGTACAGCCCCAGCGAAGGCATTGCCTCCTACCGCAACAAACTGGTGGACTACTACGCCCGCTTCGGCATCGACCTTTCGCCCGATCAGATCATGGTCACCACGGGCGGCTCGGAAGCTCTCCAGTTCGCCTTTCCCGCCTGCATCAACTTCGGCGACGACGTCATCATGACCGAACCGACCTATGCCAACTACATCTCGTTCGCCATGCAGGCCGGCGTCAAGGTACGCGCCATCCGCACCCGCATCGGGGACGGCTTCGCGCTGCCGAGCATCGAGGAGTTCGAGGAGCTGATCGACGCCGACACGAAGGCCATTCTGATCTGCAACCCCAACAACCCGACGGGTTACCTCTATACTGAAGAGGAGATGCTCCGCCTGCGGGACATCGTCAAGAAACACGACCTGTTCCTCTTCTCCGACGAGGTGTACCGCGAATTCCGCTACACGGACGCCCCCTACCTGTCGGCCCTGCACCTGAAGGGCATCGAGGAGAATGTCGTGGTCATCGATTCCGTATCGAAACGCTACTCCGAGTGCGGCATCCGCATCGGCGCCGTCATCACGCGCAACAAACAACTGCACGACGCCATGATGAAGTTCGCCCAGGCCCGCCTGAGCCCGCCCCTGCTGGGTCAGATCGTCGCCGAAGCCTCGCTCGACGCTCCGCAGTCCTACATGGACGGCATCTACGACGAATACATTGCCCGCCGCAACCTGCTGGTCGAGGGACTCAACCGGATTCCGGGCGTCTACTCCCCCATGCCGAGCGGTGCCTTCTACACGATGGCCGAACTCCCCATCGACGACTGCGACCGCTTCTGCGCCTGGCTGCTCGAGGAGTTCTCCTACGAAGGCGAAACGGTCATGCTCGCACCGGGTTCGGGCTTCTACATCCATCCCGAATACGGCCGCACGCAGGTCCGCATGGCCTACGTGCTCAAACGCGAGGATCTGCAGCGCGCCCTCGTGCTGCTCGAAAAGGCGCTGGCCCAGTATCCCGGCCGCACGAACCGCTGACCGGTCCGATAAGCAAACAAGGGAGGTGCACCCCGGACGGGTGCACCTCCCTTGTTATTGTCCCCACCTAACTTTCAGCCTGTCCGGATCGCGGCCCGTACCGTGCCGGAAAAAGAGGAAGCCCGGCAGCGCATGCTGCCGGGCTTCGATCCGTATGGGAACAGCCGCAGGCTATTCGTAAACTTTCGGCGACAGTTTGCCTTCCAATACACGCAGCGCGTTGAAAGCCAAAGCCTCCAGCTCGTTCTCGCCCGGCATGGGAACCACTTCGGCGATGAACGACACCATATCGGCAATGTAGTCGCACACGTATTTCTCGTAAGCGATACCGCCGGTGAGGATAATGGCGTCCACCTTGCCCTTCAGCACGGCAGCCATCGAGCCGATCGCCTTACCCACATTGTAGCACATGGCATCCTGGAGCAGAGCGGCGCGCTTGTCACCGTTCTCCGCACGACGGGAAATCTCCATGGCGCTGTTGGTACCGAAGTGGGCAACGAAACCGCCCTTGCTGGTGATGAACTTGGAAATCTGCTCTACGGTATATTTGCCCGAAGCCATCCATTTCGCCACAGCCAGTGCGGGCAGACCGCCCATGCGCTCCGGCGAGAAGGGGCCTTCGCCTTCCAGTGCGTTGTTCACGTCGATCACCTCGCCCTTGCAGTGAGCGCCGACCGAAATACCGCCGCCCAGGTGTACGACGATCAAATTCAGATCCTCGTAACGCTTGCCGTGTTTCTCGGCATAGGCGCGGGCCATGGCCTTCTGGTTGAGGGCGTGGAAAATCGACACACGCTCAATGTCGGGGTGACCCGTGATGCGGGCAACATCCTGCAGCTCATCGACTACGACCGGATCGGCCATGTAGGCTTTCGCACCGGCCTCCTTGGCAATGTCGTAGGCCAGCAGGGCGCCCAGGTTGGAAGCGTGGTGGCCGACGGGACGGTTGCGGATGTCGTCGATCATCGTCTCGTTCACCTCATACACACCCGACTTCACGGGTTTGATGAGGCCGCCGCGACCGATCACGGCATCGATGTCCGACAGTTTGACACCAGCCTCCTTCATGGCGTTGAGGATGATGTTCTTGCGGAAATCGAACTGGTCGATCACGTTGGCGAACGGAGCGAGCTCTTCAGTCGAGTGGCGGAGCGTCAGCTCGCGAACGACCTTGTCATCGTTGTAGATAGCGACTTTCGTGGAAGTCGAACCGGGATTTATGGCAACTATCGTGTACATGCTCTTTTCGTAAGATTATTTTGCGGAAAGACATGCCAGAGCGATAGAATACATTTTGGTCTTGCGGGAGTCGCCGCGCGAGGTGAGCACGCACGGAACCTTGGCTCCGACTACCATGGCAGCCAGTTCGGCGCCGCCGAATTTGGTGCAGGCTTTGAAGAAGACGTTACCGGCATCGATGTTCGGGAAGAGCAGACAGTCTGCATCGCCTACAACAGGGTTGTCGAGCTTCTTGGTCTGGGCAGCCTCCTTGTTTACGGCTACGTCGAGGGCCAGCGGGCCGTCGATGTAAACCTTCGAACCGAGCTGACCGCGCTCGCCCATCTTGGCGATCATGGCAGCCTCGATCGAAGACTGTACGCTCGGCAGGAGCTGCTCGCTCGGAGCGATGCAGGCCACCTTCGGCACGTCGATTTCGAGTTTCTTGGCCGTCTGGATGATATATTTGGCGATGGCCGTCTTCTGACCGAAATCCGGATAGGGGATAACGGCTACGTCACCGATGGTGAGGAGCTTGTGGTAAGCCGGGATCTGCAGCACGGCCACGTGGCTCAGCACGCCTTTCGGGGGAACGAGACCGAACTCCTTGGAGAGAATGCCCCGCATGTACTTGTCGGTCGAAACCAGACCTTTCATCAGCACGTCACCCTTGCCTTCGCTGATCATCTGTACGGCGATGCGAACGCAGTTCACATCCACCGTCTCGGGAACGATCTCGAAACGCGACATGTCGATGCCTTCCGCCTTGCAGACCTTTTCGATCTCCTGCGGATCACCGACAATGGTTACGTCCACAATACCTGCTTCGATCGCATCATTCACGGCTTCAAGCGTGTGCGAATCCTGTCCGTAAGCTACGATGAGCCTGCGTTTGCCTCTCGCCTTGGCTTTGGCGACGAGTTCGTCTAAGTGTTTGATCATAGTTTATATGTATAAATCTACGTTTGTTTCCAAAAAACGGTCAAAATTACCATTTGCAGGGCAAATAACAAAGACTTTCATCTTCATTCTTTGCCCTGCGGTAGTTTTGGCCCGGAAAAAACCGACTTATTTGCGGTTTTCCACGATATTGAAGGTGTCGGTAGCGATCACCAGCTCCTCGTTCGTCGTGATGAGCGCGGCTTTCACGCGGGACGACGGTTTGGTGAGGATGGTGTCCTTGCCGCGCAGACCGGCATTGATCTGCGGATCGAATTCCAGACCGAGGAACTCCATGTTGCTGCATACGTACTCGCGCAGCGAGGGGTCGTTCTCGCCCACACCGCCGGTGAAGACCACCAGGTCGAGGCCGCCCATGGCAGCCGCATAGGCACCGACATACTTCTTCACGCGGTAGTAGTAGACATCCAGCGCCAGACGGGCCCGCTCGTTGCCTTCGGCTGCGGCGCTCTCCACGTCACGCATGTCGGAGGAGAGGCCGGTGATGCCCAGCACGCCGGCCTGCTTGTTGATCATGCCCCAGATCTCGTTGCCGGACATGTGCTCCTTCTCGGCGATATAGGTCAGCGCACCCGGATCGACTTCACCGCAGCGGGTACCCATCAGCAGACCGTCCACCGGCGTGAAGCCCATCGAGGTATCGACGCTCCGGCCGCCGTCCACGGCGGCAATCGAGGCGCCGTTGCCGATGTGGCAGGTCACCACCTTGGCGGTGTTGAAGTCCAGACCGGCCAGTTCGCAGCCGCGCTGGGCCACAAACTTGTGGCTGGTTCCGTGGAAGCCGTAACGGCGTACGCGGTATTTCTCATAATATTTGTACGGCAGACCGTAGATGTAGCTGCGCGGCGGCATGCTCTGGTGGAACGACGTATCGAAGCAGACCACCTGGGGAATGTTGGGGCACAGTTCGCGTACGGCATACACACCCTTCAGGTTGGCCGGGTTGTGCAGCGGAGCCAGCTCCACGAGTGCCTCGATCTTGGCAATCACCTCGTCGGTCACAAGGGCGCTCTCGGCGAAGAAGTCGCCGCCGTGTGCGACACGGTGACCTACGGCCTTGATGTCGTCCAGCGACTTGATGACACCCGACTCCGGATCGGTGATCGCCTGGAAGATCAGGTCGATGCCTTTCGTGTGGTTGGGAATGTCGGTGGTAATCTCCTTACGCGGCTTGTCGACCGGCTTGTGGGTGATGATGCCGCCCTCGATGCCGATACGCTCGACCAGACCTTTGGCCAGCAGCGTGTTCTCGCGCGGGGAAACCATGTCGATCACCTGATACTTGATGGACGAACTTCCGCAGTTCAATACAAGAATGATCATCTCTCTGATGAAATTATAGGTTAGAAAATAGAATTGTCATCCTCCGGCCTTTTCCCTGCGGCGCTACCGTATCCAGCGGGCGGCCACGGCCATACCCGCCCAGGCGAGCAGCACGCAGACCACCGCGCTGCCGGCCATGTAGGCCAGCGCCAGTGCCGTATCTCCGTCACGCAACATCCGCAGGGACTCCAGCGAAAAGGTGGAGAAGGTCGTGAAGCCGCCGCAGAACCCCGCCACGGCCAACACCTGCCAGCTGCCCGCCGGCAGCGCGCTCCACAACAGGCCGATGGCAAACGACCCGGCGGCATTGACCAGCAGCGTACCGACCGGAAAGCCCCACCGTACCGCCACGGGCACCAGGGCGCAGGAGAGCGCAAAACGCAACGCGCTGCCCGCAAAGCCGCCCGCACCGGCCAACAGAACCTCCCTGAACATGATGCGTATCGAAGTGAAAACGTCTGATTTGAACGATCGCAAAGGTAATAAATTTAAGCATCTTTCAGGCTCTTCTGGCCAGATATTTCTTGTAGTGGCGCCCCGGCCGGACGCCACGCAAACCGCCGGGCGGTCCACCGGCCGGAACCCCGGCCGGACGATCGCGCAAAACGGACGGAATCATTGGTTTTTCGGAAAAAAGACCTACTTTTGTAAATTATCTAAAGTGTTTGTTCGGACGGACCGAACGATTTAAATCTTTGCAAGATGTCTACCGAAAAGACCAACATCCCTGTTCCCGAGGAACAAGTCGGCGCAGCCGAAGATGTGAAGAGCGTAACCGAGCGTAAGGAATCCGCCCCCGCGACCCCGGGCGAGACTCCCGTTGCGGCGGAGGAGAAATCCGCTCCCGCCACCCCGGCCGCACCCGTTGCGGCGGAAGAAGAGGACGAGAACGGCACCGAAGGCCGTCTCGACTTCGCCGAAGAAGATGCGGCCCTGGCTGCCGCCCAGTCGGGTCTGGACATGGGCGAAGCCACCGAGGAGGAGAAAGCCTCCGCCGAAGGCTCCGATGCCGAGGCCGAAACCGCACGCATGCTGGCCGCCATCGCCGGCATGGACAAGCACGCGCTGGTGGACTGCTTCGCCACGCTGCTCACGAGCCGTCCCGTACAGCAGATCCGCCGGGAGGCCGAAGCCATCAAGGTGGCCTTCTACAAGCTCCACCGGGCCGAATACGAACAGCGCAAGCGAGCCTTCCTCGAAGCCGGCGGCGCGCCGGAGGAGTTCGCCTCCCAGCCCGACGCCGACGAGGCCAAACTGAAAGAGCTCTTCGCCGACTATCGCCGCCGCCGGGCCGATTACCTGGCAGGCATCGAAAAGGAGAAGGAGGCCAACCTCCGGAAGCGGCTCCAGATCATCGAGGAACTGAAGGAACTGACCAACGGCACCGAGACCACGAACAGCACCTTCAACACCTTCCGCGAGCTGCAGCAGCGCTGGCGTGAAGCGGGCGTCGTTCCGCAGGCCAACGTCAAGGAGCTGTGGGAGACCTACAACCTGTATGTCGAGAATTTCTACAATTATATAAAGATCAACAAGGAGCTGCGCGACCTCGACCTCAAGCGCAACTACGAGACCAAGCTGCAACTGTGCGAGGCGGCCGAAGCGCTGCTGCTCGAGCCGTCGATCGTCACGGCATTCCGCAAGTTGCAGGACCTGCACGACCAGTGGCGGGAGACGGGTCCCGTGGCCAACGAGTACAAGGAGGCGCTCTGGGAGCGCTTCAAGGAGGCCAGCACGCGGATCAACAAACAGCACCAGGAGTATTTCGAAAAGCTCAAGGAGGAGCAGCGCCACAACCTGGAGCTCAAGACGGAGCTCTGCGTGAAGACCGAGGAACTGGCCTCCTCCATCCTCACCACCCGCAAGGAGTGGAACAAGGCCTCCGAGCGGCTCATCGAGATCCAGAAGGTGTGGAAGACGATCGGTTTCGCGCCCCAGAAGGACAACGCCCGCATCTACGAGCGTTTCCGCAACGCCTGCGACAAGTTCTTCGAGCAGAAACGCGAATTCTACCAGCAGCTCAAGGCAGAGATGGACCACAACCTCCAGCTCAAGACCGAGATCTGCGAAGCGGCCGAATCGCTGCAGGAGAGCGAACAGTGGAAGAAGACGACCGACGAGCTGATCGCCCTGCAGAAGCGCTGGAAAGAGATCGGCCCGGTGGCCCGCCGTCATTCGGACGCCATTTGGAAACGGTTCCGCGCCGCCTGTGACCGCTTCTTCGAGCGCAAGGCCGCCCACTTCTCCGGCGTGGACGCCCAGCACGAGGAGAACCTGCAGGCAAAACTCGCCCTGCTGGCCGAAATGGAGGCCGCCGATATCCGGGAGGGCGGATTCGACATGATCAAGGACTTTCAGCGCCGCTGGAACGAAATCGGTTTCGTTCCGCTCAAGCAGAAGGACGAGATACAGAAACGCTACAAACAGATCGTGGACAATCTGTTCGCCACGCTCCGCGGAGGACAGCGCGAACGCAACCTGGACCGCTTCCGGTCCAAGGTATCGGACCTGAAGAACAGCGGAGACAAGCGGCTGCGCTTCGAGCGCGACCGGCTCTACGGCAAGGTGCGCCAGCTGGAGAGCGACATCGCCACGCTGGAGAACAACATCGGCTTCTTCTCGCGCTCCAAGAATGCCGAATCCATGATCCGCGAAGTGGAGCAGAAGATCGCCAAGGCCAAACAGGAGATGGCCGACACGATCGAAAAGATCAAACTAATCGACTCTCAGCAGGAGTAGGAAGGATATTACCATGGCTGACAACACAAAACCCACCAAGTACATTTTCGTAACCGGAGGCGTCGCTTCGTCCCTCGGCAAAGGCATCATTTCCGCATCGGTAGCGCGTCTGCTGCAGGCACGCGGCTACTCGGTGACCATTCAGAAGCTCGACCCGTACCTCAACGTCGATCCGGGCACGCTCAACCCCTACGAGCACGGCGAATGCTACGTCACCGAAGACGGTGCCGAGACCGACCTCGACTTGGGCCACTACGAGCGTTTCACGTCGATCACGACCTCGCAGGCCAACAACGTCACCACCGGCAAGATCTACCAGACGGTCATCAACAAGGAGCGCCGCGGCGACTTCCTAGGCAAAACCGTCCAGGTGGTTCCCCACATCACCGACGAGATCAAACGGCGCATCAAGCTGCTCGGCAGCAAGAAGGAATACGACGTGGTCATCACCGAGGTGGGCGGTACGGTGGGCGACATCGAGTCGCTCCCCTACATCGAGGCGGTACGCCAGCTGCGCTACGAACTGGGGATCAAGAACTCGGCTGTCATCCACCTGACGCTGGTACCCTACCTCTCCGCTTCGGGCGAGATGAAGACCAAACCGACCCAGCACTCCGTCAAGATGATGCTCGAGAACGGTCTGCAGCCCGACATCCTCGTGCTACGCGCCGAGAAGGAGCTGGGCCCGGATATCCGCCGCAAGGTGGCCCTCTTCTGCAACGTCGAGCCGAAGGCCGTTGTCGAGTCGATCGACGTGCCGACCATCTACGAGGTGCCGCTGCGCATGCACGCCCAGCACCTGGACGAGACGATCCTCGAGAAGCTCGACCTGCCGAACGACCGCGAGCCCGATCTGAAGGAGTGGGAAGAGTTTGTCAACAAGGTGAAATACTACGACCGCACGATCCAGATCGCGCTGGTGGGCAAATACACGGAACTGCCCGACGCCTACAAATCGATCGTCGAGTCGTTCGTCCATGCCGGTGCGGCCAACCACGTCCACGTGAAGCTGACCTACGTCAATTCGGAGATGATCACGCCGGAGAATGTCGGTGACATGCTCGGCCAGATGCGCGGCATTCTGGTCGCTCCCGGCTTCGGTCACCGCGGCATCGAAGGCAAGATCACGGCCGTGCGCTACGCCCGCGAGCACAACATTCCCTTCCTGGGCATCTGCCTGGGCATGCAGTGCGCCGTCATCGAGTTCGCCCGCAACGTACTGGGTTACGAGGATGCCGACTCGACCGAGATGCGCAAGACCACCCATCCCGTCATCGACCTGATGGAGGAGCAAAAGAATGTCATGGACAAGGGCGGCACGATGCGTCTGGGCGCCTACCCCTGCCGGATCACCGCGCCGTCGCACCTCTTTGATGCCTACGGCACCGATCTGATCTACGAGCGCCACCGTCACCGCTACGAATTCAACAACGACTACACGGAGACCTTTGCGGCAGCCGGTCTGAAACCGGTGGGCATCAATCCCGACTCGAACCTCGTCGAGGCCGTCGAGCTGGAGGGCCACCTGTGGTTCATCGGTGTGCAGTACCACCCCGAGTACAAGAGCACGGTGAGCCGCCCGCATCCGCTCTTCAAGGCGTTTGTCGCCGCCGCCATGCGCTACGACGATTCGCTGCAGGCATAAACTGCTGACCGACATTCCCCCTGCCGCAGTGCCCGACCGGTCTGCGACAAGGGGAATTGATCTGTCCACCCAACACCCGGACGGCGTGACGGGACCTCACGCCAACGCATATTAACCTTGCAAAACATTCTATGGACAAAAAGACACTGATCGGCCTGCTGATCGTCGGCGTCATCCTGTTCGGCTACTCGTTCTACAACTCCAAACAGGCCGCCAAATACCAGGAGGAGGTCTACCGGGCCGACTCGATCGACCGGGCCGAACACCCCGAACGCTATGCCGAAAGCCTGCCCGAAAGCGCCGAGAGCCAGGCCCTCCGTGCGGAACTCGAAGCCCGGCAGCAGGCCGACGAACAGGCCAAGCAGGATGCGCTGATCGCCAGCCTGGGCGAATCGCTGGTGGCCGCCTCGCAGGCCGAAGCACAGACCTACCTGCTCGAAAACGACGTGATGAAAGTATGGATCTCCTCGCGCGGCGGCGAAGTGACCAACGTCGAACTGAAGGATTACACCCGCGGCGATCTGCAGCACAAGGGCGACCCGCTGATGCTCTTCAAGGAAGGGTCGGCCAAGTTCGACATGGAGCTTTTCATCAAGCGCTCCTTCAACACGGCCCAGATCAATACGACGGACTATGTGTTCACCGATGCGCGCATCACGGAACAGCCGCTGGCCGATGACGGCGGCGTATCCCGCAGCCTGAGCCTGCGTCTGCCGGTCAACCCCGAGACGGGCGCCGCCATCGAGTACGTCTATACGCTCTACCCGAACGACTACATGGTGAATTTCGACGTGAACTTCATCGGCATGGAGCCCTACACCTCGAACCTCACCTTCTTCACGTTCGACTGGGAGGCCACCTCGCTCCAGAACGAAAAGGGCTTCAAGAACGAGAACATGTACACGACGGTAGCCTACCGCTTCCCCGATGCCCGCAAGATCCACGAGCTCGGCGCCTCGGACGGCGAAAAGGAGGAAAAGATCACCACCAAGGTCAACTGGGTGAGCTTCAAGCAGCAGTTCTTCTCGTCGATCTTCATCGCTGACGACAACTTCGCCGACGCCTCGTTCGGCTACAAGACCGCCAAGCCCAACTCGGGCGAGATCAAGGACTTCGCGGCCACCTTTACCGTGCCCTACGATCCGGCCCAGACCAACTACGCCTTCCGCTTCTACTTCGGTCCGAACCAGTACTCCATCCTGCGCTCCTACGACCTGAAACTGGAAAAGGTGATTCCGCTGGGCGGCAGCCTCATCAGCTGGATCAACACGGGTCTGACGATCAACGTCTTCAACTGGCTGAGTAAATTCATCTCCAGCTACGGCATCATCATTCTGATCCTGACCATCATGGTGAAGCTCATCATCCTGCCGCTGACCTACAAGTCCTACATGTCGTCGGCCAAGATGCGCGTGCTGCAGCCCGAGATCGCCGAGATCAACGCCCGCTACCCGAACCAGGAGGATGCACTCAAGAAACAGCAGGCCATCATGGCCCTCTACAAGCGGTGCGGCGTCAACCCCATGGGCGGCTGTCTGCCGATGCTGATCCAGCTGCCGGTGCTGATCGCCATGTTCCGCTTCTTCCCCTCCTCGATCGAGCTGCGTGGCCAGCACTTCCTGTGGGCCGACGACCTCTCCTCGTATGACAGCGTGCTGAACCTGCCGTTCAACATTCCCTTCTACGGCAACCACGTCAGCCTCTTCACGCTGCTGATGGCCCTTGCGCTGTTCTTCTACTCGAAGATGACCTACAAGCAGACCGAAGCGGCCGGACCGCAGATGGCCGGCATGAAATTCATGACGCTCTATCTGATGCCGATCCTGATGCTCTGCTGGTTCAACAGCTATGCGAGCGGTCTGACCTACTACTACCTCCTCTCGCAGCTCTTCACGATCCTCATCATGTGGATCATCCGCTACTCGGTGAACGAGGAGAAACTGTTGGCCAAATTGCAGGACAATGCAGCCAAATCGGATCGCAACGCCGCCTCGAAACCCAAAAGCAAATGGCAGCTGCGCTACGAAGAGGCACTCCGCCAGCAGCAGGAAATGCAGCGCCAGCGTCAGCAGCAGGCTTACGGAGGCAGCCAGAAGGCCCACACCGCCAAGCCGCAGAGCACCAAAAACCAGCCGCCCAAAAAGCGCCGGAAATAAACAGGTGCACGGCCTACTGCGCCGATACAGCAAAAAGGGAAGCGCCCGGTTGGGCGGCTTCCCTTTTTCGTAGTGCAACGTTCCGGACGGATCGCCGCCCGGTTACATCTTCACCGGATTGATCAGCTGGAGCATGTATTCGTCGAGCCAGCCGTCCGTCGAGCGCACCCACTCGACCTTGAGGCCCACGGTCTTGAAGCCTTTGCTTTTGAAAAGATTCAGACTCCGCATGTTGCTGGAGAGGACATTGCAGTAGAGCTGGTTTAGGCCGAGCACCTGAAACGCATACCGGATCATGGCCGTCAGCGCGCCCGAAGCATACCCTTGCCCCTGGTCGCGGTCTTCATAAACCAGAATCCCCACCCCGGCGCGCCGGTTGGTCGGGTCGATGTCGAACAGATCAATGGCCCCCACGGCCCGCCCGTCGCGACGGGCAACGATCACCATGCGCAACTGCTTGGTCTCGTAGATGTCACACCCCTGGTTCTCAATGAAACGGCGCAACGTGTAGCGCGAGAAGGGCGCCACCGTGTTGCTCATCTTCCAGATCCGGGTATCGTTTTCCCATTTGTAGAGTGTGTCGATGTCCTCCGGCTCGAGTGCCCGCAGTCGGATGAGGTCTGTTTCCAATACGTTGTCCATCTTATTCTATTCCTATTATCCGGTTTCTAATCAACAAGGCCGCTCCCCGGGGTCCCGCCTCGGTTCCCAGCTGCGACAGGCGGAACGTGGTCTCCCGATAGATCGGGTTGAGCGCGTGCCGGTTGGCCGCGGCCAGCAGGGGCAGCATCAGGTAGTCGCCCGCCGCAGCCAGCGCGCCGCCCACCACCACCGATGCGGGATTGAGCAGGTTGAGCAGCAACGCCACACTCCGGCCGATCTTCTCGCCCGCCTGGCCGATCAGGTCGGTCGCCAGACTGTCGCCCGCCTGGGCTGCCGCCACAATGTCGTCCACGCCGAGCCGCTGCCCGGCCGCATGCCGCTCCTGCAGGAGGGAGTTCACCCCACAGGCCAGCGCATCGTCCAGTTTGCGCTCGATGGCCCATCCGGCCACCTCCGTCTCCAGACACCCCTTGCGGCCGCAGACGCAGATCGCCCCGTTGTCGAACAACGGGATATGACCGAAAGCCCCCGCATAACCCGACCGGCCGTTGTAGAGCCGTCCGCCGACCATCATGCCGACCGACACGCTACGGTCCAGGCAGAGGAACAGCAGATCCGGCTCCCGCTCCGCAGTCAGCCAGTAATCGGCATAGCAGCGTGCCCGCACCTCGCCCTCCAGCCAGGTACGAACCCCCAACCGCTGTCCGATACGTTCATGCAGCCCGGCTCCGAAGGAGGCAAAGAGCGTATGACCCGTTCCGGTCACCCCGTCCACATACCCTTCCAGGCAGAGCCCCGTGCCGAGCCACTCCGATCGTTCCAGACCGGTTGCCTCCGCAAAGGTTTCGATCCGGTGACAAAGGTCTTCGAGCGTCGCCTCATCGTCGGACAGGACAAAATCATGCTCCGCCCGTTCGGCCACGACCTCTCCGTTGAGGTCGATCGCTGCCAGCCACAAACCGTCCGACCGCACCGCCGCTCCCACGAAGAAAGCCGCCCGGCCACGCAGGCCGAAGATATTGGGACGACGCCCGCCGGCAGTTTCGATTTTGCCCCGATCCTCCACGATCCCCTGCCCGACCAGTTCGGCCACCAGCTTGGTTGCCGTCGGGATGCTCACGTGCAGGCCGGCCGCCAGATCGGCCAGCGTACATGCGCCGCTCCGGGCCAGACGGGCCACAATGTCCTGACGGATCAGCGCATTTTTCTGCGCTGCGCCGCCGGCCGGGAGCGTGGGTGGGATCAAATCCGTCATCGAATCGTTCTTTTTTATAAATCGCAGGATATTTCAAAAATCATTCCCAACGACAAGCCAAATTTAATAAATTATTTTCAAATATTACTCCTAATTCATCCGGAAAATCATTTTTACAATCCACAATATGGCTCCCAAACAGATCAATTATTAAATAAAATAAAAAACAAGCCACCTATTCCTTTTCATCCGGCATCCGTACTGCCGGCTTCCTATATTTCACCCGACCGATCCGCTCCGGCAATACAACCACCGAGCATGCCCCCCGCCCGACCGGCTCCACATGGCCGGCTTGCCGCCGCCTCAAAACAAAGCGGGGCGGACGATCCGAAGATCATCCGCCCCGTCAAGGCGTATGCAGCCGTGGATTTTAGAAGGTAAACTTCACGGAGAAGGCCACATCATAGAGGCCCACCCACCAGTGTTCGATCGGCAGGAAATGAATGCCCGGCTTATAGTCAAGCGACAGGGCGATCGGCACGGTCGGAATCTGATACTCCAGACCTACGATACCGTCAATACCCAGCGCAAACTGGTCGCGAAAAGCGCCGAGGTGAATACCGGCACCATAATAGAGATAGAAGTCATTGTTGATAACCGGTTTGGTCCACTCGTACAAGCCGGTCACCGAAACCCCCGAATACCAATAGGTACTCAATATACCTTCAATGGCATTGCCCTCGTTCAGATGATAACGATAGGTCAGGCCACCCGAACCGCCGAGACGCAGACCGATTTCATTCCGATAGCTCTGTGCCGAAAGAGAACCGATGCCCATCAGCACACATGCACATAAAACGATGAATTTTTTCATATCAACTCTTTTTTTTAATTATTAGCATCGATTTCTTCTTCTCTGACGTTATCGACTTACACAAAGATACGAAAAAGATAACACAGAATCGCGAATCAGCCACGCAAAAACAGACGATCTGTATATGAATTTATCGCACAGCTCTTTGCAGTTCTACTGCAAAATAGCTAATTTTGCCACGCTGAAAACGCGGAACGCGGTTTTTCCAACCATCCGCCCCGCACTTCGGCAGTATCCGTCCCCTCCGGGGCGACGAATACGCTTCCTGCCATGGACCCATAGCTCAGTTGGTTAGAGCAGCGGACTCATAATCCGAAGGTCGTGGGATCATGCCCCTCTGGGTCCACGACACCAAGCACGGCGCCTTCCCGCAAGGGTGAGGCGCCGTTGTTTTTGCCCCGTACAGGTTCTCTTAGCGCGTTCTGCGCACTCACCACGCATTATCCAACGACTTGGTCTCCACCTTACGGATCGGTTTGGGATTCCGATTGAGAAAATCATAACTCAACGTTACCCGCAATCCTTCCAATGGAGCCACCAAAATTGCCGTACTCATCACATAGCTTCCATCAAGCTGATAGTTGGTCATCACGCGGTTCCACATACGGAACGTAGCACTCAACGCGATCGTAAAACGCTTTCCAATCCTCTTATCGGCTGACACGCCAATCAACAGCGCATCATTCATCCGACTGCCAATCCTTTGTTGTCCAGACTCATAAAATCCCCATGCAGAAATTGTTGCATTTTTTGGCAATACGAAAAGCAAATTCACGGAGACAGAATATCGGAAATCATTACAGTTATACTCACCATACCAGTCTCGTATCCACCCACCCTCGCAGGACACATTGCACCGCAACCAATCCGTTACCGACTGATTCCACGATACGGCCACATCATGTCTGTAAGTGCGTGTACCGTTCACAGGCGACTGCCACACCACCTCCGGCCGTTCGGGATCAACCCACGACAAATCGTAGATGCCGTCCTTTTGCAAACCGAAACTATACGAAAATCGCCATGCTCCTCGCAAAGTATAAGTCAATTGGGTCCGATACCCTGTAGGAAGATCCAGATTCTCATTACCGACATAATAGACATTCTCGGATACCCGCTTCTCGTAGGTCGATAGCTGGTCGCTGGTGGGTAGCGCACTGATGTAACAGCTTACATCGAGATTGATATTGGTGCCCCGCTGCGGATTGATCGCATACGCCACACTGATGTTGCCGAACGGCTGGATATAATCCCGTGCCGTCAATGCCCCGCCGGATTTTTCATAAGCGATGCGATCCCATTGCAGGCTGGCCCCCACCGAATAGCTGAGTTTATCATAGCTGTCGCGATAGATGGCATACGCCGTGGCCTCATGATTCTGGATCAGAAAAGAGCGACTCTGATCCGGATCCACAACCCAAGCCTCGTTAGACCATTGTTCCGTATGCCACCACTCATCCGTATGATCCAAGTTATAGGTTAAACCGGCATCGATAGCCCGTCCGGCACGCAATACTTTCGTGAAATCCAAACGGGAGAACAACCAGTGAGACGTCTCATAGCGATCCTGTCGATAACGATCTTCCCAACTCTCACCACCCGCTGTCTGCCACTTCGTATCATACAGATTTTCCACTTGTGAGGCGATGTAAAGATATTATGCCTTCGCTGTCAATTTTGACCCCAACGTATCGAGCCGCAGATTATAAGTGAGACCGGCCAGATATTGCTGCCGCCACCGTCTCTGCGACTGTGCATAATCGGACGCTTCATAGCCGGGCAACCGCACCGTCTCGCTTCCGGCCAAGATTTCGGGAACGGAATGCGTCATGCCATCGCTTATCAGCCGATCCACTACCGCAGCCCCCGTCACACCAATATCGCTCCGCTCATTCAAATCATACACCAGACTGAACACATCATACACAGCCCCATACTTCTGACGCTCATTCACGCGTGAATTGAGCCGATACCCGTCCGCATAATAATCCGCTTCGCTCGATGAGATCGAATAAGAATCGAACATACTCAACAGCAACATATTATAGAAATTCAGCGGGCCGCGCTGAATAAATATCGGGGAACTCAAGGTGTTGGTATAAGAGGGGCGTTCAGCCTCTTTTCCCTGCCACAGTGCCCCAGTCAATGCAACATTACCAAAATCGCTCCGCTCTGCCTTTTTTTCAACTTGATCCGCACAATGCCGCCCTGCTTGGTCGCCGAATAGGCGCTACCCGTCTGGTTCTGCACCTCCACGCTCTCGATATACTCGCCCTTCAGGGCCTTCAATTCCCGCATGTCGATCACCTCGCGATCATCAATATAAACCAAAGCCACCGGCCGACCGTCCAACCGCACCTGGTCATTTACCACCGACAGACCCGGCAACATTTGCAACGTTTCCTCCACGGTCTTGTTTTCCGTTATCGAACTCTCGGCCAAACTAATACTGTACTTGCCCGCCTCGGTCCGCATGGTCGTTCCGACCACCTCGACCGCCTCGATGGCCTCCGCCGCCGGCACCAACCGGAAGTCATGCTCATTCCGTCCCGACCGAACCGCTACGGAGCACTGCTGCGACACAAACGAGAGGTGATCGCATACCAACCGGTAATGACCGGCCGCCACACCGTCGATCCGATAGCGCCCCGACTCGTCGGTTATGGATCCGAACACGACCGCACCATCCTCTACTGCGCCGGTCTCTGCCGATTCGGGCAACAGACTGACGGTCGCATAGGGAATACCGGCGCCGAGCGTATCGCGCACCACGCCCTCCACATAAGGTTCCGCGCCGAGCGCCGGCACACTCCACAAACTGCCGACCAGCACCAACAGGCCGATATACCATTTCGATAAAGAAGTAAAAGGTTTCATAAGCCACAGCAGGTTAGTTTAATCTCTTTAATCCGAAGACACAAACACCATGCCAAACCACAGAGTCTTTCCGTCAACAAATTGAATAAACACAAAACCGGCGGAAGAGGATTCTTCCGCCGGTTCCGGTAAAACTTGGATCGGTTGGACGCATCAATAGTTCCGCGCGCCGATGTAATCGCAAAGCATCTCCAGCGAACGGCGATACTCCGATTCGTCATAGGTTCGGATGATGCTGCGCGCCCGGTCGAGATACGCGTTCATCACCGCGGCTGCCGCCTCGATGCCACCCTGGCGATGCACGAAATCGGCCAGCTCCTCGATCAAGGCGGGCTCGTTCACGGCCCGGTCCACCTTTGCCAGGATGGCCTGCCGCTCCTCTTCCGAACAACGCTCCAGGATCGAGATCAACGGCAGGGTGATTTTTCCCTCGCGCAGATCGGCGCAGGAAGATTTGCCCGTCTGCTCCGCCGGAGCATAATCGAGCATGTCGTCGCGAATCTGGAATGCCATACCCAGGTTGATACCGATCTGGCGAGCCAGACCGACCCGCGTGGCATCCGCCCCGGACGCCATTGCGCCCGCTCCGCTGCTGACACCCATCAGCACGGCCGTCTTCTTGTAAATGATATCGAGGTAACTCTCGCGCGTTACGTCGCGTCGCTCGTTGTGTTCGCTCTGGATCAGCTCTCCCTCGACCAGTTCGGCGATGCCCGCCGTGATGTACGAGACGAGGTCGAACTGGGCACTCTGCACACCGACCGAATAGGCACGTGCCAGAATGTAGTCGCCCGAGAGCACCGACACGCGGGCATTCCAGCGGCTGTGAACCGTAGGTTTGCCGTGCCGCGTATCCGAGTTGTCCACCACATCGTCGTGGACGAGCGAGGCGTTGTGGATCATCTCCACCATCATGGCCGCCATGTAGGCACGCTTGCCGACGCCGTACCGGGAGTGGATGCCCGCCAGGAGGAACACGAGCATCGGACGGATCCCCTTTCCGCGCGAGGAGATGATGTAGTCCATGACCGACACCACAAAGGGGTTGTCGCTGCCCAGCGCACGACGCATGAAGGCATCGTACTCGACAAAATCTTTTGCGATCGGGCGTTTTATCTCCTCCAGTCTGTCCATAAAAGGCATTGTGAATACGCAAAGGTAGTGTAAATCCTCTTTTTTCTCTTGTTCCGTTCCGCTTTTTTTTATGAAAAGGAAGGTTTTGCCGACCCCGCAAGCCCGGACCGGCGTGCGGATCTCGGCGATTTTTCGTTACATTTGCAAAATGTGCAAAACGAAACACCCATGAACGGTTCGACACGCAAATACCGCTGGACGGCCTATGTCGCCGCCCCCGTCATCTTCCTGCTGGTCTCGATGTTCTACTTCGCGCCGCAGTTCCGGGGCGAGAAACTGCCCATGCACGACGTAACCCAATATGTCGGCTCGAGCGCCGACATCGAACGGCACGTCGCCCAGTACGGCGAAGACCCCCAGTGGACGGGCAGCTCCTTCAGCGGCATGCCTTCCTACATGATCGACTTCAAGGTGCCCGCCTGGATCATCCGCCACGCCTCCAAACTCCCTCTGCACGTCATGGGCGAACCGGCGGCACTGATCTTCACGGCCATGCTCTGCTTCTGGCTGATGACCCTGCTCTGGAAAGTCGACCCCTGGGTGGGCATCGTCCCGGCGCTGGCCTACGGCTTTTCGACCTATACGATCCTCATCATCGGCGCCGGCCACATCTCCAAGGTGTGGGCCATGGCCTATGTTCCCCTGCTCGTAGGGGCGGTGGTCTACACCTACCGGGGGCGCCACCTGTGGTTCGGCGCGGCGCTGGCCGCACTGGCCGCCTCGCTGGAGATCTCGGCCAACCATCCCCAGATCACCTACTACTTCCTGCTGGTGCTGGTCGCCTTCGTCATCAACGAACTGGTGCGCGCCATCCGGCAGCAGGCCCTGCCCCGCTTCTGGAAAGCGACGGGCGTGCTGGCGCTGGCCGCCGTGCTGGCCGTGGGGTCCAACTTCGCTCCGCTCTACTACACCATGCAGCACACGGGCGACACCACGCGCGGCGGATCGGAACTGACGGCCGGCGATGCGGCCGACCGCAACGCCCAGCGCGGCCTCGATCTGGAGTACGCCACGGCCTGGAGCTACGGCAAGTCCGAGAGCTTCAACCTCTTCATTCCCGACCTCATGGGCGGTTCGTCGGCCAATCCCTTCTCCGGCGACGGTCCCGTGGCCGATGCGCTGGCCGAATACGGCGCCCGGCCCGCCGACCTGCCGCTGGGCACCTACTGGGGCGACCAGCCCGGAACGGCCGGCCCGACCTACCTGGGCGCCGTAACCGTCTTTCTGGCCATCCTGGGGCTCTTTGTGCTGCGCGGCAGCCAGAAGTGGTGGCTGCTGGCCGTCTGCCTCCTGGCCCTGTTCCTCTCCTGGGGCAGCAACCTGATGTGGTTCACGCGCCTGTGCTTCGACCTGCTGCCCGGCTACAACAAGTTCCGCGCCGTTTCCACCGCGCTGGTCATTGTCCAGTGGACCTTCCCCGTGCTGACCATGCTGGTACTCATGGCCCTTTGGCGCAACGACATCCCCGAGCCCCGCTTCCGCAGGGGACTGCTCTGGTCGGTCGGCATCACGGGCGGCCTGGCCCTCTTCTTCGCCCTCTTCGGTGCCCGGCTGTTCGACTTCGCCGCACCGAACGACTACCCCTATCTCTACAACCTGGCCCTCCACTCGGGCTTTGACGAGTCGGGTGCCCGTCAGTTCGCCGACTACATCAGTTATTCGATGGGAACCGAACGCGCACGGATGCTACGCACGGATGCCTGGCGATCGCTGCTCTTTGTACTGGTATCGGCCGGTTTCCTTGTGCTCTACCGCCGTCAACGGCTCGGACGTGGCGCCCTGGTGGCCGTACTGGCTGCCCTCATGTGCCTCGACCTGATTCCGGTCGACATGCGCTACCTGCCCCACGATGCCTTCGTGCCCGCCCGCCGCACGCAGATCCACCCCACCGAAGCCGACAAGGAGATCCTGAAGGACACCACCCCCGGCTACCGCGTGGCCAACCTGTCGCTCAGCACCTTCAATGACGCCACCACCTCCTATTTCCACCGCTCCGTGGGCGGCTACCACGGCGCCAAGCTGGGCCGCTACCAGGATCTGATCGACCGCCACCTCTCGCGGATGAATCCGGAGGTGTACGACATGCTCAACACGCGCTACTTCATCGTACCCGATCCGGCAACGGGACGGCTGATCGCCCAGTACAACCCCGCAGCGAACGGCCCGGCCTGGTTCGTGCGCACCGCAACGCTGGTCGACACCCCCGAGGAGGAGATCGACGCCCTGAACACGATCGACACCAAACGCGAGGCGGTAGTCGATGCCCGCTTTGCCGACCTCCTCACGGTGAGCGGCACGGCCGACACGACCGCCACCATTGCGCTGACCGACTACCGCGTGAACCGGCTGACCTACGAGTACGAGTCGGCAACGGACGGCGTGGCCGTCTTCTCGGAGATCTACTACGACAAGGGCTGGCATGCCACCATCGACGGCCGGGAGGCTCCCTGCTTCCGCGCCGACTACGTCCTGCGGGCCATGGTGCTCCCCGCCGGCCGCCACACGGTCGTCTTCACCTTCCGGGCCCCCCACTTCCGCGCGGCATCGGCCGTCACGCTGGTCTGCTCGCTGGTGATCCTGGCCGGCTTCGCTTCCGCCGTTGCGGTGATTGCCGAACGGCGGAAGCGAAAACAGTCTGCCGGAGAGGACAAAGCTTGACGATCGTTCCGTATATTTGCATCGCAAAAACCATTTCCAAACGCACTTTTCAAGCAACGAAATACCATGGCCAAAGCCGATAACAACCAAAGCCTCCGACGCAAGGTCCGCAACTCCTACATCATCTCGACGATCAGCATCGCGCTGGTGCTGTTCCTGCTGGGCAGCGTCGGCTACCTCATTTTCAACGCCGTGCGCGCCACGGATCTGATGAAGGAGAACTTCGCCATCCACCTCATGCTGCGCGACGGCACCAGCGACGAACGGATTGCCGAGATCGGCCGCCAGCTGAGCGAACACGAAGCGGTCAAGGAGGTCAAGTTCACCTCGAAGGAGGTGGCGGCCGAGAACTTCGCGGCCCAGATCGGCGACGACTTCACGGAATTCCTCGAGTTCAACCCGCTGCCCGACTCCTACGAGGTGCGCCTGCACGCCGACTACTCGAACAAGGACTACGTCAAGACCTTCGAAAAGGAGGTCTCCTCCTGGGACGGCGTCGAGGAGGTGGTCTACCAGAAGGCCGTCATGGAGCAGATCGGAGACAACATCAACAAGTTCAACCTGGTGCTGCTGCTCTTCGGCGGCGCACTGCTGGTGATCGCCCTGATCCTGCTCAACAACACGATCCGGCTGACCATCTACTCCAAACGCTACCTCATCAACACCATGAAGCTCGTGGGCGCCTCGCAGTGGTTCATCACCAAACCCTTCCTGTTGCGAAGCCTGCTGCACGGCCTCTACGCCTGGATCATCGCCGCCGCCATGTTCCTGGCCCTCGTCGCCGGACTGGGCGAAGGACTGCCGGAGGTGACCCTGCTGGCCGAAAGCCGGCCGATCTACTTCGTGCTGGGCGGCATGCTGGTGCTGGGCCTGCTCATCTCGGCCCTCTTCACCGTCTTTGCCGTCAACAAGTTCGTCCGGATGAACTCCACGAAAATCAACCTCTACTAAAACCGTTCCGCATACCATGACACGCGACACACGACCGGAGCGCCGCCCTGCAACTCCGCAGAACAACGACGCCAGGATGCCCCTCGGCCGCAAGAACTACCTGCTGATGCTCATCGGACTGGGCGTCATCATCCTCGGTTTCGTTCTGATGACGGGCGGCGGCAACGACAATCCCGACCTCTTCGACTACTCCATGTTCAACTTCAGGCGGATCACCCTCGCCCCCATCGTGGTGCTGGCCGGCTTCGGCTTCGAGATCTTCGCCATCATGAAACGTTTCGACAAATAACCCCACAACCGCCATGTCCGTACTGGAAGCGATCATCATGGGCATCCTGCAAGGACTCACCGAGTTCCTGCCCGTAAGCAGCAGCGGTCACCTCGAACTGGCCAACGTCCTGTTCGGCATCGAGGGCGAAAGCAACCTCCAATTCACCATGGCCGTCCACTTCGCCACGGTGCTCAGCACGATCACCGTCTTCTGGAAACCGATCGGCGAATTGCTGCGCGGCGTCTTCCGGTTCCGCATGAACGACGAGACGCGCTATGTGCTCAACATCATCGTTTCGATGATCCCCATCGGTCTGGTCGGCCTCTTCTTCAAGGACGAGATCGAGAACCTCTTCACGGGCAACCTGCGGCTGGTGGGCTCCATGCTGCTGCTGACCGCCTGCCTGCTCTTCTTCGCCGACCGCGCCAAACCCCGCACCGGCAAGATCACGACCGGCCGCGCCTTCGTCATCGGCATCGCCCAGGCCTGCGCCGCCCTGCCGGGCCTCTCCCGCTCGGGCGCAACCATCTCGACGGGCCTGCTGCTGGGCGTCCAGCGCAGCGAGGTGTCGAAATTCTCGTTTCTCATGGTACTGATCCCCATCATCGGCATGAACTTTCTCGAACTGCTCGACATGCCCGCCGCCGGCAGCTCGATCGGCACGTGGCAGCTGGTGGGCGGCTTCGTGGCCGCCTATGTGACCGGCACGCTGGCCTGCCGCTGGATGATCGGCATCGTCAACCGCGGCAAGCTGAAATGGTTTGCCCTCTACTGCGCCCTGGTCGGACTCGTCTCCATCATTACCTTCTTCTGCTAACCCCCACCCGCCTTCTCCGTGAAACAGCCTTTCTCCAAAGAGACCGATTTCCGCAGCGGCTACGTACTCGTCGTGGACAAGCCCCTGGGCTGGACCTCGACCGACGTCGTGCGCCGCATCAAATTCATGCTTCGTCGCGACGGATTCAAGAACCTCAAGGTGGGCCATGCCGGCACCCTCGATCCGCTGGCCACGGGCGTACTGATCGTCTGCCTGGGCAAGGCCACCAAACAGGTCGAAGCCCTGCAGGCCGAAGAGAAGGAATATGTGGCCGACCTGCGGCTCGGCGCCACGACGGCCAGCTTCGACCTCGAGCACCCCATTGACGCCACCTACCCCTGGGAACACGTCACCCGCGAAGCGGTGGAACAGGCGCTCGCCTCCCTCTGCGGCGAACGGCTCCAGATGCCGCCCCTCTATTCGGCCAAGAAGATCGACGGCCAGCGCGCCTACGAATATGCCCGGGACGGCGAAGAGGTGAAGCTGCGCGCCGCCCTCATCCACATCTACGAGATGGAACTGCTCTCCTGCGAGCTGCCCGACCTGCGCATCCGCGTGCGGTGCAGCAAGGGCACCTACATCCGGTCGCTCGCCCGCGAAATCGGCGAGGCGGTCGGCAGCGGCGCCCACCTCACAGCCCTGCGCCGTACCCGCAGCGGCGGTTTCCGCGCCGAGGACGGCTACACGATGGACGAAATCACCGCCATCCTGAAATAACCCGCGCATTGCCGCCGGATTCCGGTCGGATGCTCCCGACCGGACCCCGTTCTTTCCCCGTCAGCGCCGGCGGACGCCCCCGGGAGACCATCTTCCTGCCTGTTCCCCAACGGTCGGACCGCCGCTCCCGGCCACGGCATCTGCCTTGTCTTCACGAAAAAAAAGTAGTCGGCAATGAAACAAATCTCCCGTTTTTGCGTATAATGATTATATTTTGGCTCTCCCTGCGGAGAGCCTCCGGCCGTGCAACGCAAACCACAACATAATCTGCTGAAAGGATGAAACTTTCACAATACAACTACAACTTCACGCCCGACCTGCTGGCGAAATATCCGACCGAAAACCGCGACGAATCGCGTCTGATGGTCATCGACCGCAAAACGGGCAAAATCGAGCACCGCATCTTCAAGGACATCATCGACTACTTCGAGGAGAAGGACGTGATGATCCTCAACAACACCAAGGTCTTCCCCGCCCGCCTCTACGGCAACAAGGAGAAAACCGGCGCCGAAATCGAAATCTTCCTGCTCCGCGAGCTGAACAAGGAGCAGCGCCTGTGGGACGTGCTGGTCGATCCGGCCCGCAAGATCCGCATCGGCAACAAGCTCTACTTCGGCGACGACGACCTGCTGGTGGCCGAGGTGATCGACAACACCACCTCGCGCGGCCGCACCCTCCGCTTCCTCTTCGACGGCACCTACGAAGAGTTCCGCGCCGCCCTCTACAAGCTGGGCGAGACGCCGCTGCCGCGCTGGATCCGCGAGAAGGTGGAGCCGATCGACGCCGAACGCTACCAGACCATCTTCGCGACGGAAGAGGGTGCGGTAGCCGCTCCGACCGCCGGTCTCCACTTCAGCAAGCACCTGCTCAAACGACTCGAGATCAAGGGTGTCGAGACCGCCATGCTGACCCTGCACGTGGGGCTGGGCAACTTCCGTACGGTCGATGTGGAGGACCTCACCAAACACAAGATGGACTCCGAACAGGTTCATATCTCGGAAGAGACGGCCGAAATCGTCAACCGGGCCAAACGGGAGGGACACCGCGTCTGCGCCATCGGCACCACCGTCCAGCGCGCCATCGAGAGCAGCGTCTCGACCGGCGGCATGCTCAAGCCGTTCGACGGCTGGACCAACAAGTTCATCTTCTGCCCCTACGAATTCAGCGTAGCCGATTCGATGGTTTCCAACTTCCACCTGCCCTGCTCCACGCAGCTGATGCTGGTGGCTGCCTTCGGCGGCTACGACACGGTCATGAACGCCTACAAGGTGGCCATCGAGGAGAAATACCGCTTCGGCACCTACGGCGACGCCATGCTGATCCTGTAAGCGGCCTGCCGCACATACCCCCTTACGCAGCCCCGTCCCCAGCCCGGACGGGGCTCTTTTTCGAAGCAGGCTGCGAAGGTTGCCGAGAAAATCGTTATCTTTGTGATTATTTCTAAGTTTCCCGTATTCATGGCTGGTTCCAAAATACTATACGTCTGCCAGGAGATCACCCCGTATCTCCCGCCGACGGCCATTTCCTCCGAATGTCGTCTGCTGGTGCAGGCCATGCAGGAACGCGGCAACGAAACCCGAACCTTCATGCCCCGCTACGGCTCGATCAACGAACGGCGCAATCAGCTCCACGAGGTGATCCGCCTCTCGGGCATGAACCTCATCATCGACGACAACGACCACCAGCTCATCATCAAGGTGGCCTCCATCCCCTCGGCGCGGGTGCAGATCTACTTCATCGACAACGACGACTACTTCGCCCGCAAGGCCGTGCTGACCGATGCGGACGGCACGCCCTTCCCCGACAACGACGAGCGGGCCATCTTCTTCGCCCGCGGCGTGCTGGAGACCGTGCGCAAGCTCCGCTGGCAGCCCACCGTGGTGCACTGCCACGGCTGGTTCTCGTCCGTGGTGCCGGTCTACCTGAAGCACACCTTCGCCGACGATCCCCTCTTCCAGAACCTCAAGATCGTCGTCTCGCTCTATGACGACGCCTTCCCGGGCACGCTCGACGGCGCCTTCCGGCAGAAGATCGAAAGCGAGGGCATCGAGGATCCGCACCTGTCGCTGCTCGACGAACCTTCATACGAAAATCTCATGAAATTCGTTATTGGTTATGCGGACGGCGTGGTGATCCGCACCGAGCATCCCGACCCCCGGATCGTTGCCGCATACGAGGGGACGGACAAGAAGATACTCCCGTGGCAGCCCGCCGACGCACCCGATTATCTCGACAACTACCAGAAATTTTATGAGGAACTCGCTTAAAGGCTTCCTGTGCAGCATGGCGGCGGTCTGTCTGACCATCCTGGCAGCCGTCTCGTGTACGCATGTGGACGACACGCTGGGACAGGACTTCATCCCCGGCGGCAATGACAAGCTCTCGCTCCACATCGATACGCTGGGGCTGGGCGAAGGCGAAGCCATCACGGCCAGCCAAGTCTTCTACGACTCCATCGGCCTGGCCGGATCGACCCGTCACACGCGCGGCGCCATGAACCTGCACATCGCCTACATGGGCCGTTCGAGCGACCCGACGTTCGGCAAGATCACGGCCGCCTCGATCGCCACGTGCCTGCCCTCCGAACCGGTACGTCCCTACTTCTACCGGGGCCGCCACAGCACGTTCGACTCGGTGAAACTGTCGCTGAACATGAAACTGGTGAGCGGCGATCCCTCCGTCCGCCAGCGGTTCAACGTCTACCGGCTGCGCGACACGCTGGCCTACACGACCGACACGATCTACTACCAGTCGTTCCGCTATGAGGATCACATCGAGTCCGAACCGGCCTTCAGCTTCGAATATTCGGGCACCCCGGCCGACATCGAGGAGATCAAGCTCGACGTTCTGCCCGCCGGCGAGGCCTTTCTGAAGGAGATGATGGCGGCCGACACGACGCTGTTCTACAGCGACCGCTACTACGAATACCTGCGCCAGTTCAAGGGCTTCGCCATCGTTCCCGACACCTCGACGCCCGAGAATGCCGCCCTCTACGTCAATTATCTGCCGAACACCTATCTGAATCTCTACTACCAGCGCGACCGCGACGACTGGGAGATCGAGGTGGACGACGAAAACAAGGAGCGGGAGATCACCGCCTACATGCAGCTGGCCTTCACCGACAACGACACCCGCGACAACACCTCCATCGCCAGCATCCGGCGCGACTATTCGGGCACGCCCTACGCGGCGCTCAACGAGGGACAGCGCATCGAGGCGGAAGGGGTCGCCTACGTGCAGGGCATCGGCGGCATGGCCACCGTACTGACCTTCCCCGACAGTTTCTTCGAGTCGCTGGAGGCCCGGAAGCCCTCGCCCGACTACACGATCTACATCAACCAGGCCCAGCTGTTCGTCTGGGTACCGGAACATACGGCGACCGCCTACGACCGCGCCTTCCAGATGATGGGCAGCTACTCCAACTACGGCAAGATGTCCATCATCGCCGACTACTATATCTCCGACTCGGAGACGACCTCCGTCGAGGTGCCCTACGACGGCAAGCTGAACCGAAACCCCGGCAAGGGCTACTACCGCATGGACATCAGTTCGTTCCTGCAGCATGCGCTGCTCAACGATGACGACGAAAGCCGCAGTCTGACCCTCGGAGGCACCTACACGCCCTACGAGCCGTTCTCGGACTACTTCACCACCCTGATGGTGGCCGGCAGCGAACGTCCCGTCCAGGTGCGCGTCGTCTACACACTCATCAAGCCGAACGGCGAACAGTAAACCCCACACAACCAGGGAACCCGAAGAGAAAAGACTTTGGGTTCCTTCGTTTTAAGCCAGTAACCAACCAATAATTCCCGTTTCAACCGCGACGGCATTTTCAATGGCAACGAAGAAAGCAATACACGAAAACCTCGTTATCGTCGAGTCTCCCGCCAAAGCAAAAACCATCGAGAAATTCCTCGGCAAAGATTACACCGTGATGTCCAGCTACGGCCACATCCGTGACCTCTCCAAGAAGGAACTGGGCATCGACCTGAAAGACAATTTCAAACCGGACTACGAAATATCCCCCGACAAGAAAAAGCTGGTCGAGTCGCTGGCCAAGAGTGCCCAAGAATCCAAAACCGTCTGGCTCGCATCCGATGAAGACCGCGAGGGAGAGGCCATCGCCTGGCACCTGACCCAGGTACTGGGCCTGCCCGTGGACCAGACCAAACGCATCGTCTTCCACGAGATCACCAAGAATGCCATTCTGGAGGCCATCGAGCACCCCCGCACGATCGACATGAACCTCGTCAATGCCCAGCAGGCCCGCCGCCTGCTCGACCGGCTGGTGGGCTTCGAGCTCTCGCCCGTGCTGTGGAAAAAGGTGAAGCCCTCGCTCTCGGCCGGCCGCGTACAGAGTGTCGCCGTACGGCTGATCGTGGAGCGCGAACGGGAGATCATCAACTTCCGGAGCGTCTCCTACTACCGCATCACGGCCCGCTTCTACCGCACGGACGATCCGGAGAAGACCCTCTTCCGCGCCGAACTCGACCGCCGCTTCGACACGGCCGCCGAGGCGGAAGCATTCCTGCAAACCTGCTCGTCGTCGGCCTTCACCGTGCTGGGCAGCGAAAGCAAACCGGCCGAGCGCAATCCGGCCGGCCCATTCACGACCTCCACGCTCCAGCAGGAGGCCGGCCGCAAACTGGGCATGTCCGTCTCCCAGACGATGACCATCGCCCAGCGCCTCTACGAAAACGGTTACATCACCTATATGCGTACCGACTCGCAGAACCTCTCCTCGCAGGCCATCGCGGCCGCACACGACGAGATCGTCAAGCTCTTCGGAGAGAACTACAGCCGCGTCCGCAAATACAAGACCAAGAGCAAGGGAGCCCAGGAGGCCCACGAAGCCATCCGTCCCTCCTACCTCAACCGCCGCGAGATCGAAGGCTCGGCCGAGGAGAAGAAGCTCTACGACCTGATCTGGAAACGCACGGTTGCCTCGCAGATGTCCTCGGCGAAGATCGAGAAAACGGTCGTGACGATCGGCGCCGACAACACCCCGCAGCGCTTCATTGCCACGGGCGAGGTGGTGCTGTTCGACGGTTTCATGAAACTCTACTCCGAGACGGTGGAGGACGAGACGGAGGAGGGACAGGAGAACCGCCTGCCGGAGCTCCGCGCCGGTGACGCCCTCTCCTACCAGGACATTGCCGCCACGGAGCGTTTCACGCAGCCCCCCTTCCGCTACAGCGAGGCATCGCTGGTGCGCAAGCTGGAGGAGCTGGGTATCGGACGTCCTTCGACCTATGCGCCGACCATCTCGACGATCATCAACCGCGGCTATGTCATCAAGCAGAATCGCCCGGGCACCAAACGCGCCTACAACCAGATCAAACTGGAGAAGGGTAAAATCACCTCCCGGGAGCTTTCCGAAACGGTGGGCCGCGAGAAGGCGAAACTGTCGCCGACCGACATCGGCATGATCGTCACGGACTACCTCGACACCCATTTCGAAAAGATTCTGGACTACAACTTCACGGCCAACGTGGAGAAGGAGTTCGACGAAATCGCCGAAGGGGAAAAGGAGTGGACGCAGATGCTGCACGACTTCTATGCCGGTTTCCACCCGACGGTGGAGAAGGCGCTCGAGGAGCAGGTCGACCGCAGCAACAAGAGCCGCGTGCTGGGCATCGACCCGCAGAGCGGTCATCAGGTTTCGGCCCGCATCGGCCGCTACGGCCCCATCGTACAGATCGACGGTGCCGAAGGGGAAAAGCCGCGTTACGCCAGTCTGAAGAAGGACCAGCTGATCGCCACCATCACGCTCGAGGAGGCGCTCGACCTCTTCAAACTGCCGCGCACGCTGGGCGAACTGGAGGGCAAGGAGGTCGTCGTCTCGACCGGCCGCTACGGCCCCTATATCCGTTACGACGGCAAGTTCACCTCCCTGCCGCGCAAGGAAGATCCCTACAGCATCACGCTGGAGCGGGCCATCGAACTGATCCACGAGAAGGAGAGTGCCGACAAGGCGGCCAAGGAGCCGATCAAGCTCTTCCCCGAGGATACCGAACTGAAAGTGCTCAACGGCCGTTACGGTCCCTACATTGCCTATAAGGGGAAAAACTACCGCATCCCGAAGGGAAGCGATCCGGCCGCCCTCACCTACGAGGAGGCCTGCAAGATCATGGAGACCTCCAAGAAGAAGAAATAACCGGCGGCACACGCCGCACAACGGGCATCCGATCGCCGGGTGCCCGTTTTTGTTTGCCCCGCGCCCCCATACCGTGTACAGACCCTGCCTTGCAGCAACCTGATTCCGCATGGCCGCCGCCCATCTTTCCGGGCCGCGCCGTACGGCAGAAGGCGTCACACGGCAACCTGAATCCGCGACCGCCCAACCGCCCATCAGCTGCCGCCAGTCCAAGGCCATCCCCTGCCGGCAATCCACCAACAGCACCGCTCCATGCCTTCGTTCCCGCCCTTTCTGCGCTGTTTGCCGACCGCACCCCGCCCGCGCGACAAGGCCTCCCCCTGTGCACGAAACGGCACAAAAAAAAGCAGGGAGCACGGTTTGCCGTTCTCCCTGCCAAACAAAAACAATTAACCTATTGCGTAACCTCAGTCATGCGCGAGCGCCCTCGAATGAGCCGGAAAGTCCTCGCGGATATCTCCGCTCCACATGACCACTTAACTAACCTGTGAAAAAACCTATCTATCTTGTTTCTAATGCTTGCTCAGATAATCGGAGACGCCCTCGTCGGTGGCGTTCATCGCCTCGCGTCCCTTGGCCCAGTTGGCGGGACAAACCTCGCCGTACTCCTCGAAATGCTGCAGGGCGTCCACCATGCGCAACACCTCGTCCACATTGCGGCCCAGCGGCAGGTCGTTGATGACCATGTGGCGAACCACGCCGCTGCGGTCGATCAGGAAGAGACCGCGGTAAGCAACCGGAGCCCCCTCGAACAGCAGTTCCTCGTCGTCACCGGCCAGATACTCGCCGCCGAGTACGCCGTAGTTTTCGGAGATCGTCTTCGTCGTGTCGGCAATGATGGGATAGGTCACTCCCTGAATACCGCCCTTGTTCTTCGGCTGGTTGAGCCAGGCGAGGTGGGAATATTCCGAATCCACCGAACAGCCGACCACCTGTACGTTGCGCGCCTCGAATTCGGGCAGCTTCTCCTGGAAGGCGTGCAGTTCGGTCGGGCACACGAACGTGAAGTCCATCGGATAGAAGAACAGCACGACATATTTCTGACCTTCGTAACGGTCAAGCGAAAATCCGTTTTCGATCCGGTTGCCGTCCACAACGGCCGTTGCCTTGATGGCGGGAGCTTTCTTTCCGATCAGCGATCTCATAACTGTTTTCTTGCTTTTAACGGCTCGTAGGCCTTGTTTTCTCTTTCCGGGGGCAAATATAATGACCTCTTTTCATAATTTGCAAACATGAATTAAAAAATACGCATCACAAATGTTTATATAGTCATAACCAAAAGAAATAGCGGAAACGCTCCGCCGTGCCGCTCAGCACATTCGGAGCATTTCCGCTCTGTCATACGATCCGGGCCGTCTATCGCCCGATGATGAAGATGGCGGGCCGTTTGTGCAGCGAGGGACGCTCCTGACGGCGCCATTGCGCCACGGGCAGCGTCCGGATCCACTCCTCGGCACCGGTCACATCGACCGCCACGGTCAGCCGCGTGGAGGGGGCCAGCGCCCCCAGCAGATCATCCAGCAGCTTGTCGTTCCGGTAGGGCGCCTCGATGAAGAGCTGCGACTGCCCCTCGGACAGCGCCCGCCGCTCCAGCATGCGGACGGCCTTGTTCCGCTCGGCCGGTTTGACGGGCAGATAGCCGTTGAAGGCAAACGACTGGCCGTTCTGCCCCGAAGCCATCAGCGCCAGCAGAATGGAGGAAGGCCCCACCAGCGGCACGACCCGCACGCCACGGGCATGACACAGGGCAGCCACCTCCGCGCCGGGATCGGCCACACCGGGTACGCCCGCCTCGGAGATGAAACCGGCCGAACGTCCCTCGAGCAACGGGGCGATCAGCGCCCCGAGTTCCTCGGGCCGGGTGTGTTCGTTGCATTCGGCAAAGGTCAGCTCCTCGATCGGCCGGCCAATGGCCGCACGGCTCAAGAAGCGGCGCGCCGTCCGGACATTCTCGACGATGAAATAGTCGAGCGAAGCTATCAGCCGTCGGTTTGCCTCGGGCAGCACGTCGTACACCTCCCCGTCGCCGATCGGACAGGGCAGCATGTAGAGCGTACCGTATGGTTTCGGAGTTTCCATCGTTACGGGACTACTCTTTCAGATAAATGCGTTTGACACGGCTCGACACCGAAGTCATGATCTCATAGGGAATCGTTCCCAGAATCGCGGCCATGTCCGACACGGTATTGCCCGCCTCGGCGCCGAAGACGGTCACCTCGTCGCCCTCCTCGGCCTGCAGACCGGTCACATCGACCATGCAGCTGTCCATGCACACCCGTCCCACGATCGGTGCGGGACGGCCGTTCACCCGTACGCTCCAGGCTCCGTTGCCCAACCGGCGATCCAGGCCGTCGGCATAGCCGATCGGTATGGTGGCCAGCCGCGAGGGACGCTCCAGATGGCCGCAGCGGCCGTAGCCGACCGTCTGCGAAGGATCGAGTTCGCGGATCTGCACGATACGGGTGGCCAGCCGGCTGACAGGACGCAGCGCGCAGGCATTCGTCGCACTGACACCATAGAGGCCGATGCCCAACCGGCACATCTCGAAATGCGCCTCCGGGAAACGCTCCATGCCCGCCGTGTTGAGAATATGGCGCAGCGGACGGTAACCGATCCCCTCGATCAGCGCATCGGTCGTCCGGCGGAAATAGTCGATCTGACCGCGTGTGAAGTCATCCTCTTCGGGCATGTCGGCCGCAGCCAGGTGGGAGAAGACCGAACGCACGACCACCGCCCCCGCCTCGCGGCGCAGAGCAGCCACCAGCCGGGGCATATCTTCCAACCGGAAGCCGAGCCGGTGCATGCCGGTATCGATCTTGATATGGATCGGCCACGACGCCTCGCCCGCATCCCGCACGGCAGCGACAAACTGTTCCAGCGAACGGAAACTGTAGATCTCCGGCTCCAGCCGGTTGGCCACCATCAGGGCGAAACTGTCGGCATCGGCATTCAGCACCACGATCGGCATCGTGATGCCCTTCTCCCTGAGCCGCACGCCTTCGTCGGCAAAGGCCACCGCCAGGTAGTTGACCCCCTGCCGCTGCAGCATGTCGGCCACCTCGAAGTCGCCGCTGCCGTAGGACGACGCCTTCACCATGGCAACGAGCTTGACCCCGTCACCGATCAGCGAACGGTAGTGGTCGAGGTTGTGGCGCATGGCATCCAGATCGACCTCCAGCACGGTGGTGTGGCTGCGGCGGTCAAGCAGGTGCAGGATGCGCATGAAGCCCGTGTCGGCATTGCCGCGCAGCAGCACGGCCCGCCCGGCCACGTCGGCCTGCGTGCAATGGGTGGTGAAATCCTCGGCCGAGGCAAAGAAGCGGCTGCCCTGCGGGAAGGCATCCCGGCAGGCCATGATCCGCTCGCCGACGCCGACGAACTGGTCGATTCCGGCCGTGCGCACCATGCGGGCCACCTGGCCGTAGAGTTCCCAGGCCGGCATCGAACTGAACGGCACGTCGGCCATGATCAGCATGGTGGGCCGCTCGCCCGCCACGCCGCGCAGGTAGTCGAGGGCCATCGGCAGGGCGTTGACGTCCGTATTGTTCATGTCGGTCACCAGCACCGATCCGGCAATGCCCTCGCGCAGGCCCAACCGGACAGCCACCGGACGGAGTTGCTCCAGCCGCGGGCGCAACGTCCCGGCGTCGATGCCCAGCACACCGTAAAAGGCGGCTACCAGCGCCACATTCCGACGCGAGGCGGCATCGTCGCCCGTACCGGCCGGAACGGGCAGCCCGTCGCTCTGCTGTGCGGCATCGACCAGCACCGCCTCCGGCGCCCGATTGCGCAGCGTCTCGCTCTCGAAAGGCTGACCGCCATAATGGATAATGGTCCGACACGAGGCAAAGAGCTGCGCCTTCTCGCGCATCTTCTGCCGGTCGGACTGGAAGTTCTCGCCATGTTCGGGTCCCAGCCCCGTAAAGATGCCAATGTCGGGACGCACAACGGCGGCCAGCCGCTCCATCTCGCCGGGACGCGAAATGCCGACCTCGATCAGCGCCACCTCCTCATCGCCCGTCATCATCAGGATCGAGAGCGGCACGCCGAGCTGGGAATTGTAGCTGCGCGGACTCCGGAAGAGGTTCATCCCCTCCGGCGCCACCTGTGCGATCCACTCCTTGACGGTCGTCTTGCCGCTCGATCCCGTAATGCCGACCACCGTACCCCGGAACGACGCCCGGTAGTGGGCGGCCAGCGCCTGCAGCCCCGCCAGCGATTTGGGCACCCGTACGAATCCCGCCCCGGGATATTGGGCGGCATCCAGTTCGCGCTCCACCAGGAAGGCGCGCACGCCGCGCCGGTAGAGGTCGTCGATGAAATCGTGGCCGTCGTGATTGCGGCCGCGAATGGCCACGAACAACGGCGCCTCGTCGCTTCCGATACTGCGCCGGCTGTCGGCAATCACACTGCGTGCGGTTACGTCCGCACCCGAAAATTCGCCGCCGCACACGGCAGCGATCTCTCGCATCGAATAGTTCATATCCGTCTATTTCTCTTTCCGGCGCCCGGCCGGTCCGCCTTCCGGACCGCGACCGCAGAAACGCCTCTATTTATTCCGTACGAACACCTCTTCGTCGGCACCACGCGCCACGACCAGCGTATCGGCCGTCAGACGCACGATGCGGAGCGTGTCCACCATGCGGATCGTCTGTCCGTTGCCGATGCTGCGCCCCGACAGCAGCAGGTCATCCCCCTGCCACCGCCAGGTTTCATACTGCAGGGTGGCCATGCCCACCGATCCGGCCGTTCCGTCGGCTTCCAACCGGAAGCCCTGCCACAACGGCGCCATACCCGGCACGGGCTGCAGCCATTCGCCCTGCAGGACTTGCTCGCCGTGCGATGCGCAACCGGCCAGCAGACATACACCCGCCGCAAAGACGAAGATACAGCTAATTCTCGTTCCCATCACTTGCAATCTCTCCGATTCGTTCCTTTTGTCTGTCCAGTCAGCTGCCCGTCACGCCTTGAAGGTCACCACCGTGATGCCCGCACCGCCGCGGTCGGCATGGTCGTCGGTTGCCGAAGCCACCTCGTCCACCGTACGCAGGTAGCGGCGGATCTCCTCCTTCAATGCGCCCGTGCCCTTGCCGTGCAGGATACGCACCTCCGAGACGCCCACCATCAGCGCATCGTCGATCAGATTCTCGACGGCCTCGAGCGCCTCCGCCGCCCGCATGCCGCGCACGTCGATGTTGTCCTTGAAGTTCAGCCGCCGCGAAGCAATGTCCACGCTGACCACCGTACGCGCCCGCTCGGGACGTGTCTGACGCTTGTACTCGGCATTCGAGATCGCCTCGAGCCGTTCGAGGGCCACCGTCGTGAGGATGTGGCCAAACGCCACGGTGGCCTTCTTGCCCTTGACCTCGGTCACCTCGCCGACGCCGTCCTGCTCCTTGATGCGCACCTTGCTGCCCACCTTGATTTCCAGCGGCGCCGGCTGCTGCTGCGCTTCGGGCACGGCCACCGCCTCGCCCCGACGCGCCTTGCGCTCCTGGCGCTGCTGCTGGCGACGCTCCACCTTGGCCATCTCGCGGTCGATGCGGGCCTGCTCCTCGGGCGAAACCCCCTTCTGCTCGACGTTCTCCTTGAATTCGTCCAGCTCGCGACGGGCAAAACGGGTCATTTCCTTCTCGGCCTGCGCCTCCTTGATCGTGCGGATCGTATTTTCGATCTGCTTGTTGGCCTCGGAAATCAGCGTCCGGGCCTCCTCCTTGGCCTCCGCAAGGATGCGGTTGCGCTCCTGCCGGATGTCGGCCAGCTGACGGGCATAGGTCTGTTCCAGCTCCTCGACCTTGCGGTCGGTGACCCGGATCCGGTCGCGCTTCTGCTCCCAGTAGCGACGGTCGCGGGCAATGTCACGCAGCTGTTTCTCCAGGTTGATGTGGTCGCTGCCCGCCTTTTCGGCCGCCGCATCGATGATCTGGGCCGGCAGGCCGATCTTGCGGGCAATCTCGATGGCAAACGAACTGCCCGGCTCCCCCATCTGCAACCGGAAGAGCGGACGGATGTGCTGCACGTCGAACATCATGGCGCCGTTGACCACGCCGTCGTGGTTGGCCGCAAAGTATTTGATATTGGAATAGTGTGTCGTGATGACGCCGTAGGTACCCGTCTCCACGAAACGCTCCAGAATGGCCTCGGCGATCGCACCGCCGATAACCGGCTCCGTACCCGAACCGAACTCGTCGATCAGCACGAGCGACTGATCGTCGGCATGGGCCAGCATGTTCTTCATGTTGAGCAGGTGCGAGGAGTAGGTACTCAGGTCGTTGTCGATCGACTGCTCGTCGCCGATGTCGATGAACAGCCCCCGGAAGACGGGAAACTCGGAGTTCTCGGCCACCGGCACCAGGAAACCGCACTGGAGCATGTACTGCAACAGGCCCACCGTCTTGAGGCAGACCGACTTGCCGCCGGCATTCGGGCCCGAGATCACCAGCATGTGGTGCTGCCGGTCGAGCTTCAGATCGAGCGGCACAATCGGACGCCCCTCGCGCGAAAGGGTCTGGTTCAGCAACGGGTGACGGGCCGTGCGGAGCCACAGCGTCCCTTCGTCCGAAAGGATCGGCCGCACGCACTCGTTCTCCGAGGCCCAGCGCGCCTTGGCCCGCACCATATCCATCAGGATCAGGAACTCGCCCGCCCGGGCAATGCCGGGTGCATCGGGCCGGAGCGTAGCCGTGAAGTCGGTCAGGATGCGGATCACCTCCCGCCGTTCGGCATACTCCAGTTCCTTGAGCTCGTTGTTGATCTCGACGATCTCCACCGGCTCGATGTAGAAGGTCTTGCCCGTAGCCGATTCGTCGTGGATGAAGCCGTTGATCTTGCGTTTGTTGACGGCCGGTACGGGAATCACCGCCCGCCCGTCGCGGATCGACACCGTCGCGTCGGCATCGGCATAGCCGTCCCGCTGGGCCTGCACCAGAATGGCCTGCAGCCGTTTGGAGATCTGGCCTTCGCGGTCGCGGATTGTCCGCCGGATGGCGTAAAGCTCGGGCGAGGCGCTGTCCTTGATCTTGCCGAAGCGGTCAAGGATCGTGTCGATATGGTTGGCGATGGCCGGAAAGCCGTCAATGCCCGTTGCCGCGCCGCGCAGGGCCGGATAGGCGTTGCCGTCGCGGGACTCGAAGAAATGGAGGATGTCGTTCACCGCCCCCAGTCCCGTCCGCAGGGCGATCAGCTCCTCCACATCAAGGAAACCGCCCTCGACCTCGATCTTGCGGGCAATGGGGCCCATGTCGGTATATTCCTGCGTGGGGAAGCCCGACTCCATCATCAGAATCGTGCGCAGCTCGTCGCACAGCGCCAGCCGCCGGTCGATCTCCGCCGCCGAAGCGGAAAAGCCCTGCCGGTCGAGCAGCATGCGCCCCCCTTCGGTGGTACACCGCTCCCGGACCTGCGCCCGGATGCGGTCAAAGCCGATCTTCGATTCGTAATCTACCGGATATATCATTGTCGTTCAATTTTATTGCTTCGCTCTGCCGCCGCGCCCCGCGCAACGGCCGCCATAAAAGGCAAAGTCCCGCAGGTGACCGCGGGACCCGTAAGGTATCCTACCGACGCGACGCACACCGTCGGTCCGCCCGACGCGTCCACGCCTGCTACGGGCAGGTTATTTCTTGTTCTTGTTGCCGCCGAACACGGAGATGTGCACATACCGCTGGGGATTCTCCTTCACGTCGCGCAACAGCGCCGACAGGTTCGAACTGGCCTGCGTGAGCGAATCGTACAGCGCTCCGTCGGAGAGGAAGCGGTTCAGGCTGCCCTCCGGCGAATTGGCCGCCGCCAGCAGCCGGTTGAGCTCCTCGACCGCGCGGTCGAGGTCGTTCATCGTCTGCCCCAGATCGGCCTCGGCCAGCTGGCCCGACACCTTTTTGAGGTCGGTGAGCGTCGAGTCGATCCGTTCCGAACCGTCGGCCAGCGTAGTGGTCACCGTATTGACATGATCGATGATCTGACCGATCTCCTCCCCCTTGCGGGCAAACGATTCGACCCCCTGACGCAGTCCGACGAACGCCCCCGCAATCTGCTCGCTGTTTTCGCTGAGCAGCTTGTTGAGGCTCGACAGGGTGACGTCGAGCGAATTGATCAGGGCACCGATCTGCTCCTTGTAGTAGTCGATTTCGGAACCGTCGATCTCGAACAGGCCCGGTTTGCTCTCGGCCCGGATCGTCGCTCCGTCGGGCAGCGCATCGGCCGAATCACCCAACTCGATCTCGAAGGCCTTGCCTCCCATCAGTCCGTTGGTATAGAGGCGGACGATGGAGTTGTCCGGAATACGGTACTCCGACCGGACATCGAACCGCACCTCCACCCGGTTGTCGAGGTCGGGACGGAAGGTGATGCCGGTCACCTGACCGACGCTGATGCCTTTGATGATGATCGGCGAGGAGAGCTGCAGGCCGTTCACATTGTCGAAATAGGCGTAATAGGTCATGTTGCGGTTCCACAGGTCGCGTCCCTTGAGGAAATTCACGCCGCAGTAGAGCAGCAGCAGGATCAGCACCGCGAACAGGCCTATCCGTGCTTCTTTTCTGATTTTCATGGTATTTCTCAATCTTCTTGTTTTCGGTTCAACATACCGGGCCAGCCGTCCGTCTCCATGTCCGGCGCGCCCGTTCCGCTACTGGTTGGTCCGCTCGCGGGCCGTTTTCACGCTGAGCTGCCGCTCCCCCTCGTAGGCCACCACAAAGGCATCGGGGAACTCCTTGCGCGCCTCGCGCTGAAGTTTCAGCGCCTGCTGGTAATCTTCCGTGCCGCCGATCAGATAGCGGTAGCCCTTGCCTTCCACCCGGCGCTCCACCACCTTGCCGCGGTACGAGCCGAACTTGCGGCTGTTGAGCGGCTGGCTGCGGTCCAGGAAGCTGAGCTGCACGTAGAACAGGATGCGGTCATCGGCCTGACCCGGCTCCGGTTCCACGACCTTCTCCTGCGTCACGACATTGGCGCGACGCTCAACCTGGCGCTTGTATTCGCCGAAGGCCTCAAACAGCGCCTGCGCCGCTTCGGTCTGTCCCTTGTCCGAGGTCACGTAGGTGCGGTCGGTGGCATTCGAAAGGAAACCGATCTCGGTCAGCACGCTGGGCATCGAGGCCCGCCACAACACCAGGAAGGGCTCCTGCGTGGTGCCGCGGTCGGGCATCGGCAGCGCCTGCTTGTAGTGTTTCTGCACGATCTCGGCAAACATCATGCTCTGGTCCTGATGGGCATACTGCATGAGCGAGAACATGATGTAGCTGGCCGGATCGCCCGCGTTGTAACCTTCGTAACGCGTCGTGTAGTCGTCCTCGTACACCACCACGTCATTTTCCCGCATGGCCACCTCGAGGTTCTTGCCCTGCTTGTCCATACCCATCACGTGGGTCGAGGTGCCGCGGGCGCTCTGGTTGGTGGCTGCATTGATGTGAATCGAGATGAACAGGTCGGCTCCCGCCTTGTTGGCAATGATGCCGCGCTCGGCCAGCGGCACATACACATCCGTCGAACGGGTATAGATCACCTCCACGTCGGGGTATTTTTTCTTGATCAGCGCGCCGAGCTTCTTGGCGATGCTCAGCGTCACGTCCTTCTCCAGACAGTTCTTGTAGACACAGCCGGGATCCTTGCCGCCGTGACCGGCGTCCAGCACCACCTTGCCCACCTTGCCGCGCTCGGCCGGATCGGCAGCGGCGGAGGGATCCCGGCCGTACAGCACGGCCGTTGCGGCAAAGAGGAGGATGAAAAGAGCCGTTGCGAACGGAACCAGGCGCGAAGAACTGCTCATGCTATCTGTTTTTGATTCGGACGGCGTTCCCCCGCGATTAACCGGGGAACGTATCGGGAAACTGCGTTTTTTTACCTATTTTTGTTGGCGAAAAATTTTTCCGCTGCGGGGCACGGGCCGCCGGAGCGTTTTTGCCGACTTTGTCGGCAAAGTTACCATTTTTGACTGAAATTTGGCCAAGCAAACCTCAAAATATCTCTGCGCGCTGATCGCCTCGGTGCTGGCGATCCAACTGGTTTTCGGCACGGGACTCCCCTCCGCAGACCGTTTGCCCTCGCGCGAATCCCTGCTCCGGCGCGGCGCCGACACGCTGACCGAACTGCCCGCAAGGGCGGACGGCCCCGTGCTGTCCCGCCCGGCAGCCGACTCCGGGGCGGCCCGTCTGGCCGCACTCCGCCCGGCCCAACCCGCCGATTCGCTGCCGCAGGCCGATTCGCTCGGCGCCGACTCCACCCGGAACGACTCGATCCTGATCAAGAACTTTCTGGACGCGGTCATCAGCGGCAAGAACACCGACTCGCTGGTGTACCGTCCCAAGGACAAGATGGTCTACATCTACCAGGAGGGCGACGTCACCTACGGCAACATGAACCTCAAGGCCGACCTCATGCGGGTCGAGCTGGGTAGCAAGCAGATCTACGCCACGGGCGTCGTGAACGATACCACGACAGGCGCCAAGACCCGTCCCGTCTTCACGGAGGGAGCCTCGTCCTACACGATGGACACCATCCTCTACAACATCGACTCGGGCAAGGCGAAGATCAAGGGCGTGGCCACCCAGGAGGGCGAAGGCTTCCTGCTGGGCCAGGATGTCAAGAAGATGCCCGACAACACGATCAACATCATGCACGGCAAATACACCACCTGCGACCAGACCGACCACCCCCACTTCTACCTGGCCCTGCACAAGGCCAAGGTGATCCCCCAGAAGAAGGTCATCACGGGGTGGGCCTACATGGTCATGGAGGACGTGCCGCTGCCCATCGGCGTGCCGGAGGCCTTCTTCCCGCTCACGCAGGGGCGCAGTTCGGGTATCATCATTCCGAGCTACGGCGAGGAGAGCGCCCGGGGCTTCTTCCTGCGCAACGGTGGCTACTACTGGGCCATCAACGACTACGTTGACCTGAAGCTGACCGGCAGCCTCTACACCTACGGTTCATGGGAGCTGCGCGCCGAGAGCAACTACGCCAAGCGCTACCGCTACAACGGCCGCATCTCCGCCTCCTACGCCAAGACCATCATCGGCCAGAAGGGCGATGCCGACTATGTCAATTCGCCGAGCATGCAGCTGCTCTGGAGCCACTCGCAGGACCCGAAGGCCAACCCCGGAACCACCTTCTCGGCCTCGGTGAACTTCACCACCAGCGGCTACAGCCAGTACGTGTCGAACAACCTCAACGATATCGTCTCCACCACGACGGCTTCGACGATCAGCTATGCCCGCAACTGGACGGGCCTGCCGATCCACTTCTCGGCCACGCTGACCGGTTCGGTCAACTCGCGCGACACGACCATCACGCTGACGCCGACCCTCCGTTTCAATACGGACAAACTCTACCCCTTCCGCCGCAAGAACCCCGTCGGCAAACAGCGCTGGTACGAGAAGATCTCCCTCTCCTACACCACCTCGCTGGCCGCCGATCTGACGGCCAAGGAGGATGAATTCTTCTCGCCGAACAGCAACCTGCTCGACAAGCTCAACAGCGGTATCACCCACTCGATTCCGGTCTCGACGTCGTTCAACCTGTTCAACTACATCAACGTCACCCCGAGCTTCAACTACAACGCCCTGTGGGCCTTCCGCGACGTGCGGCGCACCTACGACCCCGAGGCGGAGGACCACGAGCGGCGGGATACGACCTACGGTTTCCACCACCTCAACAGCTACGACTTCAACGTGAGCGCCTCGACCAAGGTATACGGCATGTACGACTTCACGCGCCACCAGAAGTTTCCGTTGAAATACCTGCGTCACACCCTGACGCCGAGCATCGGCTTCAACTACACGCCCGACTTCGGCAATCCGCTCTACGGCTACTACCTGCCCTACCAGACCTCGGAGGACGGTACGATCGACTACTACTCGCCCTACTCCGGCAACAAGGGTACCGTGCCCAGCCGGACCAGCCACGCTGCCGCCATCACCTTCAGCCTCTCCCAGACCCTGGAGGCCAAGGTGGCCAGCAAGACCGACACCTCGGGCATGAAGAAGATCAGCATCATCGACAACTTCTCGCTCAGCGGCTCCTACAACTTCCTGAACAAGGAGTTCCCGCTGTCGACCATCCCGCTCTCGCTCCGCATGTCGATTCCGGGCATCGAGAACTTCAACATCCAGTTCACCGGAACCCTCGACCCCTACGACATTGCCATGAACGAGAACGGCGCCTACGAACGCGTCGGACGGCTGATGATCGCCAACGGCAAGGGACTGGGCAGACTGACCAACGTCTCCACGACGCTGGGCTACACCTTCAATTCGGGCCAGTCGAACCAGCCGGCCATCAACAACCAGGCGGCCATCGTGGACCCCTTCTATTTCGACCCGAACAACCCGCTCGACCCCCTCACGCGCCGGCAGATGATGGCGGCCACCTACTACGACTTCTCGATCCCGTGGAACCTGTCGTTCAGCTACTCGCTCTCGTACAACAACCCGGGCGGCCCCTCCCAGCGCAACGTGACCCAGACCCTCTCGTTCAACACGAGCGTCAACATCACGCCCAAGTGGGGCCTCACCTTCAACGGCGGCTTCGACTTCATGACGGGCAAGATGACCATGGGTACCTTCACGCTGACCCGTGACCTGCACTGCTGGCAGATGAGCTTCAGCTGGATTCCCGTGGGCAGCCGCAAGAGCTGGCAGTTCAACATCAACGTGAAGGCCTCCGCCCTGCAGGACCTGAAATACGAGAAATCGAGCTCCTACCTCGACAACATCGACTGGTAGGCCGTCCGGCCCGGCATCCGCCGTCTCCGCCGTCGGCCTCCGCAACCATACCCATTCCATGACAGAACGTCCCCAGACGCGTACCGATTCCGCCGCGGAACGGAATCCGCTCACCGTACGCCCCGATACGCCGCACGGCATGCCGCCGTTCGACCGCATCCGCATCGCCGACTACGAACCCGCCATCGACGCCGCCCTGGCCGAGGCGCGGCAGGAGGTGGCTGCCATCACACACAACCCCGAGGCGCCGACGTTTGCCAACACCGTCGTCGCTCTCGAGCGCAGCGGTACGGCGCTCGACAACATTGCCGAGATCTTCTTTGCCCTCCACTCGGCCGAAACCTCGCCCGAGATGGACGAAGCGGCCGAGCGCATCGAGGCCAAGCTGGTCGCCTATGCCAACGACATCAACCTCGACCCCGCACTTTTTGCCCGCATCGAGGCCGTGTACCGCCAGCGGGTGGATCTCGGTCTGGATGCCGAGGATGCCATGCTGCTCGAACGTACCTACCGCGGTTTCGTCCGCGGCGGCGCAGGACTCTCCGACGAGGCGAAGACACGCTACCGGGCCATCACGCAGGGACTCTCGTCGCTCTCGCTCCGCTTCGACCGCAACGTCCTGGACGCCACCAACGCCTTCACGCTGCACATCACGCCCGAGGAATCTGACCGGCTGACCGGTCTGCCCGACTTCGTGCGCGAGAGCATGCGGGCCGAGGCGGCCGCCCGCGGCGAGGAGGGATGGACCGTCACGCTCCACGCGGCCAACTACATCCCGTTCCTCACCTATTCGCCCGACCGCGAACTGAAGGAACGGCTGTGGCGCGCCTACAACACCCGCTGCATCGGCGACCACGACAACCGGCAGATCGTCCTGCGGATCGTCGCCCTGCGGCTGGAACTGGCCCGGCTCTTCGGCTACCCCGACTACGCCTCCTTCGTGCTGGAGGAGCGGATGGCCGGCACGGAGGAGACCGTGCAGAACTTTCTGGCCCGCCTGCTCGACGCCACCCGCCAGCGGGCCCTCGACGAAGTGGCCCTGCTGGAGGGCTATGCCCGCGAACAGCTCTACGACGCGGATTTTCGCCTGATGCCCTGGGACTGGGCCTATGTGGCCGAACGCTACAAGCAGGCCCACTATGCCCTCAGCGACGAGGAGATCAAGCCCTACCTCGAACTCGAAAGCGTCAAGCAGGGCATCTTCCGGCTGGCCGACAAACTCTACGGGCTCCGCTTCGAGGCCAATCCCGCCATTCCGGTCTACCATCCCGACGTGACGGCCTACGAGGTGTACGAAGCCGACGGGCGCTTTCTCGGCGTCCTCTACATGGATTTCTTCCCGCGCGCCACGAAAAAGGGCGGCGCCTGGATGACCAACTACCGTCCCATGTACACGACCGCCGACGGCGAGGAGGTCCGGCCGGCCGTGACCCTGTGCGGCAATTTCACCAAGCCGACCCCCGGTACGCCGTCGCTGCTGACCTTCGACGAGCTGGAGACCTTCCTCCACGAGTTCGGCCACTGCCTGCACGGCCTGCTGGCCGAGGGACGCTACGCCTCACTGACGGGCACCTCCGTCTATCGGGACTTTGTGGAGCTTCCCTCGCAGCTGATGGAGAACTGGGCCTCCGAGAAAGCATTCCTCGACCTCTTTGCCCGCCACTACCGCACGGGCGAGGCCATGCCGCAGGCCCTCATTGACAAGATCGTCGCCGCGCGCAACTACCTGGCCGCCTACGCTAACGTCCGCCAGCTGGGCTTTGGCCTGACCGACATGGCCTGGCATACCCTCACGGCCGACGATGCCCTGCCCACGGATGTCGTGGTCTTCGAGCAGGCCGCAGCCGAACCGGCCCGCGTACTGCCGCGCATCGACGGCACCGCCCTGTCGCCCGCCTTTACCCACATCTTTGCGGGAGGCTATGCGGCCGGCTACTACGGATACAAATGGGCCGAGGTGCTGGAGGCGGACGCCTTCGCCCTCTTCCGCGAACGGGGCATCTTCAATCGGGAAGTGGCCGACTCGTTCCGGCGGAACATTCTCTCCAAGGGAGGCAGCGAGCACCCCATGACCCTCTACATGCGCTTCCGCGGCCACCGGCCCGATCCGCAGGCCCTCATCGACAAGATACTGAAATAATCCGGCCGCGCACCGCAATACAGACAGGCGGGGCAGAACGAATCGTTGCGTTCTGCCCCGCCCTTTTCTTCCGGTCTTCCCAATCCGGCCCCATGCCGCCGGACCGTTCCCGAGGGGTATCCTATAATTTATACCGAACTATACAGGCCAGCCGAACCGGCCGCCGACAGCAGATCCGTCACCCTGTCCGGCCCGTCCCCTCTGCCGCCCCTCGCACGGGTTTTGCGCGCCGGAGCCCCCCCTGCCGACGGGCACAAAAAAAGAGGTCACCGATGGGATGACCTCTGCGTTGGTACTCCATACGAGAATCGAACTCGTATTTGCAGATTGAGAATCTGCTGTCCTAACCGTTAGACGAATGGAGCGGTTATTGACTTCCGGAATCGTGTTGTTCTGAAAGACGGTGCAAAGATAAGTCATTTCCCCTCTCCCTGCAAATTTCCGCCCCACTTTTTTTACAAAAAGAAGCGATTATGCCCCCGTCGTGCCGACATGCCGGGCAAGCACCTCCCCCTCCGCATTCACGCCGGCATAGAACGAATCGTCCGACATCCAGTCACCGCCGCATTGGCCTCCAAGGCCACCTGCTCGCCTACATACAGCAAAACCTGCGTTTCACTCGGCGTAATCTCTTGTGCCGTCTTCTTGCAACTCCAGGCACACAGGCACACAAGAAATCAGCCCTCACAACAGCAAACTACTCCATAATAATGCGGCACAATCTCTTTTCATAATTCAACAAGATTCAAGATTATTTAATAGATAAGACTATAGACTATTCCCAACGTTTCGAGCTCCGGATCAACAAGCTGGCAACGAATTAAAATTTTACCATCACGCGTGTAAAATTCCCAAAGATCACGACTTGGCCGCCAGCGTTCTTCATACCGTTCCTTGATGGCAGCAATTACCTCATCATAAGATTCCGCCTCTACGGTAAAAGTTGCCATAATGACTCCATTTTGTTGAGTTGCGGTATAAGTCATATCGGAAAGATACGGTTCTTGGTTCTGATAAACCATCCGAGAAACCGACTGCTCCTCTGTCTCACTAATCAATTCTCGTTCCTCCATCGCTTTCAGCACCGAGGCTGACTGCCCGAACGCCTCCAGACAAGGCTCCGTAAACGTATTGAAATAAGGTTTGACCGTCACCGTACACGTGGCACGGCCACCGTCGGCGCCCCGGGCGACAATCGTCGTCGTGCCGACATGCCGGGCAAGCACCTCCCCCTCCGCATTCACGCTGGCATAGAACGAATCGTCCGACATCCAGTCCACCGCCGCATTGGCCTCCAAGGCCACCTGCTCGCCTACATACAGCGCAACCTGCGTTTCACTCAGCGTAATCTCTTGTGCCGTCTCCTTGCAACTCCAGGCACACAGGGCACACAATCCCGCAAACAATAAAACAATTCGCTTCATAAAAACTCATCTTTAAGGTTTAAACAAAGATAGTTATTCATCCGACACATGTCAATAAGAAAAAAACTCTTTTATTATACAAATCAGAGCGAAAGCCAACATAAAAAAAGAAGGCCGCCCACTGGTTGGGCGGCCTTCCGTATCTGCGCGATACCTGTGTAGGGAGCGATTACTCCGTCACGGGCGTTACGCTGACATACGATCTGCCGTTGCTTTTCTTGGCGAACGAAACGGTTCCGTCAACCAGGGCGAAGAGCGTGTGGTCTTTACCCATGCCCACATTCTCGCCGGGATTATGCACCGTACCCCTCTGACGGACGATGATGTTGCCCGCCTTGGCAAATTCGCCGCCGAACAATTTCACGCCGAGTCGTTTGCTCTCCGACTCACGGCCGTTCTTGGAGCTACCTACACCTTTTTTGTGTGCCATTTTCTGCGAATTTTAAGGGTTTGTTAAGCGATGATGTCTTCGATGAGGATCTGGGTCAGGAACTGACGGTGGCCGTTCTGAACCTGATATCCTTTTCTGCGTTTTTTCTTGAACACGATCACCTTGTCGTCTTTCAGATGACGAAGAATCTTCGCGTTCACCGAGGCGCCTTCTACAACAGGTGCGCCCACCTTGACCTGACCGTCGTTGTCTGCAAGCAGGACTTTGTCGAAACTCACGGAGGTACCTTCGTCCCCCTGAAGACGGTTAACATAGAGTTTCCGACCTTTCTCAGCCTTAAACTGTTTGCCTGCGATTTCTACAATTACGTACATATATTCTTTGTGAAGAATTTGCTAAAATCAGCGGACAAAGATAACCATTCCGCACGTAACCGCCAAATTATCCGACTCTTTTCTGTCCGAAATTTCCCGGACATCCGTTCCGGACACCCCACGGCGGCCCGGATGCGAAAATCGGGGCGAAGGGATGGGAATCCGGAGCATTTCGCTTATTTTTGTAAGAAATACATACCCGACATGATGAAGAACCACATCCGTTGTCTCCTGCTGCTGATCGCCTCGGCAGCTTCCCTCTCGGCCCCGGCTGCCCAACCCGCCCATACCACCCGCATCGAACCGCAGCGCAACGAGCACTGGTGGGGTTGCAACGCCGACGGCCATACGCCCCAGCCGCTCGCCGCGCCGCTGGACGAGGAGGCGGGCACCCTCACCGATTCGACCGAATTCCTGCTCTCCAGCACGGGCCGCTACCTGTGGAGCGCCCATCCCTTCACCGTTGCGATCGACGACGACGGCACGTTCATCATCACCTCCGACTACGAAGCCGTACAGACGGCCAAAGGCGGCCGGACGTTGCGCGAGGCCTATCTCTACTGCGTCCACAAACACATCCGCCCGGCCGTTGCCGACAGCAAGGCACTCCCCTTCCCGACTCCGCTCTACGATGCCGGCACGCCGCCTCTCTCCACCGAGATCCCCTACCGGGGCACCCTGCTGCTGCCGGACGGCTGGCAGGCCATGCAGAACCTGCCCGATTCGGCCCTGCTGACCGTCACCCCCTACGTTCCCGCCGCCGGATGGCACTACGCCTCCCTGCGCCGGTCCAACGCCCTGCTGGAGGATGCCGACGGCCATCCGATCATCTTTCACCTGCCGGAGGGATACTTCGCCTGTCTGAACATCGGCGAGGAGGCGGTCATGAACGCCTTTGCCGAACAGCTGGCCACCACGCTGCCGGCCGGCAAGGGGACCCTACTGTGGTTCGACAGCGGCCAGATCCTGTTCCGCATCGGCAACCCAGCCCTGCGCAAAGCCTTTGCCCGCAACTGGCACACGCTGGCCGAACGGTTCGGCGCCGTGATCCGCCGTTCGGCCTATGGCACCCCCACCCAGTGGCGTCCGTTCGCCGTCTCGCCGGCCGACCTCTCGGACGGAACGATGCGCCAGACCCTGACCCGCATCCTGAATCTCGGCCTGAGCGGCTGCATCTACCCCTTCATGACCTTTACCGACTCCAACGGCGGCATCCGGGACGAAGGCGCCTTGCTGCGCGCCACCCAGCTGGCCGCCTTTCTGCCCATCTCGGTCATACCGACCGACACGACCCGCTTTGCGGACGACGCCAACCGCCGCGCCCTGCAGCGCACCCTGACCCTGCGCAAGGAGATGAACGACTATGTCGAGGGACTGCTCCGGGAATCGCTCACCACCCGTGAGCCGATCATCCGCCTCATGGAGTACCAATACCCCGGCCAGGGCTTCGCCGACTGCACCGACCAGTTCATGCTGGGTCCCGACTGCCTGGTTGCCCCGCTCCTCGACGGAGAGCCCCAGCGGCTCGTCCGCCTGCCGCGCGGCGCGTGGACCGCAGCGGACGGCACGAAGTACCGCGGCCCGCGGGTCATCCGGATCGATGTGAGCGACGGCTGCATGCCCGTCTTTTTCAGACGATAGGAAAAAGCCACCCCGACCGCAATAGGACAGCGACGAATGCGTTAGTAGGATAACAATCGGACACCCGCTCCACCCGGAACGGCACGGAAGTTGCAAGCATAACCGAACAGAACTCTCTCTCCCGTAATCAAGATACGTCAGCGCCATGATCACCAAAACACAAAAGGAATATCTTCTGCCGAAGGCCTACGACGCCGCCATCCGTGCCGGCGCGGCCATTCTGGAAATCTACAACAGCAACGCGCCGAAAGACGTGACCCTCAAGAGCGACCACTCGCCCCTGACCCAGGCCGACCGCACGGCCCACGCCTCGATCCGCGAATACCTCGGACAGACCCGCATCCCGCTGCTGAGCGAGGAAGGCCGCGAAATGCTCTATGCCGAACGCAAGGACTGGGACCTGTTCTGGATGGTCGATCCGCTGGACGGCACGGTGGAGTTTCTGAAGGGCAACGGCGAGTTCACCGTCAACATTGCCCTGATGGCCGACAACAAACCCGTTTTCGGCGTCATCTACGTGCCCTACAAGGAGGTCATCTACTTCTCGGACGAGGAGCGGGGGGCTTTCCGGGCCCGCAACATCCTGGCCGACCCGGCCGCCTCGCACACCTACGCCCAGCTCTTCGAGGGCGCCGAGCTCCTGCCGCTGCGGACCACCTGCAACCAGCCGCTGCGCATCGCCGTGAGCCGGTCGCACCGCAACGAGGAGACCGAACGGCTCGTGGCCAACATCCGCGACCGCTATCCGGATGCGCAGATCATCGAGCAGGGCAGCTCCTACAAGCTCTGCCTGCTGGCCGAGGGGTCGATCGACTTCTACCCCCGCACCACGGACACCTACGAATGGGACACGGCGGCGGGCGAAGCCATCCTGCGCAAGGCGGGCGGCATCATCTACCGCGCCGACGACCACACCGACCTGCAGTACAACAAGGAGTCGCTCGTCAACCCCCACTTCATCTGCCGCAGCAAGGGGTTGCTCGAACGCTGACCGACGCCCACACATAGCGCGAGGGGCTTCCGCCGGTTGGCGGAAGCCCCTCGCTGTTGTCCGGCCGACCGGCCTCAGGTCAGCGGCACGATCGCCTCCTCCAGGAGGGTCAGTTTCTCCACCCCCTCGTCCGTAACCAGGTAGGTATTCTCGATGCCGACCGCCCCTACGCCCGGAATGACAAACTTGGGCTCGAAGGCAAAGGTCATGCCCGGCTGCAGCACATCCTGCGAACGGGGTGTCAGCACCGGCAGTTCGTTGACATCCAGCCCGATGCCGTGACCGACGAATTTGGCCTGCAGGCGCGTTCCCATGAAGTTGGCCGCCAGACCCGCTTCCGCCGCCCGATCGAGTGCATCCCGGTAGAGTTGTGCACACGAAACGCCGGGCCGGGCCGTGCGCTCCATCCGGGCCGTCACATCGCATGACACCGCATGGGCCCGCAACGCCTCTCCGGGCAACTGTCCCACGGCAAACACCCGCGTCATGTCGCTCTGATAGGCCGTATAGTTGCCCGCCATATCCACCATCACGGCCATGCCCTCCTCCAGCCGGGTGCCGTTCGCCCCCAGCGGCAGGCAGGCATCCTGCCCCGCACCGCCGAGCGCAAAATCGAACGGCGACGGCTCCTCGGCATTGGCTCCCGCCAGCAGACTGCCCATGAAGATCTCCATATTGATCCCGTCCGCATGGAAGACGCCGCAGGAACCGTGCAGGCGCATCAGCCGCTCGATCTCGATCTGCAACTCCAGGTCGGTCATCCCCGGCCGGTAACAGGAGGGGATCATCCGGTACACCTCCGCCTGGCGGCGGGCCGACAGCCGCATCTGTTCAATCTCCCAGGGGGTCTTGATCATCCGCAGCCGACGCAGCAGCTGTGAACCGCCCACCGTTTCGGACGCGGCAAAGCTCCGCTGCAGCCGTACATATTCATTATAAGGCAGCGTGCCGTCCTCCAGCATCAGCCGCCGCGGCAACGGCAGTCCCGCCTGCGCAAAGGCCTCGGGCAGCTGCTCGGGCTTGCGGATCGCCGTTGAGGCAATCCCCGTCTCCGCCGGCCGCTTCAGAAACAACCGGGGTGCTCCCTCGGCCGGCAGGTAGAAATAGCCGTTCACCACCCGCCCCGTCAGCCAGTAGAGGTTGCGGTTGGTCGTCACCAGACAGCCGTCCACCCCCTCCGCCACCATGGCGCGGCGCAGACGGTCCCATTTCAATTCGAGTTCGTTTTCCATCTTTTTTATGTGCGGCAACCGAAGCCGCTTACCGCAAAGATAGCCATCCTGCATGGTTCCTGCCCCTCTTGCGCCCGAATTTATCCGGACCGCACCCACGCCATTTTCCGGGCGATCAATTCATCAAATCGATCGTACTATTGTTTTTCCCGGATTTTTTATGCATCTTTAAATCTGTTGTGTTGTGCAAACACGACATCCGTCCATTTACACCATTTAACACCTAAATTATTACTTATCTATGAAACAGCATGTACGCTTGCTGACCGGCATCCTCTCCCTTGCGATGCTGACTCTCGCCGGATGTACCAATCCGAAAACCGACGATTACATCAACCTCAGCCGACTGTCCGGTACTTTGGCTGCTTAGGGCGGGACACCGCTGACCGTCCAGATCGAAGCCTCCCAGAGCTGGAGCGCTCAGCCCGACGCCAGCTGGCTGACCGCCGACAAGACCGATGAGACGACCCTCACGATTTCCGCAGCCGACAACACCGAACCGAACGAACGCGAAGCCATCGTGACCGTCACGGTCGGCAACGCAATCGCCTATATCACCATCAACCAGCTGGGCTACGAAGCCAATATTCACTACCGCGAGCTGACCCGCTTCCAGTATGACGCCGCCATCTCGCCGAGCGGTACCTATGCCGGTGGTTTCATCTACTCGGTGGATGAAATGTCGAACGGTTTCTTCCAGCCGGTCATCATCGAAACGGCTACGGACAACTGGCACTATCTGGACACCTATTCCCAGAGCCTCTACGACCTGACCACGACCAGCGCCATCACCGATGACGGCAAGCTGTTCATCAACAACAACAATGGCGGCGGCAACGTCATCTTCTCGGTATCCGAGGAGCCGATCGTTCCGGACGCCAGCGCAGCCGGATTCACCGCACTGCCTGCCATTACCGCCACGGCAGCCGACTGCACGACGTGGGTCGGTTATGCACAGGGCAACGACGGCATGTACTATCCGCTCGTTTGGCGTAACGGCGTAGCCGAGAAACTCCCCTGGCCCGAAAAGAACTTCCGCGACGAAGCTTTCCTGAACGGCATCATCGCCCGCGGCATTTCCGCCGACGGCTCGGTGATCTACGGTTCGACGTGGGACAACTACGACTTCGGCATGGTCTACTGGAAAGACGGCGTGGTTAAATACGTCGGTGAGGACGTTCACGAGGTGACCCCCATCACGGTTGAGACCATTGTTGGTCCGGTCGAGACGCACATGGCCAACGGTATGACCGCTACGGCCGAGTTGTACAAAGTCAGCCCGAACGGCGAATGGATTGCCGGCACCTATCGGACGGAAGCCGCTACCGGTGACGGTGGTGCACCCGTTACTTCCGGCTATACGGCCGCCTTCTACAATACGGTGGAGGAGAAAACCTACCTGATCGAAGGCTTTGCAACGGCCATCGGCGTCACCAACGACGGCATCGGCTTCGTCAGCACGACCAACATGGCATTGACCACCTGCAACGTCTACGACATCAAGAACGGCATCGACCTGGGCAACATCAACGACTGGGTTCTCCAGAACTACGGCTACGTGCTGCCGCAGCTGACCTATGCACAGTTTGCTTCCGCCGACGGCCACGTTCTCTTCGGCCGCATCAACTTCGGCGGCGATCAGTGGCGCAGCTGGTTTCTCTACAGCAACGAGGAATAAGGCCCCAACCCTGCAAGACAAGCGGAGCAGATCGGCAACGGTCTGCTCCGCTTTCAATTTTTGCCACACTTTCCATCGGCCGGAACGGATTCACACACACTCGTTCGGGAGAAAGTGCTAACTTTGTCCAATACGCACGACCGACACGGTCCAACGATCCAAACACATGAAGGAACAGCTCCAAGCCCGCGAAAAAGTCTTGATCCGCACCTCCTGGATCAGTACCATCGGAAACACCATTCTCTCGGTGGCCAAAATCGGCATCGGCTTTGCAGCCGGCAGCCTCGCCGTACTGGGTGACGGTATCGATTCAGCCACCGACGTGGTGATCTCCATCGTCATGATTCTGGCCGCCCGCATCATCAGCAAGCCCCCGACCAAGAAGTACCCCTACGGCTACGAAAAAGCCGAAACGATCGCCACGAAAATTCTCTCGCTGGTCATCTTCTATGCCGGCGTACAGATGCTCATCTCATCGATCGGCAGCCTGATTTCCCCCGAGCCCAAGGAGATGCCCGCCGCAATTGCCATCTACGTGACGCTCTTCTCGATCGTCGGCAAACTGCTGCTGGCCCTCTACCAGTACCGAGCCGGCCGCCGTATCGGCAGCTCGCTGCTCACAGCCAATGCGGTCAACATGCGCAACGACGTCATCATCTCCTGCGGCGTGCTCATCGGACTGGTCTTCACCTTCCTGCTGAAACTGCCGATTCTGGATACCGTCACGGGTCTCATCATCAGCCTCTTCATCATCCGCTCGTCGATCCGGATCTTCATGGATTCGAACGTCGAACTGATGGACGGCGTAAAGGATGAATCGATCTACCGCAAGATCTTCGATGCCGTCGAAGCCGTTCCGGGCGCCCACAATCCCCACCGCGTCCGTTCGCGTCAGATCGGCAACCTCTACATGATCGTGCTGGACATTGAGGTGGACGGTTCGATTACGGTCACGGAGGCCCATCGTATTGCCAACGAAGTGGAACACAGCATCAAGGCGAAAATCGACAACATCTATGACATTGTCGTCCATGTCGAGCCCGAAGGCGTATGCCACGATGCCGAACAGTTCGGCATCGACCGCGGCATGGTCTGATCCGGCACACACGCCACATCGCTCAAGACCGAAGGCAGGGAACGTACATCGCTCCCTGCCTTCCGCATTTACAGAACTGACGAAAGCGTTGCGCACCGTGAAGCTAACTGACCACCCGCACCTTCGCCTTGCGGTCGCAGAAACGGCGGCACTGTTGCCGGATATCGTATCCGAGCATCGCCCCCAGCATAAAATCTTCCTCGGGGGTCAGTTTGTTGAGCGGCTTACCGACAAAGACTGCCACCGCATCGAGACAAACCCGCTCGCCAAAGAATATGTTGACATTGCGGTTGCCGAGTTCCTGTGTCAGATAGGCAATCCCCTGTCGGTCAAGCCTCTCCTTAAGCAGCGCCGCACACGTGGGACACACCGTACACAGAGCCAGACTACGCACGCCTTTCTTGTATTCATAGATAAGGTGCAGCGCCATCTGCATCTTGCCCGCACGGGCATAATCCAGTGCCGTCATGGCAGCTATGCGTTTTGAATAGCCTGCACCCAAGCCTCCATGCGTGCCTCCGTCTTGTCGGGCTCGTCATCGTCGGCCACCAGACCGAGCACCCGATCGCCGTCGAAGGCCCGCGAATCGGTCACCGCATAGTCGTCCGCAGCCATCTCACCGATGAACACGCAGCCCGTCCCGGACAACTCCTCGTGCAGGATACCCAGTGCGTCGCAGAACGAATCGGGGAACGAACCGCTGTTGCCGCAGCCGAAGAGGCCGACCCGTTTACCGGTCAGATCCTCCTTCTTGAGCGCTTCCACGAATGCGTACCAGTCGTCCTGCAGATCGCCGACGCCCCACGTCGAGGAACCGAGTAGTAGCACGTCGTAAGTCTTTGCCGCATCAGCGGACGCACCGGCCACATTATGAATATCGGAAGCGGCCACACCCAGTTTGATTGCAATCTCATTAGCCAGCGACTCGGTATTGCCGGTCGAACTGCCATAAAAAATACCTATCATAACGAAGTTTTTTTGGAATTATGGAAACTGTGATCTCTTCTTCGCTTCGGGTTCTCCGGGAACCAGCCTTTCTCTACCCGTTTGCGTTGCTGGAACACCTCCAAAATGCACCAGAACGACGAGAAGGCCATGACGCCCAGCAACACCGACACGATCAGGTCGTCCACACAGAGCGAGGCGACGGCCGTCCCGATGCCGAGCAGCAGGAAGCCCCACCATACCCGCACGCCAAAGTAGTACTCCCCCTTGACGACGAGCGGATGGAAAATACCGATAATCAAAAATGTGCAGAACCCGATCACCAATCCGGCGAGATGATACGTTTCGAACCATGAAAGCATACGTGTCCAAATATTAAATTTACCTCGTTTCTCTCCTGTTTCCAGCCGTCTCGACAGTCCGTCTAAGGCCTGTCGCATCACGGCTCAGTCGTCCCGCAGAATCTGTGATTTTCTTCTGAAACAAAAGTACCCTGCGGAACATAAAGTCACAATCCCAAAATATGATGAAAAAAGCGCGCCAGCAGCATGCTCGCTCGCAGAGAATCGGCACGCTGCGGGGCCGATCACATTTTCTCGGTCAGTTTGCGGACAATCTTGAAGTGATAGAAGAACTCCTTGCCGATGACGCGCAGGACGGTGTAAGTCGGAATCGCCAGCAGCATGCCCAGCACACCGGCAAAGTGACCGGCCATGAGGATGACGATGAAGATCTCAAGCGGATGGGCATTCACGCTGTTGGAGTAGAGCAGCGGCTGGAGGACAAAGTTGTCGATCAACTGGGCCATGCCGATCGTTCCGGCCAGCGAAATGCAGATGAAGAGCAGCATGGTTCCCTCGCCGACAAACGCCACGCTGACCAGCAGGCTGATGCCGAAGCCGAGCCAGGGTCCCACATAGGGAATCACGTTCAGGATGCCGACAATCAGCCCGATAAAGATGGCATTCTGGGGCAGATAGCCGCAACAGATCAGCGAAATGGAGACCAGCAGCATCATGATGGTCGATTCGGCCAGAATACCCAGAAAATAGCGGGACAACAGCGTCGACACCGAACTCAGCGCATGCCGGACATTCTTTTCGTAGCGGGTCGGCGTAACGGCCAGCATGATCCGCAGGAACATGTCGTCCTCCTTCAGGAAGAAGAAGGTGATGAAGGTGACGGAGAACAGGGCGATCACCGCATTGGCCACACCCGAGACGAACGACCCGAAGAAACGGTTGAGCAGATCGGCATTGAAGAGCCGGTCCACCTGCTGCCCGATGGCATCGGAGATGGAGAGCGTCGAGGTGGTGAAGGAGAAGTACTGCTGCAGGAAATGCTGGAATTGCAGCAGCGCATCGTCGAACGAGGAGAGAATGGAGGCGAAATCGACCGACGCCAGTGCGGTCAGCTTATTGAAGATCAGCGGAATAAACACGGCGAACACCGTCACACCCACGCCCCACAGTACCAGCAGGACAATCAGGGCGGCCAGCCAGTTCGGCACCGAACGGCCGCGGATGTGTGCCCGGCGGATCAGCCGGACCAGCGGAGCGCCGATGATGGCCAGCACGGCCGACACGATGATATAGCCGACAATCTCCCGGAAATACCACAACAGCGCCACGGCGACGAGCGTGGCCACCACACCGACCACATAGCCTGTCGTGCGGTTGCCCGTCTTCTGTTCTCCGCTTTCCTGCGTCATGACGGGTTATCGTTTGAGGCGGGCCAGCGGCGTCTGCCCGCCGACCACCTTGTCGCCCAGCCGCACGAGCACTTCGCTGCCGAGGGGCAGGAAGATGTCGATCCGCGAGCCGAACTTGATGAAGCCGTATTTCTCGGTCTGCACCGCCTCGTGCCCCACTTCGGCGTAGTTCACGATGCGCCGCGCCACCAGACCGGCGATCTGGCGGAAAAGGATGTGCTCGTGGCCGGTATCGACCACCGTCGTGGTCCGTTCGTTCTCTTCGGACGATTTGGGATGCCAGGCCACGAAGAAACGCCCCTCGTGCTTGTTGCGGTAGATGACCCGGCCGCCGACCGGATACCAGTTGGCATGGACGTTGGTCAGCGACATGAAGACCGACACCTGGATGCAGCGGCATTTCAGGTATTCGCCCTCGTAGACCTCCTCGACGACGACCACCTTGCCGTCGGCGCTGGAGATCACCAGGTCGGGATCGGGCTGCCGCCTGCGGCGCGTGGGCTCGCGGAAAAAGAGCATCACACAAAGCAACAGCGCCCAGAACACGGCGATAATCACGCCACCCACCCAACCGGGCATACCGAGCCGGAGCTCATAGGACATGGCTGCGGTCACCAGTACCGCTGCAGCCAGCGTATATAAAATGATCGAACAACCTTCTTTTGCCAGTTTCATAACCGGAATAGGTATTGCCGCCGCACCGATGCGTCAGCGGACAAAGATAACAAAATAAGCGAAAACAAACGGGACGGAGAAGATGAGCGCATCGAAGCGGTCCATGAAGCCGCCGTGACCGGGAAGAATGGCTCCCGAATCCTTGACGCCGGCCGACCGTTTGAACATCGACTCGACCAGATCGCCCACTACGCCGCTGGCCACCACCACGAGCGCCAGGCCGCCCCACCACAGCAGGTTCTCGCCGCGCAGCCAGCCGCACAGCACGCCGAAGGCTACGGCAAAGACCAGTCCGCCGAAGAAACCCTCCCAGGATTTCTTGGGCGAGACGCGCTCGAACATGTGGTGACGGCCGAGCGTCACGCCGGTCAGGTAGGCAAAAATGTCGTTCACCCACACCGTAAAGATGTAGCACAGCACCAGCCAGGCATCATAAACGCCCTCGCTGAAGGCCACGAAACTCATCAGCGCCATGGGCAACGCGGCATAGACGATGCCGCCCACCGCCACCGAAATGTTCAGGAACGGTTCCGGCTGACGATGCAGCAGTTCGCGGGCGAAGATCACAAAGACCAGCGGGAAGAAGAGCGACAGCCATTCGATGGCCAACGTTCCCCGGGCCACCAGGAAACTCATCACGACGCCGACCGCCCCCACCAGAATGGGATAGATGCGTTCGATCCGGATCTCCTTGCGGGCCGCCATCCGGTAGAATTCCCACATGCTGCCGATGCAGATCGTCAGCATCAGGGCCGCAAAGCCGAATTCGGACACAAACACCGCTCCCGTCACGATCAACAGCAGGGCCGCGCCGGTCAGGGTTCTCACCGCCAACTCTTTGCCAAACTTCGCCATAACTCCGTTGTTTGTTTCACAGCACTCACGGGCCGCCGTTCCAGCGACGCTTCCCGTAAACAGACAAAAATAGGCAATAAAATCGGAACACCACGCAACTTACTCCAAAAAACGGTCCTCCGCCAACCGCTTCCGCCTGCTTTCCGCATCCCGCTTCACCGCCCGTACCGTCGGACGCCCACATAAACAAAAGCGTCCGCACCGGAAAGGATGCGGACGCTTGTCCTGTATCGTGGTTCGGACCGGGATGCTCGCCCAACCCGTCACCGGTTACGATTCCGGCGTATCGGCTGCCTGCGGGGCGGAATCCGGTTGCTGCGGAGCGGCAGCCGTTGCCTGTCCGGCCGCGGGCTCCGTTGCGGACGGCTCTGCGCCCTTCTCCGCCTCGGCCGGCTGTTGAGCCGACGCCTCGGCCTTGCGCTTCTCCTCGGCCTCCTGTTTGAGGTCCTTGATGCGCTTGCCGAAGATTCGCTCCAGATCCTCCGAGAAGACCACCTCCTTCTCCAGCAGCAGTTCGGCGAGTTGGGTGAAGCCCTCGCGATGCTCGGTCAGCACGCGGGTCGCCGTAGCGAACGCCTCCTCCATCAGCCGTTTCACCTCCTTGTCGATCAGTTCGGCCGTCTCCTCGCTGTAGGGTTTTCCCAGCGACATCTCGGACTGGCCCGACGAATCGTAGTAGCTCATGTTGCCCACCTTGTCGCTCATACCCAAATAGGCCACCATCGAATAGGCCCGCTTGGTAGCCACCTCCAGGTCGTTCAGCGCGCCCGAGCCAAGCGTGTGGAAGACCAGCTGTTCGGCCGCACGACCGCCGAGGGTCGAGGCCAGTTCGTCCATCAGCTGCTCGCGGGTGGTCACCTGCCGCTCCTCGGGCAGATACCAGGCCGCACCGAGCGCACGGCCGCGCGGAATGATGGTCACCTTGATCAGCGGATTGGCATGTTCGAGCAGCCAGCTTACCGTGGCATGACCCGCCTCGTGATAGGCGATGAGCCGTTTCTCCTCGGGCGTGATGATCATGTTGCGCCGCTCGAGGCCGCCCACGATCCGGTCAATGGCACTGAGGAAATCCTCGCGCTCGACAAACTTCTTGTTGTGACGGGCCGCAATCAGCGCCGCCTCGTTGCAGACATTGGCAATGTCGGCGCCGGAGAAACCGGGGGTCTGCTTGGCCAGGAAGGCCCGATCCAGATTGGGATCGAGTTTCAGTTTGCGCAGGTGCACCTCGAAAATTTCCTCCCGCTCCTTGATATCGGGCAGGCCCACCTCGATCTGACGGTCGAAACGGCCGGCACGCATGAGGGCCTTGTCGAGAATGTCGGCCCGGTTCGTGGCGGCCAGAATGATGACGCCCGAATTGGTCCCGAAACCGTCCATCTCCGTAAGCAGCTGGTTGAGGGTATTCTCGCGCTCGTCGTTGCTCGAGAAGCCCACGTTCTTGCTGCGGGCCCGGCCCACGGCGTCGATCTCGTCGATGAACACGATGCAGGGAGCCTTCTCCTTGGCCTGACGGAAGAGGTCACGCACACGCGACGCACCCACGCCGACAAACATCTCGACGAAGTCCGAACCGCTCATCGACAGGAACGGCACGTTGGCCTCACCGGCCACCGCCTTCGCCAGCAGGGTCTTGCCCGTTCCGGGAGGACCCACCAACAGGGCGCCTTTGGGAATCTTGCCGCCCAGTTCACGGTATTTCTGCGGATTGCGGAGGAAATCGACGATCTCCATCACCTCCACCTTGGCCTCCTCGAGGCCGGCCACATCCTTGAAGGTGATCTTGTCCTTGTTATCCTGATCGAACATCTGCGCCCGGGCCTTGCCGACGTTGAATACGCCGCCCTGACCGCCCGCTCCCCCCTTGGAGGCATTGCGCATCATCACGATGAAGAAAATCATGAGCAGGATGAAGGGCAGGAAACTGAGCACGTCCATCCAGATGTTCCGTTTGGTCTCGTAGGTCAGCAGCACCGACTGGCCGGACTGCTCCTCCACCCGGTCGAGATCCTGCCGGAAGGTTGCCACATCGCCGATATTGAAGACGAACTGGGTGCCCCGCCGCGGAATCGTACGGTACTGTTGCTGGGAGGTATATTTTTCCACCGCCTCGGCCCGGAGCCGCACGTTGGCCTGTTCCTTGTTTACGACCTCGATGCTCTCCACGTCGCCTGCGGCGATCATCTTCTCCACATCGTTCCAGTTGGTCTTGACCGGTGCTTCACCGCTGCCAAGCCACGACCAGCCTATGATCAAGAGAAACAGCAAGCCGTAGATCCACATGCCGATGCCGCCCATCGGCCGGACCGGCGGCATGCGTCTGCCGCCATTCTGTTTGTTGTTCTGTTCTTTAGAAGCCATTCTTTTGGGGTTACTTGTTGCCGTACGTCTTGCCGCACGCGAGATAATAACGCATCCTCCGGCGATTTATTACGCCTCCCATTCGCCGTAACGGGTCGAAGGCGCATCGGCCCACAGCTCCTCGAGCCGGTAGAACTCGCGCGCCTGGGTCTGGAAGATGTGCACCATGACATCCATGTAGTCCACCACGACCCACACGGCATTCTGGAGTCCCTCGATCCGGCGGGGTTTCTCGCCCAGCGTCTCGAGCACCTTCTCCTCAATGCCGTCGGCAATGGCGGCCACCTGGGTGGTCGACTCGGCGCTGCACACCACGAACGCATCCGTAATGGCGCCGTCGATACCGGTCAGGTCGATCGACAATATGTTGTGTCCTTTCTTGTCTTCGATCGCCGAGACGATCGTTTCCAGCAATTTATCCATAGTCGGTATTCAATAACTTGTTTCAGCCCGCTCCGGACGGCCCCGTCCGGGAACGCGAAGGGGACAAAGGTACGTTTTTTTCACCACATACGCACGCCGCGCCGGCCCGGAGTTGCTACGACTCCAGCTTCGGCGCCACGGCCGCAACCGATTCGTGCAGCTTGCGCACGATCGAATCCTTCACATAGGTACGCCGGACCGCGATGGCAATCTTGCGCGACACGGCTCCCTTGGCCAGCGGTTTCACCTGACTGCGGTGCTCCTGGGGCACGTAAGGCACCGCCATGGCCGGAATGATCGTCATGAAATCGGTGTTGTCCACAATCCGCATGAGGGTCTCCAGCGAGCCGCTCTCGAAATAGTAGGAGCCGTGCCCGCCGCGCGAAGGGCACAGGTCGAGGATCTGGTCGCGGAAACAGTGTCCCTCTGAGAGCAACAACATCTCCTTCAGGTCGAGATCCTCGATCCGCACGTTGGCCCGCTCGTAGAGGCGGTGTTCGGGCGACACGTAGGCAAAAAAGCGGTCATCGAACACACAGTCCTCGCTGATCCCCTCAGGGCAGGTACCTCCGGCCAGAATGGCGGCGTCGATCTCGTCGTGCTCCATGGCCCGGACGATTTGGGGCGTAATCATCTCCTTGATTTCGAGATGGACATCGGGACACCGCTGGGCAAAGTCCTGCACCATGCAGGGCAGCAGATAGGGCGCGATGGTCGGGATCACCCCCAGCCGCAGCACACCCGACACGGTTCCTTTCAGTTCGGCCACATCCTCGTACACCGAGTTGAATACCCGGACGGCATCGCGCGCCCGCGCCACGACCGCCTCGCCGGCCTGGGTCAGCACGACCGGCTTCTTGGAACGGTCGAGCAGCACGACGCCCAGCTCCTCCTCCAGATTCTTGATCTGCATGCTCAGCGACGGCTGCGTGACGAAACAGCGCTCGGCGGCCTGCGAAAAGCTGCCGAAATTGGCAACGGCCAACAGATATTCCAGTTGAACGATGGTCATACCTACAAACTTATCATGAGTTGCAAATATATCAAATTATCCTATGCAAAACAACAGCGAATCTCCCTTTCCGCGCGTCGTTTTTCGCCGCATCGCCCGTTTTTACAGCACACCGGCCGCCTCAAACAGCCGGCGATAGACGGCCGCCTTCTCCTCCAGCGGCTTCGGGTAGGCGCGCGAGGAGGAGGGCATCCGCCAGAACTGCACGGTGCGCCCCGCCAGCGTCACCTCCACGCAGCCCCCCACCGGAGGCTGTACGCAACCGACTGCCCCGGCGAACGTATCGGCCGCCCTCTGCCCCGTGACGGCCACCGCGCGACATGCCGGCAACCTACCGAGCAGTTCGGCCGGATCGACCGGCCGCACCACCTCCAGAAACTTGTCCGACGCATTGTCGCGCGTGCGGATCACCTCCGCCGCCGTGTCGTAGAGGGCAATGCCCCGCTCCCGGCAGAAGGCGACGATCCGCTCCCGGTCAAACCGGCGGCTGCCCGGCACGACAAACCGGTCGAGGTCCCCGAAGAAGACCGTCCCCACGATCCGCCACATGTCGTTCTGGAAATTGGGGTAAAAAAACTCCATCGACCACCGTTCCCGCTTGGGCGGGAAACTGCCCAACATGAGCAGCCGTGCCCCGGCGGGCAGAAAGGGCTGCAGGGGATGGGTTTCCGCCACCCCGCCCGCGGGACGTTCCTCCGCCCGCGGCGCCGTATGCTGTTTCTCCATAGGTACCATGTGTTATTTCATTTGGGCCCGCAATCGGGCACTTCGCCGGTCAGGGTCTCATCGTCCGGCCGCCCGGCATGGCGCAGCCGGTTGGCCTCCACCCGTTCGGCCGACGTATTGGCATAACAGTAGACGCACCCGTGGGGACAGGTATCGTACGCCCCCACATCGACGCTCGCCGCACAGCCGCACCCGGGACGCTGTCCCGCAGCCGCCCGCCGGCGCACACGCCGCACCCGCACCCCGTCGCCCGACCAGACCGGCCGGTCGTCCGCGACCGGTTCCGCGCCGAACAGGGAGGGCTCGTCGCGCTCGACCGCCAGCCCCAGCGCCTCCATCAGCGGTTGGTCATCATGCGCCAGCCGGGCCATGAGCGCCTCGTCCACACACCGGCCGTGCTCCACGTCCCACGCCGACAGATCCGCCGCCTCGGCACAGGTCTCCAGCCGAAAGCCCCACCGGCCGTTCAGTTCGGCCAGTCCGGCAGCCCACCGCGCCATCTCCTCAGGCTGCCATTCGCGCCAGCCGCCACCCGTTCCGTCCAGCCGCCGACGCACCTTGCGGTAAGGGGCAATGTCCGCAAAACTGAACACCAGCCTTTCGGTGGCACCGTGCAGCCGATCGCCGATGCGGGCCGTACGCTCCAGCAGCTCCTCCACCCCCAGCCGGTCCGAAATCATCAGCGGATCGGCCCGCCAGATGACCCGCTCGGGCCCCAGCCGGTCGGCCAGGCGGAGAAAAGTCTCCATGCGCCGGTCCAGCGGCGGCACGCCGGGTTCCAACTCCTCCCGAACGTAATCGTTGAGCGTATATTGCACATAGCAGTCCAGACCGCGGCCGTGCAACTCATCCAGCCGGGCGAGCAGCGGTGCCGGATTCTTCGACCAGAAGACAATGAACCGGGTGGCCTCATAGGAGATACGGCTCCACCGACCGTTGAACGGATTGCGGCAGGCCGAATAGCCGGCCCGCAGCCGCCCGAAGAACCAGTCGGCATAAAAGGCCGGCAAATCACACCGGCGACTGGCCGACACGACGACCGGCCGACGGACCGCCACCCGGCTCTCGTCTCCGCACCTCACCTCCTGTTGCTCTTCCTGTCGCATGCTGTCCACGCCCCGCCTTCCCCGCCTCCGCAAACAACCGCTCCGTCCGACGCATTCGCCAGACGGAGCGGGTAAGCACAAGGACGAGCCCCAACGCAATCCGTTCTACTTAACGGCCTCGAGAATCTGACGAGCCACGGTGCCGTTCACATTGTGTCCCTCACCGAAGGCCACGCCTCGCTCGTTGAAGCGGCGCTCGATCTCCAGAATGGTATCTTCGCCGATCCCCACCTCGTGCAGGCGGGTCTGCAGGCCGAGCGAGCGGAAGAAGTTTTCCGTCGCATCGATCGTCCGGGCGGCACGCTCCTCGGGCGTACCGTCGTGGATGCCCCACACCCGTTCGCCATACTGCAGGATCTTGCCCATCTTCTGGTCGCGCAGCACTTTCAGCAGACCGGGAAAGACGATCGCCAGCGTGTGGCCGTGCGTCAGACCGTTGATGGCGGTCAGCTCGTGACCGATCTGGTGGGTAGCCCAGTCCTCCGTCACGCCCATCGCGATGAAACCGTTAAGGCCCATCGTCGCGCACAGCATGTAGTTCGCCATGCTGTCGTAGTCGTCCGCATGCTCCAGCACCGACGGGGCAATCTCCACCAGCGTCTGCAGGATGCCTTCGCTCCAGCGGTCCATCAGCGGCGACTCGCCCGTCACGGTCATGTACTGCTCCATGACGTGGATGAAAGTGTCGGCCATGCCGGCCGCACGCTGGTACCTGGGCAGCGAGAAGGTCGTCTGTGGATCGAGAATCGAGAAGCGCGGATAATCGACCTTCATGCCGAATTTCTCTTTGGTTTCAATGCTCGAAATGACCGCATTGCGGTTCATCTCCGAGGCCGTTGCCGGCAGGGTCATCACGTCGCCGAAGGGCAGGATCTCGCCGATCAGCGCATTGTTGCGCACCAGATCCCATGCGTCGCCGTGATACTTCACGGCCGCCGCGATCAGCTTCGTGCCGTCCAGCACGCTGCCGCCGCCCACCGCCAGCAGAAAGTCGACCCCCCAGCGCCGGCACTGCTCGACGGCCTTGCGCAGGGTCTCGATCTTCGGGTTCGGCTCGATGCCCCAGAACTCGATGTAGTCGCGCCCCTTCAGTGCGGCCGTGACCTGCTCATAGACACCGTTTTTCTTCACACTGCCGCCGCCGAACGTCACCATCAGCTTGCAGCCGGCCGGAATCTCGTCGGCCAGACGTGCGATCGTTCCCTTGCCGAAGATCAGCTTCGTGGGGTTTCTGAAAACAAAGTTATTCATCGTTCTCTTCTCCTATTTCGTTTGGTTGATTGTTGCGGAATGGGCTGTGCCGCTACTGCTCGGGAATCCGGACATAGATCCGCTCGATGGCACAGATATAGATATAGTGGAAATCCTGCTCGGGATACCAGACGTCGATCAGCGTCTTGTCCAGGAACTCGGCAGGCCCGAAGCGGTCGCGGTAGAGCTTGCGGCACTCCATCACCAGCTCGGCGCCTTCGATGAAAGGGGTTCCCTCGGGGGTCAGCCCCACGCTCAGCCCCGCATTGGCGATCTTGTCCTCGTTGCGTCCGCTGTGCGAGCCGCAGTAGGTCAGCGCCTGGCGGAACTCCTCGCCCATGAAGGAGAGGGTCAGCCGCTCCCGGGCATCAATGAACTCACGCGTGTAGCGCTGCGGACGGATGTAGACGGTTGCCGCCGGGGTTCCCCATACGAATCCGATGCCGCCCCAGCTGGCCGTCATCGTATCGCACTTTTCGCCGTCGCCGGCCGTCACGAGCATCCACTGATTGCTGATTCTGTCGACCACATTGCCTTCCATCTTGTCGACAGGCACTACGCTATAACCTTTCATATCCGTTCGTTTTTAGGTTCGACAATGCCCCGCTTCCGTCTCCGCCGGAGCACCCCACCGGGTCTGGCGAACGACGCCTTGCCAGGGGATGCGACCGGGTTCGGACGGGCGGATCGCATCGCGGCATCGTTCCCTTTCTGTAAAGATACGATTTTTCCCGCAACAACAGGCTGTGCCCGTATTTCTTCATATTTTTTTTGTGTAAAATTTGCAGATCCGTTTTTTTCATATACCTTTGCACCGCGAAAGTTCCCAAGGAACGATCCCTGATGGCCCATTCGTCTATCGGCTAGGACGCAAGATTTTCATTCTTGAAAGAGGAGTTCGATTCTCCTATGGGCTACAAACGATTTCAATAAGGAAAACAAAGATATGGCAAACTGCAAATCTGCAATCAAAAGAATTCGTCAGACTGAGGCTCACCGCCTTCAGAACAAATATTATCACAAGACTGCCCGCAACGCTGTGAAAGCTCTGCGCAACACGACGGACAAAGCCGCTGCAGAAGCATTGCTTCCGAAGGTAACGGCCATGCTCGACAAGCTCGCCAAGAAGAACGTGATCCACGCCAACAAGGCAGGCAACCTGAAGGGCAGCATTCAGAAGCACGTCAACAACCTGTAATCGCCGCGACGCCGAGGCGTCCGACAACATACAAGGGTATGCGGTACGCATACCCTTTTCGCGTTACGGCCTGCCCGATCGCATCACCGCGATTCGGAAGCAGATTCCGTATCGGCCGGACGGTCCCGGCGGCGGGCTGCCGATTCGGGCCCAACGGGATCGGTTCCTCCGACACGGCCCAGGATATGGAAAGACAACGCCCCGCATGACCTGAACAGGAGATGCGGGGCGTTCCATATTTTTCCGTGCCGCACGGTCACCGCACGCCGGCAGCGAAGTCGCGCAGCAGGGCGATCTCGGCCGGCCAGCGGTCGGGATCGGGAGTTTCGAGCACCAGCGGAATGCCGTCGAAACGGGCATCCGCCGCGATATAGCGGAAAGCCTCCAGACCAATGTGTCCCTCGCCCAGCGGCGCGTGGCGATCAACCCGGCTGCCCAGCGGTTTCATGGCATCGTTGAGGTGCATGCCCCGCAGGTAGCTCAGCGGGACAATGGCGTCGAGCCGGGCAAAGGTCTCCTCGCAGGCAGCCGCCGTCGAAAGGTCGTAACCGGCCGCGAAGGCGTGGCATGTGTCGATGCAGTAGCCCACGCGCGACTTGTCCTCCACCCGGTCGATGATATAGGCCAGATGCTCGAAGGCAAAGCCGACGTTGGATCCCTGCCCTGCCGTATTCTCGATGACGGCCGTCACGCCGCGGGTGCGGTCGAGCGCCAGGTTGATGCTCTCGGCCACCCGGTCGAGACACGCCTCGACCGTAATCTTGCCCAGGTGGCTGCCCGGGTGAAAATTGAGCCGGTCCAGTCCCAGCTGCTCGCACCGGCTCATCTCCTCAATGAACGCCTCGCGCGACTTCTGCAGCCCCTCTGCCTCGGGATGGCCGAGGTTGATCAGGTAGCTGTCGTGGGGCAGAATGGACTGCGGCACATAGCCGCACTCGGCGCAAGTCCGCCGGAAGGCTTCGACGGTCTCCGCGTCGAGCGGCGCGGCGTGCCACTGCCGCTGATTCTTCGTGAAGAGGGCGAACCCGCCGGCCCCGATGGCCCGGGCATTCAGCGGGGCGTTCTGCACACCGCCCGACGCGCTGACATGGGCTCCGAAAAACTTTTCCATACGTTAGTAAGTAAACGACACAAAAATATCGTTTTTACGACAATCTGCTGCCCGAGGCAGGCTCTTTCCGTTTTCCGCCGTTCCATTTATATAGTTTTTACTACTTTTGTTTCGACCAACCCTCAATACCTGTTATCATGAAGGTTCACCTTTTCCCGTCCGTTTCCGCCTTTCCGCTGCGCGGTCTGCTGCTCTGTTCCCTGCTGTTGCTCTGCGCAACCGGCACAAGCCACGCCCAGTTCACCATCCGCAAGCCGGCCGAAAACATGCGCCAGCGTCCCGAAATGCTGGAAAGCACACCGCAGGGTTCGCTGAAAAACGTCTATTACGACCCGGCGGCCGAACGTGCCCGCAAACTCCGGATCCGCAAGGAGCGCAACACGGTCGAGTTCGATTTCTCGCTGGAAGGCTCCACCCAGCAGTTCATCAACTGGCAGAGCAGCGGCGACAACACGATCTACGGCCTGGCCAACCTCTTCTTCCGCCACCAGTACAAACGCGACAAGCTCTCCTACGATACCCGTGTAGAGGCCACCTACGGCATGAACTACACGGACGGCATCCTGTTCAAGAACAAGGACGAGTTCAAGATCAGCTGGCAGCTCGGCTGGAACCTGAAGGGCAACTGGTCCTATTCGGCCTCGGTGAACATCCGCAGCCAGTTTACCATCGGCTACGAATCCAAGGACGACCCCACGCTCGTGTCGGACTTCCTGGCACCGGGCTATTTCGACGTCGGCGGCGGTTTCACCTATGCCCCCTCCTCCTTCCCCATCAAGATCACCCTCTCGCCCGTCAGCGGCAACATCGTGACGGTGCTCAACGAGACCCTCTCGGCCCAGGGCAAATACGGCGTCCAGCCGGGCCAGAAGGTGGCCGGCTATCCGGGCTATTCGGCCGACATCTTCTTCGACAAGGCATTCGGCAAGAACGGCTGGTTCCGCTACCGGTCGAGCCTCTACACCTTCGTCCCCTACGTCGTTCCGAAGAACCTGACGGTACGGTGGGAGAACACCATCGAGTTCCGCATCTCGAAATACTTTTCGACCAAGCTCTACGGCCAACTCTACTACCGGCCCGAGGATTTCCGTCCCAATACGCCCGAGCTGCAGTACCAGTACGCACTCATGATCGGACTGAAATATACGTTCCGCAACAAATAACCGTTTCTATTCCGTTATGGACAACCAATCGAAACACGGCATATTCTCTTCACTGCTGATCGTGCTGGCCCTGCTGGTCGGCATCGTGGTCGGCCTCATCATCTCCTACAACAACACCCAGGCGCGTCTGCTCCACCTGGCCGAACAGATGAATGCACCGGCCAGCAAGATCGACATGGCCCTCTCGCTCATCGACCGCTACTACGTCGACTCGGTGGCAACCGACTCGCTGGTCGAGCAGCTGCTGCCCGACCTGATGTGGTACCTCGACCCCCACTCGGTCTATATTCCCGCCTCGGAGCTGAATGCCCTGAACGAACCGCTCGACGGCGAATTCGACGGCATCGGCGTCATGTTCAACATGGCGACCGACACGATCGTGGTGCTGAATGTCATTCCGCAGGGTCCCAGCCAGAAGGCCGGCATCCAGAACGGCGACCGAATCATCCGGATCAACGACTCGCTCGTGGCCGGCCGACAGCTTCCGATCGACTCGGTCATGAAGATGCTGCGCGGCAAACGCGGCACGAAGGTGCAGCTGGCCGTCCAGCGGCAACACGCCCCCGACCTGCTGCCGATCACCGTCACGCGGGGCAAGGTGCCGGTGCGCAGCGTGGATGCGGCCTGCATGCTGACCCCCGACGTGGGCTTCCTGCGCATCACGAACTTCTCGCAGCACACCCACGACGAGATGATGACGGCCCTCAACGGGCTCCGCAAGCGCGGCATGACCAAACTGATCCTCGACCTGCGCGGCAACTCGGGCGGCTACTTCGGCCAGGCCATTCTCATGGCCAACGAATTCCTGCCCACCGACCGGCTGATCGTCTATACGGAGGATCGCGACGGCAACCGCATGGAGGAGTACAGCGACGGCCGCGGCCACTACCAGGATGTGGCGCTGGCCGTGCTGATCGACGAGCAGAGCGCCTCCTCGAGCGAAATCTTTGCCGGCGCCCTGCAGGACAACGACCGGGCTACGATCGTCGGCCGCCGCTCGTTCGGCAAGGGACTGGTCCAGCAGCAGATTCCCTTCCCCGACGGTTCGGCCATCCGGCTGACCACGGCCCGCTACTACACCCCCACGGGGCGCTCCATCCAGAAACCCTACACGGGCGCCGACGAGGAGTACGACTATGACCTCTACAACCGCTACCTGCACAACGAACTCTTCTCGGCCGACAGCATCCGCTTCAACGACAGTCTGCGCTACGTCACCCCCGGCGGCCGCGTCGTCTACGGCGGCGGAGGCATCATGCCCGACGAGTTCGTACCGCTGGACACGACGGCCATGTCAGACTACTACCTCGACGTGGCCGGACGCAACCTCATCTACCGCTACACGATGGATTTCTCCGACCGTCACCGTGCAGTCATCAATGCCGTCCGCACCGTCGGCGACCTGAATGCGCTGCTGGCTCAGGAGGACATCCTGAACGACTTCGTCGCCTTTGCCGAGCGCAACGGCGTGGCGCCCGCGCCGGACGAAATCCGGCAATCCGAAACCCTGCTGCGGGCCCTGCTGCGCGGGCTGATCGGCCGGAACACTCCGCTGGAAGAGGCCGGCTTCTACGTCAACTACTACGTGGCCGACCCGACCATCCTGCGGGCCCTCGACTGCTTCGGCGAACCGCGCTCCTAAACCGCCGGCCGCACGCACCGAAGGCCTGACCAACCCACCCGAACGAACCGTACAGAAATCATGCATCCGCTCCGAACCCTATTCCGCACGCTGCTGCCGCTGGCAGGGGCCGCCCTGCTGGCGGGATGCCGTCCGAATCCCTCCGTACGCCTCTCCGGCGAGACCGTTTACGCACCGAAAGCCGCCACCGGCTACACGATCCTGGCTACCGACGGAGCCTCGACCGTCATCGAGGTCCGCAACCCGTGGCAGCAGGAGGGCGACGCCGCTACGCAGCTCTTCGTTGCGCGCAACGGCGAATGTCCGCCCGAAGGTTTTGCCGGGCAGGTGGTCCAAGCTCCCATCCAAAGCGCCGTCTGCTTCTCGGCCACCCACGTCGCCTACCTCGACGCCCTGGGGTGCACGGAGATCATCCGGGGCGTATCGGGCGCCGAGTACCTCTCCAACGAGCCGGTGCGCGAAGCGTTTGCCGCCGGCCGGGTGCGCGACATCGGCTATGATGCCAATCTGAACTACGAACTGCTGGCCGCCCTGCAACCCGACGTGGTCTTCATCTACGGCGTGGGCGGCGAGGCGAACACGGCCGTCACCGACAAGCTCAGCGAACTGCACATCCCCTACCTCTACGTGGGCGAATATGTCGAGGAGACCCCGCTGGGCAAGGCCGAGTGGGTGATTCCCTTCGGCGAGCTGACCGACCGCCGCGCGGAGAGCATCGTCCTCTTCGACGGCATCGCCGCGCGGTACGACACACTGCGCACCCGCGCCTCGCGACTGGCCGAGCGGCCGGTCGTAATGATCAACGCCCCCTTCCGCGACGTGTGGTTCGCCCCGGGCGACCGCAGCTACATGGTGCGCTACCTCGAGGATGCCGCCGGCGACTATGCCTTCAAGGGGACGGACGATGCGGGCAGCCGTCCGATCAGCGCCGAGGCGGCCTACCTGGCCGCCCAAACTGCCGACGTGTGGCTCAACCCCAACATGGCCTACACGATGGCCGATCTGAAGGCACAGAACCCGAAATTCGCCGACATCCGGTGCGTACGGGAGGGACGCGTGTACAACTGCACCCGACGCAGAACGCCCGGCGGCGGCAGCGACTTCTGGGAATCGGGCGCCCTGCGGGCCGATCTCGTCCTGCACGACCTGATCCTCTGCCTCCACCCCGAAGCGGCCGATTCGATGCGGATCGAGGGGCTTGAGGCCGGCCTCTACTACTACGAACAACTGCAATAACCCCTCACCCGAAGCCTGCCGTTGAAAACCCGCAACACCATACTGCTCACCGCCGCCTCCGTACTGACGGCGGCGCTGTTCCTGGCCGACCTCACGGTCGGTTCGGCCAACCTGTCGCTGCGGGAGATCTGGGCCGGACTCTCCGGCCGGACGGCGGACGACACGCTGCGCTACATCGTCCTCAACTTCCGCCTGCCGAAGGCGGTCACGGCCCTCTTTGCCGGCGCGGCCCTCTCGGCCGTCGGCCTGCAGATGCAGACCCTGTTCCGCAACCCGCTCGCCGGCCCCTACGTGCTGGGCGTCAGTTCGGGCGCCAGCCTCGGCGTGGCCCTCTTCACGCTGGGCATGCCCCTGCTGGGCCTTTCCCCCTCGTCGGTGTGGTGGGGCAGCCTCGGCATCGTCGGATCGGCCTGGATCGGAGCCGCCCTCATTCTGCTGGTCATCATGGCCATCACGGCCCGGCTGAAGGACATCATGGCCGTGCTGATCATCGGCATGATGTTCGGCAGCGCCGCCACGGCCGTCGTCGAAATCCTCCAATACATGAGCCCCGAGGGGGCCGTCAAGTCCTATGTCGTCTGGACCATGGGCAGCCTCGGCGGCGTGATGCTCTCGGAGCTGTGGCTGCTGGTACCGATCCTCTCTGTCGGACTCATCATCTCCATCGGTCTCATCAAGCCTCTCAACATGCTCCTGCTGGGCGAAAACTACGCCCGCACGATGGGTCTCAACGTCCGCGCCACACGGCTGTGGATCTTCCTGGCCACCATCCTGCTGGCCGGTACGACAACCGCCTACTGCGGCCCGATCAGCTTCCTCGGCCTGGCCGTGCCCCACATCGTGCGCATGCTCTTCCGCGAGGCCGACCACCGCACGCTGATGCCCGCCTCGATGATCTGCGGCGGCGGCATCATGCTGCTGTGCGACATGGCCACCCAACTGCCGCCCAACGACCTGACCCTGCCGGTCAACACGGTGATGGCACTGATCGGCATCCCGGTCGTGATCGTCGTCCTGCTGCGCACCCGCAAAACCGCCTGACACCATGCCCCACGAACGCATCAATACCATCCAACTCCACGACGTCACGCTCGGCTACGGACGGCGCATCCTCTTCGCTCACGCCGACATCGGCTTCGGCTGGGGCGAGTTCACCGCACTGATCGGCCGCAACGGCACGGGCAAAAGCACCCTGCTGCGCACCATCGCCGGACTGGCCCACCCGCTGGAAGGCTATATCACCGTCAACGACCGGCGCATCGACCAGCTGCCCCGCCGCGAAGTGGCTTCGCTGATCGCCTTCGTCTCGACCGACGAGGTGCGCATCGAAAATCTGAAGGTGAGCGACGTGGTGGCGCTCGGCCGCGCCCCCTACACCAACTGGGTGGGCACCCTCACCGAGGCGGATCGCGCCCGGGTCGATCACGCCCTGCGGCTGGTGGGCATGGAACAGTTTGCCCGCAAGGGACTCGACACGCTCAGCGACGGCGAACGCCAGCGGGTGATGATTGCCCGCGCCCTGGCGCAGGACACCCCCATCATCCTGCTCGACGAACCAACCGCCTTTCTCGACCTGCCCAACAAGTACGAAATCGGTCTGCTGCTGCGCGAACTGGCCCACAAGGAGGGCAAGAGCATCCTCTTCTCCACCCACGACCTGAACGTGGCGCTGGAGCTGTGCGACACGATTGCCATGATCGACGAAGGGCACTTTCTCTACGGCACGACCGAGATGCTGATCGACAGCGGCGACCTGGAGCGGCTCTTCCGCGACTCGGCCCTGGCCTTCGACCCCGCCACCCGGACCGTGCGTCTGCGCGGCGAGGAGGCATGATCCCCTGTCTGTGCAATTTGCCGAGAAATCATTACCTTTGCACGGCATAACGCCACAAACACAACCATACGGACATGTTCGAGAACTTAACCGACAGACTGGAGAGGTCTTTCAAGATACTCAAGGGCGAAGGCCGCATCACGGAGATCAACGTCGCCGAAACCCTCAAGGAGATCCGCCGCGCGCTGATCGACGCCGACGTCAACTACAAGGTAGCCAAGTCATTCACCGACGAGGTGAAGCAGAAGGCGCTCGGCGCCAACGTGCTGACGGCCGTCAAGCCGGGCCAGATGATGACCAAGATCGTCCGGGACGAACTGGCGCTGCTCATGGGCGGCACGGCGACGGACATCAATCTCGACGGCCGTCCGGCCGTGATCCTCATCGCCGGTCTGCAGGGTTCGGGTAAGACGACCTTCTCGGGCAAGCTGGCCAACCTGCTCAAGAGCAAGCGCGGCCGCGGCGTGCTGCTCGTGGCCGGCGACGTCTATCGTCCCGCCGCCATCGAACAGCTGAAGGTGCTCGGCAGCCAGATCGGCGTCGAGGTCTACACCGAGGAGGGAAACAAGAATCCGGTGGAGATCGCCGAGAACGCCATCAAATACGCCCGCAGCAAGAACCTCAACACGGTGATCGTCGATACAGCAGGCCGCCTGGCGGTGGACGAAGCGATGATGGAGGAGATCGCCGCCATCAAGCAGGCGGTCAAACCGACCGAAACGCTCTTCGTGGTGGATGCCATGACCGGTCAGGATGCCGTGAACACGGCCCGCGAGTTCAACGACCGCCTCGACTACGACGGCGTTGTCCTCACCAAGCTCGACGGTGACACGCGCGGCGGTGCGGCCATCTCGATCCGTTCGGTAGTCAACAAGCCGCTGAAGTTCATCTCCTCGGGCGAGAAGATGGATGCCCTGCAGGTATTCCACCCCGAGCGCATGGCCGACCGTATCCTCGGCATGGGCGACGTGGTTTCGCTCGTCGAGCGCGCCCAGGAGCAGTACAACGAGGAGGATGCCCGCCGTCTGAAGAAGAAGATCGTCAAGGACCAGTTCAACTTCAACGACTTCCTCGAGCAGATCGACCAGATCAAGAAGATGGGCAACATGAAGGATCTGATGGGCATGATTCCCGGACTGGGCAAGGCCGTCAAGGACATCGACATCTCGGACGACATGTTCAAGCAGACCGAAGCGATCATCCACTCGATGACTCCCGCCGAGCGCGAACACCCGGAGATCATCAACCCCAGCCGCAAGGACCGCATCGCCAAAGGCAGCGGCACGACGCTGGCCGACGTGAACAAACTGCTCAAACAGTTCGACCAGACGCGCAAGATGATGAAGACCGTCGCCACGATGAAACCCATGATGGGCCGCGGCCGTCGCCGGTAATTCCCCGCACACGACACCAAACAACATAACGGAGCCAGACGACCGACGGTCGTCTGGCTCTCATTGTTTTAACGCCACACGCCATGCACTCCTCCGCCGGCTGTCGGTCGCTCCGATAAGAAAGCGAGCTATCGTCTCTGACAATAGCTCGCCTCGATCTTTCCGACAGCCGCTGCGGGGGTCAGATTTCGTGCGAGAGGGGCGGCGGCACCGTGCCCGAAAGGTCGCAGTCGCCCCACCCGGCCGCCACTTCGTCGAGCGCGGCGTTGATCTCGGCCACGTCCGTCAGCGTCACCAGCCGCAGGCGCATCGGCTTGAAGTTGGGCAGCCCCTTGAAATAGTTGGAGAGGTGGCGGCGCATCTCCAGCACCCCCACGCGGTCGCCCTTCACCTCCACCGACTTGGCCAGGTGACGCTTGGCAATCTCCACCCGCTCCAGCACGGTCGGCTGGGGCAGCAGCTCGCCCGTATCGAGATAATGGCGCACCTCGCGGAAGATCCACGGACGGCCATACGTGGCGCGGCCGATCATCACGCCGTCCACCCCGTAGTCGCGAAAGGCCCGCTCGGCCTTCTGCGGCGAATCGATGTCGCCGTTGCCGATGATCGGGATGTGGATCAGCGGATTGTTCTTCACCCGCCCGATCAGCGTCCAGTCGGCCTCGCCGGTGTACATCTGCGCCCGCGTGCGGCCGTGAATGGTCAGCGCGGCGATGCCCACATCCTGCAGGCGCAGGGCGATCTCCTCGATGTTCTTGTGCTCGTCGTCCCACCCCAGGCGGGTCTTAACCGTCACGGGAGTCTTCACGGCCTCGACAATGCGGCGCGTCATTTCCACCATGAGGGGCACGTCGCGCATCATGCCGCTGCCGGCACCCCGTCCGGCAATCTTGCGCACGGGACAGCCGAAGTTGATGTCGATCACGTCGGGACGGGCCGCTTCGGCAATGCGTGCCGACTCGACCATCGGTTCGATCAGGTGGCCGTAGAGCTGGATGCCCACCGGCCGTTCGTCGTCGGAGATGTTGAGCTTGGCCACCGACTTGGCCCCGTCGCGGATCAGCCCGTCGGAGGAGATGAACTCCGTGTAGACCATGTCGGCGCCGAACCCCTTGCACATGTAACGGAACGAGGGATCGGTCACATCCTCCATCGGAGCGAGAAACAACGGCTTGTCGCCGAGGTCGATATTGGCAATTTTCATGGTTGTCGCACTACGATTCTACGGCGCAAAGATAGCCCATCGGAGCCGAAAACGGAAAAATCGCTATATTTGTAATTTGAACGAAAATTGCATCGAACGAAAAAGATTCAAGGCCATGAATATCGAAACCTACCTCACCCAACATATCCAAGCCGTGGTCGGCCGCCTCTATCCGCAGGCCGCAGGCGTTCCGCTCCAGATTCAGCGCACCCGCCGCGAATTCGAGGGGGACTACACGCTGGTGGTCTTCCCGCTGCTGAAGGCCAGCCGCAAGTCGCCCGAAGCCACCGCCACCGAAATCGGTGACGCGCTGGTGGCCGACAGCGAAATCGCCTCCTACAACGTGGTGAAGGGGTTTCTGAACCTCTCCCTGCGCCGTGACTTCTGGAACGAGAAGCTGGCCGAAATCGCCGCCGACGAGCGCTACGGCTTCGGCGAGCCGACGGGCCGCACGATCATGGTGGAGTTTTCGTCGCCCAACACGAACAAGCCGCTTCACCTGGGGCACATCCGCAACAACCTGCTGGGCTATTCGGTGTCGGAGATTCTGAAGGCCAACGGCAACACGGTCATCAAGGCCAACCTGGTCAATGACCGCGGCATCCACATCTGCAAGAGCATGCTCGCCTGGCTGAAATACGGCAACGGCGAGACGCCCGCCAGCAGCGGCATGAAGGGCGACCACCTCGTGGGCAAATACTACGTGGAGTTCGACAAACACTACAAGGCCGAGGTCAAACAGCTCGTCGAGGAGCAGCACATGAGCGAGGAGGAAGCCAAACACAAGGCTCCCATCATGCAGGAGGCCCAGGAGATGCTGCGCCGCTGGGAGGCGCGCGACCCGGAGGTCTACGGCCTGTGGCAAAAGATGAATGGCTGGGTCTATGAGGGCTTCGACGCCACCTACGCCGCGCTGGGCATCTCGTTCGACAAGGTCTACTACGAGTCGCAGACCTACCTGCTGGGCAAGGAGCTCGTCGAGGAGGGGCTGAAGAAAGGCGTTTTCTACCGCCGGCCCGACAATTCGGTATGGATCGACCTGCGGAACGACGGACTGGACGAGAAACTGCTGCTGCGCGGCGACGGCACGTCGGTCTACATGACGCAGGACCTTGGCACGGCCTTCCGCCGCTTTGAGGACAACAAGCTCGACGCCATGATCTACGTAGTGGGCAACGAGCAGAACTACCACTTCCAGGTACTGAAACTGGTGCTCAAGAAACTGGGCTACGCCGACTGGAGCGACCACATCTTCCACCTCTCCTACGGTATGGTGGAGCTGCCCGAGGGCAAGATGAAGTCGCGCGAGGGCACGGTGGTCGATGCCGACGACCTGATCGAGGACATGGTGACCACCGCCCGCGACATGTCGCGCGAACTGGGCAAATTGGACGGCGTACCGGCCGAGGAGGCCGATGCCGTGAGCCGCATGGTGGGTCTGGGCGCCTTGAAATATTTCATCCTGAAGGTCGATCCGAAGAAGACCATGCTGTTCGACCCGCGCGAGTCGATCGACTTCAACGGCAACACGGGTCCCTTCATCCAGTACACCCACGCCCGCATCTGCTCCGTGCTGCGCAAGGCCGACGAGGCGGGCATCGACCATGCAACGGTCGATCCGAACGTGGAACTGCTCCCGGAGGAGATCGAGCTCATCAAGTCGCTCAACGAATTCCCCGCCATCATCCGGCAGGCGGGCGACACCTACTCGCCTTCGGTGATTGCCAACTACGTCTATGACCTGGCCAAAACCTACAACGGCTACTACCACGACCACTCCATCCTGCGCGAGGAGAATGCCGCCGTGCGGAGCCTGCGCCTGCGTCTGAGCCGCGAGGTGGCCCGCATCATCCGCCGCGGCATGCAGCTGCTGGGCATCGACGTGCCGGAGCGGATGTAACAGCCATCCCGGCAGGCCAACCTGCCCCACCCCTTCGCAAGGAGGAGCCGCCCGAGCGACTCCTCCCTGCGCTTTTTATTCCCTACCCGTTCCGAACCGCCGGACGGCACCTCCGGCTACCGCTCCAGATCCAGGAAACACCCGAGAGTCGGACACAACCTGTTGCAATAAAATTTTTTCCTTCTATATTTGCCGCAGGATCACTTTTCCGCCCCACCGGAGACATACTCCGCGCGACTTCCATCTACCCTCTGCCGCCGCACCCCTTTTCCGCGGCGACCGGCGCATCGCCTCACTAACGACACGCTGTATCATGTCCAACCCCTCAATACTTTTCAGGTAACTGTTTCTTGCCCTGTGTGGTCTGGCCACCCTATGCGCAACCGCATGCAGCAAACCGAAGACACCCGCCGCAACCATCACCATCGTCGGCAAAACAGCCATCGAAGTCGCCGCCGACGCCCCCTCGGCAACCGTTGCCTTCAACGTCTCCGCCGCATGGACAGCCTCGGCGGAAGCGGCTTCCGAATGGCTCGCTCTGACGCCAGAGCGTGGCAAATCGGGTTCCAATACCCTGACAATCGCCCTCCTGCCCAATACGGCCGAAACGCCGCGCAGCGCCTCCATCCACATCGTCTGCGCCAACAAAACCGCTACGGTCACCCTCACCCAACTCGGCGCCCAACGGCCGGAACCCGCTACGGGAGCCACGGTCAAGGAGATACACCTCTCCGACACCAACCATCTTCTGTTCACTACCGATGAAGCAGGACGCATCATCCGTGTTCATCAGATCCTCGGAGGCATCGATACCCCCCTGGCAGAACACTTTACGGATCTTGTCTACTCGGACGACCTGTTGACCTGCACCAACTATACGGCCGGTTCCGACGAAAAGAACGTGACTCGCCATGCGATGCAAGAGGACCGCGTAACCGAGCGCATCGAAGGAGGCAACTACCGCGACCGATTTGCCTACAACCCCGACGGCACGCTTGCAGCCTACACGTTCGGCCCCGGCAGCGAGCAGGTGATGAACTACCAATGGACGGACGGCAACCTGACGCAAATAACCCAGAATCAACAAACGGCCACCATCGAATACGGCACGGAGACCGCCGGCATTGCCAACATTGACCTGCTCGCCTATATTTTCATGGAACTCTTACCCGAGATGTCCCGCTATCGTCTGACCGGCCTCACGTCCCGCAACCTGCCGATCGCCTGCTCGGTTCCTGGCACGGACAACAGCAAAAGGATTACGATCGCTTACGAATTCGGCGAGAACCGGGCCGTCAGCAAAATCACCATCAACAAACTTTACGGCGACCAAGAGACCACGGCGACCGTAACGCTGGTGTACTAACCGGATTCTCCGACAGGGCCAGCCCTTTGGGGCGCGTGCGTATCAACAAAGCGGGGGCGGAAAATCAGTCGATTTTCCGCCCCCGCACGATTTACACCGTTCCGGATCAGCGCAGCAGGGCCATGACATCCTCCGCGATCTGCTCCTCGGTAAGCCGGTTCGCACGCAACAGTTCGCGGGCGTCGTAGCGGTCGGCAAACTCCTTGCGCACGCCGCGGCACACCACCCGCATCGACGTTGGCCCGTACCAGCGGGCGATCTTCTCGCCGAAGCCGCCGTCCAGCACGCCGTCCTCGAGGGTGACCACCACCTCGTGGTCCGTCCGCAGCGGCTCCAGCAACGCCTCGTCCACCCCCGTGATGTAGCGCGGATTGACCAGCGTCGGCCGGATGCCCGTTGCCGCCTCGATGCGGCGGGCTGCCGCCTCGCCCAGGCCATAGAAGTTGCCGAGTCCCAGAATGGCCACCCGGCTGCCGCGCTGCGTGACCAGATAACGGTTCAACGCACCATACTCCGTCTCGAAGGTGGCGCCGCTCGTCACCACGCCGCCGTCCGGCACCCGCACGGCCACGGGATGGTCGGTCTGGCGGATGGCCCAGCCGAGCATGGCGAAATACTCCTCCCGGCAGGTCGGTGCCAGATAGACCAGATTCGGGATGTTGGCCAGCAGGGGAATGTCGAAGAAGCCGAGATGGGTCTCGTCGTTCATGCCCAGCACGCCCCCCGCAAAGACGGCAATGACAGCCGGATTGTTGTTGATGCAAAGATCCTGCGACAACTGGTCGTAGGTACGCTGGATGAAGGAGCTGTAAACGCCCCACACGGGACGGCCCCCTCCGGCCGCAATGCCCGACGACAGCGCCACGGCATGCTCCTCGGCAATGCCCACATCAACAAACCGGGCCCCCGCCTCACGCCGACGCTCGGGCGAGAAGCCCATCACGGCCGGCGTACCCGACGTAATGGCCACCAGCCGCGGATCGTGCCGCATGGCATCGAGCAGAAAGCGGCCGGTCAGTTCGCTGTAGTCCTCCCCCTGGGGAGCCACCTTCGGTTCGCCCGTGGCCAGGTTGAACGGCATGCCCCAATGGAACCGCTCGCGATCCCGCTCGGCCGGAACGTATCCCTTGCCCTTCTGCGTATGGATGTGGACCACCGTAGGCCGCGGCGTATCCTTCACCTGCCGGAAGGCGGCAATCAGCGCCTCCAGGTCGTTGCCCTGCCCGACGTAGAGGTAGTCGAGCCCCAGCGCGCGGAAATAGTTGCAGGCATCGCGTCCGCCGCTCTCGCGCAGCCTCCGCAGATTGCCGTAGAGACCGCCGTGGTTCTCGGCAATGGACATCTCGTTGTCGTTCACCACAACAATCAGGTTGGTTCCCATCTCGCCGGCATTGCTCAGTCCCTCGAACGCCTCGCCGCCGCTCAGCGACCCGTCGCCGATCACGGCAATCACATTCTCGTGACCGCCGCGCAGATCACGCGCCTTGGCCAGTCCGCAGGCCAGGCTCACCGACGTGGAGGTATGGCCGATCGTGAAGCAGTCGTGCTCGCTCTCGGCCGGATTCGTGTAGCCCGACACCTCGTCGTAACGGGCCGGATCGAGGAAAGCCTCCGCACGCCCCGTCAGCATCTTGTGGGCATAGCTCTGATGCGAAACGTCGAAGACGATCCGGTCGTGCGGCGAATCGAACACATAGTGCAGGGCCACGGTCGCCTCGACCATACCCAGGTTGGGGCCGATGTGGCCGCCATGGGCGCTCAGCTTCTCCAGCAGCGCCTTGCGAATCTCGGCCGCGAGGGTCTCCATCTCGCCGACCGTCAGCCGCTTCACATCCTGCGGCCCGTGAATTTTCTCGATATACATGGTTGGTTTCTCCTGAATGAATATTCGTTTACTGCAATGCACCGGCAAAGATACCGCCCACCTGACCGCAGACAATAACCCCGATTACGGCGCTCCATACCCGGATTACTGCCCTTCAAACGGCAGACGGGCGGAAGCCCCGCTCCCGCCCCGTTCCAATCGCCGACGCCGGATCAGTGATTGCCCGGCAGCTCGCCATTGAAGGCGGCCGCCATCTGACCAGCCATCTGGTCGAGCCCGCTCTGGAGCTTGGAGCCGATCATCATGCGCATCACCATGTTCAGTTTGGTGTGCAGCACCAGACGGATGCGCGTGTCGTATGCCTCCACCTGTTTCATCTGCACCCAGAAGGTGAACTCGAGCGGCGAACGGTCGTCGCCGGAGATCTTGATGTAGTTTTCCGGCTCCTTGTCGATGATCTGCAGCCGGACGCTCATCCCCTTGAAACGGAACGAACAACTTGTCTCATCGGCCTGCCACTCCTCCACGCGCCCCTGCACGATCGGCGTGAAATTGCGGAAATCGCTCAGTACGGCATAGATTTGCGCGGCCGGACGACGGATCTGATACTGTTTGCTTTCGTATTTTTCCATACTATAAATTTGCACGATTGCGCTCGAATGCCTTATTTTGTACCTTGATTATCAAGTCATGCAGACAGTCTGGTACGAAAATAAGGCGCTGGTGTTCGCCTCCGCGGACCCCGCATCCGACACGCCGAGCCTGCACATCGGTTCGGGCAGGGAGTTGAACCCTGCAAAGTTGCTCCAAAAATTCGATAATCGCAACACGCTCTACGTCGTCAGCGACGATCCCGCACGCACGCTCGAGGAGTTCTGCGACACGTTCCGCCGGGTGGAAGCCGCCGGAGGCGTCGTCGAGAACCGGGACGGCGAGGTGCTGATGATGATGCGCCGCGGCTGGTGGGACCTGCCCAAGGGCCATGTCGAGCCGGGCGAAAGCCATCCGCAGACCGCCCTGCGCGAGGTGGAGGAGGAGACCGGCCTGCACGGCGTGCGGCTGGGCGAACCGCTGGGCACCACGCAGCACTTCTACCGGATGCACGGCCGCTGGGAGATGAAACGCACCTGGTGGTACGCCATGCGCTACGACGGCCAGGCGCCCCCCGTGCCACAGACCGAGGAGGACATTACCGCCATCCACTGGCTGCGCGGCGAGGAGTTGTGGCGGGCGGTGGCCGCCAGCTACGGCACGATCCGCGAGGTATTCGACGCCTACGTGCGTACCAAATAATCCTTTCGACACGACAACAATCTCATAAACAATCAACAGCAACATGAATTTCAGAACGAAGACAATCGCGTTACTTATGGCAGCAGCGGTAACAGCATCGTGTTCGGGTGACGGCGGCCGCAAAGGCAGCGAGCCGCTGGTCATCGACAACAGCCTCACCGAAGAGGAGATCGCCGCAGGCATCCTCACGCCCGAGGTGTTGTGGAAAATGGGCCGTCTGGGCGAAAGCACCCTCTCGCCCGACGGCAAGACCGTATTGTACAGCGTGACGTGGTACAACATGACCGAGAACCGCGGTGTCACCAACCTCTTCACGGTTCCCTCGGCCGGCGGCGAGGCCACCCAGCTGACCGACAACGGCGGCAGCGACTTCGCCCCCGCATGGAGCGCCGACGGCAAGACCATCTACTTCCTGAGCGACCGCAGCGGCGACAACCAGCTCTGGGCCATGAACGCCGACGGCAGCAAGATGCGCCAGCTCTCGCACATCGAAGGCGGCCTGGAAGGCTTCGGCGTCGCTCCTACGGGCGACCGCTTCTTCTACGTGCAGAGCGTCCACGCGGCCGACACGCAGGGCAAGGACATCTACCCCGACATGGACAAATCGGGCGTGCTGATCTACAGCGACCTAATGGCCCGCCACTGGAACTACTGGGACCGCGGCTCCTACCGCCATATTTTCGTGGGTGACCTGACCGCCAAGGAGGCCAAGACCGGTACGGACATCATGGCCGGCGAAGCCTGGGATGCCCCGATGGCCCCCTACTTCGACATGAGCGAAATCGTGTGGAACAATGCGGGTACGCAGATCGCCTACACGAGCAAGAAGCTGACCGGCACGGAGTATGCCACCACGACCGACTCGGACATCTACGTCTATGACGTGACCACGGGCCAGACCATCAACATCAACAAGGCCGGCACCCCCAATGACCCGCGTCTGCGGATCGCGCCCGCCTTCCCCGGCTACGACAAATACCCCGTCTTCTCGCCGGACGACCGCTACATCGCCTTCCAGAGCATGCGCCGCGGCGGCAACGAGGCCGACAAGACCCGCCTGTTCGTATGGGACAGCACGAACGGTTCGTTCCGCGACCTGACCGAAGCGTTCGACTACAACACCTCAAACGTGGTGTGGAGCAGCAACGAGGAGATCATGTTCATCGCCCCGATGAACGGTACGCACCAGATCTGCACCGTCACCCTGGCCGAAGAGCCGCAGGTGAAGGTCTGCACCAAGGGCGACCACGACATCACCCGCTTCTCCTACGAACAGGGCGTCTGCGTGGCTGAAATCACCACCCAGCGTCAGGCCGCCGAGCTCTTCCGCGTGAACGGCAGCCAGCTCATCCAGCTCACCTTCGTGAACAAGGATATCTATGACCACATCACCATGGGCGAAGTACAGAAACGCTGGATCCAGACCACCGACGGCAAACAGATGCTGACGTGGGTGATCCTGCCCCCGAACTTCGATCCGAACAAGAAATACCCGACCCTGCTCTACTGCGAAGGCGGTCCCCAGAGCGTCATCAGCCAGATGTGGAGCTACCGCTGGAACTTCCAGCTGATGGCCGCCCAGGGCTACGTGATCGTCGCCCCGAACCGTCGCGGCACGGTATCGTTCGGTCAGGAGTGGACCGACCAGATCTCGGGCGACTACAGCGGCCAGAACATCCAGGACTACCTGGTGGCCATCGACGAGGTCTCCAAGGAGCCGTGGGTTGACAAGGACCACCGCGGCTGCGTGGGCGCAAGCTACGGCGGCTACTCGGTCTACTACCTCGCCGGCGTACACGAGGGCCGTTTCAAAGCCTTCATCTCGCACTGCGGCATCTACGACTTCGACAGCATGTTCGGCTCGACGGAGGAACTCTTCTTCGTGAACCACGAGTACGGCGGCCCCTACTGGGACAAGACCAATGCAACGGCACAGCGCTCCTACGCCAACTCGCCGCACAAACTGGCCCAGAACTGGGATACCCCGATCATGATCATCACCGGTCTGAAGGACTACCGCATCCCCTACACGCAGAGCCTCGAGGCCTTCACGGCCGCCCGCCTGCAGGGCATTCCGGCCCGCCTGGTCGCCTTCGAAGAGGAGGGACACCAGGTCTTCCAGCCCCAGAACTCGATGGTATGGAACCGCGAATTCTTCGGTTGGCTCGACAAATACCTGAAATAGGCGGACAACCGTCCACCGACTGCTCCGGAAGGAGGAACGCCCCGCAACGGGGACGTTCCTCCTTCCTTTTTCCGGACCGGCGGAAGGGGCTGCCCACCGCGCGAAAACGCGCCGCATTAGGGGGCTTCGGGAAAAATTCCTACCTTTGCAGCGCGGCGGCTCCGCACAGGACTTTTTCCGCCTCCGCTACCGAACAACATTTATGGCAGACAACAGCATACTCAACAGACTCGACGGTCTGAAAATCAAATTCGAGGAGATCGGCCAGCAGATCACCGACCCCGAAGTGATCGCCGACATCAAGAAATTCGTCCAGCTCAACAAGGAATACAAGGAGCTGGAACCGATCGTGGAAACGAGCGACCGCTACCGCACGGCCATCAACAACCTGCGGGAGGCCAAGGATATTCTGGCCAACGAGAAGGACGACGACCTGCGCGAAATGGCCCGCGAGGAGGTGGCCGAACTCGAACCGGCCATTGCCCGCATGGAGGAGGAGATCAAACTGCTGCTCATCCCCAAGGATCCGCAGGACGAAAAGAACGCCATCGTCGAGATCCGCGGCGGCACGGGCGGCGACGAGGCAGCCCTCTTCGCCGGCGACCTGCTGCGCATGTACACCAAGTATGTGGAGAGCAAGGGCTGGCGCTACGAGATCAACAGCGCATCGGAAGGCGCCGCCGGCGGCTACAAGGAGGTGGTGATGAAGGTGACGGGCGACAACGTGTACGGCACGCTGAAATACGAGTCGGGCGTACACCGCGTCCAGCGCGTACCGCAGACCGAGACCCAGGGCCGCGTCCACACGTCGGCCGCTTCGGTGGCCGTGCTGCCCGAAGCCGAGGAGTTCGACATCGACCTGAACATGAACGATATCCGCAAGGATACCTTCTGTTCGTCGGGCCCGGGCGGCCAGTCGGTGAACACGACCTACTCGGCCATCCGACTGACCCACATTCCCACGGGCATCGTCGTACAGTGCCAGGACCAGAAGTCGCAGCTCAAGAACTTCGACAAGGCTCTCGAGGAGCTGCGCACGCGTATCTTCAACCTGGAATACCAGAAATACCTGGACGAGATCGCCAGCAAGCGCAAGACGATGGTCTCCACGGGTGACCGCAGTGCCAAGATCCGCACCTACAACTACCCGCAGGGTCGCGTGACGGACCACCGCATCAACTACACGATCTACAACCTGTCGGCCTTCATGGACGGCGACATTCAGGATGTGATCGACCACCTGATCGTGGCCGAAAACGCCGAGCGCCTCAAGGAGAGCGAGCTGTAGTCCGCCCCGACACCCCCGGATACCAAACGACGGCTTTCTGCGTTTATGCGGCAGGAAGCCGTCGCCGTTTGCGGACGGCCGGCCCCGGAAGATCGCACCGGAGCCGTTGCTTATTCCGAAAAACATCCGTAACTTGCATAAAGGCGACCGCTACGGCCCCTGCGCACCGCCGCAACCGGCCCGCCGAACCGAACCCAATACGACACCGATGGAAACTACCGATAACGCACGCTACGACGACTTCTTCACGCTGGTCGCCCAATCCTTCAATCCCGACAGCCAGGCCGCCATCCGGCGCGCCTTCGAGCGGGCCCGCACCGCCCTGGCGGGCATGACCCGCTACGACGGAACCCCGCTCTTCGACCACTCCGTACGAACGGCCCGGATCGTCATTTCGGAAATCGGACTGGGACGCAACTCGACCATCTCCACCCTGCTCCACGACGTGGCCCGGCTGGGGCTGATCGACGAGGAGGAGATCGCCCGCGACTACGGCCCCATCCCCGTCTCGATTCTCGAAGGCATGAACCTCATCTCGAAGGTTCACACCAAGGTCTCCATGCAGCAGGCCGACAACTTCCGCGACCTGATCGTCTCCTATGCCACCGATCCGCGCATCATTCTCATCAAGCTGGCCGACCGGCTGGAGGTGATGCGTTCGCTGGCCATGTTCCCCAAGGAGAAGCAACTCAAGAAGAGCTGGGAGAGCATGAACCTCTACGCCCAGATCGCCCACAAGCTCGGCCTCTACTCCATCAAGAGCGAACTGGAGGACATTGCCCTGAGCTACCTCGAGCCGCAGGACTACGCCTACATCAGCCGCCGGCTGGCCGAAAGCGCCAGCAGCCGCGACCGCTTCATCGCCGACTTCACCGCCCCCATCGAGGAGAAGCTCAAGGCCCAGGGCATCAAATACCACATCAAGGGACGCACCAAGTCGATCTACTCGATCTGGCGCAAGATGAAACGCACGGGGGTCTCGTTCGACGAGGTGTATGACATCTTTGCCATCCGCATCATCGCCGACTGTCCGCCCGAAAACGAGAAGCAGCTCTGCTGGAACATCTACTCGATCGTCACCGACTTCTACACCCCCAACCCCGAGCGCATGCGCGACTGGATCTCCATCCCCAAATCGAACGGCTACGAATCGCTCCACACGACCGTGGTGACCAAGGAGGGACGCTGGGTCGAGATTCAGATCCGCACCGAACGCATGGACGAGGTGGCCGAACGGGGCATCGCCGCCCACTGGCGCTACAAGGGGGTTCACGGCGGGGCCAGCCGCAACGAGGAGTGGCTCGCCCGGCTGCGCGACATCATGGAGGAGACCACCAACAAGACCCAGATCGCCAACCGGATCGACACGAACGCCTCGCAGGACGAAATCTTCGTCTTCACCCCGACGGGCGACCTGCGCAAACTGCCCCAGGGAGCCACCGTACTGGATTTTGCCTTCGGCATCCACTCCGAGGTGGGCGCCACCTGCACGGGCGCGCGCATCGGCGGCCGCAACGTGCCGCTCAAGGAGAAGCTCCACAACGGCGACATCGTCACGGTGCTGACCGCCAAGGCCCAGAAGCCGAAACCCGACTGGCTGGGCTACGTCTCCACCCCCAAGGCCCGCAACAAGATCCGTTCGCTGCTCCGCGAGGAGGAAGCCAAGGCCGCCCACCTCGGCCGCGAGGAGCTGGAGCGCAAGCTGCGCAACTGGCGCCTCAACGTGCCGATCGACGACGCCGTGGCCGTACTGATCCGCTACTACAAACTGCACACGGGCACCGAACTCTATGCCGCCATCGCCAAGGGCGAGATCGACATTGCCGACACCAAGGAACTCATCGCCCGCCACTTGAGCGGCGAACTCTTCGAGCCCAAGACCCGTCCCGCCTCGACGGCCGCCAAAAGCCACGCCGAACGCAGCGAGGACGCGCTGGTAATCGACGAAACCATCCGGGGCATCGACTACAAGCTGGCCAAATGCTGCAACCCGATCTTCGGCGACGACATTTTCGCCTTCACAACCGTCTCGTCGGGCATCACCATTCACCGCAGCGACTGCCCCAATGCCCTGCGGCTGAAAGAGATGTACCCCTACCGCGTGCTCGAGGCGCGCTGGCGGGACGATTCGCGGCCGGGCACCTTCCTCGCCTCCATCCGCCTCGTGGCGGAGGACGTGACGGGCATTGTGAACCGCATCACCGAAACCATCACCGGCGAACTGAAGATCAACATCCGCTCCATGAACCTCAGCCCCATGCGCGAAGGACGCATCGGCGGCGTGATCAACATCGAGGTGACCAACACGTCGATCATCGACATGGTGGCCGCCAACCTGATGAAAATCAAGGGAGTCGAGAAGGCTTACCGCATCACCGGCCAGGTCTGACCCCCAGGACGACTTTTCCCCTGCACAAAGGGCCGGAATCCGAATGAATTTCGTACCTTTGTAATTTAAAACCGGAATCGAGATGCGAGCACAGCATCCCCCGCTACGCGGTCCGTTGCGGCATGTCTCGTTCCGAAAGCATACATTACCCCCAAAAACGAACAGAACACCATGTGCGGAATCGTCGGATACATTGGCAAACAGGACGCCTATCCCATTCTGATAAAAGGACTTCACCGGCTCGAATACCGGGGCTACGACAGCGCCGGCGTGGCGCTCATCAGCGCGGACGGCAAGTTGAACGTCTATAAAACCAAAGGCAAGGTGGCCGAACTGGAACGGTTTGCGGCCGACAAGGACACCTCGGGCACCATCGGCATCGCCCACACCCGCTGGGCCACCCACGGCGAACCGAATGACGTGAATGCCCACCCGCACTACTCCCAGAACGGCCGCATCGCCCTGATCCACAACGGCATCATCGAAAACTACGGTGTACTGAAACAGATGCTGATCGGCAAGGGATACACGTTCCGCAGCGAAACCGACACCGAGGTACTCGTGCAGTTCATCGACTACCTGCGCACGACGAACAACTGCTCGCTCTTCGAGGCGGTACAGGCCGCGCTGAACCAGGTGATCGGCGCCTACGCCATCGCCGTACTGGATCGCGACAACAAGGACGAAATCATCGCTGCCCGCAAGAGCAGCCCGCTGGTAATCGGCATCGGCGACGGCGAATACTTCCTCGCCTCGGACGCCACCCCGATTGCCGAATACGTCAAGGATGTGGTTTACCTGAACGACGGCGAAATCGCCATCATCAACCGCAACAAACCCTTCCGCATCGTCAACCTCAACAACATCGAATCGAAGATCGACATCTGCAAACTGGAGATGAACATTTCCGAGCTGGAGAAGGGCGGCTATCCGCACTTCATGCTGAAGGAGATCTTCGAACAGCCGCGCACGATCACCGACTGTATCCGCGGCCGCATCAACGTCGAGGGAACGGATGTCATCCTCTCCGGCATTCTCGACCACAAGGAGCGGTTCCTGAACGCCCGCCGCATCATCTGCGTGGCGTGCGGCACCTCGTGGCACGCCGGCATGATCGGCGAATACCTCTTCGAGGATCTCTGCGGCATCGAGGTAAAGGTGGAGTACGCTTCGGAATTCCGCTACCGCAACCCCGTCGTCCATCCGGACGACATCGTGCTGGCCATCTCCCAGTCGGGTGAAACGGCCGACACGCTGGCTGCCGTCGAACTGGCCAAGTCGAGGGGGGCCTTCATCTACGGCATCTGCAACGTGGTGGGTTCGTCGATTGCCCGCGCCACCGATTCGGGTACCTACATCCACGTCGGCCCCGAGATCGGCGTCGCCTCCACCAAGGCCTTCACGGGCCAGGTGACCGTACTGGTCATGATGGCCATGATGATCGCCCGGCTCAAAGGGCGCATCGACACGGAGCGCTACGAAAGCGTGCTGCGCGGCCTGCTCGCCATGCCGGAGAAGATCAAGGAGATTCTGTCCCAGGCCGACCGCATCAAGGAGGTGGCCGCCATCTATACCTACGCCCGCAACTTCCTCTACCTGGGCCGCGGATGCAACTATCCGACCGCCATGGAGGGTGCCCTGAAGCTGAAGGAGATCTCCTACATCCATGCCGAGGGCTGCCCGGCCGCCGAAATGAAACACGGCACGATCGCCCTGATCGACCACGAAATGCCGACCGTCGTGATCGCCACCAACGGCAGCATCTACGAGAAGACGATCAGCAACATCCAGGAGATCAAGGCCCGCGGCGGCAAGGTGATCGCCGTGGTGACCGAGGGCGACACGATCGTCTCCCACATGGCCGACCACTGCATCTGGGTTCCGGAGACGGACGAGTACCTCACCCCGCTGCTTTCCTCCATCCCGCTGCAGCTGTTCGCCTACTACATCGCCGTGAACAAGGGCCGCGACGTGGACCAGCCGCGCAACCTGGCCAAATCGGTAACGGTAGAATAACCCTACGCGCCGCCCGCCGCGTTCCTGCGGGCACCCGAACGACATCATGGCAGAACAAACGACCATACCCCCGCACGAAACCGCCGCACTCGTCGCCGTCGTACGCGACCGGCAGGAGATGCGCCAGTGCGAGGAGTACCTCGACGAACTGGCCTTCCTGGCCGAAACGGCGGGTATCGTCACGATCAAACGCTTCATCCAGCGCCTCCCCGCGCCCAGCGCACGTACCTACGTGGGGCCCGGCAAACTGGAGGAGATCGCCGCATGGGCCGAGGAGAACAATGTCGATGTCGTCATCTTCGACGACGAGCTCTCCCCCTCCCAGACGCGCAACATCGAGAAGGCGCTCGGTCGGCGCATCACCGACCGCACGCGTCTGATCCTCGACATCTTCGTCCAGCGCGCCCAGACGGCCTACGCCAAGACGCAGGTGCAGCTGGCCCAGTACGAATACATGCTGCCCCGGCTGACGGGTCTGTGGACCCACCTCGAACGGCAGCGAGGCGGTACGGGCACCCGCGGCGGAGCCGGTGAGCGCGAGATCGAGACCGACCGCCGCGTCATCCGCAACAACATCGCCAAACTGAAGGAGGACCTCAAGAAAATCGACCGCCAGATGGCCGTCCAGCGCGGCAACCGCGGCAGTCTGGTGCGCGTATCGCTGGTGGGCTACACGAACGTGGGCAAATCGACCCTGATGAACCTCATCAGCAAGAGCGACGTCTTCGCCGAAAACAAACTCTTCGCCACGCTCGACACGACGGTGCGCAAGGTGGTCTTCGACAACCTGCCCTTCCTGCTCTCGGACACGGTCGGTTTCATCCGCAAGCTGCCCACGCAGCTGGTCGAGTCGTTCAAGTCGACTCTCGACGAGGTGCGCGAAGCCGACCTGCTGCTGCACGTGGTGGACATCTCGCACCCCAACTTCGAGGAACAGATCGCCGTGGTAAACGAAACCCTGCGTGACATCGGCGCGGGCGACAAACCCGTCTTCATGGTCTTCAACAAGGTGGATGCCTTTACCTACACCCCCAAGGAGGAGGATGACCTGACCCCCGCCACGCGCGAGAACCTCTCCCTGGAGGAGATCAAGAAGAGCTGGATGGCCAAGGGCGACGTGCCCTGCATCTTCATTTCGGCCCGCGAGCGGATCAACATCGACAAGTTCCGCGCCGATCTCTACAGCATGGTGCGCGAAATCCACGCCGGCCGCTATCCGTTCAACAACTTTTTGTATTAACTTTACGGAAAGGCCCGGCCCCGTGCCGCGCCCCTTCAACCGAAAAACGCCGCACATGGTACGCATACTCAACAAGGAGAATACGCTTCTCAACCGTTTCATCGCCGAAATCCGCGACGTCCGCATCCAGCAGGACCGCATGCGTTTCCGGCGCAACCTCGAACGCATCGGCGAAGTGATGGCCTACGAAATCAGCCGCACGCTCCACTACACGCCGCGTACGGTGGAGACGCCGCTGGGAGAAGCCGAAGTCATGCTGCCCGACGAGGAGATCGTGCTGGCCACGATTCTGCGGGCCGGCATCCCCTTCCACCAGGGTTTCCTCAACTATTTCGACGACGCCTCCTGCTCGTTCGTGTCGGCCTACCGGCGTTACAGCAAGGACAACTCGTTCAACATCCGCGTGGAGTACATCTCCTCGGGCGAAATCACGGGCAAGACGCTGCTGCTAGTCGATCCGATGCTGGCTACGGGCGCTTCGCTGGTGCTGGCCTACGAGTCGCTGGTCGAGAAGCACGGCCGCCCCGACAAGCTCCACGTGGCGGTGGGCATCGCCAGCGAGGAGGGCGTGGAGTATGCCAAGAAGCACCTGCCGGCAGCCGGAACCACCATCTGGTGCGGCGCGGTGGATGCCGAACTGACCGTCCACTCCTACATCGTACCCGGTCTGGGCGATGCGGGCGATCTCGCCTACGGCCCCAAGACGGAGTTTGTCCTGCCGTAACCGCACACCCATGCCGCCGCTCCCCGTCATACGCCCTTCCCGCATCGAGGAACTCGACCGTCTGATGGAGATTCTCGCCCAGGCGGTGCGCTTCATGCGCAGCCAGGGCAACATGACCCAGTGGGCCGGCAACTACCCCAACCGCGACATCCTGTACGAAGATATCCGGCAGGGCCGTTCGTTCGTTGCCCTGCTCGACGATCGGATCGTTGCCACCTTCTGCTTCACGGAGGGGCCGGATCCGACCTACGCCGTCATCGAACAGGGCTCGTGGCTCCATGAAGAACCCTACCACGTCATCCACCGCATGGCCTGCATCGAACGGAACCGCGGCATCGCCTCGGCCTGCATGGCCTGGTGTCTGGCACGCGCCCGCCATGTGCGGGTCGATACCCACCGCGACAACCGCCCCATGCAACAGCTGCTGGCCAAGTTCGGCTTCTCGCCCCGGGGCATCATCCACATCGCCGACGGCTCGGAACGCATCGCCTTCGAACGGTAACCGCCCCATGCCATAAACAAACGCCTGTCGAACAATGGGTTCGACAGGCGTTTTTCCGATCGGTCACAGCCGGTCCGACAGCGAACCGTCACTTCGGCTGAATGAAATGGGTGCGCATGCGCGGTTCGTACACCGGTTGCTCCACGCCGTTGGCCCGCGCCACCTCGATGCACTTCAGCAACCAGGCCATGTTCTCGCCGAGCGTACGCATCGTCTGGAGTCCCTCCCGGTCCCGGCGCACATCGTCGGGCGTAAAGCCGTGCACCGAATTCCAATACTGGGACGACACCACGGGCATGTTGGCGATGGTGAAGAACTGGTTCAGCTGTTCGAAAGTGGCCGAAGCACCACCCCGGCGGCACGACACCACGGAAGCCCCGAGTTTGCCCGCCAGCTCGCCCTCCTTGCAGAAGAAGAGGCGCTGGCAGAACGACAGGATCTGGCCCGTCGGACCGCTGTAATAGACCGGCGATCCGAGTACGATGCCGTCGAACTCGGCCAGCCGGTTCTGAATGTCCCGCACCGCATCGTCGCGGAAGCAGTGGCCCGTCTCGAAACACTTCATGCACGCAATGCACCCGGCCACGGGCTGTTTGCCGAGATAGAGCAGTTCGGTCCCGATGCCGTGCCGCTGGAGGGTCGTCTCCACCTCGTGGAGCGCCGTATAGGTACAGCCCTGCGGATTGGGGCTGCCGTTGACAAGCAATACTTTCATGGTAAGGACGCTGTGTTTCAGAGTTTGTCAGCCAGTGCGGCCGCCTGCAGGCAACCGTCCGTATTCCGGATCTCACCGGCATTCAGCACACCGGGAATCAGTACCTCGCCAACCATCTCCCACTGCAGCAGCCGGGCCGTGCGCTCCATGGGGATCCGGACGCCGTCCATGACGGTCATGTCGTGCTCCTCGCAGCAGACGATCAGGCCGCACTTCTTGCCCGCATAGGGCTGGCCGCCGACCACCAGCGAGAAGAGCCGGTCGATAACCCCCTTGATCTGGGCCGGAATCGAGTACCAATAGACCGGCATGGTGAAGATCACCGCATCCGACTCCAGAATGGCCGGTGCGATGAGGTTAAAGTCGTCGTCGAACGAGCAGGCCTTGCCGGTCCGATAACAGGTCATGCAGGCGTGACAGCCGCCGATCTTCATGAACGCCGCATCGAAACGCCGCACCTCATGGCCCCGCTGCTCGGCTTCGTGAATGAACGCGTCGGTCATGGCAAAACTGTTGCCCTCGCGACGGGGACTGCCCGTAATAACGGTAATTTTCATAGCTGCCTCCTTTCCTTATTTGCGAATGGTATCCGAATTCTGGTTGTAGGCCTTGGCCACGCACTTCCAGGCGCCGTCGATCTTCAGCAACAGCAGGTAGTCGGTGAAATCGATGCGACCGCCCCACTTCTCCTCCAGCACACGCACGACGGCCACCGTCTCTTCCAGGGCCACGATGTCGATCCGGGCGTCGAATCCGTCTCCGGCACCGACCGTATCCACATTGCGATAGAACTGCTCGATGGAACCGTGCTCCAGCTTGCCGTCCAGAAAACCGAACAGCACGGCCTCGTCGATGAACAGTTCCCGGGCATAACGGCTGTCGCCCTCCGCCACACTTTTGACAAATTTCCGGGCCGCTTCCTCCACGGCGCGGTATTCCGCAATAGATGCTCTCATAAGGCTTTCGTTTTTGATGTTGATTGACAGGACGAAAATAGACAGTAGCATTGTTCGGAACAAGTACCGTAAAATTATTCGGGTACCGAAAAACTATTCGCCCGCACGAGGGAGGCTTCCTTGCCGTACCTTTGTCGAAGAAAACACATCACACCATGTACGAACGCAAAATCCCCGTCGATCTGGACTGCCCCCTGCGACTGACCATGAGTCTGATCGACTCGAAATGGAAATCGTGTATCCTGGACGAACTGCGCCACCGGCCGATGCGCCCCAGCGAACTGCACAAGGCCCTGCCGGAAGCCACCCCGCGCGTACTGGACCTGCAACTCAAGGAGCTGGTGGAGGACGGACTGGTGGACAAAACCATCTACCCCGAACTGCCGCCCCGCTCCGAATATGCCATCACGCCGCTGGGCATGACCCTGATCCCCATCATCGACGCCATGCTGGAATGGGGCAGCCGCAACAAAGCGCTGTTCGAACGCAAATACGGCAAATAGCCGCGCCGCCTCTACACGGTCCGATGACCGGCAATCTCCTCAAAGTGCTCCATGGCCCAGCCGACCAGTTCGTTGAGCACGGGGATCAGACTCCGGCCCAGCGCCGTGAGGGAGTACTCCACCCGTGGCGGCACCTCGGCATAGAGCGTGCGGCGGATCAATCCATCGGCCTCCAGCCCCTTGAGGGTCTCGGTGAGCACCTTCGGGGAAATGTCCGGAATCGCCTTGCCGATGGCATTGAAGCGGGTGGTCTCGTTCTCGGACAGGACGCAGAGAATCAGAATCGCCCACTTGCCGGAAAACCGGGCGATGACGTTGCGGACCGGACACGTGGCGATACCGGTATATTTTTTCAGATTTTCCTGCAGCGGCAAACGGCTCATAGTCAACGATGATTACGTTCAGGTAAGTTATTTACAATCAGGTAACTTCTTGTTTTACAAACAAAAGCGCCCTATATTCACACTATCCAAACGAAAGTTTGTTTTCATTGCAAAGTTAAACAACCGCATCAAAAACACACCACACCATGAGCGAAATCAACGTACTGAACCGGGGTGCCAAATATGCCCACGCCTCGGTCGGCTCCCTCCAGCAGTTCGAGGGCAAACAGTTTGTCAAGGAGGCAACCGGTGCCACCTCCTGCGAGATCTCCTTCGGCACGCTCCCCTCGGGCGCATCCGTTCCCTTCTTCCACAGCCACAAGGCCAACGAGGAGAACTACGTGATCCTCTCCGGAGCAGGCCGCTTCCAGGTTGACGACGAGGTATTCGACATCGCCGAAGGCTCCGTCATTCGGGTAGCGCCCGGCTGCGACCGCAACCTCCGGTGCACCTCCGCCGAACCGATGCTCTACCTCTGCATCCAGGCCAAGGCGAACAGCCTGGAGGGCTACACCATGACCGACGCCGAGGTCACCGAACGTCCCAGCCTGCTGTAAACAGAAGCCGTACGCCTGCCGTCACCGCCTCCGGGCCGTGCCGGCAGGCTTTTTCTTTTCTTTCCAACGCTCCGCCATGCAACTGCCAGAAGATGCCATCCGCTCCATTGACGTGCGCAGCGTGATGACCAAATCCTCGCTCCCCGTCGGAGGCTACTCCGTCAACCCCTATGTGGGATGCCCCCACGCCTGCAAATATTGCTACGCCTCGTTCATGAAACGCTTCACGGGCCACACCGAGCCGTGGGGCTCCTTCCTCGACGTCAAACACTGGCCCCCCATCGGCAATCCCCACCGCTACGACGGCGAACGGATCGTGATCGGCTCCGTCACGGACGGCTACAACCCCTACGAGGAACAGTTCCGGCGCACCCGCCGGCTGCTCGAGGAGTTGCAGGGCAGCCGGGCCGAACTGATGATCTGCACCAAGTCGGACCTCGTGCTGCGCGACCTCGACCTGCTGCGCACCTTTCCCCGGGTGACGGTCTCCTGGTCGGTCAATACGCTCGACGAAGCCTTCCGTGCCGACATGGATCAGGCCGTGAGCATCGAACGGCGCCTGACCGCCATGCAGCGCGTCTACGAAGCCGGTATCCGCACCGTCTGTTTCGTCTCCCCCATCTTTCCGGGGATCACCGACCTGCGGGCCATCATCGAACGGGTCCGCAACTTCACCGACCTGATCTGGCTGGAGAATCTGAATCTCCGCGGCGCCTTCAAGGCCACCATACTGGACTACATCGCCGACCGCCATCCCGACCTGGTTCCCCTGTACGATGCCATCTACCACCGGAAGGACACCACCTACTGGCAGCAGCTCGAGGCGGAGATCGCCGCCTTCGCCGCCGCGAACGGCCTGCCCTACCGGATCAACGACCTGCCCTACGGACGCTCCGAACCGGGCAAACCGGTGCTGGTGAACTACTTCTACCACGAGAAGATCCGGCTGAACAACCCGCGCGGTTAACCGCCCGATCCGGACCGCCCGGCCGCAGCTCCGGTCTTGCCCCGCCGAGCCCTCCTCCCTGCGGGCACGACGGACCGGATCCACGCGGGGCGCCACCTTTTTTCCGGTTGTCCACGGGACAGTTACGCGGTTTTTCCGACAATTTTGCATAAATTTGTACTTTAAAAATCCGCAAACGAACTTATGAGCAGCAGGAAATTCAACGAATATAAAGGACTCGACCTCCCGAAACTGGGAGCGGAAGTTCTCGAAGCCTGGGACCGCGACGATACGTTCGGCCGCAGCATCTCCGAACGCGAGGGACACCCCTCCTTCATCTTCTTTGAAGGCCCCCCCTCGGCCAACGGTCTGCCGGGCATCCACCACGTCCTCTCGCGCACCATCAAGGATTCGATCTGCCGCTACAAGACCCAGCAGGGCTTCCAGGTACGCCGCAAGGCCGGCTGGGACACCCACGGCCTGCCCGTCGAGCTGGGCGTCGAGAAGAAACTCGGCATCACCAAGGAGGACATCGGCACGAAGATCTCCATCGAGGAATATAACCGCACCTGCCGCAAGGCGGTCATGGAGTTCACGGGCGTATGGGAAAACCTCACCCGCAAGATGGGCTACTGGGTGGACATGAAGCACCCCTACATCACCTACGAGAACAAATATATCGAGACGCTGTGGTGGATGCTCAAGCAGCTCTTCGAGAAGGGCCTGCTCTACAAGGGCTACACGATCCAGCCCTACTCGCCGGCCGCCGGCACGGGACTGAGCAACCACGAGCTGAACCAGCCGGGCTGCTACCGCGACGTGAAGGACACGACCTGCACGGCCCAGTTCCGCATCGTGCGCGACGAGCGCAGCGAATTCCTGTTCGACGACGTGCAGGGCACGCTCTACTTCCTGGCGTGGACGACCACGCCGTGGACGCTCCCCTCGAACACCGCGCTGGCCGTGGGCGACGACATCGAATACGTCAAGGTCAAATGCCTCAACCCCTATACCCAGGAGCCGCAGACGGTCATCTTGGCCAAGGCGCTGCTCGGCTCCTACTTCACCCCGAAGATGGAAGGCACCTACACGGTGTGCGACCGCACCTACAAGGGTTCGGAACTGGTCGGCATCCGCTACGAACAGCTGATCGACTGGATCCGGCCGATGGGCGACGCCTTCCGCGTCATTTCGGGCGACTACGTGACCACGGTGGACGGTACGGGTATCGTCCACATCGCGCCGACGTTCGGTGCCGATGACGACCGGGTCGGCAAGCAGGCCGGCATCGTGCCGATGTATATCGTCGACCGGGCGGGCAAGAACCAGCCGATGGTGGACCGTACAGGCAAATTCTTCCTGTTGGAGGAGATGGATCCCGACTTCGTGGCCCGCTACGTGGACGCCGACCGCTACCGCGAATGGGCCGGCCGCTACGTGAAGAACGCCTACGACGAAAGCCTCAAGCCGGACGATCCGACCCTCGACGTGGACATCTCCGTGATGCTCAAGGGGGAGAACAAGGTCTTCAAGATCGAGAAACACACCCACTCCTACCCGCACTGCTGGCGTACGGACAAACCCGTGCTCTACTACCCACTCGACTCGTGGTTCATCCGCACCACCGCGTTGAAGGACCGCCTGATCGAACTGAACGAGACGATCAACTGGAAGCCCGCCTCGACGGGCGCCGGCCGTTTCGGCAAGTGGCTGGAGGGTCTGGTGGACTGGAACCTCTCCCGCTCGCGCTTCTGGGGCACCCCGCTGCCGATCTGGGCTACGGAGGATCACGCCGAACTGAAGTGCATCGGTTCGGTGGCCGAACTGCGCGCCGAGATTGACCGTTCGGTGGCCGCCGGACTGATGAAGAGCAACCCGCTGGCCGACTTCCGCGAAGGCGACTTCTCGGAGGAGAACTACAACCGCTTCGACCTGCACCGCCCCTACGTGGACGAGATCGTGCTCGTCTCCTCGAAGGGCGAGGCGATGCACCGCGAGAGCGACCTGATCGACGTGTGGTTCGACAGCGGCGCCATGCCCTACGCACAGGCCCACTACCCCTTCGAGGTGAGCGGCGAGGAGTTCCTGAAACGGTTCCCGGCCGACTTCATCGCCGAGGGTGTCGACCAGACGCGCGGCTGGTTCTTCACGCTGCACGCACTGGCCACCATGCTCTTCGACTCGGTGGCCTTCCGCAACATCATCTCCAACGGCCTGGTGCTCGACAAGAACGGCAACAAGATGAGCAAACGCCTCGGCAACGCCGTCGATCCGTTCGAGGTGATGGACAAATACGGTCCCGACGCCGTGCGCTGGTACATGATCTCCAACTCGCAGCCGTGGGACAACCTGAAGTTCGACCCGGAAGGCGTGGACGAAGTACGCCGCAAGTTCTTCGGCACGCTCTACAATACGTACAGTTTCTTCGCCCTCTACGCCAACGTGGACGGCTTCACGGGCGCCGAACCGGAGATCCCGGTAGCCCGGCGCCCTGAAATCGACCGCTGGATCATCTCGGCACTGAACACGCTCGTGGCTGAAGTGAGCGCACGGCTTGAGGATTTCGATCCGACGCCCGCCGCCCGCATGATCCAGGAGTTCGTGGACGAGAAACTCTCCAACTGGTACGTCCGCCTTAACCGCAAGCGGTTCTGGGGCGGCGGCCTGACCGACGACAAACTGGCCGCCTACCAGACCCTCTACACCTGCCTCGAAACGGTAGCCAGCCTGATGGCGCCCTTCGCACCGTTCATGGCCGACCGGCTCTTCACCGACCTGAATGCCGTCAGCAACCGTCACAGCGGATCGGTACACCTCAACTGCTACCCCGTCTCCGACGCTTCGCTGATCGACAGCGAACTGGAGGAGATGATGGCCGCTGCCCAGCAGATCTCCTCGATGGTACTCGCCCTGCGCCGCAAGGTGAACATCAAGGTGCGCCAGCCGCTGACCAAGATCATCATCCCCGTACTCGACGAACGCATGGGCCGTCAGATCGAGAAGGTCAAGGGGCTCATCATGAACGAGGTGAACGTCAAGGAGGTGGAACTCATCACCGACACGGCGGGCATCATCACCAAGCGCATCAAGCCCAACTTCAAGACGCTCGGTCCGCGCTACGGCAAGCAGATGAAACAGATTGCCGCGCTGGTGGCCGGCTTCACGCAGGAGCAGATTGCCGCCATCGAGGCGAGCGACCGCTATACGCTGGAGGTGGGCGGCGAACAGCTCGAGGTAACCCGCGCCGACTTCGAGATCACCTCGGAGGACATGCCCGGCTGGCTCGTGGCCAGCGAAGGCCGGCTGACCGTGGCACTGGACGTCACCATTACGGAGGCGCTGCAGCGCGAAGGCATCGCCCGTGAGTTGATCAACCGCATCCAGAACCTCCGCAAGGAGAGCGGTTTCGAGGTAACGGACAAGATCCGCGTCGAGATCGGTCGCTGCGAGCTGGTCGAGGAAGCCGTGAAGGATTTCCACGACTACATCGCCACGCAGACGCTGGCCGCCGAACTGACCCTGGCCGAGACGCCGCAGGGTGACTTCGTCCGCGAGGTGGATCTGGACGAACGTCCGGTTACGATCGCCGTCACGCGATGCTGAGGCAACCTGTCGCACTCATCGGACAAAAAACGGCAATCGAAGAAGCCCGCCATTTGGATATATCGAAGATATGTACTATCTTTAAAGTATAGACAACTTAAAAACACATACGCGATATGGCAGAAGTCGAAAAAACCAGGTATTCGGACGAGGAACTCGCCGAATTCAAGGCGATCATTCTCGACAAACTCGAGAAGGCGAAAGCCGACTACGAACTGCTGCGTTCTTCGATTACGCACACGATGAGCAACGATACGGAGGATACGTCACCGACCTTCAAGGTGCTGGAAGAAGGCGCCGCCACCCTCTCCAAGGAGGAATCGGGCCGTCTGGCCCAGCGGCAGCTGAAATTCATCCACCACCTCGAAGCGGCCCTCGTCCGCATTGAAAACAAAACGTACGGCATCTGTCGCGAGACGGGCAAGCTGATTCCGAAGGAACGCCTGCGGATCGTTCCGCACGCCACCCTGAGCATCGAAGCCAAGGAGGGTCAGCGGAAATAACCCGCCCCCAGCCGGCAGACACACATCCCTACGCGGAGTTTTACCGCCGCATGCACAATCGGCAGGCCATTGCAGAACGGCCTGCCGATTTCTTGCTGCGCGCTCCGTCCCCGTGCGACCGCTGTCCTCGCGCCACAAACACGGACAGCCCTCACCCATTTCACACAGACGCATGAACAAACAGATCACCATCTATACCGACGGCGCCGCACAGGGCAACCCCGGACGCGGCGGCTACGGCGCCGTACTCCTCTCGCCCCCCTACCGCAAAGAGTTGAGCGAAGGCTTCCGGCTGACGACCAACAACCGCATGGAGCTGCTGGCCGTCATCAAGGGGCTCGAAGCGCTCAAGGTCGAGGGATGCGACGTGACGATCTACTCCGACTCGCGCTACGTGGTGGACGCCGTCACGAAGGGCTGGGTCTTCGGCTGGGAGAAAAAAGGATTCAAGGAGAAGAAGAATCCCGATCTGTGGCAGCGTTTTCTCAAGATCTACCGACGCCACAACGTCCGCTTCGTGTGGGTCAAGGGACACGACGGCAATACGGAAAACGAACGTTGTGACCGGCTGGCCGTCGCAGCGGCCAATCAGCCCGCTCTGCCCGACGACACCGGCTACCTCGCCCTCAAAGCCGCCGGCCAGGCCTGACCTCCGCTGCGCGTCCGGTCCATTGAGCCCGGCCACACCTTCCCGGCAAATAGCCTGCCCCCAGGCGCCATCCCTGCCGTCCACAAGCGTACCCACGCCACACACGCAACCCCGCGCCAGTTCACCGCGACCTATACGATCTCCTCATCGCGTCCCGGCGACTGTTCTCGCCCCCCTGCCGTCTCCATTTTCGGAGCGGGAACAGCACATATCGCCAACACGCCCCCTGCATCACGGTTTTCACCGCACCCGCTTGCACAGCCCTCTCCGACACCAAAACGGGCCGCCCCGCAAGCGGGACAGCCCGAAATCACACCCCCTTTCGGAGCGAACTACAACGCCTTGGCGTACTCCATGAGCCACGCCTCCGTACCGGGAAACTGCTTCCGGTTTCCATCAAAGGCAAACCCCATCTTCTCGTAGAAACAGCGGGCCTGCGGATTCTCCTCCAGCACCCATAGCGTGGCCGTCTTCATGCCGTCGGCCGCGGCACAAGCCGTAAAGTGGCCGATCAGCCGTGCGCCGACTCCCTCGTGCTGAAAGCAGGGGTCAATATAGAGTTCGCACAGTTCGCGCCGCCCCTGCGGCTCCTCGCTGCGGCCCCAGCTCATCATGCCCTTCACGATGCCGTCGTCATAGACAAACACATCGCGCAACGCATCGGCCTCGTCACGATAGTGCAGCGCCAGGGGCAGCACCTGCATGACATTGAACGACACGTAGTCGTTGCGGAAAATAGGCCGATAGGCCATCCGTTTGGCAAAAATCAGAATCTCGGCCAGCCGGGAGGCATCCTCCTGCCGGGCGGGACGAATCGTATGTTGTGTTTCCATTGCGGGTACCCTTTGATTTCAACGGATGCAAAATAAATAAAAAGCCGCCGAAAAAGCGGCCCCTGCCCCCGTTTTTCTTGCGCCGCGCCCGTCCTTTCCCCTCAACCTCGTGTCGCAATCCACGCGCTGCCGACCAGCTGGGGCCGTTCAGCGCCGGGTTCGCATCCGCCCCCTCACGGACTTGGCTTCCGGTTCCGCCGTTTCAAAAGAAGAACCGCCGCCCTCTGCAAAGGAAGGCGGCGGTTCCATGTCGTTTCCGAACGGCCGGACTACTTGGCGTAGCTTACCGAACGGGTCTCGCGGATGACGGTGATCTTCACCTGTCCCGGATAGGTCATCTCGTCCTGAATCTTCTTGGCAATATCATGCGAAAGTGCATCGGCCTCCTGGTCGGAGATCTTCTCGCTGCCGACGATCACGCGCAACTCGCGACCGGCCTGGATGGCATAGGTCTTCATCACGCCCGGATAGGCCATGGCGATGTCCTCCATCTCCTTCAGACGCTTGATATACGACTCGACCACCTCGCGGCGGGCACCCGGACGCGCACCCGAAATGGCGTCGCAAACCTGCACGATCGGAGCGATCAGCGAGGTCATCTCCATCTCGTCGTGGTGGGCGCCGATGGCGTTGCACACCTCCGGTTTCTCCTTGTACTTCTCGGCCAGCTTCATGCCGATAATTGCGTGCGGCAGCTCCGGCTCGTCGTCCGGCACCTTGCCGATATCATGCAGCAGACCGGCGCGGCGGGCAAGTTTCGGGTTGAGCCCCAGTTCGGCCGCCATGATGCCGCACAGGTTGGCCGTCTCGCGCGAGTGCTGCAACAGGTTCTGACCGTAGGAAGAACGGTATTTCATCTTGCCGATCAGGCGGATCAGTTCGGGGTGCAGACCGTGGATGCCGAGGTCGATCGTCGTGCGTTTGCCCACCTCGATGATCTCCTCCTCGATCTGTTTCTGTACCTTGGCCACCACCTCCTCGATGCGGGCCGGATGGATGCGGCCGTCGGTGACGAGCTGGTGCAGCGCCAGACGGGCAATCTCGCGGCGCACCGGATCGAAACCGGAGAGAATGATCGCCTCGGGCGTATCGTCCACGATGATCTCGATACCCGTCGCAGCCTCCAGCGCACGGATGTTGCGGCCCTCGCGACCGATGATGCGGCCCTTGACCTCGTCGCTCTCGATGTTGAACACCGTCACGGAGTTCTCGATGGCCGTCTCGGTGGCCACCCGCTGGATGGTCTGCACGACAATCCGCTTGGCCTCCTTGTTGGCGCTCATCTTGGCCTCCTCGATCGTCTCGTTGATGTAGGCCATGGCGGCGCTCTTCGCCTCGGAACGCATGTTCTCGATCAGCGTATTCTTCGCCTCCTCGCTGCTCATGCCGCCGATCTGCTCCAGCCGGCTGTTCTGCTCCTGGATCAGCCGGTCGGCCTCCTCCTTCTTGCGCTCCAACGCAGCCATGTGGTTCGACATCTGCTCCTTGAGCCGCTCGTTCTCCTTCAGTTTGCGCTCCAGTTCCTGCTGCTGCTGGTTGAGCGCATTCTCCTGCTGACGGATGTTCTGCTCGCGCTGGTTGAGCTTCTGGTTACGCTCGTTGACCTGCCGGTCGTGATCGCTCTTCAGCTGGATGAATTTCTCCTTGGCCTGGAGAATCTTCTCCTTCTTGATCACCTCACCTTCGGATTCGGCCTCCTTGAGCAGGGCGGCGCGTTTCTTGCGCAAGCTCTTCTTGAATATAAAGTTCGTTACCAGAATATAGACGCAGATGGCGACCACCGCGCTGATAACGCATGCAAGTACTGTTGGCATACAATATGTTGCTTAAAATTGATAAATGTGTATATGTTTGGTTGTTTTCGTTTCAGCAAAAAAAAACCGCACGGACCCCAGTTTTCTGTTTGACGAAGCTCCAGTATCGTCAAGTGTGGGGCCTCCGAAAAATCGCAAACGTCCAACGGCACCGTACCGCCCGAAGCGGCAGAGGATGCACCCTCGCGGGTTAAGGCCTGTTTTTGACAACTCGAGTGAAACCCCAATTGTTTTTAATTGTTAAGTTTCGCAAAGCTAAATGGAATCCATGCGGGATAATTCCGTCCTATGTAAAGAACCTGTATATGTTTGCGCCGGCCGCCGGACTGCGCCGCGACCGCGGAACCTATTTCAACTTGTTGAGATGATCCTCCAGCATCCGGTCGAGTTCGTCCAGCCGGTCAATGTCCTTGCCCAAACTGCGGCTGGATTCCAGCTCGACGGCCCGTACGGCGAGTTGCAGCGCCACTACGGCCAGATAATCCTCTCGCTCCGCCATGTACTGCGATTCGACCGCCGCCGTCAGTCGGTTGACCTCCTTCTCGGCCCGGCGGAAAATCGCCTCCTTTTCGCGTTCTATGCTCAGAGCGTAACTCTTGCCTGCAATATTCAGTTTGATATTGAATTTCTGCATACCCTCGTACGCTCTTCGTAGTCTCCACTCTATCGGTTCATCAGGGCGATGCACCGGTCAATCTCCCGCACAAGCTGATTGATCCGGGCCCGCGCCCGCTTCGTATCGGTTGCCGTACCGGTCAGGCCGTTGCCCAACTCCAATACGCCGATGCGCCGCTCCAACGATGCGATCGTCTGCTTGAGCGTCTTGTTCTCCTCGGCGAGTTTTGTCCGCTCGCGGGACAATTCCGCATTGCGGGCCAGCGCCTTGTCATGCTCCGCCATCAGGCGTTCGATTTTCGCGCTCAGCGAATCTATCACGCTGCTTCCCGCCATACGCAAACGATCTTTCGGTCTTGTTTCCGGGCGTTTCCGCCCTTCTGCACTCCAAAGATAGGCAAATCTTCAGAATAATCAAAATCATCAGCCCTCCGCAACGAGCTCGCCGTACAAATCGTACTCCTCGGCGTCGGTAATCCGCACCGTCCGGAACTCGCCCGGATGGAGCGTTCCGCCCGCCGCGGGGATCAGAATCTCCTCGTCCACCTCGGGCGAATCGAACTCCGTACGGGCCACATAGAAGTCGCCCTCGCGCCGGTCGACAATCACCCGGTAGGTTTCGCCCACGCGCCGCAGGTTGTTCTGCAGGGAGATCTCCTGCTGGAGTTTCATGATTCGCTCCACGCGTGCCTGCTTCACCTCTTCCGGCACATCGTCAGCCATCTCGGCCGACGGCGTACCCTCCTCGGCCGAATAGGGGAAAACGCCCAGCCGGTCGAAGCGCTGTTCGCGTACGAACTCTTCCAGTTCGGCGAAATCGGCCTCCGTCTCGCCCGGGAAACCGACCATCAGCGTGGTGCGGATGGCAATCCCCGGCACCTCGCGCCGCAGGCGGTCCAGCAGGGCGATGATCCGCTCCTTGGTGATGCCGCGCCGCATGGCGCTCAGCTGGGTATCGGCAATGTGCTGCAACGGAATGTCGATATAGCGGCACACCTTGGGTTCGTTGCGCATCACGTCGATCACCTCCTGCGGGAAACCGGTCGGATAGGTATAGTGAAGCCGGATCCACTCCACGCCGTCGATGGCGGCCAACCGGCGCAGCAGCTCGGCCAGTTTGCGCTCGCCGTAGAGATCGACCCCGTAGAACGTGGTGTCCTGCGCCACGACGATCAGCTCCTTCACGCCGCCACGGGCCAGCTCCTCGGCCTCGCGCACCACCTGTTCCATGGGCACCGAGACGTGTCCGCCCCGGATCAGCGGAATGGCACAGTAGGCGCACCGCCAGTTGCATCCCTCCGAAATCTTCAGGTAGGCATAATGGGCGGGCGTGGTCAGGTGGCGGGCCGTAGCCAGTTCGGGGCGCCAGGCCCCCGCAAGCCGCTCGACAATGCCCCGGAAATCGCGGGCGCCGAAATAGTCGTCCACCTCGGGAATCTCCGCGCGCAACTCGTCGGCGTAGCGTTCGCTCAGGCAGCCGATGACAAAAAGCCGGTCAATCAGTCCCTCGCTCTTGGCCTGCACGAACTGAAGGATCGTGTTGATCGACTCCTCCTTCGCATCGCCGATGAAGCCGCAGGTGTTGATGACCACCGTGGCCGCGTCGTTGTCATTGGAATCGAAGACCACCTCGTATCCGGCGGCCTCCAGCTGTGCCATGACGTGTTCCGAATCGACAACGTTCTTGGAACACCCCAGCGTCACGACATTTATCCTGTTCGCTTTGCTTTTCTTCTTCATAAGGATCGTTTCGGAATTACCCGGCCCCGCAGCCTATTCGCCGAACAGGGCATCCACAAATTCGCGGCGGTCGAAAATCTTCAGCTGGTCGATGCCCTCGCCGATGCCGATGTAGCGCACCGGAATATGGAACTGGTCGCAGATGCCGATGATGACGCCGCCCTTGGCCGTACCGTCGAGCTTGGTCACGGCCAGCGAGGTCACCTGCGTGGCCTGCGTGAACTGACGCGCCTGTTCGAAGGCATTCTGCCCCGTACTGCCGTCCAGCACCAGCATCACCTCGTGCGGCGCATCGGGAATCACCTTGGCCATCACGTTGCGGATCTTGGTCAGCTCGTTCATAAGCCCCACCTTGTTGTGCAGACGGCCGGCCGTGTCGATCAGCACCACGTCGGCATGGTTGGCCACCGCCGAACGGAGCGTATCGTAAGCCACCGAGGCGGGGTCGGACCCCATTTCCTGGCGGATCATCGTCGCGCCGGCGCGGTCGGCCCACACCTGCAGCTGGTCGATGGCCGCGGCACGGAACGTATCGGCCGCACCGATATAGACCTTGCGGCCAGCCCGCACGAGCTGGGCGGCCAGCTTGCCGATCGTGGTGGTTTTGCCCACGCCGTTCACGCCGACCACCATCACCACATAGGGTACCCCCTCGCGGAGCTCCAGGCCGAAATCCTCGCTCCCGGAATCGCTCTCCTGGAGCAGGGCGCTGACCTCGTCGCGCAGAATGGAGCGCAACTCGGAGGCATTCATGTATTTGTCGCGCGCCACACGCGCCTCGATATTTCGGATGATCTTGACGGTGGTCTCCACCCCCACGTCGGAGGTAATGAGCACCTCTTCCAGGTTGTCGAGCACCTCGTCGTCCACCTGCGACTTGCCGGCCACGGCACGGGCCAGCTTGCCGAACAGCCCCTCTTTGGTCTTCTTGAACCCCTCGTTCACCTCCTGCTGACGGGAGGCCTGCACCTCGGGAGTCTCCTCCTCTTTCTGCTTTTTCTTGAATAGGTTGAACAGTGCCATATCCGGTACGTTTTTTTCAAAAAACAAAGGTACGAAGAAACTCCCGAAGATTCAATTCTTTTCCCGCCGGAGGAGGTTCCGAGGCCACCCGCCGCCGAAAAAGCGTATCTTTGCAACGAAGGCCGGCCCGCTCTTCACCGGCCCACCCCAACTGTCATGGAACACGTCATCGCCTTTCTGCGCGAACTCTACCGCAACAACGACCGGGCCTGGTTCGCCGCCCACAAGGAGGAGTACCTCCGCGTCAAAGCCACCGTCGAACGCTTCGCTGCCGAACTGATCGACGGTATCGCCGCCTTCGACGACTCGGTGCGCGGACTCGGCGTCAACGACTGTACCTACCGCATCTACCGCGACACCCGCTTCAGTCCCGACAAACGCCCCTACAAACAACACATCGGCATTTTTATCTGCCCGGGCGGCAAGAAATCGGGCCGGTCCGGCTACTATTTCCACATCGAACCCCGCCACAGCGACTCCGAAACGGACTCCGCAACGGGAGGACACTTCCTGGTCACCGGTCTCTACCGCCCCGAACCCCGCGTCCTGCACAGCGTCCGTGAGGAGATGCTCTACAACGGGGCACAACTCGAGGAGAACATCGCCCGTGCCGCCCGCGAAGGCTTCACCCTCTCCCGGGAAAACCAGCTGAAACGACAGCCGCTCGGCTTTCCCACCGACACGCCCTACGCCTCCTACCTCCGGCTGCGCGACGTACTGCTCGAACGTCCCCTGTCGGACGCGGAACTGACCGCTCCCGACCTCACGACCCGCACACTGGCCGCATTTGCCTCGACCGCCGGTTTCTGCCGCCAGCTGAACCGGGCCGTCGAGTACGCCCTCGAGGAGGAATAACGTTCGCTCCCTGCCCCCGCCCGCTTCCGAAATATCAACGGTCTGTTTCCACGCAAGGCTGTTGTTTCACACGCCATAACCACAATTCTTGTTTATATATTATATAAGGCATCAAAACAGTAAGAAAAATTTTGCCCGGTTTGGTTTGTTTTTTACGCAGACATTCCGTACATTTACAAAAAGTGATAGCTAACACAACAAAACCAAACCAAAACGGGAGTTAACCTTTAAATCTATAACTAACATGAAACAACCCCTTTCCCTTGCTTTGGCCACTTTGTGCGCCACAATGCTGATGATGACAAGTTGCACAACCAAAGGAGATTCCGACTTTGTAAATTGCAGCATCAACGACTACACGATACCTGCCGAAGCCTCCACCCTGACCGTTACCGTCGATGCATCCGGCCAGTATGAAGTGATGCCCGGTGCGTCGTGGCTGACCGTTTCCGCCCAGGAGACCGACAGCTTCACGCTGGCTGCAGTCGAGAATCCGGACAAAAGCACCCGTACTACTACCGTAACCGTTACCTGCGGCGCTGCACATGCACAGATCCAGATCGTCCAGCTGATGCAGGAAACCGACTACAGCTACCGCCGCCTGACCGTTCACGGCGCCGCCATCTCGCCCAGCGGCCGCTATATCGTAACCAACACCGACGAAATCCGTGATGGCGTGGACGGTTCGCTGCTGCAACTGATCGATCCGTATACGACCGAGGTTGTTGCCACAACCTACATTCCCTCTTATGTTTCGGGCATGTCCACCGTGACGGACGACGGTCTGGCCTTCGGTGACCTGGGCAGCATCACCTCCTACTCGTTCGATATCCGCACGGGCGACTACGCCATCGTTCCGGTTCCCGACTCGGGCACCCCGATGGTCAGCAACGTATCGGCCGACGGTACGAAATGGGCCGGCAGCGTAGCCAAAGGCCAAACCTACACCCCCACCCTGTGGACCGACGGCGTACCGGCCTATCTGCCCCTGCCCGAAACCGACTACCGGGGCGGCAACATTACGAACCGCATCCTGGCCCGCGGCATCTCGGCTGACGGTAATGTCATCTATGGCAACACGTGGGTAGGCCTCGACATGGGCATGCTCTATTGGAAGGACGGCCAGGTAGACTGGGTAGGCAAGGACCTGCGCAAACTGCTGACCGTAACCGACGCACAAGGAACGGAACAGACGCTGGTAAACGGCATGACCTGCTCGGCCGAACCCTACAACATCAGCGAAACCGGCAAATACATCGGCGGTACCTACACGCAGGAAATCGACCCGGATACCAACCAGGCTGCATCGGCTGTCATGAGCTGCCCCGCCTTCTTCAACACCGAAACGGGTACTACGACGCTCTTCGAGGAATTCCCCGGTGCCGGCGGCTTCGCCTGCCGTGACAACGGTCTGGCCGTCATCATCCCGAGCATGAGCATTGGCCACCTTTCTACGCTGGTCAACATCGAAACCAAAGAGACCCTCGGCTCCTATCAGGATTACATTCTGGAGAACTTCGGCATCATCCTGCCGGCCGGCAGCGTTGATCTGATCGCCGGTGAAAACAACGATGTCTTCTTCGGCATGGAGCCCGGCATTCTGGCCAACTGGTGGTGGTACTCCGCTCCGAAAAAGTAAATCACCATCCTCCCTTACGGCCGGGATCTTTCTTCGGGAAAGATCCCGGCCGTTCTTTTTATACGTGCTGTACGTACTGCAGTCCGCCCCCGACAAACACGCCGTCCCGCCTCAAGGTTCGCGCGGCTCGCTCTACAGCCTTCATTCCCGCCCGGCCTGCAATGCTCCGCTCCTGACATCAAATTATCTTCCACATTCTTGTCCATCCGCATTCTTTTTTGTATATTTAATCTGTACTAACCGAACCTTCTCACTTAAAAATAAACTCCATGAAAAAGCCACTTCCCTTGGTGTTGTCGGCATTGTGTGCTGCGACACTGACCGTAACCGGTTGTAAGACCAACGCTCCGGCCGACTACGTCCATCTCAACCTCAGCGCCTACACGCTGCTGGGCGATCCGTCGACGCTCACGGTCACCGTCGATGCCTCCGGCCCGTACGAAGTACTGCCCGGCGCATCCTGGCTGGAAATCACCAACGAAACGGAGGACGGCTTCACCCTGTCCGCGCCCGAGAATCCGGACAAAGGCATCCGTTCCACGACCGTAACCGTCAATTCCGGTACGGCCTCCGCGCGTCTGCTGGTCGATCAGCTGATGAAAGACAATGCATACCGCTATCGTCGGCTTTCCGTTCACGGAGCGGCCATATCGCCCGGTGGACGGTACATCGCCACCAACACGGACGAAATTCGCGAGGGCGTGGAAGGTTCCCTGCTGCAGCTGATTGACATGCGTACGGGCGAAACTGCCACCACCTACGTCCCGGCCTACGTATCGGCCCTGTCGGCCGTCACGGATGACGGTCTGGTCTTTGGTTGCATCGGCAGCATCACCGCCTACATGTTCGACATCCGCACCGGCGACTATTCGATCGTTCCCACGCCCGAAAATACGGGGACCCCGATGGTGGACAACGTATCCGCCGATGGAACGAAATGGGCCGGCACCTGCATGCGAGGTATGACCTACGCCCCGGTATTGTGGAGTGACGGCATTCCGGCGTTTCTGCCCCTGCCCGAAACCGACTACCGGGGAGGCGACATTACGGACCGCATCCTGGCCCGCGGCATTTCGGATGACGGCCAGGTGGTCTACGGCAACACGTGGGTAGGTTTCGACATGGGTATGCTCTACTGGAAGGACGGCAAGGTGGACTGGGTAGGCAAAGACCTGCGCCAACTCACGACCATCTCCAATGTGGACGGTACGGAACAGACGCTGGTCAACGGCATGACCTGCACGGCCGAGCCGCACAACATCAGCGAAACCGGCAAATACATCAGCGGCACCTACAAACAGGAGTTCAACCCCGAGACCGGTCAACCGGAAGAGATGTCCTGCCCGGCCTTCTACAACACGGAGACGGAGACCACCATCCTCTTCGAGGAGTTCTCCGGAGCCGGCGGCTATGCCTGCCGGGACGACGGACTGGCCGTGATTCTGCCGGGTTCCCGTCTGGTGAACATCGAGACCCAGGAGGTCTACGGCACCCACCAGGAGTATGTGCTGGAGCACTTCGGCCTCATCCTGCCGGCCGGCAACGTCGAATTCATCACCGGCGAGCATCACGACATCTTCTTCGGCATGGAACCGGGTATCCTGCTGCCCTGGTGGTGGTATTTCGCCCCGAAACCCGAAGCTTAATCCCGTCTGTGTTACCCCTTCCGCGACAGTCTGTCCCCGCTTCGGCGGAGGCAGACTGTTTCTGTTTTGCAGGGATGAGGTGTCCCGCATCTACGGCACCCCCTCTCCTCTCCTCTCCTCTC